>JAJZRJ010000018.1 GCA_021802775.1 Deltaproteobacteria bacterium
TGCGCGGGGGCTTGGCTACCAGAGCGTCACCGTGGATACCAACGGCTTTCTCCACCACGACCTGCTCGACCGGATCACCCCGGAGGAGGCGGTGATCAGCTTCAGCCTCGACGGCCCCTCGCCGGAGGTCAACGACCCGCTGCGGGGCGAGGGGGTCTTTGCCACCTGCACCGCCAACCTCAAAAAGGCGGTGGCCAGGGGATTCGACGTGAGCGTGATCTACACGGTGAGCCGGTTGAACATCGACCACCTGCACCGGATGCCGGAGCTGCTCAGCGAACTCGGCTGCAAACGGTTTTTCATCCAGGTGATCGGGTTGCGCGGCAAGTCGGCGCAGGAGGCCAAGGGTCTGGACCTCCAGGTGACGCCGGCGGAATGGCTGGCCGTGGTGCCGCCGGTGGCGCAGGCCGCGGCGGCCAAGGGCATCCATGTCCTCTACCCCAAGGTCTTTCTGGAGCCGGACGAACCCTTCCAGTGCGCCGGCCTGGTGGCGGAGAACTACTTCCTCTTCCCCAACGGCCGGGTCTACCTCTGCCCGTTGTGCGAGGATTTTCCCCTTCATACCTTTCAGATCGAGGAGAACTGCCTGGTCGAACAACCGGGGATCACCGAGAAAAAACTCTTCTCGCTGGATATCCGGGAAGGGTGCGTGATGAACAAACTGCTCCAGCCCGGCAACATCGACTACGACGACGCCGGCCACCCCCGCCACCGCATCTCCTGCTGCCTGCTCAAGCAGGAAATCCGGCCGTAAAAAGTGCATTCTGGAGCGCCGGCGCATACCCACGGGGGAGTGATCGTGCGTTCTGGCCGGGGCAATCAATATTGTTCCTCCCGCAACCAAAGCCTCTTGAACCAACATAGGCGGATGTGCGGCACGACCGCCAAGGGAAATTGCTACGACAGTGCCTGCGCCGAGAGTGAAGTTGTTGCATGTTGCAGAAACTGAAACAAGGCATTTCAGAAGTCAGCGGAGTTGGCTACAATGCTTCCTGACAGAATATAGGGTGTTTTGCCGAGGGGGCTCCAAATCGTCTTTCATGCAGCTAACAGACTACCACGCAAAATATTACGCCCATGAACTGACCAAACGCTGCCCCCCGGACAGTGTCGAAAAGCTCGCTGGCGCGGTGGCCAGTGCCCAGGTCGATCTGAATCCCCACCAGGTGGATGCGGCGCTCTTTGCCTTTCAGTCGCCGCTGTCAAAGGGAGCGCTACTGGCCGACGAGGTCGGCCTTGGCAAGACCATCGAGGCCGGGCTCGTCCTTTCCCAGAAGTGGGCCGAACGCAAACGGCGCATTCTGATCATCACCCCTTCCAACCTTCGCAAGCAGTGGTTTCAGGAGCTGGCCGAAAAATTCTTTTTGCCCTGCCGTATTATCGAAGCCAAGACCTACAATGCCGCCATCAGGCAAGGGCAATTCCGACCGTTTGAGGCGCCGGAAATCGTCATCTGTTCCTACCAGTTTGCCAAGAGCAAGGCCGGGGATGTCCACGCCATTCCCTGGGATCTGGTGGTGATCGACGAGGCGCACCGTCTGCGGAACGTCTATAAGCCGTCGAACGTCATCGCCAACACGCTTAAACTGGCCTTGGCCGGCAAGGATAAGCTCCTGCTCACCGCTACGCCCCTGCAGAACTCCCTGCTGGAGTTGTTCGGGCTGGTCAGCTTCATCGATGAGCATACCTTCGGCGACCTGAAGAGTTTCCGCGAACAGTTTGCCAACCTCAACCAGGAACAGGTGTTCGAGACCCTCAAGGCGCGGCTCAAGCCGGTCTGTCATCGAACCCTGCGCCGGCAGGTCAACGCCTACATTCCCTACACCAAGCGGCTCCCCCTGGTGGAGGAATTCACCCCGGAGGAGAGCGAGGACAGGCTCTACCATCTGGTCTCCGGCTACCTGCAACGGGACAACCTGCAAGCCCTGCCCTCGGGCCAGCGCACCCTGATGACCTTGGTGCTGCGCAAGCTGCTGGCCTCGTCCACCTTTGCCATTGCAGGCGCCTTGACTTCCATCTCCAAGCGGCTCAAGGACAAGCTCCGCCAGCAGGAGCCGGCCCAAGCCCTGGAAGAGGAGCTGGACGAGGATTACGAGGCCCTGGCTGAAACCGCCGAGGAATGGAGCAACGGCGAACCGACCGAACCTCTTACCGAGGCGGACCGGGCCGCCATCGAGCAGGAAATCGCCGATCTCGATGCCTTTACCGAACTGGCCACCTCCATCGACCATAACGCCAAAGGCAAGGCCCTGCTCAAGGCACTGGACATCGCCTTTGCCAAGGCCAGGGAGATCGGCGCCGAAGAAAAGGCGATCATCTTCACCGAATCGCGCCGCACCCAGTCCTACCTACTGCGCCTGCTGGCGGACAGTCCCTTTGCCGAGGGGATCGTTTTGTTCAACGGCTCCAACACCGACGAGGGGTCCAGGCTGATCTACAGCCAGTGGCTTGAGCGCCACCAGGGTAGCGATCGGGTGACCGGCTCCCGCACCGCGGACATGCGCTCGGCCCTGGTGGATTACTTCCGGGAGCAGGGCCGGATCATGATCGCCACCGAGGCCGGGGCCGAGGGGATCAACCTCCAGTTCTGCTCCCTGGTGGTCAACTACGATTTGCCATGGAACCCCCAGCGCATCGAGCAGCGGATCGGCCGTTGCCACCGCTACGGCCAGAAGCACGACGTGGTGGTGGTCAACTTCCTCAACCGCAAAAATGCCGCCGACCAGCGGGTCTTTGAACTGCTCTCCGAAAAATTTCAGCTCTTTGAAGGGGTCTTCGGGGCCAGCGACGAGGTGCTGGGCGCCATCGAATCCGGGGTGGATTTCGAAAAACGCATCGCCGCCATCTATCAGTGCTGCCGCCGTCCGGACGAAATCCAGACCGCCTTTGACCAGCTCCAGCGCGAACTGAGCCTGGAGATCAATGAATCCATGACCCGCACCCGGCAGAAACTGCTGGAGCACTTTGACGACGAGGTGCGGGAGAAACTCAAGGTGCGTGACGAAACCTCCCGCGCCTGTCTTAACCGCTACGAGCAACTGCTCATCCAGCTCACCCGGCATGAGTTGGACGGCAGCGCCGAGTTTATCAACGATTCCTCCTTCCGCCTCAAGGCCCAACCCTTTCCTGGCCAGGCTCAAAACATTCCCTTGGGCCTGTACGAGTTGCCCCGCCGTTCCGGCGAGGCGCATCTGTACCGCCTGAATCACCCGCTGGCCGAGGCGGTGGTGGCCCGAGCAAAAGGCCGCGCCCTGCCGTTGGCGGAGATTCACTTTGACTACGGCCGCCACGACGGCAAGGTTTCGCTGCTGGAGCCATTCATCGGCAAAGCGGGCTGGCTTTCCCTTTCTCTTTTCAGCGTCGAATCCCTGGATCAGGCGGAAGATCATCTCATCTTTGCGGCCGGCACGGATGACGGCAGTATGCTGGAGGAAGAGACGGCGGCCCGGTTGCTGACCCTGCCCGGAACCGTAGCCGGACAAATCCGGAGCAATCCGCAAACCCCTCTTCTGGACGCAGTTGTAGAACAGCGTCAGAGTGCCATCCAGCGGACCATTTCCGAACGGAACGCCCGCTTTTTCGAGGCCGAGGCGGACAAGCTCGACGGCTGGGCCGATGATCTCAAGGTGGGGCTGGAACGGGAGACCAAGGAACTCGACCGCCAGATCAAGGAGGCCCGCCGATCCGCCACTACGGCCCTGACCTTGGAAGAAAAACTGGCCGGACAAAAGCAGATCAAGGCCCTGGAGTCCCAGCGGAATCAGAAGCGGCGCACCCTGTTTGATGCCCAGGATGAGGTGGACCGGCAACGGGATGAACTAATTTCTCAGATCGAGGGGAAGCTGCAACAACGAACCGAAATGGTGGGGCTTTTCACTGTCCGCTGGAGGCTGGGCGCATGACCGGCAAGGAACTGAAACAGCTCATCACCCTCGGCGAAGGTTTCACCACCGAGTTCAAGCAGGGAGGAACAACCCAGATCGGCCGGGAATTATGCGCTTTTGCCAATGCCACCGGCGGGATGATCCTGATTGGCGTGACCGACGATGGCCGTGTCGTCGGGGTGAAAGAGCCAAACCGGCTCAAGTCGGAAATCCAGGCCATTGCCCGTTCCGTCGAGCCGCCGCTCTTGATCGATATCGACACCGTCGGCTCGGTGCTGGTCGTCACCGTCCCGGCCCAAACCGGCAAACCCTATTCCTTTGCCGGCAAGTTCTATCTCCGGGACGGGGCCAGTTCCCAACAGATGAGTCGCACGGAGATCCGCGAGTTCTTTTTCAAGGAGGGTGTCATCCATTATGACGAGACACCCTGCGATCATTTCAGTCTGGAGGATGATCTGGACAAGCAATCCTGGGAGACTTTTCGCCGCCGCGCCAAGATCCCGCCGGATATGGACCGGATAACGGCGCTCCGAAACCTGCACCTGCTGAAAGACGGTCGCATGACCCACGCCGGGGCCTGGCTACTGGCCAGGGACATTCGGAAATTCACCACCAGCGCCGATGTCTCCTGCGCCCTTTTCCTGGGAACCGACAAGGTCCGCATCCTCGATCGCCAAGATTTTTACGGCGATGTCTATTCGATGATCGACGCAGTGGTCACTTACATCCTCGCCAAGATCAACGTTGAGCTGATCATCAAGCATGTTAAACGGGAGGAGCGACCGGAACTCCCTGAAGAGGCGATTCGCGAGGCAGTGGTCAATGCCCTGGCCCATCGGGATTACCGCCTGAGCGCCAATGTGCAGGTCTATATCTTCAAGGACCGGGTTGAGATCGTCAGTCCCGGCGGCTTGCCGGCCGGAATGACCGCCGCCGACCTGGGAAAGAAGAGCGTACCCCGCAATCCTTTACTCTTCGGCATGCTCTACCGGATGGACGCCGTGGAGCACATCGGCTCCGGCATCAAGCGTATCCGCGATATCTGCAAATCGTACGGTGTCGCCCCGTCTGAAGTGTTGGTGCAGGACAATTGGGTCACCGTAACCTTTACCCGGCCTCAGGCCCAACGGGAAAGCGGAAGGGAGCCAGCCCAAGTCGAGGCCCAAGTCGAGGCCCAAGTCGAGGCCCATGAATCCTTGTCACAATCGGAAGCCCGCATCCTTGCCGTCTGTTCCAAGAGGGAGCGGAGCGCATCCGAACTCCTGGAGGCATTGGGGTATAAATCCAGAACGGGTAATTTCAAGGCGGCTCTAACCCGGCTTTTAACGAATGGATTTATGGAAAGGACCATTTCAGACAAGCCTCGCAGTCGGTTACAGAGATACCGGATTACCGAAAAAGGCCGGGCTCTTTTGAAAGGAATTGGACTGGCGGATTGAGGAGGCCCGCCGATCCGCCACTACGGCCCTGACCCTGGAGGAAAAGCTCACCGGCCAGAAGCAGATCAAGGCCCTGGAGTCCCAGCGGAATCAGAAGCGGCGCACCCTGTTTGATGCCCAGGATGAGGTGGACCGGCAACGGGATGATTTGATTGCGCTGATTGAGGATAAGAGGATAAATTACGGCAGCAGACGAACTTGACCCGGATTTTTATGATTCGGTGGACATTGGCGGGGGCATGATTTAGAGAATGAAATCAGCCGAAGTAACCTGACCCGAATAACACCTGAAACCCATGGGGTTTTGTCATGAGTTCAACCAGAGTTGAAGAACTGATAGAGGAATTCGACTGCTACGATGGCGTCTACAAGCGGGACGAGATGGAGGAGGCCTTTCCCCTGCGGGAAGAGATTACTCCCCGTCTGCTCCGCATCCTTGAGGAGCTTGCCGCCGATCCCCGGCGCTACGCCGACGAAGAGCATTATGCCAATGTCTACGCCGTTGCCCTGCTGGCTCATTTCCAGGAACCGGCGGCCCTTGAGCCCATCATCCGCGCCTTCTGCATCCCCGATGAGCCGAGGGACACGCTTTGGGGCGACATGGTCACCGAAACCCTGCCGGTTCTGCTGCTTCAGACCTGCCACGGCCGCTTCGATACCCTTAAGGCCTTGATCAGCAACAAAGAAGCTCCGGAGTTCGTGCGCGGGGCCGGTGTCGATGCCCTGAGCTACGCTGCGGCCATGGACATGATTCCGCGCAGGGAGATCATTGACTTTCTCTCCGGTCTTTTTACCGGCACGGAAGCGGAGCCCGGCTCCTATTTCTGGAGCAATGTTGCCTGCGCTATCAGCGACCTCCACCCGGCGGAGACGATGCCCGTCATTCGGCAGGCCTATGCGGATGAACTGATCGAATCCGGCTTTGTCGGCCTGGCAGACATCGAACGGGATCTGGTCCGTGATCGGGATGAGTTGCTTGCTGAATTTCGGGACTCGGTAGATCGCCGTATCCCCAGCAATATCCATGACTATCTTTCCTGGTTCGCCTGTTTTCAGGAGGATACCGCGCCGCCCTCGTTCCGGAACGCCGACAGGGCACGGAAGAAGAACAAAAAAGCCGGTAAGGTCAAAAACAAGCTGGCGAAAAAGTCCCGGAAGAAGAACAGGCGGTAGGCTTGTTTTTTATGATTCGATGGACATTGGAAATCACATGATTTAGAAGGGGATAATCGAAAGTTGGCTTACCGGTTGAATGCACAAGAACAATCAACCGAACACAAACGGAGTATGCCATGCCACCTATCAAACAGGTTAATTTCCACCAAGCAGGGAAACGCCATTTCAACGACGCGGAACTGCTGCATGGCCACGCAAGAAACGCGGCAGCAGGACAGCTTTATGGCTTTGCCGCGGAATGCGGAATAAAATCCCTGCTGGTATGGAACGGCTATCCCACTGACCCTACAACCGGTGATATCGATGAGAAGAAAAAACCAAAGAAATTCAAAAAACATATCCATGAGTTAGTCCAAAACATCAACATGCTCCATGCTGAGTTGAGTGGAAGGGGCGCGGCGAAATACCTTGCCATGATCCCCAGCATCAACGACTTCTCCGATTGGCACACGAAGCACCGCTATTACATCGATTCAGCCTTGCCGTCTTCGCTGATCAAGTGGCGCAATGCCTCTCGCGAAATCATGGAAATGCTCGAGCAGGCCATGCTTGACAGGGGGGCGCGATGACCAAAAAGGCAGTTCATTTCAATACGGCCTTGCGGGCCACGGCTGATTTATTGGCCAAGGAAACCTTTCCGAAAGGTGTCGTGCCGTTGGTGATTCGAGACATGCTTGGGCGTATCCGAATTGGATTGGAGCATGGGAGCAAAGAAAAACACCAGGCCCTGTCTACTCGCCTGACCGAAAGCATCAAAAAACTTGCCGCCTTTGCCGGTGATACGGAAAAAGCCGTACTTTTCCCTGATGACTTTTTCGATCCTGACAGTGTGTTCAAGAATCCCGACATTCTGGATTTTTATTTTCCTGGTTCAGACACATCATTTCGCCTTCTCGACCGCCAAATTATCGGCCAGGATTGGTTGCGCCCCCAAGACACCGTATCTCTGGTTCCTCGGCTGGTCTTTTTTGGTCTGAAAGGGGGTGTCGGACGCTCCACCGCCTTGACAATGCTTGCCTATGATCTGGCACGAGCCGGCAAGCGCGTTCTGTTAATCGACTTCGATTTAGAATCACCGGGACTTTCCGGCCTCCTTCTGCCGCCGGACCGTCTCGTTGATTTTGGCGTGGTGGACTGGTTTATCGAGGATGCGGTTGGGCAGGGCCAAATGGTACTTGACCGGATGATCACAGTAAGTCCTCTGTCGGAGCATACCCAAGGGGAAATTCGGGTGGCGGCGGCCATGGGCATGACGGAAGATTTCTATCTTTCTAAATTATCAAGAGTTTACGCTGAGATCCCGCGCCAGGGGAAGGTCGAATATTTTTCCCAACGTACCCGTCGCCTGCTTGAGGCATTGGAGAAACAGGAAAAACCGGATGTTGTCCTTATCGACAGCCGCGCCGGCCTGCACGATCTGGCAGCCGTGAGTATTGTTGGCCTGGCCACGGATGCGCTTCTTTTTGGGGCGGATTCCGCCCAAACCTGGCAAGGATACCGGTTGCTCTTCTCCCATTGGCAGACCTGCCCCGCTGTTTTGAGGGCGGTGCGGGAGCGACTGATCATGATCGAGGCCCTTTTCCCTGACCTGGATCAGGCGGCACGGGCTGAACGCTTTTTGGAAAACGCCCACGCTCTCTTTTCCGATACCATATACGACCGGATTGAACCGGGTGAGGATATGGAAAATGTGGAAACATTCAATTTCCCCATCAATGATGACTCCGCGCCCCACTACCCTCTGCGGATCAAGTGGAACAGCCGGTTTCAGGAGTTCGACCCCCTCCTGCTTACACAAGGCATCATGACCGATGCCGACATTGCGGCGACTTTTGGTGGATTCCTTGAAGGTATCAAGCGACGCGTGCTGGGAGATGAATCATGAGTGAACCTTTTGCCAAGGAATCGACACGCAAGGCCATGGAGGCGTTGCCGGAAATCGACCCGGACAACACCTCGCCTTCCGCAAATGTTGCCTATACCTATGTTCCACCCAGCCACGCCCGCGCGCTCGATCCCGAAAGCACTTTGGTGGAAGGGATACGCGGGGCCGGCAAAAGTTTCTGGTGGATGACCCTGGTTTCCGAACCGCATCGGCAATATATCGCCTCCGCGTTTCCCGAGGCCAGGATCAGCGAGAATATCGTGATCACTCAGGGGTTTGGGACCGGAAAAAGTTCAGCACCCGGTCAATTCCCCAGCCCGGACACCCTCGTGCAATTAAGTGAAAAATACCCCCCTCGCCACATCTGGCGGGCGGTGGTGGCTGTTCACCTTGAATTTTCCGACCCCTTCCCAATCGGTGGTAAATGGCGTGAAAAAGTGCAGTGGATAAATGATAACCCCGAAGAATACGATGAATTACTCTATCGAGCCGACAGTGCTCTGACTGACGCCGGCAAGGTTCACCTGATCATTTTTGATGCCCTTGATCGGCTTGCTGGCGATTGGCCGGGAATCCGTCCGCTTGCCAAAGCTTTGTTGCAAGTAGCTCTTGATCTGCGTTCGTTCAGAAGCATCAGGGCAAAGCTCTTTGTCCGCCCGGATATGCTGGAGGATCGGGAGATAACTCAATTCCCCGATTCATCCAAGCTCCTGGCCAGAAAAGTGCCGTTATCCTGGCGGCGTGTTGATCTGTATGCCCTGCTGTTCCAATGCCTCGGAAATGCGCCGTCGGGAGGAGACAATTTCCGCGAACATTGTGAACGAGTTTTTCAACTCGTATGGAAGCATGACCAGGCAAGCGAGGCCTGGATTATCCCCCAGCCCTTACGAACCGAAGAGGAAATTCAGAAAAAGGTTTTTCACGCTATTGCCGGACCAACCATGGCCAGCGGACTCAGCGGCCACAAACGCGGCTTTCCCTACACCTGGCTGGTCAATCACCTCATGGATGGCCGCGAACAAGTCAGCCCGCGGAGTTTTTCCGCAGCACTGCGCTATGCCGCCAAGCGTGAAAATCCCGAGGAGTGGCTCTATCCCCTGCACTACAAGGCCATCCAATCCGGGGTTCAGGAAGCGTCCCGTATCCGGGTTGAGGAGATAACCCGTGATGATTATCCCTGGGTTGATTCACTCATGCAACCGTTGAAAGGACGGATTACCGTCCCATGTGACGCAGAGGAAATTCTGAATTTATGGCGTCAGGCCGATATTGTTAACAAGCTTGCCAGTCTGGCCGGTGAGGCCGAAAAGGTGAAACTTCCGCCCCAACACTTGGCGGAAGGGCCGGAAGGAGTTCTTCAAGACATTACCGAACTTGGCCTGGTTCAGCGCTTGCGTAATGGTCGTATTCAAATGCCGGATGTGTACCGGATCGCTTTTGGCCTTGGCCGCAGAGGCGGGGTCAAGCCTTTGAAGTAGCTTGGGAATAATGAAAAAACAAAAACTCGAACTGACCTGGATCGGCAAGGAGGAGCGGCCACGATTGGAGCCGCGCATTCTGCTGGAAGATTCAGAGTTGTCATACCATGCAGCGCACCGGGTGGCCGAGGGTGACATCTTCGACAACCGGCTGATCTTCGGCGATAACCTGCTGGCTTTGAAGGCCCTGGAGCAGGAGTTCACCGGCAAGGTCAAGTGCGTGTTCATCGATCCGCCGTACAATACCGGCTCGGCCTTTACCCATTACGACGACGGGTTGGAACATTCGATCTGGCTTTCCTTGATGCGTGACCGGTTGGAGATCCTCCGGCGACTGCTTTCGGATGACGGTTCTCTGTGGATTACCATCGACGACAATGAGTGTCATTACCTGAAGGTTCTGTGCGATGAAGTGTTTGGCAGAAAGGCCTTTGTCTCTAATGTTATTTGGCAAAAGAGAACTTCAAGAGAAAATAGAGCGGCTATCGGGTCGTCCCATGATCATATTTTGCTTTACTCAAAAGTCGGGCCTTTGGAATGGAAAAATCATCGCAACCTTCTGCCAGCAAATGAGAAGGGCTTTTCTAATCCGGATAACGATCCCAAAGGAGCATGGCGTTCTATTCCATTTAGTGCCCAAGGCTGGCGGCCAAATCAAATGTATAAAATCAAAACCCCAACAGGTCTTTTCCTTGACCCACCGAAAGACCGATGTTGGGGCGCAACCGAAGAGGTCTTTAATAGATATTTGTCAGAGGGGCGAGTTTATTTCCCGAATAACGGCAATGGCAGACCGAGGATAAAAACATACGGCGGAGAGGAAAAAGGGCTCGTACCAAATTCAATTTTTCTTGCTGTTGATGCTGGAGACACCCAATCTGCAAAGAAGGAAATACTCTCAGTTTTTCCGGACGATGAAGCATTCTCTACCCCGAAACCAGAAAAACTACTAAATCTGATACTTTCAATCTCCACCAACCCCGGCGACCTGGTCCTCGATTCCTTTGCCGGCTCCGGCACCACCGGCGCGGTGGCCCACAAAATGGGCCGGCGCTGGATCATGGTGGAACTTGGCGAGCATTGCCATACCCACATCATCCCGCGCATCAAAAAGGTGATCGACGGCGACGACCCCGGCGGCATCACCAAGGCGGTGAACTGGCAAGGCGGCGGGGGCTTCCGCTACTACCGCCTGGCCCCGTCGCTGCTGGAGAAGGATAAGTGGGGCAATTGGGTGATCAACCAAACCTACAACGCCGCCATGCTGGCCGAGGCCCTCTGCAAGCTGGAGGGCTTCACCTACGCCCCGTCGGACTCCATCTACTGGCAGCACGGCCACTCCACCGAGCAGGACTTCATCTACATCACCACCGCCAGCCTTACCCACGAGCAGTTGCAGGAACTCTCCGACGAGGTGGGGCCGGAACGGTCGCTCCTCGTGCTTTGCACTGCCTTCAGGGGTCGGGGCGACTATGCCAATCTTACGGTCAAGAAGATCCCCCGCCAGGTGCTCTCCCGCTGCGAATGGGGCCACGACGACTACAGCCTCAAGGTGGAGAACCTGCCGCAGAAACCGGCGGAACCTGGGCAGATGTCCCTTTTCGGCGGGGAGGAAAAATCATGAGCCCCAGGAAGAAAGCCCCGGCCAAGCCCGCCGATACGCTGCTCCACGACCTGCGCGGCCTGATCGAAGAGACCCGCGCCCATGTCGCCACCACTGTCAACGCCGCCCTGACCATGCTATACTGGCGGATCGGTAAACGGATCAACGAGGAGATTCTCAAGGGTGGAAGGGCGGACTATGGCAAGGAGATTCTTGCCACACTGTCGCAACAATTAAGCGAGGAGTATGGAAATGGCTTCAGCTATTCCGCCTTGACCAGGATGGTCGATTTTTCCGAGGCATTTCCAGACATAAAGATTGTTGCCACACTGTCGCGACAATTGAGCTGGTCTCATTTCAGGGAATTACTCCCCTTGGATAAGCCACTTCAGCGGGATTTTTACGCCGAGATGTGCCGAATAGAACGCTGGAGTGTGCGTACCCTCCAGAAAAAAATCGGTTCCATGCTCTACGAGCGCACCGCCCTGTCCAGGAAGCCGGACGAGTTGATCCGCCTGGAACTCGATGCCCTGCGTCATGAAGACCTGTTGACTCCCGACCTGGTCTTCCGCGATCCCTATTTTCTCGATTTTCTTGGCCTCACTGACCGCTACCTGGAAAAAGACCTGGAAGACGCCATCCTCCGGGAGTTGGAACAGTTCCTCCTCGAACTCGGCGTCGGTTTCACCTTTGTCGCCCGCCAGAAGCGCATCCAGGTGGACAACGACGACTACTATCTCGATCTGCTCTTCTTCCATCGCAAGCTCAAACGGCTGGTGGCCATCGAACTGAAACTCGGCCGATTTAAACCGGCCGACAAGGGCCAGATGGAACTTTACCTGCGCTGGCTGGATAAATACGAACGGCAGACAGGGGAGGAACCGCCCATCGGCCTCATTCTTTGCGCCGGCAAAAAACATGAAACCGTTGAACTTCTGGAACTCGAAAAGAGCGGTATTAGGGTGGCCGAATACCTTACCGATCTACCGTCCCGCGAGATTTTGGAGAAGGAATTTCATAAGGCAATTGTCCATGCCCGGGAGCGACTGGATTTACAACGGGAACACCGCAAGGAGGTGGAGCAGTGAACCGCCATGTCAACGCCATCTCCGGCCGCCTTTCCCTGCGCCCGCCCCAGCGGCAGTCGCTGGAGATTCTGCACCGCATCACCGAGATCGCGCCGCCGGGCAAGGAGGCGGATACGGCCGCCATTCTGGAGGTGATCCGCAGCGAGTACCCGTCGGTGACCGATTTCGAGCGGGAGTTTCCCTCGCTCTGTTTTGCCCTGGCCACCGGGGTCGGCAAGACGCGGCTGATGGGGGCCTTTGTCAGCTATCTGTATCTGGCCCACGGGATCAGCAACTTTTTCGTGCTGGCGCCCAATCTCACCATCTACAACAAGCTGATCGCCGATTTTACACCGAATACCCCGAAGTATGTCTTCAAGGGGATCGCCGAGTTCGCCGTGGAACCGCCTACCGTCATCACCGGCGACACCTACGAGAGCGGGGTGGGCGTCCGGGAGGTGGCTCGAAAGCAGAGCCGGCTGCCGGGCATGGCCGGCCACGAGGGTGTGCACATCAACATCTTCAATATCTCCAAGATCAACTCCGAGGTGCGCGGTGGGAAATCCCCGCGCATCAAGCGGCTCTCCGAATATATCGGCGAGAGCTACTTCGATTACCTGGCCGGGCTGCCGGATCTGGTGCTGCTCATGGACGAATCGCACCGCTACCGGGCCAGCGCCGGGGTGCGGGCGATCAATGAACTGAAGCCCATATTGGGTCTGGAATTGACCGCCACCCCCTTTATCGAAACCGGCAAGGGGGCGGTGGCCTTCAAGAACGTCATCTACGACTATGCCCTGGGCCGGGCCATGGCCGATGGCTTTGTCAAGGAACCGGCGGTGGTGACCCGCAAGGACTTCAACCCGGCCGGGATGTCGGTGGAAGAGATCGAGCGGCTGAAGCTGGAAGACGGCATCCGGCTGCACGAGGCAACCAAGGTGGAGTTGGAGACCTATGCCCGGGAGAACCTGCAAGACATCGTCAAACCCTTCCTGTTGGTGATTGCCCGCGACACCACCCACGCCGGGCAGTTGTTGCAGCGTATCCAGTCCGAGGCCTTTTTCGAGGGGCGCTACAAGGACAAGGTCATCCAGGTGGATTCCAGCAAGACCGGCAAGGACGAGGAGGAGATGATCGAACGGTTGCTCCGGGTTGAACACACGGAAGAACCCACCGAGATCGTTATCCACGTCAACATGCTCAAAGAAGGTTGGGACGTGACCAACCTCTACACCATCGTACCGCTGCGGGCCGCCAATGCCCGGATTCTCATTGAGCAGTCCATCGGCCGGGGGCTGCGGTTGCCCTATGGTAAACGGACCGGGGAGACGGCGGTGGACCGGCTCAACATTGTGGCCCACGACAGGTTTCAGGAGATCATCGACGAGGCCAACCGGCCTGATTCGGCGATCCGCTTGCAGGCGGTGGTGCTCGATCCGGAGGAATTGGTCAAAAAAACGGCAACCGTGGTGTCGCAATCGCAATTGGCGACCAAGTTGGGGATCAGACCGGCCCAGGTGACGGCGAGCACGGCAGTAGCGGGGCAGGATGCAAAACCGGTTTTTGCCAAGCCGCAGGAGCAGCAGGTGGCGCAGACCACCTGGGAGGTGATCAAAAAATACGAGAACCAGCCGCAGACCCTGCCATCCGTGAGCCATCTCAAGAAGCCGGAAATCCAGGCCGCCATTGTCAGGGCGGTGGAGGCACAACAACCCGCGCAACTCGGCCTGGAGGGGTTCACTGAAAAGCTTGATATTGCCGCCGTGGTGGCAAAGACCGTGGAACTGGTTACGGAACAGACCATCGATATCCCGCGCATTCTCGTGGTGCCAAAGGGCGAGGTGAAGTCGGGCTTCAAAACATTCACGCTCAAGCTCGACAGCCTCAAGTATCCGGCTGTGTCCGAGGAGCTGTGGGTGCAGTTTCTCCGCACCGGGGAAGGCATGGCGGTGACGCCGGCCCGGGGCCAGAGCGAGGAACCGCGCATGGAGAACTACATTGTCCGCTGTCTCATGGATTTTCCCGATATTTCCTACGACGACCATGCCGATCTGCTCTATGATCTTGCCGGCCAGGCGGTCCGGCATTTCGAAGGCTACCTGAAGCCGGAGGAGATCGTCGATGTGGTGCGTTGCCACCAGCACGACATTGCCCGTTTTATCCACGCCCAGATGCAGGAACACTACTGGGAGGAAGTCGCCGGCTATGAAGTGAAGGTGAGCAAGGGGTTCACCGAGCTAAAACAGAGTGCCTATACCTGTTCCATCAAGGAGCCAGCGCTTGATTTCAAGGTGGCGCCGACGGACAGGAGCAACATGGCCAAGTACCTTTTTGGCGGTTTTAGCAAGTGCCTCTATACGGTACAGAAATTCGAATCGGAAGGGGAGCGACGGCTGGCAGTGATTTTGGAGCGGGATGCTCTGCGCTGGTTCCGGCCGGCCAAGGGACAGTTTCAGATTTTCTACCGCCATGGCGCGGACCATCGTGAATATCAGCCCGACTTTGTGGCTGAGACCGACGAGGCAATCTACATGCTGGAGCCCAAGGCCAGTAACCAGATGACTGACCCGGTGGTGCTGGCCAAAAAGGAAGTGGCAGTACAGTGGTGCACCCATGCCTCAGAGTATGCAGCGAGCCATGGCGGCAAGCCGTGGCGCTATGTTCTCATTCCCCATGACGCCATTGCGGGGAACATGAGCCTTGAGGGGCTGGTGAAGGCTTATGGGAGTATCTCGCTCTGAATGCCCCCGTTAGTGCCGTTCATGCCGGACCTCCACCTACCGCCGGGCCGCCAGCAGTAACGACTCAACCCCCAAAAGCGTGGCGCTCTCGTGCAACTGCCGGTCCGCGGTGATCAATCGGGCATTTTCCAAGGCGGTCAAAACGAGGTGCAGGGCATCCAGCGTGCGCAACGGCGTGTCGAACCGGGCAATCCACTCCCTGGCCTGCTCGAAGTGGTGCCCTTCCACGGTCAGCACCCGATAAAAGCCTTGGGTGACATGGGGTTGGAAAAGGTTCAGGATTTTATGGCCTGCCGAATGGGCAAGCTGGTTGTCGCGTATCTTGCGGGAAACCGCGGCGGCGAACTCCACCTCGGCCAGACGGCTGATCACCGGCGGCGACGCCTTGCGCAGCAGCTTTTCCGCCTTGGCGCTCAAGGCCTCGGGGCTGTAATAGGCAACCAGGACGCTGGTGTCGAAATACTGATTCAATAGCGTTCCTCACCGCGCAGCCTGATGACCACGCCGCTTGTCGCCTCGCCCCCGGCTGCCACGGAATCACGAAATTTTGCCAACGACGGCAACTGCTCATGCTTTTCCGGCGGCACCAGACAGGCCACCCTTCTGCCGTGCCGGGAAACGAAAATTTTCTCGCCCTGCTCCGCCCGGTCGAGCAACTCCTTTAAATTGTTGCGCGCCTCTTTGACATTCACTTCGATCATGGCATTCCCCCCACCCTTCGATGAATGTACACCTATTATGTACACCAACAGGATAAGTGTCAAATCACGACGAAGTCCCCCGATAACGCCGCCCACCTTGAAGATTTCTCATGCCACGGTTGTTCGTTTGTCCCCGAACATCCTCCCGAGCAGCCCCCCGGCCTCATAGAGCCCGCAAAACGGCACCGCCACCAGCACGGTGGAAACCAGATCGCCGGCCACCAGCAGAAAGGCGATAATCAGGATGCCGATATAGGAATATTTGCGGTGGCGGGCAAAATAGGTGCGGTCGAGCAGACCGGCTTTGACCGCCATCACCATGAGGAAGGGCAGCTCAAAGGCCAGGCCAAAGGCGAGGCTGGAACGGGCCACAAAGGTAAGATAGGCGCCGAGCTTGAGTTGCGGCGCGAGCCCCGGCCCGGCAAAGCTTAGCAGGAAGTGGAGCGCTTGGGGCAGGACCACACCGTAGGCAAAGAGCACGCCGCCAACAAAGAGGCCGCCGCCCCAACCAACCACCGTAAGGGCCACCCGTTTTTCATGGCGATGTAGCCCCGGCGCCACGAACATCCAGAGCTGATAGACGATGACCGGAAAGGCGACAATCAGGCCGGCGAGCAAGGCCACCTTGAAATAGCTGACAAAGGCCTCGGGCAGGTTGGTATAGACCAGGCGCTGGGCAGCAGGATGGGCCTGGCGCAGAGGCTGGACCAGGAGGCGCACCAGCGGCTCGATAAAGGCGTAGGCCGCAACGCTGGCCGCAATGATGGCGACGAAAACAACAAGGAGCCGCCGGCGCAACTCGCGGAGATGGACGGAAAAATAACCGGCCAGAACGCTCATGACTTGGGAGGGTCAGCCGGGGCCGGCTGCGACGGCGTGACGGCATCGGCAGAGGCGGGCTCCGGCGCCTCGGGCGGCGGCAATGGCGCATTGACCCCGGGAGAATCCGCCGGGGTGGTGGCGTCAATATTCTGGCGCCAGGGGTCGACCGCCTCCTCCTTCAATTCCTCGTCCACCGACTCCTTGAGGGCGGTGGCGGTTTTCTTGAGCTCGTTGATCCCCCTGCCCAGCGACTTGGCCAGTTCCGGCAATTTTTCCGGCCCCACCACGATGAGGGCGATCCCCAAAATCAATATGAGTTCCGGCAGTCCGATCCCGAACATACGATGCCCTTTGTCCGCCTCATTCCCCCCGGCCCGTCATCAGACGCGCCCTCTGGGCCGCTACTCTACGGCATTTGCCCGGTGGTGTCAAGCCACTCCGGGAGCGGCGCGGGGCGAGGGCGGATCGGCCAGCGCCGATTTTGCACGATTGACTTTTGGGCCACCTTTGACTAAGGTGCCTTGTGCCGCCGCCGGGCGGCACCAGCGCAGCCTGGGGGGCTAGACAGGCCGCACGGATCGAACGACGCAGCAAGGAGTCATACCGATGGCCAACGTGGTGATTGTCGGCACCCAGTGGGGTGACGAGGGGAAGGGCAAGATCGTCGATCTTTTGACCAGCCATGCCGATTACGTGGTGCGCTTCCAGGGCGGCAACAACGCCGGCCATACCCTGGTGGTGGGCGGCAAAAAATACGTCTTCCACCTGATCCCTTCGGGCATCCTCTACGAAAACAAGATGTGCTTCGTCGGCAACGGCGTGGTGCTCGATCCCGGCGTCCTGCTGGGCGAGATGGATAAACTCGCGGCCAGCGGCCTGCCGGTGAATCACCGGCGCCTGATGATCAGCGAGCGCGCCAACCTCATCATGCCCTATCACAAGATCCTCGACGCCTCCTGCGAGGCGGCGCTCAAGAAGGGCAAGAAGATCGGCACCACCGGCCGCGGCATCGGCCCCTGCTACGGCGACAAGATATTGCGCAAGGGGATCAAGGCCGGCGACCTGCTCGACCCGGACTTCTTCCGCGAGAAACTCACCGAAAACGTCGAGGAAAAGAACTTCCTCTTCACCAGGAAATTCGGCGGCGAGCCGGTGGCGGTCGATGCCATCTACGACGAATTCATGCGCTATGCCGAGCGGCTCGCCCCTTTCATCGGCAACGTCTCGGTGGCGCTCGATCAAGGGCGAAAGCAGGGCAAGCACATCCTCTTCGAGGGCGCCCAGGGCACCCAGCTCGACATCGACCACGGCACCTACCCCTTTGTCACCTCATCCAACACCATCGCCGGCAATGCCTGCACCGGCAGCGGTTTCGGCCCCTCGCACATCGACTGCGTCATCGGCATCCTCAAGGCCTATACCACCCGGGTGGGCGAAGGCCCCTTCCCCTCCGAGCTGTTCGACGCGGTGGGCGACCAGTTGCAGCGGAAGGGTGGGGAATTCGGCGCCACCACCGGCCGGAAGCGGCGTTGCGGCTGGCTCGACGGGGTGATTGCCAATGAGGCGATCCGCCTCAATGGCATCAACGGCCTGGCCATCACCAAACTCGACGTGCTGAGCGGCCAACCGGCCTTGAAAATGGCTACGGCCTACGATATGGAGGGCAAGAAACTTACCGCCACGCCCGCCAACATCAAGCACTTCGCCAAACTGAAGCCGATTTACGAGGAGCTGCCGGGCTGGAGCGAGGAGATCAGCAAGGCGCGCGGCCTGGACGAACTGCCGGCCAAGGCCCGCGACTACGTGAAGCGCATCGAGGAGTTCACCGAGACCCCGGTCTACATCCTCTCGGTGGGACCGGACCGCGAAGAGACCCTGCTGCTCAGGAACCCCTTCGCGTAAGCCTTCTTTTCCGCGGCCCCGCTGGCGGCGGCTAATTCCGGCTCACCATCCGGGCGCCGGCCATCACCTCGGCCATGTCCACCGCGATCTTGGCCAGCATGTTGGGCACCACCGGCGCACCGGTCGAAGGCCGGACCTCGGGCGGACCGAACGAATCCACCAGGCGGCTCCACATCCCCATCTCGGGATAATCCATGGGCTGATCGATGGCCTGCTCGATGTACCAGACCGTATTGCCGGAACGGACGTTCAGGAGCCGCACCGAAACCGAGGCCCGGCCGCCGCCAAATTCCGTGGCCGCCAGGGCGTAATTCACCCGGCCGGCCAGCACCAGATCGACCTTGGCCGCCTTGCCGCGGGCAACGGCGTCATCCAGATCACCATACCCCGGCGCCAGTTGGCGCACCACCGGAAAGGCCCGTTTGCCGAGCAACACGTCCTTGAACAGGGCCGCCACCCGCACCCCTTGATCCGCCGCAATGTTTTCCGGCATCTGGAAGGGCAGCACCCCAACCGAGGCCTCCTGATAGGTGCTCGGCAGGGGATGGATATAAACTACCGGCGAGCCGGTCCGCGGCTCGACATACATGGTCGAACGCTGGCCACGGGCCGAACAGCCGGCCAACAATACCGTTAACACCACCAACAGCACGCTGTTGCGCATATCCCCTCCTACCGCTCCCTGGCGGACAGGCCGACATCCTGCCCTTCGGCGGCGGATGCGGCCAACAGATGGTTGATGTTGCCGCTCCGCTGGATCTCCACCCCGGCAACGGAGAGGACATTCTGCGAGGCCGCGTCGAGGATGCGGACGTTGAGAATCACCGTCTGCGGGGTCAGGGAATAGGTGCCCACCACAATGCCATGGACCCGTTGCTCCCTGGCCAGCAGCTTGGCATCGCGGGTCAGCATCAATTCGCCGCTGTTGTTCTTGACCAGCAACTCGCTCGCCTTGCGGATCTCCACCACCCCGAAACCATGGCGAAAAAGCCTCGTCGCAAGCGATTCGGTGAAGGTGCGGCCGAACCGGCTGGTCTCATAGAGGTTATCCACCTCCACCATGGTGGTGAGCATAAGGCTCATGCCGGTAGCCCGGCCGTAACGGAAATTCTGCGCCAGTTGCTGCGCCACCTCTTCGCCCAGGCCGAAAAAATCAGGGGTGACCACCGAGACGGTTCCACCGGTATGCACCGTGGGACTACAGCCGGTCAGCAACACCACCGCGGCCACCAGCCCCACCCCCCACTGCCGAAGGATTTTGACGCGTTTCATCCGCCCGCCTCCCTACTTTTTCCCGAAGGCCCGCACCGCCACGGGTGCGGCCTTGCCCATCGGCATCCCCTCGTCGGCCAGCATGCCGACCACCACCGCATCCTTGGGAAGCTCCATTGTCGCCGCGGCCAGCACCAGATTATCCTCGTTCCGCAGCAGCCGCGCATTCAGAAAGACCCGCCCTTCGGCCACCGTGTAAGTCCCGGCCACCATGGCCTGGGCGTTCTGGATATAGCCCAGTTCCTTCATGTCCCGCGACATGCTGTATTCGCCATGATACCTGCTCACCATGATGCCCGGCGTTTTGCGCACATCGACCACCTCGATCCCGTTGCCCTGCAACTCGCTGATCAGCTGCTCGCCCAGGTAGCGCCCCAAGGACGAGGTGGCGTAGAGGTTATTGAGATTGACGAAGGTGCTCACCGCCACGGTGTATTCGTCGGCGATTTCCTCGCGAGCGTTGGCCAGGAGCCTTTGGGCCAGCTCATGCACCGCCGCGGCCAGGGTCGCATTGGGTGCCACCGGCGATGCCCCGCCGCTGGCCGAATCGGGCAAAAGCCCCTTCTTCATGCTCTGCGGCGAGAAGACCCGCTCGGTCCGGAAGACGTAATCAGGCGGAATCTCGTGGGGATGGTTGTAAAAATAAGAACGATAGGCCAACGTGTTGCCTGACGGCGGCGTCATTGCCACCGGCGGGGCCGTGACAGCCGGGGGTGCCATCGCCGGGGCCGGTTCCTTGGTCACCGCCTCCTGGCCACCACCCACCGCAATCCGTGTCCAGCTCAGCAAAACCGCACCCAGCAGCAGAACAGCGCAACATTTTTTTCGTATCATGCGATGTGCCTCATCTCAGGGGTTGAACCGATAATCACTGTAAACCGGCTCCAGACTCTCCCACGAAGGACCGAAAGCATTCACCATCGGGTCGCGGCTGCCGTTGTTCCCGGCCTGCTGATAGGGATACACCACCGGCACGCCATCGTTCTGCCGCGAAAACGGCGAGGCGATCCGCAGATCCATATCCACCAGCGAGGAGCGCACGCCGCCGGAACAGCCGGCCAGAAAGAACAACGCCACCACCCAGATTTTTCGCATTTCTCCCTCCTTTTCCGTAAGCCCGCGCCACTGTCGTGCCTTGTCAAAAAACCGACAAGGCGGCTGCGCCAGCCACCCGGTAAAAAATTCCGCCAACCAGGCCGCGCAATCTGCCCCTGTCTGCCTTGCGGCGACGAGGTTTCCCGGGGTGGACGACAAAGCCAGCAAGTCCGCCTAAATTAAATGCACTTTTTATGCCATGCATAACAATCGGCGCCGGCTGGGCAATGAACAACGGCGCGCCCCGGAAACAACCAATTGAAATGTATATAAAAACCACCCATCGACACGAAAAAAGATTTACCAAAACGCCCCGGTGCATTATATTTGGCAAGTTTAAGCGACCCCATTGGGGCCGAAACCACCGCCAGGAGGAACAACCGCACATGGCTCGGATCACTGTCGAAGACTGCCTGAAACAAATCGGCAACGAGAACCGTTTTGCCCTCATTCACCTTGCCGTCAAACGGGTCAAGCAGCACCGCAAAGGCGCCCCCTTCCTCGTCAAAAGCAAGAACAAGGAAACCGTGGCCACCCTGCGGGAAATTGCCGCCAGCAAGGTCTCCTTCTCCAACATCCATGAATACGACAACCTGCCGGAGATGAAGGCGCCGGCCGGAAACAAGGAATTTACCGCCGAGGCATTCGACAACAGCACGAACTAGGCATGGATACCGATTACTACCGGGTGCTCGGCGTCGCGAACAGCGCCTCGGCCGATGAAATCAAAAAAGCTTACCGCCAGTTGGCCATGAAGTACCATCCGGATCGCAATCCGGGTGACAAGGAGGCTGAGGAGAAATTCAAATCCGCGGCCGAGGCCTACGAGGTGCTGGGCGATCTCGAAAAGCGCAAGATCTACGACCGCTACGGCGTGGCCGGCCTGCGCGACAGCGGCTACAGTGGACCGGGCAATTTCGACGACATCTTCTCCAGCTTCAGCGACGTCTTCGGCGATCTTTTCGGCTTGGGCGGCCGCACCGGCGGACGCCGGCGCCAGGGGCCCAGCCCCGGCGCCGACCTGCGCTACGATTTGACCATCTCCTTTATGGAGGCGGTGCACGGCGTGGAAAAAGAGCTTGAGATCACCCGCCGTGACACCTGCTGGACCTGCGAAGGCTCCGGCCTGCGCCCTGGCCACAAGCCGCGGCCCTGCGCCACCTGCCAGGGGCGCGGCCAGGTTCTGCATGCCCAGGGGCCCTTTCGCATCCAGACCGCCTGCCCGCATTGCCACGGCCAGGGCGAGGTGATTACCGATCCCTGCAATGACTGCAATGGCCAGGGACTGGTGGCCAAGAAGAAAAAGGTCTCCCTGAAAATCCCGGCCGGCGTCGATACCGGCGCCCGCATGCGGCTCCGCGGCGAGGGGGAAGGCGGCCGCAAGGGCGGTGGCCCGGGCGACCTCTACGTCATCATTTACGTGGAGGCCCACGAATTCTTTCAGCGCGATGGCGACGACATCCTCTGTGCCATCCCGATTTCGTTCACCCAGGCCGCCTTGGGCTGTACCCTTGAGGTGCCCACCATCCACGGCGCCCACGAACTGACCATCCCCGCCGGCACCCAGACCGGCCAAACCTTTACGATCAAGGGCGAGGGGGTGCCGCACCTGCGCGGCCATGGCCGCGGCAACATGCTCTGCGAGGTCCAGGTCAGAATCCCGGTCAAGCTCGACAAGAAACAAAAAGAACTCCTGAAGGAATTCGCCGCCCTCGACGAGAAGGGAAACGAGAACGTCGGCGCCGGCTTCCTGAAAAAATTCTTTCATTTCTAAGCCGGGCGTGGCTATAAGAAAAGAATCCACCGGCACCTGCGGGCCAGAACGCCGGGAACATACAAACCGGAGACCATCCCCATGACCGCGAAACGCGCCACCCTGACCCATTTCGATGCCAGCGGCAATGCCTGGATGGTCGATGTCGGCGGCAAGGCGGCCACCGCGCGGGTGGCAAAGGCGGGCGGCTCGATCACCATGTCGCCCGAGGCGTTCGCCCAGCTTGCGGCCGGGACCATGGCCAAGGGTGACGTGCTCGGGGTGGCGAGAATTGCCGGCATCATGGCTGCCAAACGGGTGGACGAGCTGATTCCCCTGACCCATCCGCTGGTCATCGACCGGGCCGAGGTGCGCTTCCGCCTCGACGAGGAGCAGCAGACGGTGGAGATCGAGGCCACGGTGGGTATCAGCGGCAAGACCGGGGTGGAAATGGAGGCGCTTACCGCAGTCAGTATCGCGGCACTCACGATCTACGATATGTGCAAGGCAGTGGACAAGGGCATGACCATCGGCAACATCCGGTTGCTCGAAAAAACCGGTGGCAAGAGCGGTAGATATCAACGAAACGGGTAGGTGGCGACTCCCGTTCTGGTATCATGGAAGAAAAGGCGAACCCCAAGGAGTTGGATTGTGAAACCAAAACAGATTGAACATTTCCGCAAGAAACTTGAGGAGATGAGCCAGCAGCTCCTCAACGAAGCAGACAAGACCATCCATGAGATGACGGACCATAACGACAACTACCCGGACCCCACCGACCGGGCCACGGCCGAGTCGGACCGCAGCTTCGAACTGCGCATCCGCGACCGCGAGCGCAAACTGCTGTCGAAGATCAAGGAGGCCATGGAACGGATCGACGAAGGCACCTACGGCATCTGCGAAGAGTGCGGCGACGACATCTCGGTGAAACGCCTGGAGGCGCGGCCGGTCACCACCCTCTGCATCGCGTGCAAAACCAAGCAGGAAACGCAGGAAAAAGCCCAAAAAGGCTTCTAAGGACACACCATGCCAGAACTCCGCAAGGATCCGATCATTGGCCGATGGATTATCATCGCGACGGAACGCGGAAAGAGGCCCAGCGACTTCATTATCGAAAAAAACCACGTGCGGGGCGGCTTCTGCCCCCTGTGCCCCGGCAACGAAAACACCACCCCGCCGGAGGTGCTGGCCTACAGCGCCACCCCCGGCCGGGGACCGAACCAGCCCGGCTGGTCGCTCCGGGTGGTGCCCAACAAGTACCCTGCCCTGGTCATCGAAGGCGACCTCAACAAGGAGGGCGAGGGGCTCTACGACAAGATGAACGGCATCGGCGCCCACGAGGTCATCGTCGAGACGCCGGACCACAACGAATCCTTCACCCAACTGCCGCCGGAACGCATGGTCCAGGTCTTCTGGGCCTACCGGGACCGCCTGGGCGACCTTGCCAAGGACCCGCGCTTCCGCTACGTCATGGTCTTCAAGAACTTCGGGGCCGCGGCTGGTGCCTCCCTCGAACACTCCCACTCCCAGCTGGTAGCCCTGCCGATCGTGCCGCGCATGATCGCCACGGAACTCGACGGCAGCCTCTCCTACTACCGGTACAAGGAACGCTGCATCTTCTGCGACATCATCAAGCAGGAACTCAGCCAGGGCAGCCGGATCATCGCCGAGAACAGCCGCTTTCTCGCCATTGTTCCCTTTGCCCCCCGCTCGCCCTTCGAAATGTGGATCATGCCCAAACGCCATGCCTCCTCCTTCATGACCACCGACGACGAGACCTTCCGCGCGCTGGCGGCAATTTTTTCCGAGTGCATGCGGCGACTTGACAAGTGCATGCCCGGCGTGCCCTACAACTTCGTGCTGCACGGCGCGCCGCTGCGGTCGCAACCGCTGGATCACTACCACTGGCACTTCGAGATCATGCCCAAACTGACCATGGTCGCGGGCTTCGAGTGGGGCTCCGGCTTCTACATCAACCCGGTGCCGCCGGAAGAGGCGGCGCGCTTTCTGCGAGAAGCGGAGATCTAGCCGGCAACGAACCCGGCCTGGAGGACGCACTGATGAAAAGAATCCTGCTGGTGGACGACGAAGAGAGCATCCATCTCCTCTACCGCGAGGAGCTTGAAGAGGCCGGCTACGAGGTCCACTCCGCCCTCACCGGCGAGGAAGCGCTCGACAAGCTCCATATCGTCGCCCCGGACCTCATCATCCTCGACATCAACATGCCGGGCATGAACGGCATCGAGGCGCTGCGCCGCATCAAGGAGATCAAACCCACGGTGCCGGTGATCCTCTGCTCCGCGTATCAGGAGTTCAAACAAGACCTTGCATCCTGGGCCTCCGACGAGTACATTGTCAAATCTTCCAATCTGGACGAATTGAAGGCAGCGGTCAAAAAGCATCTCTCCTAACCGCCTGCCCCGCACCCGCGTGCATTCCGCGGCCCGCCGCTGCATGCCGGCGGGCCGTTTTTCGTTTGAAGGACGCCATGAAAGACATCCAGGGCCAGCGCGACCACCGGCGCATCAACATCAAGAAGGTAGGGGTCAAGAACATCTCCTACCCCATCACCCTGCTGGACAAGGCCCAACGCATCCAGCGCACCGTGGCCACGGTCAACATGTACGTCAACCTGCCCCATCGGTTCAAGGGCACCCACATGAGCCGCTTCATCGAGATCCTGAACCGCTTCCACGGCGAAATCACCCTGGCCAGCTTCCACCTCATCCTCGAGGAGATGAAGGAGAAACTCCAGGCCGAGGCCGCGCACATGGAGCTCGAATTCCCCTATTTCCTCAAGCGCGAGGCAACCAACGCCATCGGCATCAACGAATACCGCTGCCGGATGCACGGCTCCCTCGAACAGAAGGATGACCTGGTGCTCTCGGTCCGGGTGCCCATCGCCCCGCCCGAGCCGGTCCAGCCCGCCGCCGGCATGCCGCGTTCGCTGGGCCACTGGGGGATGGCGGAGGTGGCCCTGCGCTGCCGCCATTTCATCTGGATCGAGGATCTCATCGACAGCGTGGAGGCGGTGACCCGCCACGACCTTTGCTGGCCTTCCGAGACCAGGGAGGAATGCACCCTGGCGGTGGAAGGGCTGGCCAAGGCCATCGGCGGCAAGCTGGCCAGCCACCCGCACATCAAATGGTTTTCCGTGCGGGTCGAGAATCTCGCCGCCGGCTTCAACACCTTTGCCCTGCTGGAATGGCCGGAAGGGCGGAACCAGCAACGCAACACCCACTAACCCCGACCCCCCGGAAGAACCGCCATGGCGCACGAACTGCTCTTTGAAATCGGCACCGAGGAAATCCCGGCCGCCTACCTGATGCCGGCGGTAGCCAGCCTCAAGGAAAATCTCACCCGCCGCCTTGGCGAACTGGGCCTCTCCTTTGGCGAGGCACGCACCGCCGCCACCCCGCGGCGGCTGGCGGTCTCGGTGCGCGACCTGGCCGACCGCCAGCCCGACCGGGTCGAAGAGGTGCTGGGCCCGCCGAAAAAGGCCGCCTTTGACCAGAACGGCCAGCCGACCAAGGCGGCCATCGGTTTTGCCCAGTCCCGGGGCGTGGCAATGGAGACCATCGAGGTGGTGGCCACCGCCAAGGGCGAGTACCTCATGGTGCGCGTCGAACAGCCGGGCAAGGCCACAACGGAGCTGCTGGCCGACCTGCTGCCGGAGCTGATCCCTGCCATCCCCTTTCCCAAGTCGATGCGCTGGGGCAGCGGCCGGCTGCACTTTGCCCGGCCGATCCAGTGGCTGCTCGCCCGCTACAATGGCCAGGAGGTGCCCTTCCGGCTGGAGACGCTGGCCAGCGGCAGCCGCACCTACGGCCACCGTTTCATGGCGCCGCAGGCCGTGGAACCCGAAAACTTCGCCGGCTACCTCGACAGCCTGCGCACGGCCCAGGTGCTGGCCGATCCGGCCGAGCGGCGCGAGGCGGTGCGGGCCGAGATCAATCGAGCTGCCGAGGCCATCGGCGGTCGCATCCTGCCCGACGAGGAGCTGGTCGATACGGTCACCAATCTGGTGGAAAAACCGCACGCCATCTGCGGCACCTTCGAGGAACGCTTCCTCGCCCTGCCGCAGGAGGTACTCATCACCTCCATGCGCGAGCACCAGAAATATTTTGCCGTGGTGGACGCCCGGGGCAAGCTCATGCCCCACTTCGTGGCGGTGAACAACACCCGGGTGAAGAACGCGGTGCTCGGCGCCGACGGCCACCAGCGCGTGATCCGCGCCCGGCTCGAAGACGCCTTCTTCTTCTTCAAGGAGGATCAACATCGGACGCTCAGCGACCGGGTGGCGGATCTTTCCGGCGTGGTCTTCCAGGCCAAACTCGGCACCATGGCGGAGAAAACCGAGCGGGTGGTCACATTGGCCGGTGAACTGGCGGCTGCCATGGCGCCGGAGTTGACCGAGACGGTCAAACGGGCGGCACTGCTTGCCAAGACCGACCTGCTCACCAACATGGTGGGCGAATTTCCCACCCTGCAGGGCAGCATCGGCCGCGATTACGCGCTGTTGAATGGCGAACCCGCTGCGGTGGCCACGGCCATTGCCGAACACTACCTGCCGCTCCGGGCCGGCGGCGACCTGCCCCAGGAGCTGGCCGGCGCCATCATCGGCATTGCCGACCGGCTCGACACTTTAGCCGGCTACTTCGGCATCGGCCAGAAGCCCACCGGCACTGCCGATCCCTTTGGCCTGCGGCGCCAGGCCTTGGGCTTATTGCACCTGATTCAGGGCAAGAGCCTCTCGCTGTCGCTTGGCCCCTGGCTCGACCGGGCCCTGGCCCTCTACGAATGCCAACTCACCGAACCCGTGGAGACGGCCAAGGCCAATGGGCTGGAGTTCATCAAGGGCCGCTTTGCCAACGACCTCACCGGACAGGGGATGCCGATCGAGGCGGTGGAGGCCGTGGTTTCGGTGGACTTCGGCGACGTGGTGGACTGCCGCCGCCGCATCGAAGCCCTCATCGCCATCAATGCCCAGCCCGCCTTTGCCCTGCTGGCCGGCTCCTTCAAGCGGGTCAACAACATCATCAAGGAAAATACCGACACCCGCATCGACGAGGCGCAACTTACCGAACCGGCGGAGCGCGATCTCTTCGCCGCGCTGCGCCGCATCGAGACCGAGGCCGCACCGCTGCTGGCAGCCAAGGAATACAATCAGGCGCTGGTCACCATCCTCAAGATGAAGGAACCCATCGACACCTTCTTCGACCAGGTGATGGTCATGGCCGAGGATGCCGGGCTGCGCCGCAACCGCCTGGCACTGCTCACCGCCATCGCCGGGCTCTTCCTGCGGGTCGGCGATTTCTCGAAGATGTACGCGCTGAACCAGGGGTAGGAGCCGCCTTGGCGGCGACACACCGCAGAGATCGCCGCTGAAGCGGCTCCTACGGTTGACATGGCTGTCATCGGCTGGTCGGAGAACCGAGACAGAGAACCCGGCACCCGGAAAGAATCGAGAAAATTCAGGAACGGGGCTCGATGATGCCCTGGGCCGCGAGGGCGTCCACCACCTCATGCAGCGGCAGCCCCACCACGTTGCTGTAGGAGCCCTTGATCTCGCGGACCAGGAAGGCGCCCTTGCCCTGGATGCCGTAGGCGCCCGCCTTGTCGAGCGGCTCGCCGGTGGCGACATAGGCGGCGCAGACCGCGTCGGAAAAATCGCCGAACCGCACCTCGCTCCGCACCACCCCGATCATCACCGCCGCCTCCCGCCTGAGGCAGAAGCCGGTCCACACCGCATGCCAGCGGTTGCGCAGGACTTTGAGCAGCCGCACCGCATCGGCGGCATCGCTCGGCTTGCCGAGAATCTCTCCATCCAGTTCGACAATGGTGTCCGCGGCCAGCACCCACGCACTCGGCCGCGCCGCTGCCACCACCTTGGCCTTCTCTTCAGCCAGACGCCGGACAAAAACCGCCGGCAGTTCTCCGGGCAGCAGGGTTTCGTCCACATCCGCCGGCTGCACCGCGAATTCGAGGCCCAGCTCGTGCAGAAAACGCTGGCGCCGCGGCGAGGCCGAGGCCAGCACCAGCTCGGCCACGGTATGAAAACAGGAATGGGGCTGCATCAGGCGCGGATGGAGTAGCCGCCGTCCACGACGATGGTCTGGCCCTGGATCATGCCGGCCAGCTCACTGCACAGGAAGAGCGCCACATTGGCCACGTCGTCGGGCGTGGTGAGCCGGCCCAGCGGGGTGCGGGCAATGGCGCCATCCAATATCTGCTGGCGGTTGGGGAATTTCTTCAATGCCTCGGTATCCACCGCGCCGGCACTGATGGTGTTGACGTTGATCTGCTTGGGACCGAGCTCCACCGCGAGATGGCGCACCAGGGATTCCAGCGCCGCCTTGGAGGCGCCCACGGCGGTATAGTTCTCGATGGCCCGCACCGCGCCCATGCTGGAGACCGCCATGATCCGCCCGCCGGCCGGCATGAGCGGCACCGCCTGCTGGGTCAGGGTCAACAGCGCCCGGGCATTGATGTCCATGGCCCAGTTCCAGTGGCGGGCGGAAAGCTCCATGGCCGGCTTGAGCACGCCGGAGGCAGCGTTGCTGACCAGAAAATCGATGCGGCCGAACTCGCTGCCGATCCGCTCGAACATGGCGCGGACATCGTCGTCCTCGGCGACATTGGCCTTGACCACCAGGCACTTGACGCCGTGCTGTTCGATCTGGGCCGCGGTCTGCTCGGCGTCCTGCCGGTGGCGCACATAGTTCACCACCAGATTGACCCCGTTCTCGGCCAGTTTCAACGCAATCGCCTTGCCGATCCCCCGCGAACTGCCGGTGATCAGCGCCACCTTTCCGTGCAAATCATACATGGCCGTACCTCTTCATGGAGGGCTGTCGTATTCGTCCTGCCGCGTCTGCCGCGTTGGCCCGATTGTATAAGACCCGGCCGAGAAAGACAAGACCAGGCTGCACTATCTGAACGACAATCGACTGATCAGGCGCTTGATTGCGCCCTTGGTCAGCTGCCAGGGATGGAAGCTGATGGGCTTGAGTTGCGGCGGGATCTGAAAGCCGGGAACGTGCACCTCGTGCGGTTTGAGCAGCGGATACCGGACCGCGTCCGGCTGGCAACCCGGCAGATTCCGGCGGTGGCATTCATGCCAGATCGGGCTGGTGAACGGATCGATACCGAGCACCATGAGCAGGGCGCTGTCCAGCGCCACCGGGTTTATTGCCGCGCCGATCAGCCCCAGGGGGAAGGGACTGCCCTTCACCGGCCCCTGCCGGTGCATGGCGACAATGCCGTCGATGAGCGTGATCCCGCCGGGCAGCAGTGGCAGCAGATCGACGATCATCCGTGGGAATTCGCCCTCGTGGCCGCCGTAGCGGGCATGGAGCAACGGCTTGCGGAAACCCACCACGGTGCCGAAGTAGTTCTTCACCGCCAGGGTGATGAGCAACTGGCCATGCGCCTTGATCCGGGGCAGGTTGATGCAGCAGTCGCACTCCAGGGCCGCAGTGGCGATGCCGACCTGCGCGCCGTGCAGCAGGGTCATCCGCTGAGGCCTCCCGAAATTCACCTGCTTGACCGGCAATCCCTTGAGCGCCGTGGCCATGCCGCAGGAACGCATCACCATGCGCGCCGAGCCAAAGGCCGGCGAATCGCCCACCGTGACCGCGCAGCCGTGGTCCAGACACCATTCGGCCACCGCGGCCACGAACTCCGGATGGGTGCAGGGCAGGCCGTCGCGCCGGGTACCGGCCACCAGGTTGGGCTTGAGCAGCACCCTGCTGCCGGCAGAGGGCCGGAAATGCACGGCCGCGCAGAGGCGCTCCACCTCGGCCTTGATCAACGCCCGGTCATAGGTCGGGCAGCGGGTCAGCCCCACGCTCAATGCATCGAGTTCCATAGCTCTTTGTCTGCTCTTCCCGTCATCACGCAGCCGCGCACCGCAGAAGACGTCGAATCAGGAGTTTGAACTGTTTGAGGCGAAGCCGAGTTTTCAAACTCCCGGCGTCTTCGAGGAGCGCAGGGAATCCGCCGCAGGCGGACAAGTGATCGGGTGCTCTTTCTTTTTGGTCCTTTTTCTTTGAGCACGCAAAGAAAAAGGACGGCAACACATACCAGAAAAAAGGGCTGACCTTACGGCCAGCCCCTCACCAGGTCACGCTGTCGTGATCTCGTGCATCATGCCTTCTTGGCTATGCCGAGCAGGCTGCCGGCCACCAGCATCCGGCGGTGGCGCTCCGAGGCGTCGAGCCGCGCCTCGATGGACTTGCCATTCACCTCGATGGTAAGAATCTCCTCGCCCGCCGCGATCTTCTTGCGGATATCCGGGATGCGCACCTGCGCCCCCTGCTGGATCAGCTCGTAATCCGCCGGGTTGACAAAGGTAAGCGGCACGATGCCGAAGTTGTAGAGATTGGCCTTGTGGATGCGGGCGAAGCTCTTGACCAGCTTGACCTGCACCCCGAGATAGCGGGGGGCCAGGGCCGCGTGCTCGCGGGAGGAGCCCTGGCCGTAGTTGTCGCCGCCCACCACCATGCCGGGCTGATTGGCCTTGGCCCTGGCCACGAACTCCGGGTCCACCGCGTTGTAGACGAACTCGCTGATCGCCGGCACGTTGCTGCGAAGCGGCAGCACCTTGGCGCCGGCCGGCATGATGTGGTCGGTGGTGATGTTGTCCTCCACCTTGAGCAGCACGGTGCCCTGCCAGTGTTCGGGCAGCGGCTCGAAGCGGGGGAAGGGCGCGATGTTGGGGCCGCGGATGATCTCGATCTTCTCCGCCTCGGCCGGGGCCAGCGGCTTTTCGATGCGCTGGTCGCCAGGCAGGTATTTCTCCGGCAGGGTAAAGGCGGGATAGTCGCCCAAGCCGCGCGGGTCGGTGATCCTGCCGGTGATGGCCGCGGCCACCGCCACCTCGGGGCTGCACAGGTAGACCTGATCGTCCTTGGTGCCGCTGCGGCCGGGGAAGTTGCGCGGGAAGGTCCGCAGCGAGATGGCGCCGGTGGGCGGCGCCTGGCCCATGCCGATGCAGCCGAGGCAGCCGGCCTGGTGCACCCGGGCGCCGGCCCGCACCAGGGAGAGCATGTCGCCCTGGGCGGTGAGATTTTCCAGCACCTGGCGGCTGCCGGGGTTGATCTCGAAGCTGACGTTGGTGCTCACCGTGCGGCTCTCCAGGGTCTTGGCCACCACCATCAGATCACGCAAGGAGGAGTTGGAGCAGGAGCCGACCAGCACCTGGGCCACCGGCCTGCCCGCCACCTCGCTCACCTTTACCACCTTGTCCGGCGAAGAGGGACAGGCGATGAGCGGTTCGAGGGTGGACATGTCGATCTCGATCACCTCGTCGTACCGGGCATCCGGATCGGCGACGATTTCCTGCCAGCCTGAGGCCCGGCCCTGGCTGGCCAGGAACTTCTTGGTGTTGTCGTCCGAGGGGAAGACCGAGGTGGTGGCGCCCAGTTCGGCACCGAAGTTGGTGATCGACGCTCGGTCGGTGACGGAAAGCTCCGCCACCCCGGGGCCGAAATATTCCATGATGTAGCCCACCCCGCCCTTGACCGAAAGGCGGCGCAGCAACTCGAGCAGCACGTCGCGGGCCGAGACCCAGGGCCGCAGCTTGCCGGTGAGCTTCACCCCGTAGACCTTGGGCATGATGAGGTAGAAGGGCTTGCCGGCCATGGCCATGGCCACGTCGAGGCCGCCGGCGCCGATGGCGAGCATTCCGAGGCCCCCGCCGGTGGGGGTATGGCTGTCGGAACCGAGCAGGGTCTTGCCCGGCAGGCCGAAACGCTCCAGGTGGATCTGGTGGGAGATGCCGTTGCCCGGCGGCGAGAAGTAGAGGCCGAAACGGCGGGCAATGGATTGCAGGAAGCGGTGGTCGTCGGCGTTCCTGAAATCGGACTGCAGCAGGTTGTGGTCCACGTAGCAGACCGAGAGTTCGGTCTGCACCCGCGGGATGCCGATGGCCTCGAATTCGAGATACGCCATGGTGCCGGTGGCATCCTGCGTCAGCGTCTGGTCGATGCGGATGCCGATCTCGGCACCCTTTTCCATCCGGCCCTCCACCAGATGGGCGGCCAATATCTTTTCGGTAACTGTCTTGCCCATGTCCTGCTCCCTAAGGTTGCTGACCGTCGGCGGCCGCCGCGGATCGTTAGTCATGAAAGAACCGCTTATTAGTGTCCGTCTGGAAACGAGCGATTTCGCTCGAGGGCAAGGAGCGATGGAGACGAAAAAGCGGAGCGTACAAGCGGTACGCGAGCATTTTTCGGCGACCGAGCAACGCCGCAGGTAAGCGACCAGCGGGAGACTCCGATCGGGCGAAAGGGCCGTTTCCGGATGGGCACTATTTACCATACCGACGAACACTTGTACAGAACCCCCCAACCACTTCCCGGCCGGTTTTTTTTGACACCAGGTCCGCCAATACGTCAATATTATGACGAACCCGGCCGTTGCCAGCTGCGCAGCAGTGCCCCGGCAATCGAAAAAAATTGTACAATCCCCATGGAATCAGTACATTAAATTGACGAACCCGGCACATGGCACGATGCTTGCTTCGCTGCTATGCAGACCAATGGACACCCGGTGTCCACGCTTACCTCAAGATATGGAGACGACATGGCGGACGAAAAGGCTACCGCGGCTGCCGAAGAGCAAAAGGCGCCGAAGAAATCAAAGCTCGTTTTTTTCATCATCCTGGGCGTGACCGTCCTGCTCCTGGGCGGCGGCGGTTTTTTTGCCTACACCAAGTGGATGGCGCCCAAACCCACGGCGGTGGAGGACAACAAGGGCGGCGAAGGGGAAAAGGGCGCCCCGGGAAAGGCCATCGGCGAGATTCTGCCGCTTGACCCCTTTGTCGTTAACCTGGCCGATCCCTCTGGCAAACGCTATCTGAAGCTCAAGATCGAACTCGAACTCGAGAGCCCGGCTGCGGTGGAAAAGGCCAAACAGGTTGCCCCCAAGCTGCGGGACATGGTGATCATGATGCTCACCAGCCTCTCGTTCGAGGAGGTCATGACGCCGGAGGGCAAGATCCGCATCCGCGACGAGCTGCTGGAGCGCTTCAACCAGGTCATGCGGCCCGACCGGATCAAGAACATCTACTTCACCGAATTCGTCGTTCAATAGGGGCGGAACAGGCCTTCTGAACCGCGAAACCGAGATCAGCGCATGGAACAGATACTCAGCCAGGACGAGGTCGATGCCCTCTTAAAGGGTATCGCCGGCGGCGAAATCGAGGAACCCGAGGAACCGATCGATGCGGAGTCGCTCGGCTACACGCCGTACGACTTCAGCCGGCAGCAGCGCATCGTCCAGGTCAAGATGCCGGCCATGGAGGCGATCAGCGACGCCTTCATGCGCGCGGTGCGCACCTCGCTCTCCACCACCCTGCGCCGCATCATCGATCTGACCGCGGCGCCGATGGAGCTTGAACGCTTCGGCGCCTTTGTCCGTACCCTGCCGGTGCCGAGCAGCCTGCAAATCTTCAAGATGGCTCCTTTCCGCGGCCATGCCCTCATCGTGCTGGAACCGAAGCTGGTCTTCACCTTTGTCGAGAACTTCCTCGGCGGCTCCGGCACCCGCAACATCCGCATCGAGGGCCGCGACTTCACCGCCATCGAACAGCGGCTCATCCGCCGGGTGGTGAACATCCTGCTCAACGACCTGGAAAAGGCCTGGTATTCGCTCCAGCCCCTCAAGGTCCAATATGTGCGGAGCGAGATCAACCCCCAGTTCGCCAAGATCTGCCAGCCGGAAGACGTGGTTATCATCAGCCGCTACGACGTGGACATGGATCGGGCCGTGGGCAGCATCACCACCTGCATCCCGCTCGCCAACCTCGAATCGGTCAAGGCCAAGCTGCTCACCACCTTCCAGCGCGAGCAGAGCGAAGAAGACCTGACCATCCGGCGGACCCTCCAGGAGAACGTCAAGAACCTGGAACTGGAAGTCCGGGTGGAATTGGGCCGCGCCGCCATCCCGGCCGGCGACATCATGGAACTCGCGGTGGGCGACATCATCCAGCTCGACCACCGCACCGACGAACTGCTGCCCGCCTTTGTGGCCGGCGTCCGCAAATACATGGGTACCCCCGGCATCCACCGGGGCAACAACGCCCTCTTAATCAAGAAAAAAGTACTGGACCAGGAAAAGGACTGAGATCCGCTCCGGCGGGTCCCCAGCAAAGAGGAGAAAAGCCATGGCAGACGAACCAGGAAAAGGAACCGCTGGAGACGATTGGGCCGCGGCCCTTGCCGACCAAGGCGGGGGAACCCATGCCCCGAGCTTCGAGGAGTTGAGCGATAGCGCCCCCAGCCAGACCGGCAGCCAGAACCTCGACTTCCTGCTCGACGTGCCGCTGGAGATCACCGTCGAACTGGGCAAGACCAGCATCATCATCAACAAGATGCTGCAGCTCACCCAGGGCTCGGTGGTGGAACTGAACAAGGCGGCGGGCGACACGGTGGAGATCTACGTCAACCGCAAGCTCATGGGCAAAGGCGAAGTGATCGTGGTCAATGACCGGTTCGGCGTGCGCATCACGGAAATCATCAGCCAGGCCGACCGCATCAAGAACATAGCCTAACGGCAAGGACACGACCGATGCGCCGCCGGATGCCCCATCTGCTTGCCAGCCTTGCCGCCCTGCCGCTGCTCCTTGCCGCGACCGCCCTCTGGGCCGCCGACCGCACCGGCGCGGTTGCCGCGCCGTTGACCGGCGGGGCGGGCACCTTTTCGCTGGCCACCTCTATCTTCAAGGCCATCGGCGCCCTGGTGCTGATCCTCGGTCTGATGCTGCTCATGGCCAGGCTCTTCCGCAAGCTCGGCACCGGCATCGGCGCCATGGGTCAAAACGCGCTGATCAATGTCCTCGAAACCCGGGTGCTCGGCCCCAAAAAACAGGTAAGCGTCATCGAGGTCGGCGGCGAGGTGCTGGTGCTCGGGGTGACCGACCAGCAGATCAACCTGATCTCGCGGCTGGACGACCCCTCCCGCCTGCTGCGGCCGGCCGTGGCCAAACCCGCGGCCGGCCGCATCCGGCGCGACTCCGGCTTCGCCGCCTTGCTCGACAAGGCCTTGCGGCCGGCCGCGAAGAAGACCAAAGAGGAAGAAGGCCATGAGTGACCGGCATCTCCGGCTGACCGCCGTCTGCATCACCGGCCTGCTCGTCGGGCTGCCTGCCGTTGCCCGGGCAGTGCCGCTGCCGACTCTCTCCCTCGGCGTCGATGAGGCGAAATCGCCGCAGCAGGTCTCGGCACTGATCGAGATCCTCCTGCTCTTCACCGTGCTCTCCATGGCACCGGCCATCCTCCTGATGATGACCTCCTTCACCCGGCTGGTGGTGACCTTCTCCTTTTTGCGGAGCGCCATCGGCACCCAGCAGATGCCGCCGAACCAGGTCCTGGTGGGCCTCGCCCTCTTCCTGACCCTGTTCATCATGGCGCCGGTCTTCGGCAAGATCAACGAGAGCGCGGTCAAGCCTTACATGGCCGAGCAGATCAATGCCGAACAGGCGCTCACCACGGCTCTGGTGCCGGTGCGGGAGTTCATGTTCAAGCAGACCCGGGAAAAGGATCTCGAACTCTTCCTCTCGCTGGCCAAGGCGCCCAAGCCGCAGAACCGCGAGGAGGTGGCCACCACCGTGCTGATCCCGGCCTTCATGATCAGCGAACTCAAGACCTCCTTCACCATCGGCTTCGTCCTCTACCTGCCCTTTCTCATCATCGACATGGTGGTCTCCAGCATCCTGCTCTCCATGGGCATGATGATGCTGCCGCCGGTCATGGTCTCGCTGCCGTTCAAGCTGCTGCTCTTTGTGCTGGTGGACGGCTGGTATCTCATCGTTGGTTCGCTGGTCAAGAGCTTCGGGGTATAACGCCATGACACCACAGGATGCCATCACCATCTCCCAGGAAGCGGTCAAGATCACCCTGCTCCTCGCCGGCCCGGTGTTGCTGGTGGGCATGGCGGTCGGCCTCTTCATCTCGCTCTTTCAGGCCGTGACCCAGATCCAGGAGATGACGCTCACCTTCGTGCCGAAAATCGTCGCGGTGATGCTCACCGTGCTTTTTCTCTCCTCGTGGATGATCACCAAGATGGTGGACTACACCCACAATCTCATCGCCAGTCTGCCGATGCTCATCCGTTAGGCAAAGCGAGAGGGAACCGGAATGGTCGAAGCCGCCCTGCTCAACTGGAGCCTCAATCAGCTCATGCGCCTCGTGGTGATCATGACCCGGGTGGGGCCGCTCTTGTTCCTCATGCCGATCCTGGGCTCCAAAAGCGTGCCGGCCCAGATCAAAATCCTGCTCACCCTGATGACCTCCCTGATTCTGCTGCCGATGGTGCCGGTCACCGCCGAACAGCTGCCCACCTCCGCCCTCGGCCTCCTGGTGCTGATCCTCTGCGAGGTCGTCTTTGCCGGCATCCTCTCGCTCTTCGTGCGCTTCGTCTTCGGGGCGGTGGAGATCGCGGGCCAGATGGTCGGCATCCAGATGGGCATGGGCATGGCCGGCAGCATCGACCCCCAGTTCGGCAGCCAGAGCGCACCGGTGGGGGTGTTCTGGAACATCGTGGCAGTCCTGATTTTTCTCGCGGTGGACGGCCACCACCTCTTCTTCCGCACCCTGGTGGAAAGCTACCAGTGGGTGGCGCCGGGCAAGATCGCCATCTCCCAGGCCACCTTCAACGGCATGATGCAGGGCACGGCCCACATGTTCGTGCTGGCGGTGCAGATCATGGCTCCGGCCAGCGCCGCCCTCTTCTTTTCCCACGTGGCCATGGGCATCATCGCCAAGACCGTGCCGCAGATCCCGATCCTGATCGTGGGCATGCCGTTGAACATCGCCGTTGGCCTCATCTTTGTCGGCCTCTCCCTCAGCTATTTCCTGCCGCTGATGGTTGCCAACTACGAGATGCTCGGCCGCCTGCTGCCCCAGCTCGCCAGGGGCATGGGAGGATAAGCCATGGCAGACGAATCGTCCGGCCAGGAAAAAAGCGAGGCCCCCACCCAACGGCGGCTCCAGGAGGCGCGCAAGAAGGGGGACGTGGCCAAGAGCATGGAGGTGCCCTCCGCCGCCGTGCTGCTGGCCGGGCTCCTCACCCTCTACTACACCAGCGGCTACATGCTGGACCGCCTGGGCAAGATGCTGGCGCACTTTCTCGCCAACCTGCACACCATCGAGATCATCCCGGGCAACATGACCGCCCTGACCCGCGAGGCCATCATCACCACCGCCCTGATCCTGGCGCCGGTCATGGGGGCCATCATCGTGGTGGCGCTCCTCGCCAACTACGCCCAGGTCGGGGTGCTCTTCACCACCGAAAAGCTCACCCCCAAACTCGAAAAAATCAACCCGATCAAGGGATTCGGCAACATCTTCTCCAAGCAGACCCTGGCCTCCATGGTGAAGTCCATCGCCAAGCTGGCCATTGTCGGCTACGTTGCCTACCACGAGGTGGAAGCGGCGCTGCCGGGAATTCTGCCGCTCATGGACCAGCCGCCTCACCAGATCCTGGTCTTCATGAGCCGGGTGGCCTTCCGGATCTTCCTTAAGGCGGCGCTGATCATCGCGGTGCTGGCCGCCATCGATTATGGCTTCCAACGCTGGCAGTTCATGGAAAAAATGAAGATGACCAAGCAGGAGATCAAGGACGAGGCCAAGCAGACCGAGGGGGACCCGCACGTCAAGGGCCGCATCCGCTCGATTCAGATGGAAATGGCCCGCCGCCGCATGATGGCCGAGGTACCCAAGGCCGATGTGGTCATCACCAACCCGACCCGGCTCGCCATCGCCTTGAAGTACGACGGATTCACCATGGCCGCCCCCATCGTGGTGGCCAAGGGCGCCGGGGTAATCGCCCAGCGGATCAAGGAAATCGCGGCGGAACACGGCATCCCGTTGGTGGAGAACAAACCCCTGGCCCAGGCCCTGTACAAGGCGGTGGACATCGACCAGGCGATTCCGGCCAATCTCTTCCAGGCCGTGGCCGAGGTCCTGGCCTATGTTTTCAGCCTCAAAAAAAGGCAATGAATAATGCAGAATGAAAAATGAAAGGAAAGACAGCTTTTTCAATTCTTCATTCTTAATTATTAACTCTTAATTATTCTCAGGCTATGGCGGAAAAAACAGCAGCAGTACCGGAAACCAAGGTCAACATCGAGATGACCAGCCTCTTCGTGGCCGCCGGCGTGGTGGGCATCCTGATGGTCATGGTGGTGCCGCTGCCGACCTTCCTGCTCGACCTGCTGCTCTCCTTCAACATCACCATCGGCCTGGTCATCATGCTGATCAGCATGTACAACGCCAACCCGCTCGATTTCTCCGCCTTTCCGTCGCTGCTGCTGATCACCACTCTCTTCAGGCTCTCGCTGAACATCGCCTCGACCCGGCTCATCCTGCTCCACGGCCATGAGGGCCCCGGCGCGGTGGGCCACGTCATCCAGTCCTTCGGGCAGTTCGTGGTCGGCGGCAACTACGTGGTTGGCCTCATCATCTTTCTCATCATGGTGCTGATCAACTTCATCGTCATCACCAAGGGTTCCGGCCGTATCGCCGAAGTGGCGGCCCGCTTCACCCTGGACGCCATGCCCGGCAAGCAGATGGCCATCGACGCCGATCTCAACGCCGGCCTCATCAACGAGGCCGAGGCCAAGCGGCGGCGGCAGGAGGTCTCCCGCCAGTCCGAATTCTACGGGGCCATGGACGGTGCCAGCAAGTTCGTGCGCGGCGAGGCGGTGGCCGGCATCGTCATCATGGTCATCAACATCATCGGCGGCCTCTTTATCGGTGTGCTCATGCAGAAGATGGAGATCGCCAACGCCGCCGAGACCTACACCCTGCTCACCATCGGCGACGGCCTGGTGGCCCAGATTCCGGCGCTGATCATCTCCACCTCCGCCGGTATCATCGTCAGCCGTGCCGCCTCCGACGGCAGCATGGGTCAAGAGTATCTCAAGCAGTTCGGCCTCCAGCCCCAGGCGCTGGCCGTGGCTTCGGGCATCATCATCCTCTTCGGCCTCATTCCCGGCCTGCCGCACCTGCCTTTCATCACCCTCGGCACCCTCACCGGCGGCGTCGCCTACCTCGCCTTCCAGCGCGGCGCCCTGGAAAAAGAGGCCCAAAAAGAAGAGGAGGAAAAACGGAAAAAGGCCGCGGCTCCCACCCCGGGCTCGCCGGAAACGGTGGAGGCGCTGCTGCCCCTCGATGTCCTCGAACTGGAGGTGGGCTACGGCCTCATCCCGCTGGTGGACGAAAACCAGAAGGGCGATCTGCTGGAACGCATCCGCGCCATCCGGCGGCAGTTTGCCATGGACATGGGCCTGGTGATCCCGCCGCTCCATGTGCGCGACAACCTCCAGCTCAAGCCCGACGAGTACGTGCTGCTCATGAAGGGCGTCGAGGTCGGCCGCGGCGAGGTGATGATGGGCCACCTGCTGGCCATGGATTCCGGCGCGGCCAAGCGCGAGATCGACGGCATTCCCACCACCGAACCCGCCTTCCACCTGCCGGCCGTGTGGATTGCCGAAGAGAAAAAGGACGAGGCCCAGGTGGCCGGCTACACCGTGGTCGATCCCTCCACCGTGGTGGCCACCCATCTCACCGAGATCCTCCGCACCCATGCCGACGAGCTCCTCGGCCGCCAGGATACCCAGAAGCTTCTCGACAACCTGGCCAAGACCCATCCGAAGGTGGTGGAGGAACTGGTGCCGGCCCTGCTGCCGTTGGGGCTGGTCCAGAAGGTACTCCGGAACCTCTTGCGGGAACGGGTCTCCATCCGTGATCTCCTGACCATCTGCGAAACCCTGGCCGACCACGCGCCCATGGGCAAGGACCCGGACATCCTCACCGAATACGTGCGGCAGAAACTGGCGCGCTCCATCGCCAGCCCGCAGGCGGATCAGGACGGCAACCTCAATGTGCTCACCCTGGCCCAGCGCACCGAGGACCTCATCCGCGAATCGATCCAGCAATCGGACCACGGCGCTTTTTTGAATCTCGAGCCCAACCTGGCACAGCGTTTGCTTGAACAAATCCAGCAGGAATCGGAAAAGGCAGCGGGCAATGGCTACCAACCCATCATTCTCTGCTCTCCGATGATCCGCCGCCACCTGCGACGGCTGCTGGAACGGTTCATGCCCCATGTCATGGTTTTGTCACACAACGAGGTGACCACGCAGACGCGGATCAAGTCGCTGGGCACCATCGAGATCAACCCCAAGAAATAGGGACGACAGGAAAACGCCATGAAGGTCAAACGCTTCGAAGCTCGCGATACCAAGGCAGCCCTTGCCCTCGTCAAGGAAGAACTGGGCACGGACGCGGTGATTCTCTCCACCCGCACCCTGCGCGGCGCCAAGGGCGGTCGCCACGATTCCCCGCTGGTCGAGGTGGTGGCTGCGGTGGATTCTGACACCGAACCCTGCGTGCAAATCGAGCCACCCGCTCCCCGTGAGGCCGGGCGCCGCTATGGCTATCCGGCCTATCTCGCTGCCGACGGACTTCCGCGTCCGGTCATCGGCGCCAGCCGCCTGGCAGCCGCAACCACGGCGGCAAGCAACGACTTTGCCTACAACCAGGAGGCCCGGGACTTGCACCGCCGTTTTTCCGACCTGCTGCGGCTGCCCCACAGCGGCCTGCCGCCGGAAACACCGGCAACCAAGAAACAACCGGCCCAGCCCCCTGGTCAGCGCCGCGCCAGGCCGCGGCCCGAGGACGTGGCCCAGTGGCGCGACCAGCTCATCGAACGGCTGCGCGCCAAGCCGCTGGCGGTCAACCGCCGGAACGGCCCCACCGTCATTGCCCTGGTCGGCCCCACCGGGGTGGGCAAGACCACCACCGCCGCCAAGATCGCGGCCTGGTTCAGCATCCACCAGCAGTGCCGGGTCGCGCTCCTCTCCATGGACTGCTACCGTATCGGCGCCACCGATCAACTCCGCACCTATGCGCGGATCATGCGGCTGCCCTGCGAGGTCACCCTCCGGCCGCCGGATCTGGCCAGCGCGCTCCGGAAGCACCGGGACAAGGACCTCATCATCATCGATACCGCGGGCAAAAGCCCCTTTGATCCCGATCATGTCCGCGAACTCTCCACCTGGTTCGCCGCTGGTCAAACCATTGACACCTATCTGCTGGTGAGTGCCACCGCCAAGAAGGAAGACCTCCAGCAGATTATCGACAGCTATCAGCCCCTCGAAGTGAATGGCCTGATCGTCACCAAGCTTGACGAAACCCGGGCCTACGCCGTACTCTGCCAGCAGATCGCGGCCTCGGCCCTGCCGGTCAGCTGCCTCTGCACCGGCCAGCGGGTACCCGAGGATTTCCAACCGGCCTCGAAGGATTTTCTCCGCACCCTCTTCTGCAAGGGATGGCATGCGGCGATGCAGCACACCGACACCGTTGCCGGCCGAGAGGCCTGGCTCCAATAACCCTCGAGGAGAGGTCATGACCCAAGCGGCAACCCTGGAGAAGATCATGCACCGAACCCCCAAGCGGGGCCACGCCGGCGGCAAAACCGCCACCCCGCCCCGCGTCATCTCCGTCACCAGCGGCAAGGGCGGGGTGGGCAAAACCAACATCGTCACCAACCTGGCATACGCCCTGGCCAAGGAAGGCAAACGCACTCTGGTGCTCGACGCCGACCTCAACCTCGCCAACGTCGATATCCTGCTGGGGCTCACCCCCAAGTTCAATCTCCACCACGTTTTTACCGGCGAAAAGACCCTGGCCGAGATCCTGGTGGAGGGTCCCGGCGGCCTCAAGCTCCTGCCGGCCAGTTCCGGCATCCTCGAACTGGCCGATCTCACCGAAAACCAGCGCCTCTACTTCCTGGCCGAAATGGAGGCCCTGGCCGGCACCATCGACATCCTGCTGGTCGATACCGCGGCGGGCATCAACAACAACGTGATCTATTTCAACCTGGCCGCCCAGGAGCGCATCATCATCCTCACTCCGGAACCGACCTCGCTCACCGATGCCTACGCCCTCATCAAGGTGCTGTCGAGCAAGCACGACGTCAAACGCTTCCGCATCCTCGTCAACCAGGCCCGCTCGGAAAAAGAGGCCATGGCGGTCTTCCGCAAATTGAGCGTGGTGGCCGACCGCTTCCTCGATACGTTGTCGCTCGACTTCATGGGCCATATCCCCTACGACGCCAAGTTGCCGCAGGCGGTGCGGGCGCAAAAGCTGGTGAGCGAACTCTATCCCGACGCCGCGGTGAGCAGGATGCTCGCCAAAGTCTCGCGGCAGCTGGCTACCGAGCGGCCGGAGGTGCAAAGCGACGGCAACATCAAATTTTTCTGGCAGGGGCTTTTTTCGCTGTAATATACTCTTACAAAGAGGGAAGCAACCTTTGTCATACAGGGCGTACCATACCACCATGACGACCAAGCCGCAGTCCCCCAAGTTCCGGGACTACACCAGCACCTATTTTGCGCCCAACGATCAGCTCGATCCGAGCAAACGGGACGAGCTGATCATGACCTACACGCCGCTGATCAAATACATCGCCACCCGCCTGGTCGCTCGCCTCCCACCGCGGGTCGCGGTGGACGACCTCATCAGCTGCGGCATCATCGGCCTCATCGACGCGATCAACAAATTCGACGTCACCAAGAACGTCCAATTCAAGACTTACGCCGAGTTCCGCATCAAGGGGGCGATGCTCGACGAACTGCGGGCCCTGGACTGGGTGCCGCGCTCGGTGCGCCGCAAGATCACCGACCTCGAAAAGACCTATGCCGAGATCGAGAAACGGCTCGGCCGCCCCGCCACCGACGAGGAGGTGGCCAAGGAACTGGGCGTCGAACTGGACCACTTCTACAAGCTGCTCGACGAAACCAAGTCGGTCACCTTCCTCGACATCGAATACCTCCGCCAGAAGGCCACCGAAGAGGCGGAGACCAGCATTATCGACATCTTCACCCAGGACGACCGGGACCCGTTCACGGCGCTCAACCTCGCCCAGGTTCGCGAGATCCTGGCCAAGGCCATCGAGGAACTGCCGGAAAAGGAAAAACTCACCGTGGCCCTCTACTACAAGGAGGAACTCACCATGAAGGAGATCGGCGAGGTGATGGGCTACACCGAATCGCGCATCTCCCAGATGCACAGCAAGGCCATGCTGCGGCTGCGCACCAAGCTCAAAAAATCCCTCGACGCCTAGTTTCGCGCCCCGTCTCCCGCCGTTTTTTTGAAAAAATGGTTGTTTTTCCGCGTCGCATTCTTTAAATGTGTACTAATTGTTACTCGCTTTTTTCTTTTTAAAAATAATGGGTTCCCGGCACACGGGGCAGTCCGCGGGGCCGGAACCGCTGGAATTACGGCATTCGTCTTTTTCGCGGAGCGGAACAGGGAGGAATTATGGCAGCAAATCCCAACATGAAGGTCCTTGTCGTTGACGACTTCGCCACCATGCGGCGCATCGTCAAGAACATCCTCACCCAGCTCGGCTTCAAGAATGTCATCGAGGCGGACGACGGCACCACCGCCCTCGACGTGCTCAAGGCGGAAAAGATCGACCTCATCATCTCCGACTGGAACATGCCGAAGATGACCGGCCTTGACCTGCTCAAGGCAGTCCGCGCCGACTCCAGCATGGCCAACACCCCCTTCATCATGATCACCGCCGAGGCGCAGCAGGACAACATCATCCTCGCGGTCAAGGCCAAGGTGAGCCAGTACATCGTCAAGCCCTTCACCGCGGAAACCCTGGCGGAAAAGCTTCAGAAAATTTTCGGCGGCTGATGCCCTTCCATGGCTGAGAAGCCCCGGCCCACCCCCAGCATCCCGCCCGACAAAGGCAGCCCTGCTGCCGGGCCTGCCGATACCGACTGGGGCGCGGATTGGGAATCCGCCTTCCAGGCCGAGGACGATGCCTTCTTCGCCCCGGCCGACGAAGAATTTTTCATCGAAGAAGAGCCGACCAAGGGGGCCAAACCGGCCGCTGCCGACGCCACCCTGGAAAAGGCCCTGGCCGGAGCCCAGGCCGGCGCTCCCCGCAAACCGCTGCTCCCCTCTTTCTCGCTGGCCCCTCTTTTCGGGCTCTTCGGCAAACTCGCCACCCTGCCCCTTCTGCTGCTGGCCCAACCGCGGGTCCTGTGGCAACGTTTCACCGCCCTCCCGGTCCGCGGCCAGCTCATGGTCATCGGTCTGGCCTTGGCGGTACCACTTGCCACCACCGCCCTCTGGCTCATCCTGGCCCCGGGACCGGAGGCGGCCTCGACCGGCCCGCCCCCCTCGCCACCCCTTACTGAAGAGGCCAAGGCGATATTGGCCGAGGTGCCCGCCGTGCCGGAGAAGGTCCACAAAAAGCTCGCCTTGAACGACTTTTTCATTCCCGTACGGGATGACAAGGGCAGCGGCCCGCTGCTCTTCGTGCAGATCGACCTGACCCTGAACACCCTGCTCGGCGAGGAGGAGGAACTCCCGCCCGACAAGGAGGCCATGGCCCGGGACATCATCTATCAATTCTTCACCAACCACACCCTTGCCGAACTCCGCCGCTACCAGTTGGCACGGGGCGACCTCCAGCGGGATCTCCGCGCCTGGCTCGACAAACAATGGCCCGACGCGCCGGTCGAGTCCATCACCTTCACCCGCTATCAACTCGGCTGACCTCCGCTTTGCCCTTCTTTCGATATCTCCGTTTTTCATACAAATTTGTCTGGCAATAGAATATTTACGACACTTTTGTTACAAAATCCCCGGCCTTCTCCGCCCGTATAAAAACAATATTATTTTTAAATCAACATGATAGCATCATTTTCGCCGCTTGGCATACCTCTTGCTTTTTACCTGGCAGACGCACACGAATCCGGCCGGTTCGACAAGGTAGTTCCAACACGCAACCACTTCCACAAGGAACGAGGAATGAACACCGGAGACATTTCGTTTATGCTGGTGGCCACTGCCCTGGTCATGCTGATGACCCCCGGGCTGGCCCTGTTTTACGGCGGCATGGTCCGTTCGAAGAATGTGCTCAGCACCATGCTGCAGAGTTTCGCCTGCCTGGGCATCGTCACCATTATCTGGGTGCTCTACGGCTATTCCCTGGCCTTTGGCCCCGACATGGGCGGCCTAATCGGCGGCCTCGACTGGGCCGGCCTCAATGGCGTCGGCCTCACCGCCGGGCCCTATTCGGCCACCATCCCCCATCTGCTCTTTGTCGCCTTTCAGTTGATGTTCGCCATCATCACTCCGGCGCTCATCACCGGCACCTTTGCCGAGCGGGTCAAGTTCCCCGCCTTCCTCCTCTTCACCATCCTCTGGTGCACCCTGGTCTATCTGCCGGTCTGCCATTGGGTCTGGGGCGGCGGCTGGATCAGCAAGCACGGCGGTCTTGATTTTGCCGGCGGCACCGTCATCCACATCAACTCCGGCGCCGCGGCGCTGGTGGCGGCCCTGGTCTTTGGCAAACGCAAGGGGTGGGGCAAGGAGAACTTCCATCCGCACAACCTCGGCATGACCATGCTCGGTGCCGGGCTGCTCTGGTTCGGCTGGTTCGGCTTCAATGCCGGTAGCGCCCTGGCAGCCAACGAGATCGCCACCAACGCCTTCTTCACCACCCACGTGGCCACGGCGGCCGCCCTGCTCTCCTGGCTCGTGGCCGAATGGGTGATTCAGGGCAAGCCCACCACCCTGGGCGCGGCCTCCGGCGCCATCGCCGGCCTGGTCGCCATCACCCCGGGCGCCGGCTTTGTCAACACCACCGGCGCGATGATCATCGGCCTGGTGGCCGGCACCCTCTGCTATCTCGCGGTGCTGCTCAAAGGCAAGCTCGGCTATGACGACGCCCTCGACGTGGTCGGCGTGCACGGGGTAGGCGGCCTGTGGGGAGCGCTGGCCACCGGACTCTTTGCCACCACCCTGGTCAACCCCAATGGCAAGGATGGCCTTTTCTACGGCAACCCGCACCTCTTCACGGTCCAGGCCATGGATGCCTTCACCACCATCGGCTACTCGATGGTCGCCACCCTCATCATCCTCAAGGTAGTGGATGCCATAGTCGGCCTGCGGGTGACCACCGAGGACGAAGTCCAGGGCCTCGACCTCACCGAGCACAACGAGATCGGCTATTCACTGTAACCGAGCGAACAACCAGGGCGGGAGGCGGCAGCGTCTCCCGATTCCGTAAAGGAGCGCAATTATGAAAAAAATCGAGGCGATCATCAAACCCTTCAAGCTCGACGACGTCAAGGAGGCGCTCAATGCCATCGGTATCAAGGGCATGACCATCTCCGAGGTCAAGGGCTACGGCCGCCAGAAGGGCCACAAGGAAATCTACCGCGGCGCCGAGTACGTGGTGGACTTCATTCCCAAGGTCAAGCTCGAGATCATCGTCGAATCGAGCCAGGTCAACGCGGTGGTGGACACCATCCGCCAGGCCGCCAACACCGGCAAGATCGGCGACGGCAAGATCTTCGTCCTGCCGGTGGAAGAAGTGATCCGCGTACGCACGGGGGAGACCGGCACCGAGGCGATCTGATGGAGGTGGAACTGCGTGCCCGGCGCGATGCGCTGGAGTACCTGTGGCGCCGGGGGGCAGACGGTCGCGACCTGCTGCTCCAGCACTCGACGCTCATCGACAATGTTGTTGCCGAGGCATTCCGGGCATGTCCGGAAGCGCGGCAGGGAATGACTCTCACGGCCCTGGGTGGTTTTGGCCGGCGGGAGTTGTTTCCGTTTTCGGACATCGACCTCCTGCTGCTCCACCACCACGAAGCGGAGGGAGGGCTTGAGGCGGCGACCGAGGCGATCTTCTATCCCCTGTGGGACGCGGGGCTGGAAATCGGGCATGGCGTTCGCACCGTGGCGGCTTCGCTGACCGCCGCGGAGGAAGATTTTTTTTTCCGGGTGGCGCTGCTCGACATCCGGTATATTGCCGGCGACCAGGCGCTCCTGGCGCAGCTGACCGAAGAATACCGGCAGCGCTTTATTGAGGGACAACGCGGAGAATTTCTCCAGAAGATGATGCACTTCCGCACTGAACGCCATACCCGCTTCGGCAAGTACAGCTACCAGCTGGAGCCGCAGATCAAGGAAAGCCCCGGCGGGTTCCGCGATATCCAGGCCATGCTGTGGACCGCCCACGTGGTCTTCGGCCTGCGGGATTTTGCCGCCATCGCCGAGGCCGGCTTACTCAGCCCGGCCGAACGGCAGCGCTTCGAGGAGGCGTGGGAATTTCTCATCCGCATCCGCAACCGGCTGCACTACGCCAGCGGCCGCAAAAACGATCAGCTTTTCTTCGAGCACCAGGAGGAGATCGCCCGGGCCCTGCGCTACCGGGACGACCGCGGCATTCTCGGGGTGGAGAGCTTCATGCGCGATCTCTACGGCCACATGAACGCGGTGGCCACCACCACCGATCTCTTCTTCGAACATGTCGCCGAGGCAGTCTACGCCCAGCCGAGCCGGGAGATGGAAAACACCCTGGAGCCCGGCATCACCGTACGCAGCGGCCGCGTGTATCTGACCGACCTCGAACTCCTCGAAAAACGCCCTCACCTGCTGATGCGCCTCTTCGCCCAGGCAGCCAAAACCGGGCTGCCCCTTCACTACCGCACCAAAAAGCAGGTCAGCGAGCACCTCCATCTGGTGGACGACCGCCTCCGCCATTCGAAACGCATGGCCAAGGCCTTCCTCGAGGTCCTGCTGGAGGCCAAGGACCCGCTGGAGATCCTCGCCGCCCTGCTGGAAACCGGGCTGCTCGGCGCCTACCTGCCGGAGTTCGCGGCGATCCGCGCCCTGGCCCAGCACGATGTCTACCATGCCTACACCGTGGACCACCACTTGCTGCATACGGTGGCCGAGCTGCACCGCCTCCGCCGCCGGGAACCGGTCTTCATGCAGGTGAACTCGCCGCATGTCCTCTACCTCGCGGCCCTGCTCCACGACATCGGCAAGGGTCATCAGGAGGATCATGCGATACGCGGCGCGGAACTGGTGCGAGGGATTGCCAAACGCCTCAACCTCTCGAACCGCGACATCAGCTGTCTCGTCTTCCTGATCCAGCATCATCTTTTCCTGCCGATCACCGCGCTGCGCCGCGACCTGGACGATGAAACCCTCATCGCCCAGTGCGCCCGTCAGATCGCCGATCCGGACCGCCTGCACATGCTCTATCTCCTCGCCCTGGCCGATGCTCACGCCACCGGCCCCACCGCCTGGAGCGAATGGAAAGGGGCCCTGCTCCACGAGCTCTATCTCAAGATCTCCCACCTGCTCGAACGCAGCGACCTCGGCCAACCGGATACCGCCCAAGGGGTACGCTGGATGCGGGAGCAGGTCGAGCCGCTGCTCACCACCGCGGAGCAGATCGTGCTTGAGGCGCTGCCCGAGGAATATCTGCTCAGTTTCACGCCGGAGACCATCGCCCGCCACATCAAGCGGAGCGCCGAATTGACCAGCCGGGAGGTCATCGTCGATCCCGAGGATCAGGGCCTCACCTGGTCGGTGCTCATCATGGCGCCGGACTCCACCGGCTTACTCGCCAAGCTCTGCGGCACCATGGCCCTTCACAACCTGGAGGTGATTGCGGCCCAGATCTTCACCTGGGAGAACGGCATCGCGGTGGACGTGCTCAACGTCCGCTCCTGTCTGAACCTCGCCTATGCCGAGCAGGACTGGCCGGCGCTCGCCCACGACCTCGGCCTGGCCATGGGCAACCGGCTGGGACTGGCCCACCGTCTGGCCGACAAGCAGCAGACCGCCCGTTCTATCGGCCAATCCCTCGGCCGCCGCCATGAGCCGCGGGTGCTTATCGACAACCACGCCTCCGGCGGCTATTCGATCATCGAGGTTTACGCCGCCGAGCAGCCGGGGCTGCTCTATCACATCACCCGGACGCTGGCGGATTTCGGCATCTCCATCTACCGGGCCAAGATCGGCAGCGAACGCGACCAGATCGTGGACGTCTTCTACGTCCTCGGCCACGACCACGCCAAAATCACCGACCAGGGCCTGCAGGAGGAGATCACCAAGGCCCTGCTCCATGCGGCCGGAGCACCCGGCAAAGGAGGGCCGATCCTCTGCTGAACAAACCAGGAAACCCGCAGCGCCGCGCCGGAAAGGCCCGGAGGCTGAAAACAACCAACCCCGCGGCGCGGGGAACATGAATCCAGTTTTTTCACCAAACCCCTTCCCAGGAGGAAACAGACAATGAGCAAGATCAGCATCAGCGTGCCGGAGGTGTTCGGCACCAACGTGTTCAACGACACGGTCATGAAGGAACGGCTGCCCAAGGAGATCTACAAGGCGCTGCGCAAGACCATCGAGCAGGGCTCCAAGCTCCAGCCCGAAGTGGCGGCGGTGGTGGCCAACGCCATGAAGGATTGGGCCATCGAGAAGGGCGCCAGCCATTACACCCACTGGTTCCAGCCATTGACCGGTGCCACTGCCGAGAAGCACGACTCCTTCATCGCCCCCATCAGCGGCGGCGGCGTCATCATGGAGTTCTCCGGCAAACAGCTCATTCAGGGCGAGCCGGATGCCTCTTCCTTCCCGAGCGGCGGCCTGCGCGCCACCTTCGAGGCCCGCGGCTACACCGCGTGGGACTGCACCTCCCCGGCCTTCCTCAAGGAAGACGCCATCGGCGACGTTACCCTCTGCATTCCTACCGCCTTCTGCTCCTACACCGGCGAGGCGCTGGACAAGAAGACCCCGCTCTTGCGCTCCATGGCCGAGGTTTCCAGGCAGGCCCTGCGCGTCTTGAAGGCCATGGGCAATACCACCGCCACCCGCGTTACCTCCACCGTCGGCGCCGAACAGGAGTACTTCCTGGTGGAGAAGGATTTCTACCTCGACCGCCTCGACCTCATGACCTGCGGCCGCTCGCTGTTCGGCGCCCCGGCCCCCAAGGGCCAGGAGCTGGAGGACCAGTACTTCGGTGCCATCAAGGACCGGGTCGCCGCCTACATGAAGGACCTCGACATCGAGCTCTGGAAGATGGGCATCACCTCCAAGACCAAGCACAACGAGGTGGCGCCGGCCCAGTTCGAGATGGCCCCGGTCTTCGAGACCACCAACATCGCCACCGACCACAACCAGCTGGTCATGGAGACCATGCAGAAGGTGGCGCTGCGCCACGACATGGTCTGCCTGCTGCACGAGAAGCCCTATGCCGGCGTCAACGGCTCGGGCAAGCACAACAACTGGTCGCTCTCCACCGACGACGGCGTCAACCTGCTTGATCCGGGCAACACCCCGGAGGACAATGCCCAGTTCCTCGTCTTCCTCTGTGCGCTCCTGAAAGCGGTGGACACCCATGCCGACATCATGCGCGCCACCTGCGCCAGCTCGGGCAACGATCACCGCCTGGGCGCCAACGAGGCCCCGCCGGCGATCATCTCCGTCTTCCTCGGCCAGGAGCTTTACGACGTTCTCGTCGCGCTGGCCAAGGGCGAGAAGATCTGCAAGAAGGGCGCCTGCCAATCCCTCAAGATCGGCGTCGATTCGCTGCCCGAACTGCCGAAGGACAACACCGACCGGAACCGCACCTCGCCCTTTGCCTTCACCGGCAACAAGTTCGAGTTCCGCATGTGCGGCTCCTCCCAGTCCATCGCCGGCCCCAACGTGGCGTTGAACACCATCGCCGCCGAGGCCCTGGACGAGATCGCCACCCGCCTGGAGAAGGCCAAGGACGTCAACGCCGAGATCCAGGCGATCATCAAGGAGACCGTGGCCAAGCACGGCCGCATCGTCTTCAACGGCAACAACTACTCGGCCGAATGGGCCAAGGAGGCGGAGAAACGCGGGCTGCCCAACAACCGCAACACCGTGGACGCCTTGAAGGCCCTCGTCACCCCGAAGGCGACCAAGCTCTTTGCCAAGTACAACGTGCTCAGCAAGGAGGAACTCCACTCCCGCTACGACATCTACACCGAGCAGTACGCCAAGCACATCAACATCGAGGCCCTGACCGCGATCCAGATGACCCGGCGGGAGTACATCCCGGCGGTCATCAACTTCATGACCGACCTGGGCACCTCGGCCAACGCCGCCGGCAAGTACGGTACGGTGCAGAAGGAGCTGCTGGCCCAGGTTTCGACCCTGCTCGGCAACGCCGCCAAGAAGGTGGCCAAGCTCGAGGACGAGGTCAAGAAGGCGCAGGCCATCGACAAGGTGGAGAAGCAGGCCGCCGCGTATCGCGACAAGGTCTTCACCGCCATGGGCGAGCTGCGCAAGGAGATCGACGCGCTGGAGACCATCATGCCGCGCGACCTCTGGCCGGTACCGACCTACAGCGACCTGCTCTTCAAGCTGTAAAAACTTCCGGTTACAAGGAAGACCCCAAGGGGGGAGCCGGCAACGGCTCCCCCCTTTTCTTATGTGGCCATCTGTCAATACCGTTTATCAAAAGACCTTCTCTTAACTCT
>JAJZRJ010000019.1 GCA_021802775.1 Deltaproteobacteria bacterium
TCAAACCCGCTTACAAATTGACGAAGATTTGTTACACTTGACTTTGCCATGCTGGCCTCCTCTGATCCGGTAGGTTGAAGTTACTCCTTCAAGGCTACGACTTTATCAGATGGCCAGCATGGTATTTATGCTTTATGAGACGCCCTTGCCCTTCAGCTACAGGATGCCCCATGATCAACCACAAACTGGTTTTGCCGGAGCACCTCAACCACTACGGTTATCTCTTCGGCGGCAATCTCCTGAAATGGGTCGACGAATATGCCTGGATCGCCGCCACCCTGGAGTATCCCGGCTGCAACTTCGTCACCATGGCCATGGATCGGGTCGAATTCAGGAGGAGCATCCAGGAGGGCGCGGTGCTGCGTTTTGAAATCAACAAGGATCGCGCCGGCACCACCTCGGTGCACTACGCGGTGACGGTGTTTGCCAGGAACATCCACACCGGCGGGGAAGAAGCGGTTTTCTCCACCCATGTCACCCTTGTGCGGGTGGACAACAGCGGCCGCAAAATCCCCCTTCCCCCGCCATCGGGCATTTAACATATTCCTGAATCCGTGAGCGTTCGAGAACGGTGCAGAGGCAAGGCGGCGACGATGTTGTTGATGATACACCTGGTATATCAACGAGTCGCCAACGCGGCAGATGCGCCGTTATCGGTCGCCCCGCAGGGCGGCGGGGTGAACCCGGACAAAGCGGTGGCCTTGACATTGAACAGCGGCAACAGCCGGATATCATCTAATCAAGCGCGAAGCCGTCACGGATTCAGGATATTGAGCACCGCGATGACCGCCTCGGCGCAACAATAGCCGCCGCGGGCATCGAAGATGTTCGCCGCCCGCTCGCCAACGAGCCGGATAATCTCCTGCCGCGGGAGAGATGGCGGCTGCAACGCTGCCGAGGCGATAGACTTCATGGCGGTTGTTCCTTTCCGAAGGGGACGGGCAGGGAGTTCTTTCTATCATCCCCGATGCGGCCGACGTCCCCAAAAGGTTCCATGCATACGGGGAAAAATCTGGTTGCGGGTTATCTCCATGCCGTTGCCAGCCAACCAAAAAAGCCGGAAGGGCGAACCTTTCCGGCTTTTTTCTCACTCGTTACCAGCCCTTCGCAGCGGGAGTACGATCAGCTGCGCCCGGCCTGTTTGTGGTCGCGGCCGGAGCCGGACTTTTTTTTGCCAACTCGGCCGCCTTGGCTTTTTTTCGGCGGCCTCATCACCGGCTATGTGCATCGTCCGCGGAGGGACCTTATCCACTTTGGCTTCGCACGCCTCGTGCACCTCGGCCGGACAGTCAGCGACCTCCCAGCAGGGTGCCAGGGCGAGCAGCCGCTTCAACCCCGGGATGCCGATCCCCTGGTCATGAATCATGGAGCGGAGGCAACTCACCCATTTGATGTCACTGGGTGAATAGAGCCGCCTGGTGCCATGTTGCGCCGGTTCGATCAGCCCCTTCTCCTCGTAAATCCGGAGAGTACCGGGGTGGACATCCAACAACTTGGCAGCCACACCAATGGGATAGATCGGCAGGTCGGGCCGCAACGGCTGGATGGCCGTTCTTTTCTTGGCCACCATGTCCTTTTCTCCTTATGCTCTTAGTGTCCCTCGGAGAGATGTCCCCTGAACAGCCGCTCGCCCATGAGGAAGCCCAGGACACAGAGCGAAATCCCGCCCAGGGTGACCATCACCTCATGGAGCGACGGCGTATAGGAGAAGAGTTCCGGCAGGTCGTTCACGCCCATGCCGTGGAAATGCGGCACAATCTGGCCGACCACCACCAGGTCGTAGCGCATGAAGAAGATGCCCACCACGGAAGAGGCCGCGGCCACGAAGAGCATCTGCAGGTTCCTGGCCCTGGCCATCAGGATCAGGGCAAAGGGGATCACCATGCCGAGCATGATCTCGCCGACCCAGAAGTTCACCGAATAGGGGCCGTTCACCAGGGCCATGATCGCCTCGTACTTGCCTGGCGGCTCGCCGGAGATACCGGAGATCATCTTCCAGGTGGTGAAGAACATGATGACGGCGATCAGGGTGGCGCCGAGCTTGGCGGTGGAGCGCAGCGAGTTCTGGAGCGTCTCGCTCATCTTCCAGCCATTGAGCCGGTAGCCCAGCCAGAAGAAGAAGATGACCGCCGCGCAGCCGCTCATCATCGCCGAGGTGATGAAGTAGATCGGCATGTAGGGGCCGTGCCAGAACTCGCGGCCGGAGAGCAGACCGAAGACGGCGCCCAGGTTGCTGTGCGCGGCCACGCCGGAGATCACGCCCATCAGGCCGAACATGCCGGCGATCTTGTGCTTGTCCATCTGCAGCAGCGCGAACTCGATCACCATGAAGAAGAGATAGGCGCCGTACAGGGTGCCCATCCACCAGATGTTGGAGGTGGGATTGGGCGACAGCATGTTGTAGATCGGCATGCGCCAAGGGTTCTCGATCTCGAACCCGATGACGAAAAAGCCGGAAATGATGGTGACGATGGCCAGGAAAACGGACCGCTTGGCGATCGGCTTGAACGCCTCCACGCCAAAGACATGGCCGATGGAGGAGACCAGGCAAAGGCCGGTCGAGGTAACGACAAAGAAGACATAGGCGGCGATCAGGAGCCCCCAGGGGATCTCCCGGCTGACGCCGTAGGTGTGTTCATGGCCAACCAGCATGCCATGGAGGCCGAAGGCAACGCCGGCGGCGGCAAAAAGGCCGCTCCCGGCAACGGCAATGTTGTAAGCCCGGGATGAACTGACCGCAAGGCCATCCTGCGGAAACACATTCGATAACAGATTGTTCATGGGACAAACTCCTCTTTTGTAAAGCTTGATCCAATAATTCGACACCCCCCGGATGCCGCCCTTCCATATCTTCCGGTACGCCAAGATCAGAATTCTTCTTCGTGCGCCCGGATCAAGGGTTTGATCTTCAGGTCGAACAAGGTATGGAGTGCTGCACAGCCAAGCCACAAAACCAGAAAAAGTAGACCTTCCATCTTGTGCCTCCTCAATCAAACGGCCTGTTCAACCAGGCTGCTGCTTCATCGATACCTGCCAGAGATGACGGTCTCAAACAGGGTGGTTGCGCCGATTTCCCCCGCCTATTTCCTCCGGCGGTTACCTCCTTTTTCTGAATGGGAAATTGAAACTTTTTCGACACCCATCAGGGTGTCACCATATATGCAATTTAATCAAAACCTATTATTGCAACTATCCATTGTCAAGTTTTTCTTCTTTTTGGGCGCAGGTTTTTCTTTCAATAGCAGCTTGCGCGCAATCGAACATCACCAAGTGGCACCGCAAACCATTACCGCAACATCCTGTTAACCGGAAATTATAATTTTGGCAAAAAAATCACAAAAACAACATGATACCCAAAAACGGCAAGTGTTGTACTTTACAGAATTTCCGTTGCGCGAACAAAAAAATGGCAAAAAAATTCCGCGGCCAGCCTGATCCGCACCAGCTAACAGACGCAAAACAATCCCGCTATCCATCACCCGAAAAGACGCAAAATGCGCCCGGTTGACGCCGCATCGCTGTCGCCGCCATCCGCCTGCCTGCAACCGCACCTTGCCTTCCCTTTCCCGCGGGAGACAGCCCGGCCGGTGGCCTTGCCGTCTCCCGCTGCTTCTGCCTGTTTTCACAGCCGAAAACATCCTTTCCCTTGCGGTCCGCCGGGGGCTGTGATAAAAGGTCGTCTCACCCAACTACTCTCTAATGATCTGGTGACGCCCACCGCAGCCCGACTTATCCCACAGTGACGACCAACATCCGGCGGTGGACCGCCACGCATCTTGCTGTTTTTCTGCTATCGATCGCCCTCTTCCTGTCACTCTTCATCGGGGCCACCCTCTATTTCTTCGTCTTCCTCGACATTCCGGACATCCGTGCCATCGGCTCCTACCAGCCATCGGCCACCACCTTTGTCTACGACAACCAGGACAAGATCGTGGCCCGCATCTTCCGGCAGAACCGGATCGAAGTCGGGCTCAACACCCTGCCGCCCCTGCTGTCCAAGGCCTTTGTCGCGGCGGAAGATGCACGTTTCTATGAACACAGCGGGGTGGACGGCTGGTCGATCCTGCGGGCGCTTTTTCACAACCTGCGGACCGGCGAACGTGGCCAGGGCGCCAGCACCATTACCCAGCAGGTGGCCCGAGTCGTTCTGCTTTCCCCGGAAAAGACCTACACCCGCAAGATCAAGGAGGCGATCCTCGCCTTCCGCATCGACCGCGCGCTGACCAAGGACGAGATCCTCCACATCTATCTCAACGAAATCTACCTCGGCAGCGGCGCCTATGGCGTCGAGGCAGCGGCACAGGTCTACTTCGACAAGCACGCCAGCGACCTCAACCTCGCGGAAATCTCGCTCCTGGCCGGTCTGCCCCAGGCGCCCAGCCGCTATTCGCCGTTCCGCAACTACAAGCTCGCCAAAAGCCGGCAGGCCTATGTCCTGAACCGTATGGTGGAAGAGGGTTTCATCACGGCGGCGGAGGCGCAGAAGGCGCACAAACGACCGCTGCTCTGGGGACCGACCACGACCTATGCGGCGGAGAACAACTACTTCATCCAGCATATCCGCAACTATGTGGAGGAGCGCTACGGCGAGGAGCGCCTGATCAATGAGGGAATGCGCATCTACACCACCCTCGACCAGAAGCTCCAGAAGGACGCGGTGGCCGCAGTGAAGCACGGCGTCGCCAAATGGACGGAGCGCCACAAGGATCAGACCAGCGCCACCACGCCGCAGGCGGCCCTGCTCTCCATCGAGGCGCGCACCGGCATGGTGCGGGCCATGGTCGGCGGCGCCGACTTTTCCCGCAGCCAGTACAACCGCGCCGTCCAGGCCCGGCGCCAGCCCGGTTCGGCCTTCAAGCCGATCATCTATGCGGCGGCGCTCAACCGCGGGATGACGCCGGAAACGGTCATCGTCGATGAACCGCTTCGCTTGCAGGGGGCGAGCGCCGGGGTGCGCTGGGAGCCGAAAAACTTCGACAACAAGTATCACGGCCCCACATCAATCCGCGATGCCCTGGTCTACTCCCGCAATATCGTCACCGTGAAGACCCTCCAGGAGATTGGCGTCGCCAACGCCATTGCCATGGCCCGCGACCTTGGCATCACCTCCCCGCTCAACACCGATCTCTCCCTGGCGCTGGGCACCTCCGAGCTGTCGATGCTGGAACTCACCGCAGCTTATGGGGTCTTTGCCACCGACGGCTATTACCTCCGGCCGATCTTTGTCAAAAAGATCACCGACAAGGGCGGCAATATCCTCGAGGAGAACACCCCGGAGGCCAAGCGGGTGCTGGACCCCAAGGTGGCCTATCAGATGAACCGCATGCTGCAAGGGGTCATCGGCGAAGGGACGGCCCGGAACATCCGCAGCCTGGGAATCCCGGCCGCAGGCAAGACCGGCACCACCGACAAATACATGGATGCCTGGTTCATCGGCTACACCCCGGAACTGGTCACCGGCGTCTGGGTAGGCTTCGACCAGAAGGCCTCGCTCGGCAGGAACGAGACCGGCGCCCAGGCCGCGGCGCCGATCTGGCTTGAGTTCATGGGCACGGCCCACAAGGTCTATCAGGCCGGCGACTTTACCAAACCCGAGGGCGTGACCATGGAAGACGAGGAGCCCACGACCATCCCCCAGGCGGGCGATCCGGAAATCATCGAAGAAAACGAGGCGGCGGCCGAGCCTGCACCGGAGCCGGCACCGGAGCCGGCAACCGCATTCTAAGGCCGCAAAAAAGCCCCGGTCCTTGCGGAACCGGGGCCTGCATCCCAAACTTCCTGTTCTTTCTTGCGGTTACGCGGCTTCCTTCTTGCGCCGCGGCATGTTCCGCAGTTCGTCCACCCCGTAATAGACCACGGTGAAATTCTTGACCAGATCCTGATGCAGGGCCTCCACATCCGCCTGGTTATCGGTGGTGATGCGGATGGAAACCCGCTTCATCCCTTGCGGCGCATCCTCGAACGAGGTGAGGATACTGATGACGCGGGTGGTATACTTGCGCAGAGCTTCGATGACCTTAGTGACCGAGCCGGGCGCATCCGGCAGGTCAAAGACATACTGGCGGGCGCCGTCCTTGATGCCGGTGCTGTGAATGAAGCCGCGCAGGATGTCGGTCTCGCTGAGCAGACCGACGAGGTGGCCGATATCGTCGACAATGGGGATGCCGGAGATCCTGTCCTCGAGCATCACCAGCGCGGCCATCTCCAGACTGTCCTTGCCCTTCAGGGTCAACGGGGTCGCGGTCATGACGTCCTTGACCTTCATCTCGGACATCAGATAATAAAGTTCGTGGATATCGAGCGACGTGGTTTTTGAGGGCGAGGCGTCCTTCACATCGCGATCCGTCACGATACCGATAAGCTTGCCGTGGGAGACCACGGGCAACCGGCGGATGTTGTTTTCCTTCATGACCCGGGTGGCACGCATGAGGGACGTGTTTTCATCGACCGTGAGCACGTCCTTGGCCATCCAATCTTCAATCAGCATGTTCCTTCCTCCTCGATCAGTGTCACGTCACGCAGCCGCCGGAATGGCTAACGGACTGGTTTTCATTCTTTTATATAAAGCATTACACTGCTTACCGCAAGCCCCAGCCGGCTGGTACAAACCTGTTTTTTCCAGCACTTTCCCGGCGGCCGCAGGGGCGATGGCAGCACCGACTTTTCCCTTGCGAAGTGGCCGGCCAGCCGGTAAAGGATGGAGCGTTGAACCACCCCCACATGAGCACTGACCACCCGATGACACCGCCGCGCCCCCTCACCGATGCCCAGCTTGCCGGCCTGCTCAATTTTGTCGCAGGAGAGGCGGTGGCGGTATGGTTGGAAACCAGCCGGCCAGGGGCAACGGATCATCGCTCCCTGCTCTTCCATAGGCCGGTGGCCGTGCTGACCTGTACCGCCGCCACCCCGCCAGCTGATTTTTTCAATGAGGCCGAGGCCTATCTTCACCAAGGCTATCACCTTGCCGGCTGGTTTGCCTACGAGTTCGGCTACCGGCTGGAGCCGGTGCTGCACCGGCTGCTGCCGGAAAGTCCGGCCCCACTCGCCATGCTCGGCGTCTTTCCGCCCCCCTTGGTCTTTAACCACGCGGACGGCATCTTCAATCAGGAGCCGCCTTGGCCGGCAACCGCGGCAACCGTCGCACCCGCCACCTATGCCCTCAGCGATCTACGGCTCGACGAAACCGCCTCGCATTACCACCACAATCTGGAACGGATCAGGGAGTACATCGCGGCCGGCGACACCTATCAGGTCAACTATACCCTCAAGCTTCGCTTCGACTTTGCCGGTTCACCCGCCGCCCTCTACACCGCCCTGCGCCGCAGCCAGAGCGTGGCCTATTCCGCCTGGCTCAAAATGGGCAGCCAGCAGATCCTCTCCTTTTCGCCGGAACTCTTCTTCCGCAAGGAGGGCGACCGCTGCCTGGTCCGCCCCATGAAAGGGACGAGCCGCCGGGCCGCCCTCGCCGGAGAGGATGCCCGCCGCGCCGAAGACCTCCGGCACGATGCAAAGAACCGCAGCGAAAACGTGATGATCGTTGATCTCCTGCGCAACGACCTCGGCCGCCTCTGCCTCCCCGGCTCGGTGCGCACCACCTCCCTCTTCGATATCGAGACCTACGAGACCCTGCACCAGATGACCTCCACCATCGAGGGGCAACTGCGACCGGGCCTTGGCCTCCACGACCTTTTCCAGGGCCTCTTTCCCTGCGGCTCGGTGACCGGCGCCCCCAAGATCCGTACCATGGAGATCATCCACGAGCTGGAAAGCGGACCCCGCAGCGTCTATACCGGCGCCATCGGTCATATCGCGCCGGATGGCGCCGCGATCTTCAACGTGCCGATCCGCACGGTGGTGCTGCGGGGAAGCCAGGGGGAGATGGGCATCGGCTCGGGGGTGGTGAGCGATTCCGACCCGGAACAGGAGTGGCAGGAATGCCGGTTGAAGGCCCGCTTTCTCAGCCAGCCGACCCCGATATTTGAGCTCATCGAGACCTTGCTGTGGCAGCCGGGCGAGGGATACTGGCTGCTCGATCTGCACCTGGAGCGATTACTCGCCTCGGCCGCGAGCCTCGGTTTCTTTGCCGACCAGACGGCGATTCGGGCGGAACTTGCCGCCTTGGCTGCCCCCTTTACCACCAGCCAGCGGGTGCGGCTGACCCTGGCCAAGGACGGCGCCCTGCACCTGACCCACACCCCCGGCGAGGCGCCACGGCACGAGCCCGATCTTGCCTTGGCCGCGGCGGCGACCGGCCGGCCGCAGGTAGTCTTTTCTCCACAGCACACCGATTCCCGCGACCCGTGGCTCTATCACAAGACTACCCTGCGCTCCCGCTACGATACGGAACGGGCTCGTGCCACAGCGGCCGGTTTCTACGAGATGCTCTTTCTGAACGAACGGAACGAGGTGACCGAGGGGGCGATCACCACCATTTTTGCCCAACGACAAGGAAAACTCCTGACCCCAGCCCTTGGTTGCGGCCTGTTGCCCGGCGTCTTCCGCCGCCACTTGCTCGCAACAAGTCCGATACCCATCGAGGAAGCTGTCCTCACCCTCGACGACCTGCGCCGGTCCGAGGCGCTCTATGTGGGCAACTCGGTGCGGGGGCTGGTGGCGGTACGCCTGGCCGACCCGCCCTTTTGGGGCGAGCGGGTTGGCTAACGCGCCAGGGTTTTAATCACGTCGCTCTTGCCCACCACTCCCACCAGCTGCGAGCCGCGCAACACCGGCAGGGTATGAATGTGGCGTTCCGCCATGATGGTGGCGATCTCGTCGAGCGGCGTTTCCTCGGTGATGGTCAACGGACTCTTCGTGCAGATATCCGCCACCGTGGCGCCGGTCATCTTGCCGATCTCCCGTTCCATGCCCTTGGCACTTTCCAGGAAGATCACCGAATCAAGGATGGTAATGGCCGTGGGGATATGAATCTTCTTGGCCTGATCGATGAGGTCGCTCTCGGTCACCACGCCGATGAGCATCCCGGCCGCGTCCACCACCGGCGCGCCGCTGACCTTGCGGTCGCGCAGCAGCGCGGCCAGCTGTTCCACCGGCAGGTCCGGTGGCACACTCACCACCGCCGTGGTCATGATCTCCTTTGCCGTCTGCATCGTCTCTCCTCCTCTCGTGGTCACGCGGGTTCAAGCAGCTGCCGGAAGGCCCTGGGCAGGGCCGCGGCCAGCTCCGAGGCCAGAAAACCAAACTGCACACCAAATTCCCTGGCCAGCAGGTCGCCGGCCAGGCCGTGGACATAGACGCCAAGACAGGCTGCCTGCCATGGGGCGAGCCCTTGACAGAGCAGCCCGCCGATGCAGCCGGCCAGCACATCGCCCATGCCGCCGGCCGCCATGCCGGGATTGCCGGTGGGGTTGATGGCCAGCGCCCCGTCCGGCGCGGCGATCACCGTGCCGCTGCCCTTGAGCACCACCCACACCCCATACTCCCTGGCCAGGGCCTGGGCGCTGCCCCGCCGATCATCCTGCACCGTTGCCGTGCTCACCCCGAGCAGGCGTGCCATCTCGCCAGGATGCGGGGTTAGGATGCGCGGGGCCGTGGGATTCCCCAGCAACGCAGTTTCGGTTGCCAGGATATTCAAGGCATCGGCATCCACCACCATGGGCAGCGCCACCTCCCGGTACAACCGCTTGACCAGCAGGGCGGTGCCGGCGGCAGTGCCGATCCCCGGCCCGAGCACCATGGCCTGCTTGCGCACCAGCGCCTCGGCGACTATCTGATAATCGGCAAGGAGCGGCGCGGTGGGGGAGACGGGTAGCGGGATGGTCATCGCCTCGGGCAGGGCGGCTTCGAAGATGGGATTGAGCAGCGCCGGCACGCAGAGGCTCACCAGGCCGACCCCGCTGCGCAAAGCGCCGTGGGCCGTCAGCAAGGCCGCGCCGGTCTTGCCCTCGGAGCCCGCCACCACCAAAAGGTGGCCGCAGGTGCCCTTATGATCCGCCGCCCGCCGCCGGGGCAGCCAACCCGCCACCTCCTGCCCTTCGAGCAGTTCCATGGATACCCCGGCCTGTTGCACCGCCTCGGGCGGGATGCCGATGTCGAGCACCTCGACCACCCCGGCCAGTTCGCGGCCCGATTCGGTGACAATGCCGGGCTTGGCCAGGCCATAGGTGCAGGTCAGTGCGGCCCGCACGGCCACCCCCAGTTTCTCGCCGGTATCGCTGTTGAGGCCCGAGGGGACATCCACCGCCACCACCGGGCAGGAAAATTCGTTGATCCGCCGGATCGTCGCGGCAAAATGACCGCTCACCTCGCGGGTAAGGCCGGTGCCGAAGATGGCGTCCACCACCAGCTCGCTCTGAGCCAGCTCAGTTTCCGCCTCGCGCAGGGCTCTTTCGGTCAGTACCGATACCAGCGGAATCGGCAACTGCTGCACCGCCTTAAGATTGAGGCCGGCATCCCCGCTTACCCTCTCGCCGGCCACCAGCAGCACGACTCGGGGCCGCGCTCCGCGCTGAAAGAGATGGCGGGCGATGACCAATCCATCGCCGCCATTGTTGCCCGGCCCGACGAAGACGGAGATCACCTTGCCGCTGAACGGCCCGTATCGCCGGGCCATGCACTCCACCGTACCAAGCCCGGCGTTCTCCATCAGCTCCGCACCGGAAATGCCGAAACGCTCGATGGCAAGCCGGTCGCATAACCGCATCTGCTCAGCTGTTGCCAGTTGCATTGAATCCTCCCTGATTCAACATACCACAGCCCGCCGCCGGATTGCCAGAATCCCGACGTCCCTTTCCTTACAGCCAGCGACGGTAGCCAGCCAGCAAATCCTGTTGCGTTCTCCCGGCGTCACGACTATATTTCAAAAGTTTGAACCATTTTTCCATACTGCCCTCGTAGCTCAGGGGATAGAGCACAGGATTCCTAATCCTGGAGTCGCAGGTTCGATTCCTGCCGGGGGCACCATAAATAGCAAGGGTTTGCAAGAAACTACCCTTCCAAATATTTTTTCTTCTTGTCTTTTTCCGCCAATTCTCCGACAATCGAAAATAAAATTCGCTTTTTGAGCGTTTTTTTCGATCAGGAGGAACCCCATGGCATCTTATTACCGACGCGGCAAAAAATGGGAAGCCCGGATTCGCCGGAAAGGCTACCCACCCCAAGCCGCCTCTTTCTCCACCAAGGTAAAAGCTGAAACCTGGGCTCGCAAGGTCGAATCTGAGATAGATCGGGGGGTCTACGTCTGCACAAAAGAGGCGGAAAGCACCACTCTCGGCGAGGCGCTGGCACGCTATGCACACGAAGTGACGCCCAAAAAGAAAAGCTACGAAATGGAGCTTTGTCGGATAAAGACATGGCAAACCCACCCGCTCGCGAAGCGCCATCTCGCAACCCTTCGAGGAATGGACTTCGCGAAGTACCGCGACGAACGAATGGCAGCCGGAAAAGCTCCCAATACGATCCGCCTTGAGTTAGCCATCGTTTCGCACCTGTTCACGGTGGCCAGAAAGGAATGGGGCATGGAAAGCCTGGCTAACCCGGTACAGGCGATACGGCTCCCTGCACCCGGCAAAGCCCGCACTCGTCGCCTGGTTAACGATGAGGAGATAAGGCTTCTGGTCGCCTGCGAGACCTCCCGGAGTCCCGCACTAAAAGATCTTGTGGTCCTTGCCCTTGAGTCGGCCATGCGCCAGGGGGAGTTGCTGTCTCTGCGATGGGAACATATCGACGCCAACAAGAAGGTGGCGCATCTGCCGGACACCAAAAACAGCGAAAGCCGCGACGTACCGCTCTCGCCGCGTGCGCTGGAAGTTCTCCGACATCGGCCACGTTCGCTCAAGGATGATCGAGTATTCTTCGAGTGGAAGGCCGCGAGCGGCCTAAAACACACCTGGAGTCGTGCTGTGCAACGGGCAGGCATCGAAGATCTTCACTTCCACGATCTACGCCACGAGGCTACCAGCCGACTCTTTGAAAACCAGGCGTTCGGCCTTATGGAGGTGGCAGCAATCACTGGCCACAAAACCCTTTCGATGCTCAAACGCTACACCCATCTCCGGGCCGAGGACTTGGCGGCAAAGCCGGGATGATATTTGGCTTGCACGAAGCAACAAGATTGGTTATATTTTTATATAATTTTAAGGGAGTACATCATGCATACAACCTGCCTACGTAAAGTCGGCGGCTCGGTGATGTTAGCGGTGCCGCCTGCCATCCTTGAAATGCTCCATTTGCACGCAGGGACTAAGGTCGGGGTGGCCATCGATGATGGCCGCCTGGTGATCGAACCTCAACGGCATCGCTACACGCTGAAGGAGCTTCTGGCCCAATGTGATTCCAAGGCAAAAATCAGCGAGGAGGATAAACAGTGGCTTGAGGCCAAACCGGTCGGGGGAGAACTGCTTTGAAACGAGGCGAAATCTACTTGGTGTCGCTTGATCCCACATCCGGACGAGAGCAGCAAGGGACGCGCCCGGTTCTGGTTGTTTCACCAACGCCTTTCAACCGGGCAATGAAGATCCCGATAGTGCTACCGATCACAAGCGGCGGTGATTTCGCCAGAGCAAGGGGGTTTGCCGTATCTCTGTCTGGCGCCGGCACGGAAACCGCCGGAGTTGTCCGTTGTGATCAGCCTCGCGCTCTTGATCTCACGGCCCGCCATGCCAGAAAACTCGAAAGCATTCCGGATGCAATCCTGGATGAGGTGCTTGCCAAGACAATCACTCTTTTCGAGTGATTGTCTTAACCTGGGATGCAATTTAAGCCAAACTACGGCATTTGAGTCAGCCGCCCGAGGGTCGATCTGGCGGGTTGCGGCGAGCAAGAAAAAAAATAACCCCGCCAGGGGCCTAACGGCTGACCCAGCGGGAAGCAGATACATTTTTCTCAGACATGGCTATTCGCGCCGTGGTGCGCTGCTTCCCGCTGCTCACTCAGCCAAACCTTGATCGCCTGGAGTATCCGGCGTCGGCTTGAGATTCGGGCTGGTAACCGCCCGGGCCTTCGACCAAGCAACGTACTCGGTTGAGTCGTGGGTCTGCCAAAACCCCCGTTCTTCCGCCTCACTGGTGAAGGCGGGTATTTGAAGAAATTGTTTGCTCATGGGCTTAGGTACCACACAGCTCCATTCCTGCGCCGAGCCAATCGGCCAGGTTCAACTCGATCTTCTTGGGGGATTTGACTTCTTTGCGTTCCCGGGGTAGCTCTGAAAACATCTGAACCAGGCCATGGCAGATGACGTTATTCGCCTTTTCAGAAGCATAATTCATATAGAGCGACCGCAAAAGGCGATCCTGAGTCTCGCCAATCGTTTCTTTCCCTGTTTCCCACCGCGATACGGTCTCCGGCCGCACCCCTAAAGCAGACGCAAGCTCCTTGGATTTAAGGTGAAGATCCTTTCGCAAAAACTTAATCTCCGCGGGAGTAAGAAGGGCTTTCCTTTTTGAGCAAATAAAACCGCCAATCGCGCGATGAAGGGCTTCTATTCCAGGCAGGGACACAAACACCTCCTTGCAGTGTTCGCATCTGAACTGCGTGACTCCGTGTAGAACCACATCCAGACCACATTCATCATATCGATATGGCTTATTTTTAATCGAGCCGGTCTTGCCGCCACACTCAACGCATTTTTTCATGAGCTCCTCCTTTGCTCCATCTTTCCGAATCAACTCAACTTGTAACGGTGATAATCTGTATCGAATATTCGGAGATGATAGCGGTCACAACCCGGCCTTCCTCGCCCTCAAGGTCAAGGCCCCTGATCGAATAGGTCCAGTTTTCGTATTCTTCTTTGTATTCTTTCCCGCTCAATTCGCCATGCTGAAGGATGTAAAGAATGTCCTGGATCGTGAAATTCCTTTCGCGCATGCGTTGCTTCACATGCCGACCGTAAATAAGGTTTCTTCCGGTGGCAGCCCTTCGGATCAACACCAGAGCTTTTTCGTCACCTACCTCTTCGGTCGGATCGAAGGCCATAGTAAACCATAAGCAGAAAATTGATCTGAACGCAAGTTCTTCTAATCCCAAAGCACCATGTTGTCAAGAACGGTTTGGAGCTACCTCTATCCCGGCTTCGCCGCCAAATCTTCCGCCCGGAGATGGGGATAGCGGAAGAGCATTTCAAAGGTTTTATGCCCCGTTATCCTCATTATCTGCGCTTCTTTCAGGTCGGTTCTCTCAAAAAGCCGACTGATAGCCTCGTGCCGCAGATCATGAAAGTGAAAATCCTGGAGTCGCAGGTTCGATTCCTGCCGGGGGCACCAAGAAAACGTAAAAAAATCCGGCCAGCTTCGTGCTGACCGGATTTTCCATTTCAGCCATTACCCTGCAAGCAACTGCGTTCCGATCAGGCCGGTACCACCATCACCGTGCAGGGAGCATGGCCGATGATCCGCTGGGAGACGCTGCCCATGAGCACCTTGGCCAGCCCGGTACGGCCATGGCTGCCCACCACGATGAGCGCTACCTTCCGTTTCTTCGCCTCATCGACAATAGGGCGATGCGGCTGATCGTCGTAGCCCATGATCGCCTCGCAGGTGAGCCCGGCCTTTTTCACCTTGTTCTCGGCCTTTTTGAGCGTCTTGCGGGCCTCCTCCTCCAACTGCTCCTCCAGGCCAGACGTCATGGCCACGTATTCCACGCCATGGTACACCACATGCATCACATAGAGCTTGCTCCGGCAGGCCTTGGCCATGTCGATGGCCTGCTTCAGCGCCGCTTCGCTGAACTTGGAGCCGTCGTACGCCACCAGAATCGAATCGTGCAATTTCAAGCCGCATTGTTTCGTTGCCATGCCCCCTCCTGTGTGAATGGTTGATCCCGCCGTGAAGCCATCGAGCTATATCTTGTCGGTTCCCTTCCCCCCCAGCACGCATTCGTCGCAGAGTTCCGGCACAAAGGCGTTGTAGGCAATGGTGATGCCCAACGCGAAAAGCGCGGTGCCCACCCCCAGAATGGCACCGATGGTGGTCGGCGCCAGCAAGGCCAGTCGGATCAGCACGGTGGCCACCGCAAAGCCGGAGTTGCGGAAGGCCACCAGATACTGGGAACTGTAGCGCAATGAGATGAGCACGATGAGCACATCGCTGAAAATGAGGAGCGTGTAGAACATCTCAAAGACATTTTCCGGGTGGTCGAAGGCAAAATAGCCCCACACGTCGTAAACGCCCAAGGCAAGGAAGCAGAGCAACAGGGCAAGGGCAATGGCTTTCTTGGCCAGGATGAACCTGCTCTTGTCTCCCACCCGCATCTTGAGTGGATGGGGCTTCTGCAGGCGGTAAAAAAAGCCGATGATCACAAAGATCAGGAGTGCGCTCACCGCCGAGGCGACAATGGGCACCATCACCGATTCGACCTGTTCCCACAGCAATGGCTCGTCGAAATGGGAGATATTCTTGAAGGTGCCCCGAAGCAGAATGAGGGAAAAGATCTCGAACTGCTTGCCCACCGACCGCGACACCGAGTGCACCAGGCTTAGAATCAGGCTGACCACCTCCAGGGCGAGCAGCAGATTGAAGGCCTGCTCGATGGCGGCCAGATGGGTACGAGAGAAAACACGGTCAAAGGGCGATGGCAGCAGAGCCCGGCGGTTTAACTCGATGACCGCCACCGCTACCAGAAAGAAGACCACGAGAAAAGAGGCCAGAATCTTCTGGCCGTCCGGGCTTTGCCAGTATGCCTCGATCCGGTCGAACCAGGTGCCGCTGCGGGTAAGCAAGGAGTACATGCGCGATGGCTCCGTTAAATAATCTCTCGTGTAAACTCCAGGGGCCGGGCGATTATCGCCTGATCCCAAACATCATACCCACCCTATCCGGCCCGGTGGAAGGTCGCCGCTGCCAGCACCGGCATGAATGCCGTAAAAAACGGCAGAAAGAAGAGAGCGCCGGCAATGGTCCCGAGCCCCGCCCCCTTGAAAAGCCCCGCCTTCAAACAAGAAGGAAAGGCGGCAAGCAGCATGCCCCCGCCGATGGTGACTCCCGGCCACCATCTTTTTCTCATGGGCATCCTGCCGCCTCCACGCGCAACAAGCGGCTCACAGCCAATCGGTCAGCATGAAGCCGAGCCCAATGCGATTGCTCGAGACATTATAGTCAAGCAGACTCTCCCCATAGCCGTTGAAATACTGGACATACCCCTTGAGCCCCTTGTGGATCGGGAATCCCCAATCGAGCTGGATCGCGCCGCGGTTGCCCTCGATATCGAGATTGTTGCGCCACAAGACATGGAACAGATGATTGCCCCGCGTGTAGTAGAGGTCCAGTTCACCGTAGCCGAGGTAGTCGGCGATGTCGGGATTGTCCTTGCCCTCGGGGAGCCGGTACCAGGGCTTGAGTTGCAGGGCAAAATTGCCCCGTTCGGCGGCAACGGCGGCATACACCCGGTTCCAGCTCCGCGACAACGGCTTGCTCCGGCCGTTCGACTGGTGGACAAAGCCGACCTTCAGCATCCGGCCGGTCATGCCCGGAAACTCCCGGTCCATGGCCCACGCGACATAGGCCTCGGGCTCGTAGTTGGTCTCGCGAAAGGGCGACGAACTGTCGGAATTGTACATCTGCCAAAACGACAGCTGGCTGTATGCCAACCACAGGTCGCCGTTGCCCTGGTAGATGTTATCCCAAATCTTGACCTGGGCGCTCAACTGAAATTTCACCTCCACGTCGTCAATATTCTCGCCGGGGTGCAGCTCTTGCCAGGCCGCTTCGTTGCGCGTGTCGTTGTACGAGGCCGGGAGGATATAATTGAGTTTATAGGGGGTCAATTTGAGCGTGGGCCGGTTGGCCATGAACCCCCAACGCTCGAGCGGCACCTGCCAATCCGGGGCCGGAGCGGGCGTTGGCGTCACAGCGGTTGCGACAGGCGATGGCGGGGTCGGGCGGGCAGCCAGGGCATCGAAACAGCGGAGCCGCTCGGTTGCCGATTCGATGGTCGCGCAGCGCGACACCTCGGCGGCGAGATCCACCGGTTTCGTTTGCGGATCGGTCTGGAGCAAGGCAGCGAGCAGGATCTGATCGTACATGGCGTCTTACCCCTTGATGCAGATGAGCGGCTCCACCCGGGCCACTTTGCGGGCCAAGCCGGCCTGGTGCGCGGCTTCCACCACCGCGCTGACGTCCTTATAGGCGCCGGGGGCCTCCTCGGCCACCCCGCGCGAGGAAGGGCTGCGGATCAGGATGCCTCGGCCGGCCAGTTCATCGACCAATTGCCGCCCCCGCCATTTCTTGAGAGCGGCATGGCGGCTCATGGCGCGGCCCGCCCCATGGCAGGCGGAGCTGAAGGCCTGCCCTTCGCTTGCGGCCGTGCCGGCCAGGATGTACGATTCCGTGCCCATGGTGCCGCCGATCAGCACCGGCTGGCCGGTGTCGCGGTAGATTTCCGGCAGTTCGCCATGGCCGGGACCAAAGGCGCGAGTGGCGCCCTTGCGGTGGATATAGAGCTGCCGGCAGCGACCATCCACCTCGTGTTCCTCGACTTTGCAGGTGTTGTGGGAGACGTCGTAGAGCAAGGCCGGTTCGGCCTGGGGAAAGAAATCGCTAAAGGCCGCGCGGGTGAGATGGGTGAGAATCTGGCGGTTGGCCAGGGCGCAGTTGATGGCTGCCCGCATGGCGCCAAGATAGGCCTGGCCATCCGGCGAGTTAATGGGCGCGCAGGCGAGTTCGCGGTCCGGCAACTGAATGCCGTACCGGCTGGCCGCCAGGGCCATGCGCTTCATGAACTCGGTGCCGATCTGATGGCCTAAGCCTCGGGAGCCGCAGTGGATGCTGACCACCACCTCGCCGACCCGCAGTCCGAACAACGCGGCCGCCGCGGGGTCGTACACCTCCATCACCTGCTGCACCTCCAGGTAATGGTTACCGGAGCCCAGGGTGCCCATCTCGTCGCGCTGCCGCTTCTTGGCGTGGTCCGAGACCTCCTCCGGCACCGCGCCGCTCATCTGGCCGCCTTCCTCGATTCGCGCCAGATCCTCCCTGGTGCCGTACCCTTCGGCCACGGCCCAGCGGGCGCCGCCGGCCAGCATCGCATCCATCCCCTTGGCATCGAGGCGCAAGCCGCCGGTGCTGCCCACTCCGGCCGGAATCGCCCGGGCCAGGGCCAGGGCCAGTTCCTGCTGCCGGGCCAGAATCTCGTCGGCTGCCAGGCCGGTGGTCAGGGTGCGCACCCCGCAGGAGATGTCGAACCCCACCCCGCCGGCCGAGACCACGCCGCCCGCCTCCGCGTCGAAGGCCGCCACCCCGCCGATGGGGAAGCCGTAACCCCAGTGGGCATCGGGCATGGCGTAGGCGGCCTTGACGATACCGGGCAGGGTGGCCACGTTGGTCACCTGCTCATAGACCTTGTCGTCCATCTCGCGAATCAACCGCTCGTCGGCAAAGATCACCGCCGGCACCCGCATCCGGCCACGCGGATTGATCCGCCAGGTATACGCATCGTGACGGGTAAAGAGATTCAGATCCATGGCCATCCCTCCCCGGCGTCAGACATCCACCACGCATTGGGCCAGCCAGCGCCCCCCTTCCTCGCTCACCCGGAGGGCGGTATAAGTTGCGCCCTTCACCTCCACCGCTGGCCGGTGTCGCGCCACCTCGACCCGTTCCCCCCAGGCCTCGCCGATGAGCAGTTCACCGGCAATCCGTACCGTAAAACGGGAAAAGAGCATGGCGCGGGTGGCCATCTCGTAGATGATGGCGTTGAGCCAGTCCACCAGCAGCAGTTCCTGGTCCGGCGCAGTGCACTCGATGGCGACAGGGAGTCGGGGCACGATGACGGCCGGGTCGGCGATCACGGCCGTGAGTGCCAACGCCGTCTGGGCAAAGGCCTCTTCCACCGTGGCGCCGTAGCCGCGCACCCCGATATCGGCGACATGATGAAAATGTTCCCAGCCCGCCTCGGCCATATGCGCCCCCTGGTTATGTGGTACCGTTTCCTGCCCGAAGAATCAAGGGAAATGGCCTGTCGGCCGGCTAGCCGACGAAACCTGGCCGGGACCGGAAAAATTCAGGTACAATAAAGGAACCATGAGCACCAGGAGTTCTTGCCATGACGAGCTATACCGCCGCCCGTGAAGAGATGCTGCGCACCATTGAGGAGGAATGCCGCTACACCCGGGGGCTGACCGGCAAGGTCCGGCTGAGCGCCCGGGTGATGGCCGCCATGGGCAAGGTGGCCCGCGAGGAGTTTGTGCCGCAGGCCATGCGGCCCAATGCCTACGACAACAGCCCGCTACCCATCGGCAATGGCCAGACCATCTCCCAGCCCTTCATCGTCGGGCTGATGACCGACCTGCTCGAGCCGGAAGCCGACGACGTCATCCTCGAAATCGGCGCCGGTTCCGGTTACCAGGCCGCGATCCTCGCCGAACTGGTCAAGGAGGTCCACACCATCGAGATCATCCCGACCCTGGCCCGCGAGGCGGCAGCACGCCTCCAGCGGCTCGGCTACACCAAGGCCTCGGTGGAAGAAGGCGACGGCTACCAGGGCCTGCCGGAACACGCCCCCTACGACGGCATCATCGTTACCGCCGCAGCCCCGCACATCCCGCCCCCGCTTATCGCCCAACTCAAGCCGGGCGCCCGGCTCGTCATCCCGGTGGGCCGGCCGCACTCGCCCCAGGCGCTGCTGGTCATCACCAAGGATGAGGCCGGCCTCCTGCATGAAAAGGAGGTGCTGGCGGTCTCCTTCGTCCCGTTCACCGGCGAGGGCCAGCGGGTCAAAGGCGCCGATTTTTCCGAATGAAATGGCCGGGCCCACCATCCCCATCCGCGTCGAATGCACGGCCGAGAACGGCGGCGAGGAGGTGCCCTGCCGCCTCTGGTTCGGCAGCCGGGCGGTAACGGTCACCGCGGTGGTCGACCGCTGGCTGGCGCCCAGCCACCGGTACTTCAAGCTGCTGGGCGATGACCACGCCACCTACCTGATCCGCCACGACGTACCCACCAAGAGTTGGGAACTGATCCTCTACGAGGCGGGCAGCGTTCCGCCCGGCAGGCCGGCTACTCCATAGCCCTGGCCCGGACGAGGTCGGCGGCCAACTGGGCAGGAAGCCTCAGGCCATAATCGATCAGGAACCGGCGTTGCAAGGTAGCCGGGGTCCGTGGCATCCGCCGCGTGCGGGCAAAGGCGCCAAAATCCTCCACCGCGGCCCATGGAAAGACCACCCAGCGCCAGACCTTGAGCCGTCTGGCCACGAAATCCGCCTCCGCCCCGGCGCCCGGCTTGGCCAGCATCACCGCGCTGCGCAGTTCCGCCACCCCCAGGGACAAGAGGTGGGCCAATGCCACCTGGAAGGTCTCGCCGGTATCGATGAGGTCATCGACCAGCAGCACCTTTTTGCCGGCCACCGGCAGGTTGAGGGGCGCCACCAGCCGCGCCCGCTTCTCCTTGTTCGCCCCGGCCTGATAGTGGACGATACGCAGGCTGGCCAGTTCGCTCACCCCGAGGTAATCGCAGAGAATCCGGGCCGGCACGTAACCGCCGCGGGCAATGGCCACGATGACCTCCGGCCGGAAACCGGAGTCCTGAATACGGCCGGCAAGGGTGCGCCCCATGGCCGCCATTTTGGACCAACTCACGTATTCGGCGCGGAACGGTGGGGATTTTTTCGGCATCGCGGTGACCTCCGGATCGCGTCAGCGGACCAGGCCGACCAGCCAGAGGCTCAGGGCCGGGACATAGGTGATGATAATCAGGCTGATCAGCAGTATGACGAGAAAGGGCAGCGTGGCCCGGTAGAGTTCGACCACCGGGCGCTCGAAGCGGTAGCTAGCCAGAAAGAGGCTCATGCCCACCGGCGGCGTGCAGTAGCCGATCTGCAGGTTGGTGAGGAAGATGATGCCGAGGTGCACCGGGTCGATGCCGTAGCCCTGGGCCACCGGGACGATGAGCGGCACCACCAGCACCAGGGCGGAAAAGATGTCGAGCAGCACACCCACCACCAGCAGAAAGAGATTCAACACGATGAGAAAGGTGTATTTGCTCGAAATGTAATGGCGCACGGTCTCAAAAAGGCGCATCGGCACCTGCTGGTCGATGAGGAAGTTGGTGGAGGCCATGGAGGCGGCCAGCACCACCAGGATGCCGCCAAAGAGCATCATGCTGTGCACCATGATTCGGGGCAGCCGCGACCAGGCGATGTCGCGGTGAATCGCCACCTCAACCAGCAGGACGTAGAGAGCGGTCACTGCCGCCGCCTCGCTGGCCACGAAAATGCCGCCGTAGATGCCGCCGAGCACGATCACCGGCAGCGGCAGTTCCCAGGCCGCGGCCGTCAACGCCGTCCGCAGGGTTGCCCGCTCGGCTGCCTGCCCCTCCGGGTGCAGCGGCGGGCTCTTCGCCATACTGTACAGCACCAGCAGCACCAGCATGAGCAACCCCGGCAGGATGCCGGCAAGGAAGAGCCGGTCGATGGGCGTTTCGGCGATCACCCCGTAGAGGATGAGCGGTACGCTGGGCGGAAAGAGCAGACCCAGGCTGCCGGAGGTGGTGATGAGGCCGAGGGTGAATTTTTCCGGATAGTGGTCCGCGATCAGGGCCGGATAGAGCAGCCCGCCCAGGGCGAAGATCGTCACGCCGGTGGCGCCGGTAAAGGCGGTGAAGACGGCGCAGACCAGCAGCGCGATCACCGCCAGCCCGCCCGGCACCCAGCCGAAGAGCGCGCGGGATAACCGGAGCAGGCGCTGGGGAGCGCCGCTTTCCGAGAGCATGGTGCCGGCAAAGATGAAGAGCGGCAGGGAAAGGAGCAACGGGGTATCGGCCAGCCGCGACATCTCGATGATCACCACCGAAAGATCGATGCCGACGCCGTGGAAGGCGATAAGCGCCAGGGCGGCGATGATGATGAAGAGCGGGGTGCCGATGAGGGCGAGGAGGCCGGTGCACAGGCTGAGGAGTTTCATCGGCGGCTCATCCGCCCGCCTGACGGAGCTGGCACTGTTGCCGCAGTGAGCGGCATTCGCCTGCGGCAGCGCCGAGGAAGCGCAGGGTAATGAGCCCGAAGGCGATGGGGAAGATCAGGTTCCACCCCCAGAAGGGGATGGCGAGCAGGATCTCGCCGCCATAAAGCCGCTCGTTCTGCACGAAGACCACCGCGGCCCAGGTCAATACCCCGCTCACCGCGGCACTGAAGAGATCGATGATGAGCCGCAGGAATGGCATCAGCCTGCCGGGCAGGAGATGGGAAACAATGTCGATGGCGATGTGCCGTCCCTCGCGGGTGGCGATCACCGCGCCGAACATGCCGGCCCACAGCACCAGATAGCGCAGGAGTTGATCGGCCCAAACGAGGCCGCCGGCAAAGAGGAAGCGCAGGAGAATCTGCCAGCAGGCAAGCAAGGTCATGGCCGCAAGCAGCAGACAGAGAAAACTATCCTCAAGCCGGGCGAAGAGGGCCAGGGCGCCGGCCCCTATGCGGCGCAGCCGTTCGACCATGGCGCTAGCGGCCCTCGGGCGCCTTGGCCGCTTTAGCCCGCTGGTCGCGCAGGGCGGCCAGAGCGGTCTCGTAAATCTGCCGCGAATACGCGGTGCCGATGAGCGTTCTGACCACCGCCTCCCGGTGGCGCTGCACCTCCTGCTCCGCCTCCGGGGTGGGCGCGACCACGGTAAGATGGTGCTGCTCCTTCAAGACCTTGAGGGAGTCGGCGTTGCTCTGGCGGGTGTCGGCAATGAGCTTGGGGAAATGGCGGCGGGCCGCCTCGCGGATCAACGCCGCGTGGCCGGGCGGCAGCTTGGCGAAGCTGCGGCCATCGAAGACCAGGGCGCCGTAGGCATAGCCAAAGGGCAGGTCGGTAATGTAGCGAGTCTTGGTGAACCACTGAAGCACGATGGAACCATAAAAGCTGTTGAAAACCGTTTCCACCAACCCCGTCTGCAGACCGGCCAGCACGTCGGGGATCGAAAGCTGGATCGGCACCACCCCGACCTGGTTGAGAAAGGCCTGACTCAAGGGATCGCTCTGCGGGGACCAGCATTTGGTGTGCTTCAGTTCCGCCAACGTGGTGATCGGGGCAACGGACATGGGATAGATGAAGCCCACCTCGGTCATGGCCACCAGTTCAAGGTTTTTGACGCGGAATGCCTTTTGGAAGGAAGGGAAGAGCTTGGCGCTGGCCGCGTCCACCTCGTCGTAGGAACGGAAGAGGAAGGGGGTGCCCATGACCCGGAAGTCCGGCACCACCTCGCCGATCCCGGTCATGGTGAAGCCGCCGGCCTGGAGTTGGCCGATCATCATCTTGCGGTACATGGCGCGATCGTCGCCCATGACCCCGCCGGGATAGATCTTGAAATCGATCTCGCCGCCCGACTTCTGGCGGACCTCATCGGCAAACTCGTCGAACCTTTTGGTCCAGACGCTGCCGTCCGGGGCCAAGGAAGCCACCTTGAAGAGATACTTGGGTGCAGCTGAGGCAGGTACCGCGCCCGCCAGAAGCAACAGGGAAATCGTGGCCGCTGCCAATCGTCCAATCCGCACCATAAATCCTCCTAAAAAATCCGTTCGATCTCGGCCAGCAGCCGCTGCGCCCTGCGCTTGGCCAGCGTATTGCTCAGGGTCAGTTCCGGCCTTTTCGTCAAAGGGTAGTCAATCACCTCGCGCAGCAGTTTCTCGTAAAGCTCACGATCAAAGGTCTGCCGCGCGTAGGTTTCAGCATAGGCAACCTGGGTGAGCAGGAAATCCCGGCCACCCAAGGCCAGGCTCTGCTCGAAATGGTCGCGGCTCTTGACCGGATCGCCGCCCACCAGGAGAGGTCGCGCCCCGTAATAGGTGCCGAGGAAGGTGTGGGCCGCTCCATAGAAGAGGCTTGGTTCCAACACCACCACCCGCTGCATCAGCTGTTCAAGCCGGGGCAGTAAAGCCAGGGCGGCCGGCGAACCGGCTTGATACTTGACCCAGATGGCGAGGCCGTAGCCGCCCCAGAAGAGCTGCGCCGCGGAGTCCCGGTCCACCCCGGCCAAGGCCCTGGCAAAGGAATCTGCCGGGGCGGTCACGGCAAGATCAGGATCCAGGCCGGTCAGCAGGGCATTTCCGTAGGCCTTGGCCTTGTCGGCCAAGGTGGCGGCCCGCTCCGGCCGGCGGCATTCCTCCATGACCGCGGCATAGGCGCTGTAGCCTTGGGTAGCGGCCATGAGCAGCGCCCGGTTATCCGGTTCTTTGATCAGCAGGCTGTCGAGCAGGAGGAGATAGGCCGGGGCGCCGTCACAGACCAGATCGAGGTCGGTCTGGTACTGGAGATGGTCCATTGCCGGCGCCACGGCGGATTGGACGAGGAGCGAGGTGCAGCCGGATTGGGCAAACACGAAGGCCAGACAGGCGGGAACCAGCAGGCAGCGGGCCCGCTGGCGTAACAACGACGGACATCGTGGTCTTTGATGTGCCATGGTACAACTATAGCACATCCTTTTGCCGCTTTTCCGCAGGGAAAAAGAGCGGCCGCGAAATTTCCACGGACCCTCTCCAACCAAAAAAGCCCTGGCGCGCAGGCGCCGGGGCTTTGGCTGAATACGGGAGGAGCGAGAACGGATTAGCTAGCCGATGGCCACCAGCTCGATGTCGAAATTGAGGTCCTCACCAGCCAGCGGCGGGTTGGCGTCCAGGGTGATGGCGCTGTCGGTCACCTTGACCACCTTGACGACGACCACCTCGCCGTTCGGTCCGCCCATCTGGAGCTGCTGGTCCACCTGGGGGTCGAGGTCCGGCGGCACCTGGCTGCGGGGAATATCCATGACCAACTGATCGTTGCGGAGGCCATAAGCCTTGTCCACCGGGATGAGGATGCTCTTGGCCTCGCCCACCTGCATACCGTTTACCGCCTCATCGAAGCCGGCAATCACCTGGCCGTTGCCCAGGGTGAATTCCAGGGGCTCGCGCCCGGCGGAGGAATCGAACACCGTGCCGTTGGTCAGCTTGCCGGTGTAATGGATTTTGACGCGATCACCCTTCTTTGCCTGTGCCATAACCACTCCTTGCTTGGGGTCAAAAGCGCTCCTTCCCGCTGCGGGACGAAAGTGAACTGCCTCCATACCATACTTTTCCCGAGATTGATACTTGAATCGCCGCGCCAGAGGTTTTATGGTGAGCACACTCGAAACCCCTCCCCCATCAATCCCGATGGGCCGGCACCGCGAATCGCGCCGGGCCATCACCAGCGCCCAACGGAATCCCCATGTTTGAATGGCTGCTCACCGCACTCAGCATCATCGGCACCCTGTACAACCTCCAGAAACGCGCTGCCGGCTGGATCATCTGGACCATCTCCAACGCCGGCTGGATCATGAGCTTCACCATGAAAGGGCTGCCCGCCGAAGCGACCCTCTTCTCGGTCTACCTGGTGCTCTCGGTCTATGGCATCTTCAAATGGCGGCAACCCCGCAGCCAGAAAAAGACGGCGGGAGCGGCTTGACATCCGCCACCTTCCGGCGGTAAATTTATACATTGCACACGGTTGCATACCATACCCCAGTAAATACGAGGCCTCGCATGAAACTCAAGACCCTGATTACCGCCCTTTCCCTTTTCGCCTTCACCGCCTGCGCCCAGGTGGGCAAACCCTTCCCCGAGCAGAACGTGCTGGCGATCAAGAAAGGGGTCACCACCAAGGAGGAGGTACGCCGCCTCTTTGGCGATCCCTGGCGCACCGGCTACGAAGATGGCCAGCAGACCTGGACCTACGGCAATTACCGCTACACGGTGCTCGGCCAGAAGGATAACTCCGACCTGGTGATCCGCTTCAACGAGAAAGATGTGGTTTCTTCATACTCCTACAGCGCCACAAAAAACTAGCCGGGAACCGGCAGTGGCCTGCCGCAGGGGTTGTGCGCAACCATACCGACACGCGGGAGGGAACGATGAGCACCGAGAAACTGCCTCCGAGCTATCAGCATCTCCAGGCGCGGTACCCCGACTATCTCACGGCCGTCGAAAGGCTGGGCACCACGGCGCGGGAGGCCGGACCGCTCGACGAAAAGACAAGCCACCTCATTCAGCTCGCGGCGGCAGCGGCCATCCGCTCGGAAGGCGCGGTGCACAGTCATGTGCGGCGGGCCCTGGCCGCCGGCGCCACCCCGGATGAAATCCGCCACAGCCTCATGCTGCTCACCAGCACCATCGGCTTTCCCACGGTGACGGCGGCCTTGAGCTGGGCCGACGATATCCTGAAGCAAGGGTAATAGGGCGCGGCGAGGTCTGCCGCGCCGTCCGGATCAGGCCGAGAGCTGGACCGAATCCTCGACGCCGAGGGCCTCGTAGATCTTGAGCGTGGCCCTGGAGTTGTTGAGGGTATAGAAGTGGATGCCGCGCGCCTCGTTGTCGATCAGGTCGCGCACCTGCTCGGTGGCCCAGTGAACCCCCACCCTTTCCACATACTCGTCGTTTGCCGCCCGATCCACCGCCCGCAGCAGCCGAGCCGGGAAACGGGCGCCAGCAGCCAGCTCCGCCATGCGCGCCAAACCGTGCCGGCTGGCGATGGGCATGATGCCGGCGATAATCGGCACCCGGATGCCGGCGTGCTCGCACCGTTCGCGGAAATCGTAGAAATCGCGGTTGTCGAAGAAAAGCTGGGTCACGATGTAATCAGCCCCGGCATCGACCTTGGCCTTGAGGTAATCGATCTCCTTCAGGCGGTTCGGGGTCTGCGGGTGGCCTTCCGGGAAACCGGCCACGCTCACGCACATCCGCGGGAAATGCTGTTTGATAAAGGCCACCAGGTCGGCGGCGTAGGCAAAACCGCCCGGCGGCTCAACCCATTCCTTCCGTCCTTTGGGCGGATCGCCGCGCAGGGCGAGGATATTCTCGATGCCGTTTTCGGCGTAGCGGGCCAGGATGTCGTGCATCTCGCTCTTGGTGGAGCCGACGCAGGTGAGATGCGAAACCACGGTGAGGTCGGTCTCCTGCTTGATCCGCATCAACAGTTGATGGGTGCGGTCGCGGGTGGAACCGCCGGCACCGTAGGTAACGCTGACAAAGGCAGGCTTCAGGGGCCTAAGCTCGCTGATGGATTGAAAAAGCCGCTCCCAGCCTTCGTCGTCCTTGGGCGGGAAGAATTCGAAGCTGAACGAAATGCGGTTGTTCGCCAAAATGTCACGGACCAGCATGTAACCCCTTCCTTTTGTCGCTCATTACGCCGCGGACACGCCACCTAAAACGCATGTAGCCTATCATAATACCAAACAGAAGGGAGAATTACCGCAAAAAACAACCGGCCGCGCAGGGATACAACGATGGCAAACGCGATCACGCCTGAACCACAAGCAACGCCAAATTCATGCAAAGAAACGATACCGACAGAATGCGCGCACCTGTCAATGGTAGGTACTTTTTCTTGTCCATACCGCGATTGTTATTTTGCTTGTGTTTTGGGTTTGCATGAGAAGATAATATAAGGTGTAATCAAAAAAACAAAAAACTAAGGAGGAGAATGTTATGCGACAATGGAAAACCTTGTTGTGCCTCATGTGTGTCGGCCTCCTCGCAGCCTGCGGAACGAAACAGGCGAATCTGCCTCACGATGCCGGGAATCTTTCCGCCAAGCTCCGACAGGGCTACGTCCAGAAGGTGGATACTGCCGTCTTTATACTGGATGCCTCTTCGACCATGTTCGACGGCTACCAGGGGGTACAAAAATTCAGCACCGCGCAGAATCTGCTTCTGCGCATGAACAGCGCCATCGCCGGCCTGAAACTGGATACCGGCCTGCACGTGTTCGGCCCGGTCATGGGGCCGAATCAGCAGGACAGCAAGCTGGTCCATGGCATAAAACCACATAATGCCGCAGAGTTTGCCGCGGCAGCCAAAGCTGTCCGGATCGGCGGCCTCACGCCCCTGGCCAAGCCCCTCACCGAAAGCATCAAGAACTTGCAGAACAGCAAGGGCCGCATTGCCGTGATTTTACTCAGTGACGGCATGGACACCAGCTCAATCGATCCCGTCAAGGCCGCGGCAGAACTGAAAAAGGCCTACGGCGACAGGATCTGCATCTACACCGTGCTGATCGGCAACGACCCGAAGGGTAAGGCAACCATGGAAGGCATCGCCAAGGCGAGTGGCTGCGGCTTTGCCACCACCGCCGACGCCCTGGCTTCCGGCAGCGAACTGGCCGGCTTCCTGGAAAAAGTCTTCCTGGAAAAAGCGGTTGCCAAAGCTCCGGTGCCTGGGCGCATCGTCCTGCGCGGCATCAACTTTGATTTCGACAAGGCGGTCATCAAGCCGGAATTTGTCCCGGTGCTGGATGTGGCGGTGAGCGTTCTGAAGGAGCACCCCGATCTCAAGGTCGTGGTCGAAGGCCACACCTGTAATATTGGCACCGATGAGTACAACCAGAAGCTCTCCGAGCGCCGGGCCCAAGCGGTCTACAATTACCTCGTGAAAAACGGCGTAAATGAGGCTAAACTCAGCAGTGTTGGCCGTGGCGAAACCCAACCCATAGCGGACAACGCAACGGAAAGCGGCCGGGAACTCAACCGAAGGGTCGAGTTCAAGGTCATGGAATAACCAGGACGATCACGGGGGGCGCGCCTGCCGGCGGCCCCCAAGGAAACACGCATGAAAGGGTTCCGCTTTATTCGCTTAGGAAGACGCCGGTTGGGGTTGGCTCTTTTTTTTACGGCCCTGCTGTGGTCGCCGATCCTGTCCGGCCGGACGCTGGCAGGAGAAGAGGTACCCCCTGCCATTCTAAGCAGTTTCGAGAGCTTTAGCAAAAGCTGGATGGCCCGCCTGGAACAGGTCAGCCGGCAGAACAGCCGGGCCCTGAAGCCGGAGCCGGCCGCCGATGGCCGCGTGATCGGTCGCTATATCTGTTATGGAGTTGACTGTATCCGGGAAGTCCGCGGTACCGATTCCAAGGCGACGCCCTATGTGGGGATTATTCGCTATCCCCAGACGGTCATGGAGAAAGAAGGAGACACCCCGCAAAAAATGCGGGCGCACCCAGGGGTGCCGACCAGCGAAATCCAGGTCACGGAAATTTTCCGATATACCAACGGCCGCTGGGTCTATTGATCCTTCGCGTCGTCTCCCTGATACCTCCCTCGACAACTCGCCGGTTCACCGAAAATTTCGGCAGACCGGCGAGTTGCATTCTTTCTTCGCAACATCAGGTTACAGCAGCCGATAGGGATAAGCGCGCTTGGTCCACTCGCTGTTCGGGAACTTGGCAGCGAGCTGCTCGTAGGCGGCCTTCAACGGTTTGGCATCATGGGTGCTTTTATACCGGCAGACGCCGGTGAGGAACATTGCCTCCGGCGTACTGTCGCTGGTGGCATACTGCTGCACCACCTGGTCAAGGCACTTGAGCGCCGGGGTAAAGCAGTCGTTGTCAAAGTGGTATTTCGCCTCACCGAGCAGCAGTGAGGGGATCAATTCATCCGGCGCGAGGAAACCCACGGTGCGGTGGTGCTCCTTGCCGTCAGGGGCCAGGGTCACCATGGTTGGCGTCCATTTGACGTTGAAGTCGGCGGCATAGGGCTGGGCGTCGAACTTGAGGCGCAGGGGGATAAAATGCGCGGTGATGAAGTCGATAACCTTTTGTTCGGGATACGTAACTGTATCCATCTGTTGGCAGCCAATTCAGCCGGGGTTGAAGAAATCGAGCAGGATCGGCCTGCCTTCCTTTCTCGCCAGGCCCAGGGCCTCGTCCATACTGGTGAGCCATTGAATCGTCGCGGTCATGGTCATCCCCTCCTCAATCAAGTATTGATTTCAGGCACTCCCTTCTGCACCATTATATCACAGAGGAGGCAGCGACAGGGACCGCCCTCGCGGCCGCGCCGCCATACCCCTCTGGACTGCCTGAACCAGACGACTCTTTGCTTGACAAACCAAAGGGTGCCATTGTAATTCAAGCTCTGCATCAGCGTATTGAAGGTTGCCCGCCAAGGCGGCAACAACTCCGATCATGCACCTTCCCCGGGCCATGCCCGGTCTGTCTCTGTAGAGGTTTTCTTGCAACCCAAGGCATACCGCACACACGTCATCGCCACCTGCGCCGCTCTGCTGCTCTTCGGCGCCACAGTGCCCGCGGCTTTGGCCTTCAAGCCCGAGGACTTCAAGCGACTGCAGACGACCAACCGCTGCATCGAATGCGACCTCTCCCATGCCGATTTGGTCAAGGCCAAGCTCAAAAACGCCCAGCTGGAGCGGGCGAACCTCTCCTATGCGAATCTCGCCGATGCCAACCTCAGCGGCGCCAACCTGAAAGGGGCCAAACTCACCGGCGCCAATCTGGCCGATGCGGATCTGGCTGAAGCGGACCTCTACCGCGCTGATCTCACCGACACGGTGATGACTGGCGCCGATCTCAAGGACGCCGCCCTCGATGGCAGCAATTACAGCGAGGCCAACCGCACCGCGGTTTATGCTCCCCCGCCGCCACCACCAGCCCCGGTAACTTCGCCGCCGGTCGCAGTTGCGCCCCCTGCCCCACCCAAGGCCCCTGGCCTGCCGACGCCGGCAGCCGGAGCCCCGGAAGAATCGCTGGCAACCACACCGGCGGAAACACCGGACACAACGCCGACCACCGCAGCCCCAGCCGGAGCCCCCATTACCGAAGAGCCACTCACGCCTGCCCCAGAGACAACCTCGGCGCCGACCCAGCCCAAGGCCAAACCAGCAGCCCTAAGGCCGCGGATCACGCCCACGGCGCCTAAGCCCGTGACTGTCCCGACAACGCCAAACCCGCCGCCAACGGGAGCCGACGGCACGGCGCCCGCAGCCCCGCTGGCGGCAACTCCAGCCGCTGCCCCCAGGGTGCCTGCCTCGCCATCGCCACCGGCCCCGGCGGAAACCGAGCCTCAGGCGATGGCCGACGCGGAACAACCGCAGGCCCCGCCCCCAATCGTCAAGGGGCCGGCGCCGCGGTCCATCAAGCCGGCATCGCGGCCTGAGGCGAAAAAAGAACCACCGCCAGCGGCCAAGGATTTTGCCACGCCGCTGGAACGGTTGCTGGCCACCAAATCGTGCCCTGGCTGCGATCTTTCCGGCGCCAATCTCGCCAATGCCGTGCTGGATCGCGCCGACCTCACCGGGGCGAATTTGAGCGGGGCGAACCTCGCCGGCGCCATGTTGCGTATTGCCGAGCTGGCCCGCGTCAACCTCTCCGGTGCCGACCTCACCGGCGCCAACCTGGCTGGCGCCGACCTCCATCAGGCCAATCTCACCGGTGCCCGCCTCGACGGCGCGGAGCTGGCCGGCGCCTATCTGGTCGGCACGCCGTTGCAGCGGCCAAAATCCGTTCTGACTGCCGCCGAAGAGGCGGAAACACGCACGCCGCGGTCCAGGAAAATCAAAAAGTCGGACACCGCCAACCCGGTTTCTCTCTTGGGTGGCGGCACCATGCCCAAGGAAACGCCAACCAATCCGGAAACAGCCGCAGCCGGCCCCGCGCAACCGCAAGCCATGGCCTCCGCGCCGGCGGCTGCCAAGCCCGCCGCTCCGCCCGCTGCAACGAATCAGCCTGTCAGCCAACCGGCTCAGACCGACGAGGAACCGCTGACCACGCCGCCAGCACAAGCAGCGGCTGCAACCCGCCCGGCCCCGGCACCCCAGACAGCACCGGCACTCCCGCCGGAGCCCGCCCTGGTGCGGAATGCACCGCCGGCCACGGCGGAACAACCGCCGGTCAAACCCGCACCGCCGCCCCTGGAACGGTTACGGACCACCAACCGCTGCACCGAGTGTGATCTTTCCGCCGCCGACCTCCATGGCAGCAAGCTTGTCAGCGCCCAGTTCGAGCGCGCCAGCCTGGTCAACGCCAACTTCCTTGGCGCCAAGCTCGCCAAGGCGAACTTCAAGGGCGCCAACCTCGAAGGCGCCAACTTTGCCGGCGCCGACCTCGAGGAAGCGGATTTCTACAAGGCCAATCTCAAGAATACCAACTTCACCGGCGCCGATCTCCGCAATGCCTCGCTGGCCGGTGCCGACCTCAGCGGCGCCAACTTCACCGGCGCCCGCATGGATGGCGTGGAAAAATAACGGTTCCTTACGCAGACCTGAATCCGTGAGCGTTCGAGAACGGTGCAGAGGCAAGGCGGCGACGATGTTGATGATACACCTGGTATATCAACGAGTCGCCAACGCGGCAGATGCGCCGTTATCGGTCGCCCCGCAGGGCGGCGGGGTGAACCCGGACAAAGCGGTGGCCTTGACATTGAACAGCGGCAACAGCCGGATATCACCTAATCAAGCGCGAAGCCGTCACGGATTCAGGGCAGATACAATTCAGCTAATACTTCAGCCCGGCGCGGTCGCGGACCAGATCGATGGTGATTGCGGCCTTGGCCCGTGCCTTCTCGGCGCCCTGGTGGAGGATGTCACGGATCCGGCCCGGGTCGGCGAGCAATTGCGCCCGCTTCTCCTGCGCCGGGCCGAACTTATCGATGAGCAGGTCGAGCAATTCCAGCTTGATCTTGCCGTACATGGCGCCGCCGTTCAGATAGAGGCCGCGCACCTCGGCCAGGCGATCCGCCGGCGCAAAAAGCTTATATATGTTGTAGAGGTTGCACTTGTCCGGGTCCTTCGGCTCCTCCACCGGCCTGGAATCGGTGACAATGGCCATGACCCGCTTCTTCAATTCCTTGGGCGGCAGGAAGATCGGGATGGTGTTGCCGTAGGACTTGCTCATCTTCTGGCCGTCGAGCCCCGGAATGGTGGCGAGGTTCTCGTCGATCACCGGCTCGGGGATGACAAAGGTGTCGCCAAAGGTGTTGTTGAACTTGATGGCAATGTCGCGGGCCACCTCGATGTGCTGCTTCTGGTCCTTGCCCACCGGCACCCGCTCCGCCTGGTAGAGGAGGATGTCCGCCGCCATGAGCACCGGGTAGGAAAAGAGGCCATGGCTCGGGGCAACGCCCTTGGCGATCTTGTCCTTGTAGGAATGGCAGCGTTCGAGCAGCCCCATGGGGGTGAGGGTGGAGAGGATCCAGGTGAGTTCCGTCACCTCGGGCACATCGGACTGCACCCAGAAGATGCAGCGCTCCGGGTCGAGCCCCAGGGCGAGAAAATCGGCCGCCGCCTCGAGAGTCCCGCGGGAAAGCCGCTCCCGGTCGTGGACCGAGGTGAGGGCGTGGAGATCGACGATAAAGGCGTAGAGTTCGGCCCGGTCCATGTTCGCGATCATGGACCGCATCATGCCGAAGTAGTTGCCGATGTGGAGCTGCCCCGAGGGCTGGATGCCTGAAAGGATGCGCATGGTGTTCCTCTTCCGACCAGGGCCGCGACCCGAGGGCCACGGCGTTTGCGGGCAAGTGCCCGAAGGAGCGGATGGTAAAAAAAAACAGGGGTGCAGGCAACCTTTTTCTGCACCCCTGTGACGGGTCAACGCGCGGTGGGCTCTGGCCCGGTCTAACTACTTCACTTCTTCGAAATCGGCATCGACCACATCGTCGTCGCCCTTTTTCTTAGCGCCCTCGTCGGCGCCGCCCGCCGCACCGGCACCACCGGCCTGCTGCTGGGTGGCATGGGAATACATGATCTCGGCCAGCTTGTGCGAGGCCTGGGTCAGCGAGTCGATGCCCTTCTTGATCGCCTCGGTGTCGTTGCCCTCCATGAGCTTCTTCAAGGAGGCAATCTCGCTCTCCACCTTGGACTTGGTCTCGCTATCGACCTTGTCGCCCACCTCTTTCAGGCTCTTCTCGGTAGCGTAGATCATGGAGTCGGCCTGGTTGCGGGCCTCCACCAGGGCCTTGCGCTTGTGGTCCTCCTCGGCATGGGCATCGGCATCCTTTTTCATCCGCTCGATCTCCGCCTCGGACATGCCGCTCGACGCCTGGATCTTGATCGACTGCTCCTTGCCGGTGCCCAAGTCCTTGGCCGAGACGTGCAGGATGCCGTTGGCGTCGAGGTCGAAGGTGACCTCGATCTGCGGCACGCCGCGCGGGGCCGGCGGGATGTCCGCCAGATCGAAACGGCCGATGGACTTGTTGTCGCTGGCCATGTCGCGCTCGCCCTGGAGCACGTGGATCGACACCGCCGGCTGGCTGTCCGCCGCGGTGGAGAAAATCTGGCTCTTCTTGGTGGGGATGGTGGTGTTCTTTTCGATGAGCCTGGTCATCACGCCGCCCAGGGTCTCGATACCCAGCGAAAGCGGGGTGACATCGAGGAGCAGCACGTCTTTCACCTCGCCCCTCAGGACGCCGCCCTGAATCGCCGCGCCGATGGCGACCACCTCGTCCGGGTTCACGCCCTTGTGCGGCTCCTTGCCGAAGATTTCCTTCACCTTCTGCTGCACCATGGGCATGCGGGTCATGCCGCCGACCAGGATCACCTCGTCGATGTCCGAGGCAGCGAGGCCGGCGTCCTTGAGCGCGGTGCGACACGGCTGCACGGTGCGCTCCACCAGATCCTCCACCAGGCCCTCGAACTTGGCCCGGCTCAGCTTGACGTTGAGATGCTTGGGCCCGGAGGCGTCGGCAGTGATGAAGGGCAGGTTGATGGCGGTCTCCATGGTGGTGGAGAGCTCCATCTTGGCCTTCTCCGCCTCTTCCTTCAGGCGCTGGAGCGCCATCTTGTCGCCGCGCAGGTCGATGCCCTGGTCGCGCTTGAACTCGTCGGCCAGCCAGTTGACCACCCGCAGGTCGAAGTCCTCGCCGCCGAGGAAGGTGTCGCCGTTGGTGGACTTCACCTCGAAGACGCCGTCGCCCAGTTCCAGGACCGAGATGTCGAAGGTGCCGCCGCCGAGGTCGAAGACCGCGATCTTTTCCTCGTGCTTCTTGTCGAGGCCGTAGGCCAGCGAGGCCGCGGTGGGCTCGTTGATGATGCGCTGGACATTGAGGCCGGCGATGCGGCCGGCGTCCTTGGTGGCCTGGCGCTGGGAGTCGTTGAAGTAGGCGGGCACGGTAATGACCGCGTCGGTCACCGGCTCGCCCAGATACTCCTCGGCGGTCTGCTTCATCTTGGTGAGCACCATGGCCGAGATCTCGGCCGGGGCGTAGACCTTGCCGTCCACCTCCACGGCGGCGTCGCCGTCCTTGCCTTCGACGATCTTGAAGGGGCTCACTTCCTTGCTTTTGCGCACCTCGGCATCGGTGAACTTGCGGCCGATGAGGCGTTTGATCGCGTACAGGGTACGGGTCGGGTTGGTCACGGCCTGGCGCTTGGCCACCTGGCCAACCAGCCGCTCACCGCTATCGGCAAAGGCCACCACCGAGGGGGTGGTGCGATTGCCTTCCACGTTGGCGATCACCTTCGGCTCGCCGCCTTCCATGATCGCCACGCAGGAGTTGGTGGTACCCAAGTCAATTCCAATAATTTTTCCCATAACTGGTTCTCCTTATGACCACAACAGGTCGGTATGAATAAATCCGTGTTCCCTTCCCCTTCGCCTTACTCGTTGCCCTTGGCGACGACCACCTTGGCAGCCCGCAGCAGCCGGTCCTTGAACATGTAGCCCCGCTGGTATTCCTGAAGAATGGTGTTGGCAGGCACCGTAGCGCTCGCCTCCATGGCCAGCGCCTCGTGGAGGTTGGGATCAAAGGGCTGCCCCACGCCATCCACCGGCTTCAGGCCGAACTTCTCCAGGGTGTTGCGCATGCCGGACATGGTCATCTCCACCCCTTCGAGCAGCCCCGCCACGTCGGCGGCAGTGCGGCCCTGTTCCATGGCCCGTTCCAGATTATCGAGGGTCGGCAACAGGTCGCGCAGCAGGCCCTCTTCCGCGTACTTCATCGCGGTTTCCCGCTCGCGCTGCATGCGCTTTTTGAAGTTCTCGAATTCAGCCGCCAGTCGCAGCAGACGATCCTGCAAATCCTTGGCCTCTTCTCTCGCCTTTTCGAGATCAGCGGCGAGATTGGCCTGCTGCTCGGCGCCCTCCGGCATTCCTTCCGGCACGGCAGCCGGCTGCTCGCCTTCTTGGTTCACGGAATCAGTCACGCTCTTCCTCCATCAAGCCGCGGCAACACACTGCCGCCCAATTGCCAGCAATAGCGCGATTTTCCTCAAAAAACCGCGTCGGTGCTGCAACAATAAGTCCGTCCCCCACGGTTGTCAAGGCAACAAAAGCGATTTACCGTGCACCGTTGGCGCCCACCAACGCCCATGCTTTTACACCCCCCCGATCCGAATAACCGCTTGAGCCTCCGGCCGGTTTGCCGATACGATGGAGCAGGTTCTGGTATCGGCATCCATTGTCGATACCGGTTACACCCACGCCAAAAGCCAACAACAGGACGAACCATGAGACGATACATCGCGCTGGCCTGCGGGACATTGATGATCGCGGGACCGCTCACCGCCATGGCCGAGATGCGGCCGGTGCTCAAGCACCGGGCCGGAGTGCCGCCCTTTACCGTGGTCGATGCCATGATGCGCGGCAACGGGGAGAGTGTCGAACGCGCAACCCAGCCGCCACCGGAAAACGCCCCGCACCTGACCTGGCTGGCGGACTGCGACCACCGCGCCCATCCGGGGCTGATCATGGCAGACCCCGGCGGCAAAGTCTACGCGGTCTGCACCCTGGGCAACCAACTGGCGCCGGCCACCGCGGCCGTCGATTTCGGGGTGCGCGTCCTCTACAGCCCGGTGCTGCTCATCACCGGCCAGACCGGCAGCGAGGCGATCCGCCTCTTCCAAACCCGGCCTGACGCCGTGGGCGAGGAGGTCCGTCGCGCCTTGGCCTCGCTGGAACTCCCGCCGCCCAAGGCCAAGGCGCCGGAGCGAAAAAAGGGGGAAAACAAAGGCAAGGCGGCCGCCTCGCCAAAGTCGGCAGCGACCAAGGAACCGGCCCCAACCGGGGCACCGGTACTGCCGGTCAATCTGGTGGAACGGAACGTGGATTATCAGGTGGCACAAGCCGTTGCCCGCTACCGGGAGCGGATTGCCAACGGCCGGCTGGTGGTGATCGGCGGGGTGCTTGATCTGGCCAACCAGTATGGCGAGGGGGCAAACCGCCTCTTTCTCATCAACATCAACGGCGAGACCGACCCGGCCAAACTCAAAAAATCGCCGCACCTGGTGCGACTCGACCCGCGCCAGCTCACCTTTGTCGGCCGGCGGCCGACAAAGGCCATGCCATAAAAAAGGCCTCCTGCCCGACGGGCAGGAGGCCTTTGCCTTGCCTGGAAAAATCAGCCTCAGGAATTGATGTACCGCTTGATGCCGTCGGCGATCATGCCGAAGATCATGCGGAACTTCTCCTCGTCGCGTTCCAAGAGCGTCACCCGGAAGCCTTGCAGTTCCGTGGCAAACGACGACAACGGCACCACGCAGACGCCGGTGGCACCAAGCAGGTAATAGACGAAACGCTTGTCGAGCGAGGTGCCGGGCTTGTTCACCAGCTCTTCCACCTGAGCCCGCACGTCTTTACCCGCGATGGGCAGACTCTGCTTGTCATTGAGCACCCCTTCCTCGAAGGCCACGCTCATATAAAAGGCGCCATTGGTGCGGTTGACAATGAGTCCGTCGATGTCCTTCAAGATGTCGTAGGCGATGTTGGAGCACCTTTCGTAACGGCTCACCCGCTCGGCGAGATGGGTCTTGTACTCCGGATGGGTGATCAGAGCGGGCAACGCCTTCTGCGGCAGGGTGGTGGAGCAGACCTCCACCATCTTGGCGTTGAGGATGGAGTTGACGTATTTCTCGAACATCGGATCGTGATGGCCGTTGTACACCTCGATCCAGCCGCAGCGCGAACCAGGCCACGGCATCTCTTTCGAAATACCGCGCATGTTGATGGCCGGCACATCACCGATCAGATCGGAGAGCGGCAGGGTCTTCTGGCCGTTGTAAATGATGTTCTGGTAGACCTCGTCGCAGATGATGAAGAGGTCGTACTTCTTGGCCAGGGCCACCATACCGCGCAGAATCTCCTCGGGGTAGACCGCGCCGGTGGGATTGTCCGGGTTGATGATCAGGATGCCCGCCACTGCCGGGTTGTACTTGATGCGCTTTTCGAGATCATCAAGGTCCGGGTACCAGTGGTTGGCCGGATCGAGCCGGTAGCAGACCGGCCGGTCGCCGGCGTGGGCCGCCTCGGCGGAGGAATGGGTGGTGTAGCTCGGCGAGGGCACCACCACGCGGGCGGTACGGCGCAGGAAGCCGAAGACCTTGCTGATCGCATCACCCAGGCCGTTGAAGAAGATGATGTCGTCGGGGCCGATCTGCACCCCGCCGCGCCGGTTGACCTGCTCGGCCAGAAACTCCCGGGTGGAGAGGATGCCGCGGGTGGGGCAGTAGCCGTAGGAGGCATCCTGCATGACAAACTCCGCCACCACCTCTTTCATCCAGCGGGGAATCTCCTCGCCCTTGGCGACCGGGTCGCCGATGTTCTCCCAATAGGTCCTGATGCCGAGCTTCTGGAGCTTCTCGCCCACGTTGACGATGTTGCGAATCTCGTAGGTCAGCTCACCTGCACCAATATGCACGATATCGGTACGCATCCCGTTACTCCTGTCGTGAAAAGCCGCCACCCGCCCGGAACCTCCAGGCAGCGCGGCCAAATGACATTTTTGTCGGTAAAGCAGTACTTACTAGCACAGCAGCGCCGGTTCGTCAACAAGTGCTTTATCACCAACGCCGCTCCAGCCGATACGTTCCAGTAAGAGGGGAACATCACCGGCCTCGGCTCGCACGGCCAAGGAGGGCGCAATGGCACTGTGGCGCTTCGAGATACAGGGCGAAGAGGTGAGTATCGGCAGCCGCTCACGGCGGAAACTCACGCGCACCGGCTGCAACGAACCTTTCAAGGACCGCTACTGGTGCCCGAAACGGCAATGGTTCCAGCGGGAGGCCTGCCCATTCGCCAACCTCATGGAATGCGACGACTTCGAGGCCATGGGCGGGACGATCTGATGCCGATCAGCCGGTGGCGCGCTGATCGATGGGCACGAAGGGGCGGCGCCGCGGGCCGACATAGACCTGGCGCGGCCGGCTGATGCGCCAGTCCGGATCGTCCCACATCTCCTTCCAGTGGGAGATCCAGCCCGGCAACCGGCCGAGGGCGAACATCACCGTGAACATGTTGGTGGGAATGCCGATGGCCCGGTAGATGATGCCGCTGTAAAAATCCACGTTGGGATAGAGGTTGCGCTCGATGAAGTAGCTGTCCTTGAGCGCCACTTCCTCCAACTCCTTGGCGATATCGAGCAACGGGTCGGAGATATTGAGGGCAGCGAGCACCTCGTCGCACGCCTTCTTGATGATCCGGCTGCGCGGGTCGTGGGTTTTGTACACCCGGTGGCCGAAGCCGACCAGCCGGAAGGGGTCGTTGGCGTCCTTGGCCCGCTCGATGTATTTCTTGTAATTGCCGCCCTCGTTGTGGATGAGTTGCAGCATCTCCATCACCGCCTGATTGGCGCCGCCGTGCAGCGGGCCCCAGAGGGCGTTGATCCCGGCGGAAATCGAGGCGTAGAGGTTCACCCGGGCGCTGCCGGCCACCCGCACCGTGGCGGTGGAGCAGTTCTGTTCGTGATCGCCGTGGAGGATGAGCAGCTTGTTCAATGCCGCCACCACGGTATCGTTGATCACATACGGTTGCACCGGCGAATCGAACATCATGTTCAGAAAGTTCGCACAGTAGGAGAGATCATGCCGCGGGTAAACGAGCGGCTGCCCCATGGATTTCTTATAGGAAAAGGCCGCGATGGTCCGCACCTTGGAGATGAGCCGCGCCGCCATCTTGTCGATGTTCTCCAGCGGATTGTCCATCATCTCCGGATAGAAGCTGCACAGCGAGTTGACCATGGAGGAAAGGATGGCCATGGGCGGGCTGTTGGGCGGAAAGCCGTCGAAGAAGCGGATCATGTCCTCGTGGATCAAGGCGTATTTGCCCAGCATGTGGCTGAAGGTCCCCAGCTCCTGCCGGGTTGGCAGGCTGCCATGGGCCAGCAGGTAGGCCACCTCGACAAAGCTGCAATGCTCGGCCAGATCCTCGATGGCGTAGCCGCGGTAGCTCAGGATGCCCTGCTCGCCGTCGAGAAAGGTGATGCTGCTCGCGCAGGAACCGGTGTTGGCAAAGCCGCTGTCCAGCGTGATATAGCCGGTCTCGGCCCGAAGCTTGCGGATGTCGATGGCCTTTTCCCCTTCGGTCCCGACGAGGATCGGCAGCCGATAGAGCTTGCCATCGAGCTTCAACTCCGCTGTTCCGCCACTGCTGTAATTATGCGACATCATGAACCTTCCTTTGCGCACTTTGCGGGCCGCCCGAACGACGCGCACCTTATAAACCTTTCGCGCCGGACCTCTGGTTGCCGCGGATATTGCGAGCAAAACCGTGCAATTACCTTCCGGATCGGGTACTATACCGCATATCCGTGCTTTTTCAAGCCCCAAAGCGGCAAAGGCCCCGATCCCCATGCATGCGACCCTCTACCACGAACGACTGAGCAAGTTTCTCAATGAGGTAACCGTCTACCCGGTCTCCTGCGAGAAACTCGCGGCCGGCCGCAGCGACCTCGAATGGCTCGATGCGGTCCTGGCCGGCGGCGCCCGCATCGTGCAGCTGCGCGACAAGGTTGCCGACAGCCGCACCTTGTATGCCAAGGCTCTGGCCTTTCGCGAGAAGACCCGCGCCGCAGGCGCCCTCTTCATCGTCAACGACCGCCTCGACATCGCCCTGCTCACCGAGGCGGACGGCGTGCACCTCGGCAACGACGACCTGCCGGCCGAGGCGGTCCGCCGTTTCGCGCCGAATCTCATCATCGGCGTCTCCTGCAACACCGAGGAACAGGCCGCCACCGCCGAGGCCCGCGGCGCCTCCTATTTCAACATCGGCCCGCTCTTTCCCACCCGGACCAAGGAAGAGGCCCGGGAGTACATAGGCGTCGAGGCGATCCAGCGCTTCTCTGCCCGCTCCCCCCTCCCCTTCACGGTGATGGGCGGCATCAAATTCGATCACATCCCGCGGATCACCGCGGCCGGCGCGCGCCGCATCGCGGTGGTGACGGCGCTCAGTCAGGCGCCGGATATCGCGGCCGCCACCCGCGAATGGGTTGCGGCAATCCGGCAGGGCAGCGTCAATAGGAAGAGCAAATGAAAAACCTCAAGGAACGGAGCCAGGAAATCGCCCTGCTCATGCAGTATGCGGTGCCGGAGGCCGAGCGGGTGCCGGCAAGAAAACTTCTCGAAAAATACGGCGACGACGCGGTGGCGCTCAGCGTCTTTCACCACTTCTACAGCTTTCTGCCGGAGGGGCTCGACGACGCCATCACCATTCTGCGCCGGCTGGCGCGGCGGGAGAGCAAATTCCTGCTCTGCGCCACCACCAGCCACGGCGACTATCTTTATGCCACCGACAGCGAGGCCGCTGTTTTTCTCGGCCCGCTGGCCGAAGGGATGCCGGGGGAGGTACTCGACTTTTTCGGCTTTGCCAGCCCGGAGACCTTTCCCAAGACGCATCAGGATCTCGGCCGTTTCCCGGTCCACGTGCCGCCCTACCTCGACCGCAGCTTATGTCCGGCCTGCCATGCCGCGGAAGGCGAGTTCCACACCCTGGGCTGTCCGGTGGAAATCTGCCCCTGGTGCGGCGGCCAGCTCACCAGCTGCCCCTGCCGTTTCAGCCAGCTCGGCATCCACGAAATGGACAAAGAAGCCCAGATCGACGACCTGCTCGAACTCCTCTACGCCAAGGGCCGCATCCCCTTCAACGCGGAAGAACAGGCCCCGGCCTACCCGACCAGCCCGGCTGATCTCGACTAGGCCGCCAGCGCCAGCCACCACGCGCCAGCGACAATCCCCAAGGCCGTCACGGCGGCGACCGCCTGCCAGCGCGGCAGCACCGCCCAACGCAGCATGCCGCCGCGAGCCACGATAAGCCCGAGCAGGAACCCGGCGATCAGCCCCCAGAGATGGGCGCCCAGGTCGGTGCGTTCGCCTTCGCTGCCCAACAACGCCAGCAGCGACAGCGCGCCGCCGGCGCCGATCAGCACATCCTGGGCCGTGGTGAGCCGGGCGACCCGCAGCCCGGCGAGAATCCCCACCGTGCCGAACACTGCCGTGGAAAATCCCACCGATTCAAAGCCGCTGCCGCGCAAAACCACGTTGATCGCATTGCCCAGCCCGCCGGCCAGCAGGATCAGCAGCCAGCCAAAGCCGCTGCCGGTCAGGCGGCAGAGGAAATAAGCAAGCACGCCGCCGATGACAGCGTTGCCCAGAAGATGGAGCACATCGGCATGCAGGGTCAAGGCCGTGACCACGCGCCACCACTCCCGCTGCTCAAGGATGCCGGTGGTTGTGGCCGCCCCGTGGACAAACCAGAAGCTCTCCTGTTCCCAGGCGCCGCTCAATGCATAGAAGGCCAGAAGGCCGCCGATCACCGGGATCACCACCGGCCGCGCCACCAGAAAGAGCGAATCATCGGCCGCTGGCGGTGCCGGTGGCCAATTGTGATTCTCTGCCTCATAGGCGGCGAGTTCCGCCTGGGCCGCGGCTTCGTCTTGCGCAGACACCCAAAGCTGCCAGTGAGGGCGGACGAAAATCACCCGGTGCGGAATCTCCGCCGCACTCAAAACCAGAGCCCAGAGCAGAATCTGCCGCTGGCCCGGCGCCTGCGCCGCGATTCGCCACCGGCTACCCCCATCCATACCGCCTCCCCTTGCCCCATGCTCCCTGCAAGTGCGCTGTTTCCATCCGCCCCTTTCCGCGGTATAGTGCCATGAAAACACTGCGTCAGCGGCAGGGCCAGCCGGCCGCCGCCCGCTCATCAAACCCCTTGCTCGAAGCCGCTGCCGTATGGATTCTATCACATATCTGATCGATCTGGTGCTCCACGTGGATGCCCACCTCGGCGCCCTGATCACTGCCATGGGCCCCTGGACCTATCTGATTCTTTTCCTCATCATCTTCTGCGAAACCGGGCTGATCGTCACCCCGTTTTTGCCCGGCGACTCGCTGCTCTTTGCCGCCGGCACCTTTGCCGGGGTCTCGCTGCTCGACCTCCCGCTGCTGCTGGCCACCTTATCGGCTGCCGGCATTCTCGGCGATGCGGTGAACTTCTCCCTGGGCGCCTCGATCGGCCGCCGCATCCTCGCTTCCAGAGCCAATCGCTTCATCAAGCAGGAACATCTCGACAAAACCAGCCGCTTCTACGAAAAACATGGCGGCAAGACCATCATCATCGCCCGCTTCATGCCGATCATCAGAACCTTTGCCCCCTTTGTCGCAGGCCTCGGCCGCATGGCCCCCAGCCGCTTCTTCCTCTTCAACGTGAGCGGCGGCCTGCTCTGGGTCCTGCTGCTCACCGGCGGCGGCTATCTCTTCGGCAACCTGCCCCTGGTGCAGCGCCATTTCTCGCTGGTGATCATGGCGATCATCGTGCTTTCCATCCTGCCCGGCGTGATCGAATACCTCCGCCACCGCCGGGCGCCGGCTGCCGCCGAGGCCGAGAGGGGCTGAGTCCGCTCTTTCCTTAGGCGGCTAACCTTCCAGATAAAGCTCGCCATCCTTGTCGTCGTAGGCAAACAACTCGGCATGACGGCCCCACATGATGGCGATGTCGAGCTGTTTCTCCGCCCGGTCGCCGAAGTCCGACTCGAATTTTTCCAGGAAATATTCCCAGGCCACGCGATGGTTGTTATCCTGCTGGAGTGTTTCATATATCCAGTTGATGAGCGGCAGCCGGAGAATGCGGGCGGCGATGAGTTCCTTGCGGGCGAGGATGTTCGCCTCGGCATAGGCCTTGCCCAGCGGCGTCAGGATGAGATCGCCCTCGTGGACCGTGACAAAGCCGAGCAACTCGCCGGCCTCGACAATAGGCAGGAGATCATCGAGTTCCAGGACCAGTTCGCCGCTCAGGCGATAAAGGTCGTTATGGCCCGCTTCCGCGAGCAGTTTTTCCACCAGACCGGCAAGGGCGTTCAAATGGGCATGGGGTAATTTTTTCCTGGCCTGGGCTCCGGCCACGGCGACCGCCACCCGGCGGCCGGTGACCAGCCCATAGATGCGGTCCACCCACGCCTGAAACGCCGTGTCCTTGCGTTGCCGCGGATGGCGGAGGGTGACCGGCACGTCCGCGACGATATGCCCCGGGTCCTTGCCCATGACCACGACCCGATCGGCCATGAGCACCGCCTCCTCGATATTGTGGGTCACCATGAGGATGGCGCGGGTAGGAATCCGCCGGTTCTGCCAGAGTTCCAGAAGCTCGCCGCGCAGTGCCTCGGCGGAAAGGACATCGAGGGCGGAAAAGGGCTCGTCGAGGCAGAGCAGTTCCGGCTCCACCGCCATGGCCCGCGCAAAACCCACCTTCTGCCGCATGCCGCCGGAAATCTCCCGGGGGTAGGCAGACTCAAAGCCGTCGAGCCCCACGGTATCGATGAGCCGAAGCGCCCTTTCCCGCCGCTCGGGCCGCGGGATGCGCCTGGCCTTGAGCGCCACCTCGACGTTTTCCAGCACGGTCAACCAGGGATAGAGGGCAAAAGTCTGGAAAACGATGGTGGCATACGGATTGACCGTCAGCAACGGCTCGCCGCGATAGAGCACGATGCCGCTGGTGGCGGAGTCGAGCCCGGCGATGATGCGGAGCAGCGTCGATTTCCCGCACCCCGACGGCCCCAGCAGGCAAACAAACTCGCCGGCCTGGATGGCGAGATCGACCTTTTCCACCGCCACCAGTTGGCGTTCCCCCTGGCCATAAGACCTGACGACTCCACGAAGCTCCAGCAGCCGTTCCGGAACGGCGGCATTGGACGATAGCGGTTTTTCTCGCATAGCCATCACTCCAGGCGGTAGCGTTCTTCGGCAAGGCGGTAGAGCTTCTGCCAGAAGATGCGGTTGATGACGACCACCGTGACGACCAGCAGCAGGGTGGCGGCAAGCAAGAGCGCGTAATCGTTGCCAGCCGTGGCCCGGGCAATGAGCGCGCCGATGCCGGTCACGCTGTGGGTTCGCCCCCCGAATTCGACGTATTCGGCGACGATGCTGGCATTCCAGGCCCCGCCGCTGGCGGTGATGGCCCCGGTGATGATGTAGGGGAAAAGCGCCGGCAGGATGAGCGTCCGCCAGCGTTCGGCCGGCGGCAGACGCAACAGGGCGGTGGTCTGGAGCAGGTCCTGCGGGATGGCGCTGGCGCCGGCGATGACATTAAACAGCAGGTACCACTGGGTGCCCATGAGCATCAGGGTGATGGCCGCAATGTTGAGGCCGCCAGGGGTCGCCAGCAAGGCGAGGAGCAGGATGGGGAAAAGGGCCGTGGCGGGGATGGCTGCCACCACCTGCACCATCGGCTGGAGAATGCGGGCAAGCCGGCGGTTGGTGCCGATAGCCACCCCCACCGGCACGGTCCACAGCAGGGCGACGGCCAGCGCGGCGCAGACCCGGAGAAAGGTGGCGAAGAGTCCCGAGAAGACCTCTCCCCACACCGGCAACGGCACCCCCCAAAGCAGGGAGACCGCCTGCCAACTTCCATAAAAAATCGCGACGGCCAGGCTGCCGAGCGCCGCGAGAAAGGGGAAAGAAAAAGCGGCCTGTCCGGATACCTCCCCCGGCATGGCGATGATCACGGTAGAAGGCCGCGACGTCTCCAGGCGATCCACCCGGTCGAGAAAGGGCTGCCAGACCCGCCGGCCAACAAAATCCACCAGCCAGCTGCGGCCAAGGAGGTCGTAAAACCAGGAGGTCGGCGGCCCCTCGCCCTCCAGCATCTCGATCTTGAACTTGTTGCACCAGACCACCAGCGGCCGCCAGACGAGCTGATCCAGCAGCAGGATAAGCGAGACGAGCGTCGCCACCCCCATGAGGACCGCGGCCGTATCGCCGCGACTCGCCGCGGTCTGCAGATAGCTCCCCAACCCCGGCAACCGGAAATCGCGGCTGCCGATATGGAAAATCTCCGCGGCCATGAGAAAAAACCAGCCGCCGGACCAGCTCATCATGCTGTTCCAGAGCAGCCCCATGGCGGCAAAGGGCAACTCCATGGTCTTGAAACGGGTCCAGCCGTCGAAGCGGAAAATGGCCGCCGCCTCCCGCAAATCGCCGGGGATCGTCGTCATCGACTGGTAGAAACTGAAGGTCATGTTCCAGGCCTGCGAGGTGAAGATCAGGATGATCGCCGCCAGTTCCGCAGCCAGATAGTCGGGCATGATCGCAGTCAGGCTGAGCAGCACCACCGGCAGGAAGGAGAGGATGGGAATGCTCTGGAGCACGTCGAGCAACGGCATGAGCACCACCCGGGCGGTGCGCCGGCGGGCGGCGGCATACCCGTAGAAGAGGCTGAAACAGAGCGAAAGCAGGTAGGCGGCGGCCATCCTGCCCACCGACAGCAGCGCGTACCAGGGCAGGAGATAGGGCGACAGCGAGACATCCGGCCCGCTGATGGCCGCCGGTGCATGGAAGGCGAGATGATGCCCCACGTACAGCAGCGCGGCGACCCCGCAGAGGATGAAGCTGTCCCCCAGGGTAAACGGCGTGGTCTTGGGCAAGGCGGGGCCGAACCGGTTAGGCCGCATGACTACCTCCCGACGCATGTCTCCCGTGGGTGTCCGTCAGGCCGCCATCGCGACCCCGGCATCGCCGCCCAGGGAGAAAGCCGTGTGGAATCAGGGCGCACCAAAAAAAAGGGCTTGACCCTGAAGGCCAAACCCTTATGATGTGCGCTGGTGCCGAAGAGGAGACTCGAACTCCTACAGGGAAACCCCCACTAGACCCTGAACCTAGCGCGTCTACCAGTTCCGCCACTTCGGCACACGAGACCGCGATATTACTTACTCCCCCGCCCCCATGTCAAGATATTTCCGGAGATTTTCTCTATGCCACCCAAACCCTGTTCACAGCGCCCCCAACCATCACGCGCCACCCCCCGCACCCACGAAGATTTGCTTGCGTTCTCGCCCCTGCCTGTATATTGTCCAGGCAATTCTTCTCCGCCCGAGGCCGAGCACCCGAATCACATGAAAATCTACACCGATCTGCGCGACATAGCCGAGCCATTCCCCCATGCCTGCATCACCATCGGCAACTTCGACGGGGTCCATCTCGGCCACCAGATGCTGTTCAGCGAGGTGGTCGGGTTGGCGTACCGCCACCAGGGCACCAGCGTTGCCATAACCTTTGACCCCCATCCGCTCCAGGTCATGCGGCCGGAGCTGGGGCTGAAGCTCATCTCCAGCCGAGAGCAGAAGATCGAGCTGATCGGCATGGCCCACCTCGATGCCCTGGTCATCCTCCCCTTTACCAAAGAGTTTGCCGCGATGCCGGCGGAACACTTTGTGGACGAGGTGCTCATCCGCACCATGGGGGTGCAGGAACTGGTGGTGGGATACGACTACGCCTTCGGCAAGGGCCGCCGGGGGAACATCCCCTTCCTGGAGGAACAGGGCCGCGCCAAGGGTTTCGGCGTCACGGTGGTGGAGGCCTACTACGTGGACAGCCTGCTGGCGAGCAGCACCAAGGTGCGGGAACTGGTGCAGGACGGACGCATGCGGGAGGTGAAGAAACTGCTCGGCCGCCCCTACCAGATTCGCGGCGAGGTCCAGGTGGGCGAGAAACGCGGGGGCAAGACCCTGGGGTTTCCCACCGCCAACCTCTATTTCGACAGCGACGACCTCTGCCCCCGCCACGGGGTCTATGTCTGCCAGGTGATCTATGGCGGCAGGTGCTACGGCGGGGTGATGAATATCGGCCGCAACCCCACCTTTGCCGGCGAACGCGTCTCGGCCGAGACCCATATCTTCGACTTCAACAAGGATATCTACGGCCAGCCGATCAAGGTCAACCTGCTCCGCTTCCTGCGCGAGGAACGCAAATTCAACGGCCCTGCCGAATTAGCCGCCCAGATCGGCCACGACGTGGAAGAGGCCAAACAGGTGCTCACCGAAGCGCGGCAGGAGTTGGTGCTTTCCTGCGAAGAATGCTACAATCGCTGACCAGCACCTCCCCCTGCCGACAAAACGAACTTATTTGTACTCCTGTTTTTTCAGGACATCTGTAGCGCCACCCGCCAGAAAGACATAGTTCTTGTACCCGTTTTCCACCAAATAATATTCCAGCCACTGTACCTGCTTGCCGACCTGGTCAAAAATCAACAACTTTTTATCCTGGTTCGCTTTTTTATTCACAAAGTTGGGGATGAACTTGTCCAGGGGGATGGCCAAAGCCTTTTCCAACCCCGGCAGGTTGCCTGTCCGCTGCACATTGTCACGGACATCGATCACCAATGCATTGGCTGCGGATGCCTGGTCCTTGAATTTTTCAAAAGGCAAGGTCCTTTTCTGAAAATCCGACTCGGAGATGATCTGTTTTTTCGCGTCGACCACCACCTTCCCCAGCCGCAAGGTCTCGCGAGGGTGTGTCTTCACCCATTCCGGAATGCCGGCGTCATAGGCATAACTGTTCGTCACCCCGGCATTCTGGGCTTTTTTGGCCGCCTCATACGATTTGTAGCAGCTGATACCGTTGCAGTAGAAAACGATCTTTTTGCCCGGATTCTTGGCAACAAGGTCCTGAACAGACTTCACAAAAAGTATGTCGGCAACCGGGATATGACTGGCCCCTTTCGGATGAATGACATCGTATTCGATTTTGGAGCGCACATCCACAATCACAACGTTTCCGGCTTGGTAATCCTTAAAAAGTTCCTCCGTGCTTATTGGCTTGACCGTGGGATACTTGGCCCGACCAGGGAAATCCCCGGCCAAAAGCGGCGGCACCAGCATCACCAAGAATGCCGTTGCCAACAACAACACAACCTGCAACATCTTTTTCATAGCAACCTCTCCTTCCCTAAAAGTTATTTTTTTCGCTCCTCCCCCTTACAGCCTGCATTATCTTTCTCCTCGCCCCCCCCCTCATACTGACAGTTAAAATTCTTCCTTAGTAAATTTCGTCACATCTTCAGGCGTTGCGCCGCCCCCCCGCAGCTTGGCCGCCTGTTTGATCTCCTTCCTGACAGGCTTGGCCAGCTTGGCCGATGACGCCGCCAGAGAGACGGCCGGGGCCAAAGCAGCATGCTGCTGACCCCGGACCACCATGGCCGGCGGCCGCAGCCGATCCGCGACCATGGCCAGCCGCGATTTGCTCCCACCCTTGCTGCCGCTGAGCAACTCCTCCAGTTCCTCCACCAGCCGCTTCAGGTGCAATGCCTGGGCAGAGAGCTCTTCGGAGGCGCTGGCCGCCTCTTCGGAATTGGCCGCGGTCTGCTGGGTGACGGTGTCGATTTCCAGCACTGCCTGGTTCACCTGGGAAATACCGTGGGTCTGCTCCTTGGAAGCCGCGGCGATCTCCGCCACCAGGGCGCCCACCCTGGTCGCCTTTTCCGCCACGGTGCCGAAATCCTCGTTGGTCTGGGCCACCAGGGTCTCACCCTCATGCACCTTCTTCACCGTACCCTCGATGAGATCGGCGGTGTCGCGGGCAGCCTCGGCGGCCCGCATGGCGAGATTGCGCACCTCGTCGGCCACCACCGCGAAACCCGCCCCGGCCTCACCGGCCCGGGCCGCCTCCACCGCGGCGTTCAAGGCCAGCAGGTTGGTCTGGAAGGCGATCTCGTCGATGGTCTTGACGATCTTCTGAGTCTCCTCGCTCGCCTTGGAAATCTCCTCCATGGCCACGGTCTGGGCAGCCATGGACTGGTTGGCCTTTTCCACCACGCTGTTCACCTCACGCATCAGCCCGTCGCACTGGTCGGCGTTGTCGGCGTTCTGGCGGGTCATGGTGGAAACCTCTTCCAGCGTGGCCGAGGTCTCTTCCAGCGAGGCGGCCTGCCGCGAGGCACCATCGGCAAGCTGGTTGCTGGTGGAGGAGAGTTCGACCGAGGCGGCGGTGACCTGGTTGGCGCTCTTGTCGATGCCGCCGATGACGTGATTCATCGGTGCGATGATGAAGTGGGTCACCGCCCAGTAGATGGCAACGCACATGATGATAACCACCAGGCCAGCGGCGATCAATACGCCGAAGCCCAGTTTCATGGCCGAGGCGGTCATGGCCGAATCCGCCTCCTGCTGGAGTTTGGCGATGCGCTCACTCAGGGCATTGATGTTTTTCTTGATCACAACATCTTCGATCTGCAACTCCACCGAGCCAATGGCCTGCCCTTCGAAGAGGATATCCTTTTTGACCACCTCGTTGGTCTTGGTCTCCTTGGCCGCGGCAATCTCGTCACCGTCCTTACCGCGGAAAATAACCGCCGCGATCTCCGGGTCGGCAACCGCAGCCTGCGCCAAGGCCTGCAGGCCGGTAAAATCATAGCCGATGATGAAGGCCGCCGAGGACTGACCCAGGAGATCGGCCAGCGACTTGCCCTTCTGCCTGAGACTATGGTCGAGGAGTTTTTCCTGCTGGGTCTTTTCCGACTGCAGAGTGGCGATGAAGGTATCCACCTGCTCCTTCTGGAGTTTATAGGCACCGGTGATAATGATGGCGATGAGGCCGATCATCAATCCCATCATCAGTCCCGAGGCGATCAGGATGAACTTTGCCGCGATGCCCCGCTTGTTCTTGACCATGGACTCACTCTCCGCTTGCTGGAATCTGGTCGCATTCAGGCCGGAACTCTCATGGTCCCGGCCTGAATGCGTGTTACCGAAGACGAAAGAACTTATTCCGCGCCGCTCACGCCGAGTTTCTTGAGCAGGTCGCGCACGCTGCCGTAGTTGGCCGGCGTTGCCCAACCCACGATATTACCCGCCCTGGCTGCCGGCGAATTCGGGGGCATCGCCCTAAGGGCCGCGGCCACCCTGGCGGACACCTCCGGCTTCACATGGGCCACCGCGGCAATCGGCCACTCCGGATAGAGCGGGGTGCTGTGCGCAAAGGGGAAGTCGTCCTTGATCTGATTGATGATCTTGAAGTCGCGCATCGCGATCTTGCCTTCGGCCTGCATCCGCTCCAGGGTGTCGCTGCGGACCGTGCCGGCATCCATGGCGCCGTTCTGCACCGCCAGCACCACATTGTCATGCTTGCCGCCCTCGACGAAGGCCGCGAAATCCTTCTCCGGATTGATATGGTTGTCCTTCAGCACCTTCCACGCCATGAGCCCGCCACCAAAAGAGGTGCGCGCCACCACCATGAATTTCTTGCCTCGGAGGTCGGCCAGGGTGTTGATGGGGCTGCCCGCCTTGACGAAGATCACGCCGCCGAATTTATCAAGCGCCTTGCCCTCGCGGGAGTTGATCATGGTAACGATGGCCCTGGCCTTGTACTTGTCTTCCAGGCCCACAAAGAAGGCGGAGTTGGCCAGCACGAAGTCGACCTTGCCCTCCTTGACCATGGGCTCGATGGCCTCGAACTTGAGGGGCACGATGGTCACCTTGTCCCCGATCTTGCCGGAAAGATATTCCGCGGTAGAACCCCATTGGGCCATGGCCTGGGGGGCACCACGCTTGGCGAGCACGCCGAGCTTGATCTCGGCCTGGGCAGCCACCGCTGTGAATGAAACCGTGAGCATCGCGACCAAAACCAGGGAACCAAACTTCTGTATGAATCGAATCATATGCCCCTCCTCATGGCGGACTGCTCCGCCGGAAAATGTTTTTACGTCCTGGCAAGAGACTGGCCGACAACAGATACGGGCAGCCCAACCAGACAAATGGTTGCCAGCGACCAAACATACGTATCATGGTATAATTTTTGAAAAACCGCTGTCAAACTAATTTGTTGACAAGGAACATTCGCGTACGGCACCACCACGGCGCGGGGCGGATCGACTTAACAGTCCGTTGAAAAAACCATCCCTGGCTTTTTCAACTGTCGGTTGGCCAAAGGCGCTTTGGCCAACCTCGCGAATTTCTTGGCCCTTTCGGGCCGGCAAAATTCGGCGCCACGTCCCTGTGGCGCCAACAG
>JAJZRJ010000058.1 GCA_021802775.1 Deltaproteobacteria bacterium
GGCGACCGATAACGGCGCATCTGCCGCGTTGGCGACTCGTTGATATACCAGGTGTATCATCAACATCGTCGCCGCCTTGCCTCTGCACCGTTCTCGAACGCTCACGGATTCAGATTTTTGTTAGAAAGGGCGCCTCATTCGCAATCCACCGGCAAGAGAATCTCCTGTTCCGTGGCAATGGCCTCCGGCAAACGACCGGCCACGAGGGTGAGCGCCTTTTTCCGGCAGAACTCCAGACAGAGCCCGCAGCCGCTGCATTTGGCCCAGGTGAAGATCAGCTGTTTCACCTCCTCTTCCCTGGTGTTTTTGAGCGCCCCGGTGGGGCACATGCCGGCGCAACCGCCGCAGAAATTGCACTCGCTGTTCGCCGTCAGGGTAAAAAACAAGTGCCCCATGGCCAGGCGGGCGGCTTCCCCGGCGGATTCGGTCAGGGCCTGGTGAAGCAGGGCCAGCCGGGCGGGCTGATGCTTGTGGGCATGTTGTTCCTTAGGGTCAGGATCCGCCTTTATGATGGAGATGGTCTCGGTGGCGGCGTGGAAGGAAATATCCCGGAAGGCGCGAAAAAAGGCGCGTCTGCTCGAGGCGGCCCCTGCTTGCTCGGCCGCGGCCTCTTCTTCCTTCGTCATCAGCAGTCTGATGCGGGAGCAGAGACCGTCGCGCCCCATCCGGCTTTCCAGGGCTTGAAGCCGCCGGGCCAGAATCTCCGGCACCGCGGCGGTCCGGCAGTCGCTGCAGCAGCTCAGGCGCAGAGAGACATCTTTTCCCGAGCGGGCGGCAAAGGCGAGCAGCTGCTCCTTGGAAAGGGCGCCCAGACAGGGGAAAACGATCTCCTCGCCGGTGCGGATTCCCTTTTCGCAGCAGAGGGAGGCCGCTTTTCCGGCAACCACCTTGGCGGAGGCCGCGGCCAGGCGGGAGTCAAGCCCGACCAGCGCCTCGGCCGGGCAGACCGCGGTGCAGGCCAGGCAGCCCACGCAGCGCTTCTGGTCCAGGGTGATTTTCCCCGGTTCCAGGCGGATGGCCTCGGCCGGGCATTCCCTGGCGCAACGGTCGCAGGAACTGCCCTGGAAGCGGGTCCGCAGGCAGCGGCGCGAGATGTGGTCCAGCGTTGAGGCAGCGCGGTGTTTAAGCCGTTCGGTAAGGGTGTCGGCGAGGGTCATGCGGCCGGTACGGGGGTGGTGGCCATCTCCTGCACATGGCGCCGTTCGGCCGCGATAAAACCGCCAAGGCAGTCTGCCAGGGCGCGGTAAAAGGGCAGTTGGGCGTTGTCCCGGATGGCGTTGCAGAATGGCGTTACCCAGCGGGCCAGGCAGCGGGTATAAAAATCCCGCTGCCGCCGGGAAAATTCCGCCACCACAGCCTCGTCGCCGTCTGCCAAGGCCTGGGCAATACGGCGGGTCAGATAACTCATGAATTCCAGCTCAAGGCAGATATGGTCCGGCGGGCCTTCGACCTCCTGGGTGATTCCGGCCGCCTGATACATTTTTTTCGCAACCATGGTCGAATCCCCCATGAGCTGCCGCGCTTGGTCCAGATAGACCGAGCCATAGGGATGCGCCGGCGCGCCGAACGGGCCCAGAAAAAGGGCGGTGTATTCGAGGAACAATTCCTCCTGGCTGTTTGCGTCCAGCCCCTCTGCCAGCCGGCGGCAAGGCTCGCGGGCCGGTACTGCCAACTCCTCCATCAGGGCCGCCAGATTGGCGCCCAGGTTCTCTGCCAGAAACAGCTCCCGTTCCGGTTCGCAAAAACAGGCGGCCAGCAGGCGATAGGCATCGCTCCGGGCCACGTCACGTCGGGCAGGATCAGTGGTCATGGATGCTCCTGTGAAATGAAACAGTGCGTTTTTGCTGCAAAAAGGGGCGGGACGCCCGCGCATCCCGCCCATGAAAACCGGTCCGGCGGAACCGCTATTTGACACTATAACTCCGGATGTAATAGACATTGGGCTTGGTGCCCTTTCCCGGCTTAAGGACCGTGCCCTTGTGTTTCTTGACCAACCGGGCGACCTCGCTGTTCGGATCGGAGATATCGCCGAAGATCCGGGCACTGGCCGGACAAGCAACCACGCAGTAGGGCAGTTCGCCCTTCTTCACCCGGTGCTCGCAGAAGATGCATTTCTCGACAATGCCGGGCCGGCGCACATCCGCGTAATCCGGATGATCGTATCTGGTGCGGTGCGGCGGGTTGTCGGTCTTCTTCGCCACCTCCGCCCCGGAAGAGGTGCAGCCGGGGATGGCCTCGCTCTTGTCGGCGTAGAAGGGCTCGTAGGGCTGATCGAATTCATTGAAGCTGATCACGCTGGTCTCACCGTCCTTCACTTCCATCTTGGAGTAGGGGCAGGCATCCTGACAGGCGCGGCAGCCGATGCAGCGCTCATTGTTGGTCATGGTGATGCCGTCCCTGGTCTTGTACATGGCCTTGGGCGTGACCGGACAGGCCTTGACACAGGGGGCGTTGCTGCAATGGTTGCAGAGCACCGGCCTGGTCATGTAGGTGGTTTTGGGAAACTTGCCGCGGGTCTCGTGCTGGTAGTCGGCCCAGTTGCGGGTCTGGCCGTTGCGGCGCAGCGCCGTGTTGTTCTCGGTTTTGCAGGCCAGGGCGCAGGCGCCGCAGCCCACGCACTTATGGAGATCTATTACCATCGCATATTGCGTCATTTGTCATTTCCTCCTGTGAGAATGCCTTAGGCCTTCTGGATTTTAACGCCGGTGAAGCCGCCATTCCGCACGTTCGCGCCGCTCAGCCGCTCGATGTCGAAGGGCATGAGGGTGTTGTTGTTGCCGCCGCGCGGCACCGCCTTGGCGTAATCCTTGGCCGCCGTCTTGCCGTAGGCCCAGTGCCCCTGACCAAAGGCCTTGGCCACCGCGCCGGGCCGCACCCCTTCCCAGAGGTGCGCCGTGCATTCGATGCTGCCCGCGACCGAGGTCACCCTGATCTTGTCGCCATCCTTGAGCCCCAGTTTCCTGGCGTCGGCGGGGTTGATCTTGAGCACGTCCTGCCAACCCACATCGCCCGGGTCCACGTGTTTGAACTCGTAGTACCAGGGCGCGTTCTGGCTGCGGCCCTCCCGGTTGAGGCGGGACTTGTAATCGATGAAGGTAAAGGGATATTCCTTTTCGCTGCCATAACGGAAGGGCGGTTCGTAATGGGGCACGAAGGCCAGCTCGCCACGGGCGGTGTAGTTGCAGGCGGCAAGGATGTCGTCCACCGTGGTCTTGTGCTTTTCGGCATGGCCGGTGAGGGCCTTCTTCAGGGTCTCTGAATAGAACTCGAACCGGTGGGAGACGGTGCCATGGGTGGTCTTCTTGCCGTCCTTTTCCTCGTCCTTGCCGAACTTGCCGCCCCAGCGCGTCTTGTAGGGCTGCGGGTCGGAGTTCCACATGCCGCGCTTCCTGAACTCCGCCCAGCCGGTGATTTTGTCGCCGCCCACCTTCTTGCCGTTCCACAGGTCCTGGGTGTAGTACTTTACCGCATATTCGGTGAACTCCTTGGAGTTGGTCGCCTCCTTGCCGGTTTCCGGGTCCTTGAACTCCTTTTTCAGGAAATCGATCAGGTTCGGGAACCCGCGCTCGGCGAATTTTTCGCCGAGCATCCAGGGAAACTCGGTTTCATCGTTGATCACCGGCCAGAGGGGCTCGATCACCGGCTGGAGCAGGGTGCACTGGGCATAACGGTTCTGCTTCTGCTTCACCCAGCAGAGCTTTTCGTAGGTGGAGGTGGCGCCAGGCAGGACGATATCCGCGAACTGGGTCATCTCCGAGGCATGGGTGGTGATGTGGGTGAAGAAGGGGATCCTGGCCATGGCTTTTTCCCAGCGCTCGGCGCCGGAGCAGGAGAAGGCGAAGTTGTTCATGTAGCCCACCGCCACCTTGATTTCGTAAGGATCGGCATTGAGGATGCCGGTGGCCGTGTTATTGGTGACCACGCCGCCGCCCGACTTCCCCTTCTTGAGGGCGGGGATCGCCCTGGTGCCCCGCTGGTCGATCTTCTTCAGCTTGGCGTGTTTCTTGGCCAGTTCGTCCTGATAGGCATCCACGTGCGGCATCTTGCGGGTCGGCACCTTGTTCGAGGGCAGGGTGCCGCCGACGTTGTCGATGCCGCCGACCAGGCCGTTTAAGGCGTTGACCGCCATGGCGGAATAGCCGCCGCGCACCTGCATGGCAGCGCCGGGACCCAGCCAGACGGCGACGTTGGGAGCGGCCTTGGCCATGCCGCGGGCCACCCGGATGATCTGCTCGGCCGGGACCTTGGTGATCGCGGCGGCCTTCTTGGGGGTCATGTCCTTGACCGCCAGATTCCACCAGCGGACCACGCCATGGGATTCCTTTTCCTCGAAGGCGGCCTCGTCCACCGTGGCGCCGGCCTTGAAGAGGTTCTTGCCGCCCTTGAAATCGCCGACGAACTCCTTGAACCAGAGGCCTTCGGAGAGCAGCACATGGGCCAGGGCCAGGGCCAGGGCGCCATCGGTGCCGGGCAGCAACGGCAGCCATTCCTGGGCCTTGGCCGAGGTGTTGTTCATCTTGGGATCGACCACCGCCACGGTGGCGTTGTCGAGCACGTCGCCCAGCCGTTTGATGGTGGCCGGGATCATCCGGTTGGAGCTTACCGGGTCGCAGCCCCAGACCAGGACGTATTTGGAATTACTGATGTCGTAGTCGCGGTAGCCCCACATGCCTTCGGTGTAATAGGCGCCGAAGTTCTCCGCCTCGGCGCAGATGGCACTGTGGGAGATGTTGTTGGGCGAACCGAAGATCTTGGTCACCCCGTCGTAGATAAGATCGCGCATGTAGGTGTAGCGGCCGCGCAGGAGCAGGTATTTTTCCGGCTCGCCGGCCTGGCGCAGCGCCATCATCTTGTCGGCGATGGTGTTGAACGCCTCGTCCCAGGAGATGGGCACGAACTTGGGGTCGATACCGCGGCCTTTGGCGGGATTGGTACGCTTCATCGGCACCTTGATCCGGTCCGGGTCATAGACCTCCTGGAGCTGGAGATGGCCGCGCGGGCAGACGTAGCCGTCATTCTGTTTGGAATACCGGTTGCCGCGCACCTTGACCGCCCGGCCGTCCTGGACGAAGACCTCGACCGGGCACCAGGTGGTGCAGCCCTGGCAGGTCGAGGCCTTCCATTCGCCCGGTTTTTCCCCGCCGATGGTTCCCCGCGTCACCTCGGCCAAGGCGTTCAAGGCGGTGCCCTTGAAGGCTGCGGCCGCCACCCCGGCTGCCGCACTCAGTTTGAGAAAATCCCTTCTTTTGATCTTCATGCCTTTCCCTCCGTTGTGTGCTTCGGGCCTATTCCCCTTGCTGCATCCACGATCCGTGCTATTTCAATGGCGAGGCCAGCCTTGGCCACCCCTGCGATTGGTCATTGTTCACAGCTCAGATGGCACACCCCAGCCGACGTTTCCTCGGCATAGGGGAAATAGCGGCGTTTGAACCAGAGGGCCACATGCACCAGGCCGAGGAGCACCGGCACCTCGACCAGCGGGCCGATGACCGCGGCAAAGGCCTGGCCGGAGTCGAGGCCGAAGACCGCGATGGCCACGGCAATGGCCAGTTCGAAGTTGTTGGAGGCAGCGGTGAAGGAGAGGGTCGCCGCCTGCTCGTACGTCGCGCCTGCCTTCATGGACATGAAAAACGAGACCAGGAACATCACCAGGAAATAAATGGTGAGCGGGATGGCGATGCGGACCACATCGAGCGGCAGTTGCACGATGTATTCACCCTTGAGCGAGAACATCACCATAATGGTGAAGAGCAGGAAGATCAGGGTGAAGGGGCTGATCTTCGGGATCAGCGTCTGCTGGTACCAGGCCTCGCCCTTGGCCCTGACCCCGATGAGCCGGGTGAGCATGCCGGCGACAAAGGGAATGCCGAGATAGATGAAGACCGATTGGGCGATGGCAGCCATGGAGATCTCCACTGCCATCCCTTGCAGCCCGAGCCATTCGGGCAGCAGGGCGATGAAGAGCCAGGCGTAGAACGAAAAAAAGAGGATCTGGAAGATGGAGTTGAAGGCCACGAGGCCGGCGCAGTATTCCCGGTCGCCGCTGGCCAGATCGTTCCAGACGATGACCATGGCGATACAGCGGGCCAGCCCGATGAGGATGAGGCCGACCATGTAGTCGTGATGGCCGGAGAGCAGGGCAATGGCCAGGCCGAACATGAGCAGCGGGCCGATGAGCCAGTTCTGCACCAGCGAGAGCAGCAGCACTTTTTTGTTCCGGAACACCTCGTGCAGCTTCTCGTACCGCACCTTGGCCAGCGGCGGATACATCATCAGGATGAGGCCGATGGCGATGGGAATATTGGTGGTGCCGGTCTGGAGGGAATTGGTCAGGGCCGGGATGGCGGGGAAGAGGTGGCCGGAGAGAACCCCGGCCGCCATGGCCAGGAAGATCCACAGGGTAAGGAAGCGGTCGAGGAAGGAAAGGGTTGGCGTCTTGGCCATCGCGGGTGCTCCGTCTGTTTTCCCTTCACCAGCCAGGTGCATCAATCACACCCCGCTGCCGGCTTGCTCTTGAGGTAGGCTGCCATCTTTTTCCGGTCGGCGGCCAGGGCTTTCACGCTGGGCAGGTTGGCGCGGAAGGCGGCCAGCAGCCCCTGGTGCAGCGGGTTTTTGGTCTCGGCCAGGCGGTAGTACATCCACACGCCCTTGCGCCGGCTCGCGACCCAGCCGGCGTTTTTCAAGATGGTGAGATGGCGGGAGATGGTGGATTGCGGGAGATTGAGAATGGCGACCAGGTCGCAGACGCAGCGCTCCCCTCCGGTGAGTAAGCCGACGATGCGAACCCGGGTTTCTTCGGAAAGGGCCTTGAACAAGGCAGCAGGTGTTCCCATAGAGTTTCTAATATCCGGAAAAGCGGATGGATGCAAGCGGAATATTCCCTGCGGAGAATTTGCACAGGACATCACTATTTGCTTGCTTCTTGCCCACTTTTTGCCGACAATTTGTTCATGCGGTCCGGCGCTATTCCTCCCACCGTCTTTCCCTTCCCCCTCCATCAGTCAAGGTGCGTCCATGCGGAAACGGAAGAAGCTTTTCGTGCTGGATACCAATGTGATCCTGCACGACAGTTCGTGTATCTATCAGTTCGACGAACATAACGTAGTCATCCCGATCCCGGTCCTGGAAGAACTCGATCAATTCAAAAAAGGGAACGACGCCCTCAATTTTCATGCCCGCGAATTCGCCCGCTCCCTCGATGCCTTAAGCGGCGACAAGCTCTTCAATGGCGGGGTGCGCATCGGCAAGGGCCAGGGCAAGGTGAGCATCAAGCTCGACCGCGACATGCACCCTGATCTCGCCGTCAACTTCTCCTCCCAGAAAACCGACCATCACATTTTGAACATCGCCTATCACCTGGCCCAGGAAGATCAGGTGCGCCAGGTGATTCTGGTGACCAAGGACGTCAATCTGCGGATGAAGGCGAAATCCGTAGGCATCCTCGCCGAGGACTACAAGACCGACCACGTCAAGGATGTCGATGCCCTCTACCGGGGGCACCGCGTCCAGGAAAAGGTGCCGGAACAGGTTTTTGCCCAGCTTTTCAACGGCACGGCGGACTGCGATGCCGCGGAGTTGCCCATTGCCAAGCAGCTCAAGGCCAACGAGTACATGATCCTGCGCAACGGGGTGAAATCGGCGCTGGGGGTTTATGATGCGGCCAGCCACCGCATCCGCCGGGTGGAAAAGGAAAGCTCCTACGGCGTTACCCCCAGGAACGCGGAGCAGACCTTTGCCCTCGATGCCCTGCTCAATTCCGAAGTGCGGCTGATGACCATCACCGGCAAGGCCGGTACCGGCAAGACGCTGCTGGCCCTGGCCGCGGCCCTGAAGCGGAAGAAGGAGTATCGCCAGATCTTCATGGCCCGGCCGGTGGTGCCGCTCTCCAACAAGGATCTCGGTTATCTGCCCGGCGATGTGGGCTCCAAGCTCGAACCGTACATGCAACCGCTTTTTGATAACTTGGGCGTCATGCAGTTCGGCGACGAGGGCAAGAACGGCCGCGGCATCAGCGAACTCCTGGCCGAGAACAAGCTGGTGATCGCGCCGCTCGCCTATATCCGCGGCCGCTCCCTGGTGAATGTCTTTTTCATCGTCGATGAGGCGCAAAACCTCACCCCCCACGAGATCAAGACCATCATCACCCGGGCGGGCGAAGGGACCAAAATCGTCTTCACCGGCGACATCTTCCAGATCGATCATCCCTATCTGGACAGCCACTCCAACGGGCTGAGCTACCTCATCGAGAAGATGCAGGGCCAGAGGCTTTATGCCCACATCAACCTGGAAAAGGGCGAGCGCTCCGAACTGGCCGAACTGGCCAGCAACCTCTTGTAGAGCGCACTGTTTCGAGCGTTGCCGGCGCGTATGGCCTCTTGGCGGCGCCATCGTTTGCGCGCGGATTTTCAGTTTGCAAGGTTGTTGCCGGCGTGCTAGGTTGGCGGCAACAATTTTGTCCCTGCCCTTTGCCGGGGGCGCTCGTCCGCAAGAAGGTGGTTATCTCCATGACCATACAGGTCCGCCAACAGGCACTCGTCTATATCCTCGATGATGAGTTGGTTACCGTCCGCCGGCTCGTTCAGGCGTTAAGCCGGGACGGTTACGAGGTGGAGGGGTTTGTGACCGCTGCCGAGGCCATGAATCGCATTGCCGGGCGGGCGCCGGATGTGCTGGTGACCGATGTCCGCCTCGGCGATGCCAATGCCTTGGACTTGCTCCAGCAGGTGATCAGCCTGGCGCCACAGGCGATGATCATCCTCATGACCGGCTATGCCTCGATCAGCCAGGCGGTGGAGGCCATCAAGGGGGGGGCTTTCCATTACCTGGCCAAACCGTTCCGCCTGGAGGAACTGCGGCAGACCATCCGGGAGGCCTTGCAGGCCGGCCAGGCGCGAAAGGCCGGTGGGGTGCCCGATCAGGAGCCGGCCGGCAGCGATCGTTTTGGCGAGATTATTGGCCGGTCGGCGGCCATGCAGGAGGTTTTCAAAACCATCCGGCAGGTGGCTCCCCTGAACTGCAACATCCTCATCCAGGGGGAGAGCGGCACCGGCAAGGAGCTTGTCGCCCGAGCCCTCCACGCCAACAGCGATCGCGCCCGTCACCCGTTTATCCCCTTCAACTGCGGGGCGTTCAGCGTCGATCTGGTGGCCAACGAACTCTTTGGCCACGAGAAAGGCGCCTTTACCGGAGCGGTCAGCACCAAGCTGGGCCTGTTGGAGGCGGCCAACGGCGGCACCGTCTTCCTCGACGAGATTGGGGAAATGCCGTTGGGCATGCAGATCAAGCTGCTGCGCGTCATTCAGGAGCGCACCCTGTTGCGGGTTGGCGGCGTTGCCCCGGTTGCCATCGACGTGCGGATCATCGCGGCGACCAACCGCGATCTAGAGAAGATGGTGGCTGCCGGTGAATTCCGTCAGGACCTGTTTTATCGCCTCAAGGTGGTGCTCATCGAGTTGCCGCCCTTGCGGAAGCGGGCGGAGGACATTCCCCTGCTGGTGAACCATTTTGTCTCGCTGGTCGCCACCCAGTTCGGCAAGCCGGTGCCGGAGGTCGGGGGTGATTTCCTGGAGGCCCTTGCCACCTATCCCTTCCCCGGCAACGTCCGGGAATTGCAGAATATCGTCGAACGGGCGGTGGCGCTCGCCCGGGAGCCGGTGCTGATTCCGAAGGATCTGCCGCCCGACATTTTCCTGACCGAGACGCGGCCGGTTCCCCCGGGGGCGATGACCGATCACCTGAAGTTGCTTGAACAGGAGCATATCTTTGAGGTCTATCGCCGGACCGGCTTCAACCAGACCGAAACCGCCCGCCTGCTCGGCATCTCCCGCACCACCCTGTGGCGGCGCCTGAAAGAGTGTCATCTGATTCCGGACAAGAAGTAAGTTCCGCCGCCCTGTTTCAGATCGGAACGACTGTTCCATCTGTGTAATCCAATTATTTCAATGAGTTGTCTCTTTGGTGTTTCATTGTTGAACAGCCAGGTTGTTTTCTCCCGCCCTCTTTCTGTTGATAAGAACGAAAAAACACAGAGATAGTTGTTTTGGCACGAATAGTGCTTTAGGGGCGGCAATTGATGCCGCACCATGGCGTCTCGACCCAGTAAGGAAGGAGCTGCATGACCTTAGGGATTGCCCTTTTGCTGAAAGGTTCCAGCGCCGATCTTTCCGCCACCCTCCAGGCCTTCGAATTGGCGAAGCGGACCACCGGCGTTGTCCACGCGGTGTTCGTGGGGAAACGCGCGGCAAAGGGAAAAGGCGGGTGCGAAGGAGCAGGCTGTGCCGAGCAGTTCATGGCGCTGACTCGCTGGCTTGGCGATGTGGAACAGGTAAGCGTTCACATCCACATGCTGGAGAGCCTGGCCGACGATCTGCTGGTGCGGTTTTGCTGTACCTATCGCATCTTCTGTCTGGTGCTTGGCGTCGGCGACCGGAGCGCCATCGTGCGCAAGAACGCCTGGTTCGAGCGGTTGCGCCGCCGGATCGCCAAGGAACGGAACTGGTTCTTGCCGGCCTTGTGGTCCGTCATCATCGAGCCGTGGGATGAGCCGGTTTTCGAACATGTCGTCAATCGAATGAAAAAGGGGGCCTGGGGCGCTGCCGCCGTCAGTAGCTTGGCCGGCAGCCTGCGCAGCGGTCTCCTTCGGTTTAGCGGTACGGAAACAGCTTAACAGCCCGTTGAAAAACGGGCTGTTGGCGCCACAGGGACGTGGCGCCGAATTTTGCCGGCCCGAAAGGGCCAAGAAATTCGCGAGGTTGGCCAAAGCGCCTTTGGCCAACCGACAGTTGAAAAAGC
>JAJZRJ010000059.1 GCA_021802775.1 Deltaproteobacteria bacterium
TCCCGTTATTCCGTTCGGCAAAGGAAAGATCGGCTAAGTAGGCGTACTTCAAGAGATGGATTGGCCGAAGGCGACGATGAAATACCTCATCTGCCTGACCGGCAAATGCCAGGATGAATTGGAAAAGCGTATTGATTCTGTTGGTATCCATTTCAGTCGGTGTGGGACCGTTCTTGATAGCATACCACATTGCTGGGGGCAATTAAAAAACGGAACCAGGCGGCAACCCTGCCCCCCATGCTCCCGAAGCATGTGGCCTGTAGCGTACCGCGCTGACAGACGGATTGTCCAGAAAAACCTCGGCGGCCATGCGTCGCCTTGGGCCGGACGAGCGGCCTACGGCCGCGCCACTGCTTCGAGCATCATCTCGTCCGGCCACAGCCATTTGCCACGGACCGATGCCGGGCGATGGCTGTATTCGCAGGAAAGCGCGAGGGGGTCCGCCTGTGCCAGCGGCTGTGCCGCCACCATCCATTTGACTTCCTGTTGCACGATGCGGATGGAGCCCTGCACCGAACGGTCGGTGACGGTATCGAACGCCAGCGGCCCCAAGGCCAGTTCCGCCTTCTTGATCTGGACCGGCGCCGCGCCGAACGCCGCCAGGGTTGCCAGATAGAGGGGGCGAAAGAGTTTGCCGAGATCGACGAAATCCGCCTTGCGCAGGCCGGGGAGAAAGAGGACATAACGGCTTGCATCGTGGTACAAAAGGACGCACTGCCGCCGCTCAAGGGTGAAGAGATGGCCATGCCAACTGCCCAGCGGGCTGGTTTCCTCAAGCGGAGTGGCGGACACGTCAGCAAGATTGGCGGCCAGTTTTTGCGAACAGTGGAGAATCATGGTTCGATTGTTCCGTGCGCACTCTTTTCTTTCATTTTTCCGCCAGGCAACGAACTGCGCTGCCGAGCGCCGCTGCGACCTTTATGCATGGATTGTCAATCCAACTTACAATCCATGCATGCGGCGGCCATGTGCTGATTCGCTGCGATAAAGCGCCAACAGGGATACTCAGCCCCCGCCCCAAGGTCTGTCCTGGAGCCTGCCTTGTCAGGCGATGGTTTGTCCAGAAAAACCTCTTTCACGTTCCCTCCCCTACTTCCCAGGGCTCAGGCGGCGTCCAGCCACCACCACGGCACGGCAACGACCTTCGAGTGGAGCCACTTGATCTGGTTGCCGTCATGCCTCTTTGTTATGACTCAAACGCGCTCTTGGATATTCCCGCTTGGCGGATGATGGACTGGAGGGTGCCGATGCGGAGTTCGGCATGGTTTGGCACCGGCACGGTGATCGTGGTGTCGGGCAGGCGCTTCTGCATCACAATATGGCTGCCGCGCCGCCGGACCTCTTGAAAGCCGTGGCGCGCAAGGATGGCGCAGACCTCTTTGCCGGAGAGGATGCGGAGTTTACCCAACGGCAACCTCCAGCCGGGTCACATACACCTCTTCGTGTAAGCGGGTCTGGATTTCTTCGGGCGAGGCGGTTTCGAAAAAGAGTTCCAGAGCCTCGCGGAGATTCTCGCGGGCCTCCTCGATGGTGTCGCCCTGGCTGGCGATATCGAGTTCTGGGCAGAGCGATACATAGCCGTTTCCTTCCCGCTCGATGAGCGCTGTCAGTTGTTTGTGCATCTTCGATTCTCCCGAGGGCGCGGTCGTTGGTTGCCTGTTGCCGGATGATGTATTTTCTTTCACGCCGTGAAATATCTTCACCCAAGCACAGCCCTGATTGTAGTCGGCCGACCTGGTTCCGGCAAGAGAAATGCGCGAGATCAACAGGTTGGCATTTCAATGTAGGTGGCGGCTTTCGTGTCCCAGCTTTGGCGAAGTATTCGGGTCTGCACCGTTGTTCCTTGCGGTTGCGGAAGGGGGGCCGAGTCAGTGGCGCCGAGGTGACGCCCAGAGTGCGACTGAGGTTTCTCCTTGAAAAAAGGTGTTTTTCCAGCATAATGAAAAAAAGGCGTATGCCTGTTCCGGGCGCCATTCTTTTCCTGTGCAGCAATCTTTTTGTCGACAAGCCCCGCGCCGTACGCGCCGCGGCTGCGGGACCTTTTTCCCGACCGACCGGCGGGGTGGCGACTCCCGTGTCGCCGCCATGGCCTGATCATTTTTGCGAGAGCGTGATCCTGTGTGGTGTAGAGGGCAACGTCTTCCGTCTCCCGTGGAGGGGGATGGGGCTGTTGTAGAGAGGCAACGTCAACAAGGAGGGCTCCCCATGAAATCGCTACGGATCGGATTGGCAGCGGCGATCGTCCTGCTGCCCTCCGCGGCCCTGGCCGCGGAGAAAAAGGCCAACTCCATCGACGAGCTGGCCAGGATGTACGATGTCTCGTCCTGCAAAAGGTGCCATGCCAAGGTCTTCGCGGAATGGGAAAAATCCTTTCATGCCACCTCCCTGATCGGTTCGCCGCGGACCATGGCCACCATCGCCAGCACGGTCAAGGATGGGTTGCTCAAGGAATACACCTATTCCGGGGCCAAGGAGGTCAAGGACCTCACGGTGGAGCACCTGATGATCTGTGCCAAGTGCCACCTGCCGCAACTGAAGGACGCCACCGACGCGGTGGCCAGGGAGATCGCCCAGGCAGCCATCGACGGCGCCGCGGGTGACGAACAGGCCAAGAAGCAGTTGGCCAAGGTCGGCATCAACTGCCTCATTTGCCACAACCAGAAGGCCCTGATTCACAAATGGACCGATGGTGCCATCGACCCGAACGCGGTCTATGGCAGCAAGGAGGGCAGCCACCCGGACAGCAAATTCACCAGGCTCAAAAAGAGCGCCACCCTGCCGGAGTCGATCATGTGCGGCCAGTGCCACGGCCTGGGCCCGAACTTCGAGCTGGCCGAGCCGACCCAGTGCGCCACCCTCTACGGCAGCCATCTCCATGCCTATGTGCCGTCCGGCGGCAACAAGAGCTGTCAGGACTGCCATATCCGCAAGGACGGCCGCGGCCATTTCATGCCCGGGTATCGTGATCCGGCAGTGGCCAAGAGCGCGGTCAAGGTCGAGGTGAATGCCCGCGGCTATTATTTCCTGCCCAAGGCCGGCGACCCGGTGCCGACCGCGGTGGTAACGGTGGCCATGACCGGCCAGGCCGGCCATCGCATCCCGGATGGCTGACCGTCCCCCAACCGGCTGGTCCTGGATGTGACCGCGAAAACCAAAGATGGCAAGGTCGTCTTCAACCAACAAAAAATCTATATGCCCCAATCACCGGCCAAGGGCAGGGATGACAAGATGGTCTACGGGCCGCACCGCAAGTCCGGCATGTTGCGCGATACCGCCTTGCAGCCGGGGCAGACCCGTTCCGAGACCATGGAGATCAAGTTTCCCTATAAGGATATCGACAAGGAGGGCAAGAAGGTCCGCACCGTCACGGCCAAGGAGCTGGATGTGGTGGTGAGCCTCTGGCATCTGCCGGCCGGTGGCGAACTGGCATCGCTGGAAACGGGCAAGGGCAAGTTCCTCTTCCATGAGAGCACCAAACGCGTTACCGTGAAATAGGGTACGAGATAGTCGGCACCCGTGCCGGAGTACCATGGCCGGCCCCTGCCCTCGCAGGCGGGAGCCGGCCGTTGCTTCGGTCTCCGCCGGGATGGCGGCCGGTGACACCGAGGAATCTTGCGCCCCACCCGGAGCGAGCATGAAATTTTGCCTCAGTTTCAAGTTCATCGTCGGCTGTTGCCTCACCCTGCTGGTGACCCTGGGCGCCACCTTTTACGTGGTCAACCAGCGCCAGGAGCAGCTCATCCTCCGCCAGGCAGAGAACGAGGCCAGGGCGATTTTCCGGCAGATCGTGCTCATGCGCCGCTGGATCGCCGACCACGGCGGGATCTTTGTCGAAAACGCGCCGGGCGTGCCGGTCTCTCCCTACGTTGCCGAGGCGGAGATCCTCGACCATCGCGGCCGGCGCTACACCAAGAAGACCCCGGCCATGGTCACCAAGGAGTTGGCCAATTACTCGCGGGAAGAGGGGGTCTTCTGGTTTCACATCACCAGTCTCAAACTGACCAATCCCGAAAATGCGCCCGACCCCTTCGAGCGCCGCGCTCTGCTGGCCTTTGATCAGGAAGCGCAGGGAGAGGTCATCACGGTGGAGACCATCGATCGCCATCCCTTTCTCCGCTATATCTCGCCCCTCTATGTCGAGGAGTCGTGTCTTGCCTGCCATCAGAAACAGGGCTACAAGGTCGGCGATGTGCGTGGCGCCATCAGCGTGACCCTGCCTCTGGACAAGACCTTTGCCGAGGCCGCCCGCAACCGGCACCGGATGTTCGCCTCCATGCTGGTGGTGGTGGCGGCGTTGAGCGGGGCGATGATTCTTATGATGCGCCACCTGGTGCTGGCCCCGATGCAGCGCCTTTCCGCCGCCATTCGGGACTTTTCCGAGGGCAAGCCCCACGGCGGGGCGATTCTGCACACCGGCGACGAGTTCGAAGAACTTTCCCGCGCCTTTGCCGAAATGGCGGCCCACCTCACCGGCCATCACGACGAACTGCGGGAGCGGGTCCGGGCCGCCACCAGCGAGCTGGCCGAAAGCAACCAGAAGCTGCAGGAAAGCAACCGCCTGCTTTCGGCCGCCAGCGACCGTAAATCCGACTTCGTTGCCCGCGCCTCCCACGAACTGCGCACCCCGCTTACCACGATCAAGGGCTCCATGGAGTACGTCACCGCCCGGCTGGCCGAGCTTTCCCCGGCGGAGGCCGGCAACTGCCCGCAGAGTGAATTGCGCGATTTCTTCGACGTCATCACCCGCAACACCAACCGCCTTATCCGCATGGTCAATACCCTGCTCGACATCGAGCGGATCGAGATGGGGGTCACCGCGGCCCTCAACTTTTCCCGGATCGACCTCACCAGGGTGATCCGCGAAACCGCCACCACCCTGGGCTGTCTTGCCCAGGAGAAGGAGATGCGGATCACCACCGCGCTGCCGGAAGCGTTGCCCCTGCTGGCCGATGAGGACCGCATCCGTCAGGTGCTCACCAACCTGCTGGCCAATGCCATCAAGTTCGGGCCGCCGCGGTCCACGGTCAGCATCCGCGCCAGGCAGGAAGACGACCTGGTGGTGGTGGAGGTGCAGGATCAGGGGCCGGGCATCGCGGTGACGGAGCGGGAAAAGATTTTTGACAAGTTCTACAAACTGGGCAATAAGGAGGGAAGTGGCCTGGGGCTGGCGATCTGCCGGAGCATCATCGCGGCCCACGGCGGGGTGATCGGCGTGGCGGACCAGGAGCCGGGGGCCTGCCTCTATTTCTGGCTGCCCGCCGACAGCGAGGGAACAACGGCCTGACAGGGGGGACGATGGAAGGCAAGGCACCAGTGGCAACGCTGCTCGCCATTGACGACGACCCGGATATCCGCAAGGTGCTCAAGGCGAACCTGGAGCTGCACGGCTTTGCCCTGCTCACTGCCGACTCGCTGGCCGCGGCTCGGGTACTGCTCGCCGACCAGCGGCCCGACCTGGTGCTCCTCGACCTCATGCTGCCGGATGGCGACGGCCTGGAGTTCTGCTGCACCCTCAAATCCCGCTACCCGAATCTGCCGGTCATCATGCTCTCGGCCAAGGACAAGGTCTCCGACAAGGTGATCGGCTTCGAGCTGGGGGCGGATGACTACATGGTCAAGCCCTTCGAGACCAGCGAACTGCTGGCCCGCATCCGGGCTCGGCTCCGCGCGGCGCCCTCGGCCCTGCAAGTGAGCGTGCTCACCGCCGGGGAACTGACCATCGACCTGCGCAACGAGAGCGTCACCGTGCGCGGCACCGAGGTTTCGCTCACCCCCAAGGAGTTCCAGGTGCTGGCCTGCCTGGCGGAAAACCGCAACAACCTGGTGAGCCGCGAAGAAATCCGCCGCCGCCTCTGGGGCGATTCCCAGCTCTATTCCTGGAGCCGGGTCATCGACGTGCACATCCAGCACCTCCGCCGCAAGATCGAGGCCGACCCGACCGCGCCGCGCTACATCGTCACCGTGCCGGGCCGGGGGTATCGGTTCGAGGGGTAGGAACGGTCCCGTTCTTTCCTGCCGATGGTCTCGGGTCTGTTACTCTTGGGTTTCCGGTAGGCTCAGCAGAAAGCGCCAGGCAGGCAGGACATCGATCCGGCCGTTTTCGGTGTCGAGTTGTTCTTCCTCGTTGCGGGTGACGATGATGCCCGATGCCAGTTTGAGTTCGGCCATTGCCTCGCTGATCGCAGCGATTTCCCGCTTGCGGGTTTGGGGGGCGGCCATCGTCTCGCAAACCTGCACCAGCATCTTGGAGCGGTCCGGTTTTTGGGCGATGAAATCCACCTCCCGGCCGCCTTTACTCCTGAAATAGGAGATGTCCGGCGTGACCCGGCGCAGGGCCGTAAACACCAGATTTTCCAAGAGGTGGCCGGAATTGGCCAGGATGCCCGAACTCACCGAGCGTATCAGGGAATGGTCGATGCAATAGATCTTCTTCGGGTTGGTGTTGGCCTTTGCCAGCGAGGCGTCGAAAATGCGCACGGTGAACAGGAAGTAGGCGTCTTCAAACCATTCCAGGTAATCGGAAACCGCCGATTTGGGCGCCTTATGCCCCAGTGATTTCAAATAGCCGGTGAGGTTGTTTACGGAATAGAGGGCGGCGCTGTTGTCCACGAGCCAGTGCGCCAGATCCGTGACCGCCCTGGGATGGGAGACGTCGTGGCGCTCGACCAGGTCACGAAACAGCACGGTATTGAAGTATTCCTGATGGGTCTTGACTCGCAGATGCCGGTCAAGCCCCGCGACCTCAGGGAACCCGCCGGATTCCCAGTATTCCTCGAAGGCCTTCTGCACCAGCAGACGTTTTTTGGTGGAGAAGGGTTGGTCGCCATCGATCCCCTTGAAATCGAGAAACTCCCTGAAAGAGAAGGGGAACATCTCCCAGGAAATCGCCCGTCCCCGCATCTGCGTTGCGATTTCCCGCGCCAGCATCTGCGCTGATGAGCCGGTGATGTACACCTCGCATTTTTCCGTGCGCATCACCCGGTCCACGAAGGCCTCCCAGCCGGAAACGACCTGAATTTCGTCAAAGAAACAGTAGACGGTCTCCTGGTGTTTCTTTTCCGGATAGAGGGAAAAATAGGCCTCCAGGATGACACCCAGGCCCTCGTGTTGCAGGCGATGCAGCCGGTCATCGAAGAAATTCAGATAGAGGATGTTCTGGCGAGGCACACCGTTCTCCAGCAGCCGCTGCATGAGCTGGAACATGAAGGTCGATTTCCCGCTGCGGCGCACGCCGATACAGACCGTCGCCTTCCCTCCCACCGGCGTCACGGCAAGCCGGCGCGGCACCCCGGCGGCCGGGCGCTCCTCCTGAAAATCAAGCATGATCTCTTTCAGTATGTCGAGCATGGCTCTCGTTCCCCTTTCCTGGGAGGCTGTTCACAAAACCCCACAACTGGTAATAAATATATCCAGATTAAGCGGTATGTGGCAAGGAATTTTTCCAGGCATCCGGTGCTCCGCCTAAGATCAAGGCAGACCCACCAGGCCGCGGTATATCGTCACCGTGCCAGGCCGGTGAGAGGTAGGGCTAAGAGTAGATGTGAAAACAGAACGCACAAAACAGCGACCTTCGCAGCGTTTTGCGCAGGTCGTGCAGGTCGGCCGAAGAGGATTAACGCGGCATACCGGTAGCTTTCTTATACTATTTTATCGCTTCTTGTGGTTGGCTTCTACACCCTCGGAGAAGAATGAAGCGTACCTTGCTGACAAACAGATTGTCCAGAAAAAACAACAGGGCAATCGGGGCGGCGGGTTAGAGGCGGGAGAAAAGGAGTTGCGGACGGCGGTAGCGTTCGGCACGCGCTGAGACGTTCTTTCACGCCCAGTCTTCCTGGTCAATCTTTTCAAAATCATCGACCTGCTTGTTGAACTCCTTTGCCTCTTCGCGCGACCAGACGCCGAAGAGATCAAGGAAGTCTTTTTCCCGGCTCGGAGAATTCGGTGGAGTATCGCGATGATGGTTGGTGTTGGCCTTCATGGGTCACCTCCCTTTTTTGAATCAAAAAAGAGTTATGGCCCTGTCCTAATCCGTTTGGGAATCGGGGGCAAGAGGAAAGACAATCCAGCAAGGCGAGTTGGCTCAGAAGCGGAAGGAAAGCGGTTTGCGGGCGGCGGTCATTTTTTCGCAGGCATCGATGCAGGCGCCGCAGTTGTGGCATTGAGGAATAATCAGGCCGCCGGCCATGGGATTCAGGCCGAGCTGGCAGGCCTTGGCGCATTCGCGGCAGTGGATGCAGGTGTGGACCGCGTCTTCGGCCATGACCACCCTCATGGTCCTCTTCCAGCGCAACAGGCCGAGCAGGGTGCCCACCGGGCAGAGATGGTTGCACCAGACCCGGCGGACCACAAAGAGTTCGGCGAGCAGGATAAGGCCGATCAACGCCAGTTCCAGCCCCACGGAGGATTCATAGAGGAGGCGGGCGGTTTGGGCCGAAATAATCCCTGGCGCCGAAAGCAGGGTGGCGAGGGGGAAACCGGTCAGCACCATGGCCGCCAGCATGAAGGCCAGCACTGCGTAGCGGACCAGCGGCTTCGGTGGGGGCGTGGCCAGCCGTTTGAGGTCCAGCCTGGTGGCGATGGCGTCGCCCAGCTCGGAGAGAGTGTTCTGCGGGCAGAACCAGCTGCAGAAGACCCGGCCCAGAACCAGGGCAATGCCGGCCGGGATCAGGGCCGAGCCCAAGAGGGAAAGGTCGAATTTCAGGGCGGCCAGCAGGGGCTGGATGGCGATGAGCGGGTCGGTGAAAGTCACCGGGCCCACGGTCAGGGAGTAGAAGCTGCCATTGACCGCGCTGAAGCCCCGGCGGTTCAGGAGCGGCACCGCCACCATCGCGGCAAGGGAAAGCAGCTGGACGCCTCTTCTGAACGGGGCGATCTTCATACCGCTCCCAAGGGAGTGATGCTGATGGCGGCCGGGTCCGCCGGGCAGACATGCTCGCAGACCCCGCAGCCCGTGCATTTTTTCTTGTTCACCACCGGTCGCAGCGCGCTGTCCATGATGATCGCCTCGTTGAAGAGCGGGCAGTGGTCGTAACAGCTCCGGCAGAAGGTGCCCTGCCAGTTCAGGCAGTCCTTCTTGTCGATGCGCGCGACGCCCATCCGCACCTGTTCCCGTTTCCGCACCCGCTTGTCCAGGGCGCCGGAGGGGCAGACCGGCGGGCATTTCATGCAGAGATAGCAGGGGGCCTGCCGGGCGCGGATGACCGGGGTGCCCATGATCGCAAGGCCGTCGAGCAGGCTGGCGACCCGGATGGCCTGATGGGGGCAGATTTGGGCGCACTTGCCGCAGCGGATGCAGCGGCCGAGGAACTCCGCTTCCGGTACCGCGCCTGGCGGCCGGAGAAGCTGTTTACTCATGGACACCTGCGTACACCGGATAGACCCCGACCACCTGTTCCACCGCGGCCAGCCGTTGCAACCCCTCGGTGAGGGCGGCCACTGTTTCGGCCTCGATCACCGTCACGATCTCGTTATCCTTGCTGCCATAGACTTTGGTGTTCGGCAAACGGTCCAGGCTGGTTACTACTGCCGCGGTCGCGCCTGCCTCCGTTGCCACAATCACACTCGCAATTGCCATGGTTCACCGCCGGTTGGAGGAACCTTCCCCCCGGCGACAGGGCACACGCCTGCCACCGGGGGAAAGGCGGAGAAAGCTACATTGTTTACACCTATCCAGATTGAGCACGTAAAACTGTTCAACGGTGCCGCAGAAGCCAGCCTCTGTGAGCAGGCCGATGACAAAGCAGATGCGGCGCTGCCGGGCAGTTTTACACCTTTTCCAGTTTCACCGCGCAGATCTTGAACTCCGGCTGCTTCGACAGGGCGTCATAGGCATCGGTGGTCAGCGCGTTGATCATCCGATCCGGGTAGTGCATGGGCACGAAGACCAGCCCGTCCCGCGGCACATCGACCACCTTGGCCTCCAGCACGATGGAGCCGCGGCGCGAGGTCACCCTGACCTTGTCCTTGTTCCTGACCCCGACCTTGGCCGCGTCCCGCGGGTTGATCTCCAGGTAGGCGTCCGGGGCGGAGCGCTTGAGTTCCGGCACCTTGAGGGTCATGGTGCCGGTGTGCCAGTGTTCGATCTGGCGGCCGGTGGTGAGGGCAAAGGGGTACTGGGCATCGGGCGGCTCGGCCGGCCCCTTGTGGGGGCGGAGCCAGACCGTGACCCGGTTGTTGTCCGCCTTGGCGCCATAGAAGAGCACGCCTTGGGCCTTGGGGTCCTGCTGCTTGACCAGCACGTCGTACTCCGAGGTGTAGCGCCGGACCGTGCCGGGGTGGCTCTCGGTGGGGCAGGGCCACTGGAGGCCGTGCGCCTTCTTCATCCGGGCGCGGGTCATGCCCATGAAGTCGTAGGCCGTGCCCTTGGAGCAGA
>JAJZRJ010000060.1 GCA_021802775.1 Deltaproteobacteria bacterium
ATCTCGTAGATGATCTCGAGGTGGCGCGGCAGCATGCGGCCCATGAGTTCCACCGGCCAGGTCTCCAGGGCCTCGGGCATCAGGGTGTGGTTGGTGTAGCCAAAGGTGTTGACGCAGATCTGCCACGCCTTTTCCCAAGGCACCCCCTCCATGTCGACCAACAACCGCATCAGCTCGGGGATGGCGATGCTGGGGTGGGTGTCGTTCAACTGCACCGCCACGGAGTCGCTGAACTGGTCGAAGGAGTCGTGCTTCTTCTTGTAGCGGCGCAGAATGTCCCGAAAGGTGGCGGCCACAAAGAAGTACTGCTGCTTGAGCCGGAGCTGCTGGCCTTCGCGGATGTCGTCCGAGGGATAGAGCACCTTGGAGATGGTCTCGGACTGCACCTTGGTCTGCACCGCCGCGATATAGTCGCCCCGGTTGAAGGAAACCAGATCGAGCTCGCGGGAGGCGCGGGCGGTCCACAGCCGCATGTTGATGACCGTGTCGTTGTTGAAGCCCGGCACCAGCACGTCGCAGGCCATGGCCATCACCTCTTCGGTATCGACCCATTCGCTGCGGAGGATACCCTGGGGGTCCCGGTAGCGATGCACCCGGCCGTAAAACTGCACCGGATAGAGATTCCAGGGCCGCTCGAACTCCCACGGCGTGCCGTAGCGCAGCCAGCTGTCCGGGTGCTCGACCTGATAGCCGTCCACCAGGCGCTGGTAGAAGAGGCCGTATTCGTAGCGGATGCCGTAGCCATAGGCCGGCACCCCGATGGTCGCCATGGAGTCGAGAAAGCAGGCCGCAAGCCGGCCCAGGCCCCCATTGCCGAGGGCGGCGTCTTCTTCCTCTTCGCGGAGTTCCTCAAGGTCGTAGCCCATCGCCTTGAGCACCTCGGCCACTTCGTCGTAGAGGCCCAGGTTGATGAGGGAATTACCCAGCGAGCGGCCGACCAGAAATTCCAAAGAGAGATAGTAGACGCGCTTGCTGTGTTTGGTATAGAAACTCTTCTGGGTGCTGATCCACCGTTCGATGAGAAAATCACGCACCGTATAGGCCAGGGCCTTGTACATCTCCCGGTTGCCGGCCCGTTGCGGGTCACGGCCCAGGAAACTCAACAGGTGGTGATTGATGGTCTTTTTCAGGTCTTCCGGAGACAGGCTCGCGCGAATGGTACAGTATGGGCCTTTCGGTGTCTTGCTTCCCATCGTCTCCCCCGTTTCTCCTTCGGCACTCGTTCTGTTCCAGCGTACCTTGGCGGCGCAAAGGCCGTCAAATCATTTCGCCCCGGCCTGTTCCGTCAGCAATCGCCCTACCCAGGCAACCGCCTCGTCGCGATCCCGCACCGTTCCCTCCACCTGAACCTGTTCCAGACGATTCAGGATCATACCCAGCAACGGGCCGGGAGCAAGCCCGAAGAGCGCCTGCAGGTCGTGGCCGTTGAGGAGCAGCGGACCAGTGAGCACCGGCTTGATCCGGCTTTCGTAGACCCGCATCACCTCGGCATGGAGCTCGGCCAGCGACGCCTCCATGCCGGGCGGCTTGCCCGGTCCCTCGCCCGCCAGGCTGTCGGCCATGGCAAGCAGGAACAAACCGGCCAGATCGGCGCCAATGGCCTTGATCAGCTTCAGGCAGGCGCGCGGGGTGATGCCGGTCTTGAGCCGGGCATTGTTCAGATGGAACGGCCACATGTGCTGGGCGATCAGCCGGCCGATGCGCTCCCGCTTCTCCCGGCTGAAACGGAGCCGTTCCGCAGCCGTGTCAAAAATTTCCCGGCCGGCGCGGTCGTGGTTGTAAAAGGTGATGCGCCCTTCCCGCAGGGCAAAACGCGCCGGCTTGCCCACATCATGGAACAAGGCGGCCCAGGCGAGATGGAGCCGGTGGCGCTCGTCGGCGAGATACTCGGCCACGGCCGTTGGTTCGTGAAAGAAACGACCCGGCTCGGCGCAGACCTCGGCGAGGCAGGCCACCGCCCGCAGGCTGTGGGCAAAGACATCCAGATGGTGGCTCGCTGGCTGCGCCATGCCGACCGCGGGTTGCAGTTCCGGCAGCACCTCGAACAACAGGCCGCTGGCTGCCATGTTGCCCAGCACCGAGGCGGCCCTCGCGGTGGCCAGGATGCGATCCAGTTCGCAGGCAATGCGCTCGGTGGCGCTCCGCCGGATCAGCGCCCGTTCCGCCCCGATCCGGGCCGTTGTCTCCGGCGCCAGGGCAAAACCCAAAGTGGCTTGAAAACGGTAGGCGCGCAGGAGACGCAGCGGGTCCCGCTGAAAGACCTCCGGGGCCGGAATGCGGATTACCCGCGCCGCCGCATCTGCAACGCCGCCAGTCGGATCGATGAGGGTGTACGGTGGGACCAGTCCATCGCCATCCGGTGCCATCGCCACGGCCAGGGCGTTGACGGTGAAGTCCCGGCGGCCCAGATCCTCTTCAATGGTGCGGCTCCGCTCGCGGAAGCTCGCCACATCGAGGCAATACCCCTGCCATACCACGCGGGCGGCTTCTTCTTCGGCGTCGAGCAAGACAAAGGCGCCGCCCAGCCGTCTGGCCAGCCGCCGGGCCAGGGGAATGGCAGCGCGAGGAACCGTGAAATCGAGATCCTGGGCCGCCGTGCCCAACAACCAGTCGCGGACCGCGCCACCGGTCACATACCACGGCGTATCGCCCTCGCGGACCAGCGCCGCCAGAACCGTGCGCAGCCGCGACGGGTACTGTTGCAGCCAGTCCTGATCAAGGGTTGCCATGATCGGGAACGGCCGCCATGATGGCGCCGAGGGTGGTATCGAGCCGGCAGCGCACATCGTGGATGTGGATACTCTCCTGGCTCAGGGATTCAATGACCACGGTGGTCGCCGGCAGCAGCCGCGTGCCGAAACAACGGCTCGCCGCCCGCGCCACTTCGCGCACCGCATCCTCGGCAAACTGCGGGTGGAGATGTGATTGCAGCACGATCTCCGCCTCGTCCGGCCTCTTCAACAGATCCTGAGTGGCGTGCAACGCCGAGGCAAGACACCCGATCAACTCGTCGTAGCCGGGCGCCGCCCCGGTTGCTGCTACGGCGAGAGTGGTGAAGGCGCGCTGCGAATGGGTGGGCTGCGGCGACTCCCCGGTCCGCTCGCCAAAGAGCACCTGATTGTATGCCTGGGTACAGGGGCAGGCGGTGATGTGATAGATGCCGGCACCGACCATGACCTCTTCGCGCACCGCCAACCCCTGCCGCTCCACCGCGATCCTGGCGCTGATCTCAATGGTATCGAGCGAGGTAAGACCGCTCATCGTGGTCTGCCGCAAGAGCGGCAACTTGCCATGCAGCATGACCGCCCCGCGGGTCGCCTGCTGGCGATCAAGCATGGTACGGGCTAATTCGACCCCATAGTCGCGCAAGTTGTCGAATGGCCGCCGATGCAGGGAGGTCATCGCCTCTTCCAGGCGCGACATGTGGATGCCCCGGCGCGCGGCGGCCAGATCGACATGCACGGAGGCGGCAAAGGGCAAAGTGCCTTGGGGCAGCGTCACCCACACGGTCTTGCCGCTGATCCCCACCTCGGAAAGAGGCAGCGCAACGGCAGGCAGCTCCTCCGGCACATCGCTGCCGACAGCCAGCGCCCGTTCATGGTCAGCAGCGGAAAAACGGCCGCTCACACCAGATTGTCCCGCTTCATGGAGAGGTACCACTCGTGCACGGTTGTCCATGGGGCATCCTTTTGGTTGATCCAGTTGATAAGCTGGGCAAAGCGGCTAGTCGCAGACTGGTGCCGTTCCTCCTCCCAGGTCAGCCGGTGCAGGGCGGTCACGGCATCGATGATCGTCTGCCGGCTGCGGAGGCGGCACTGGCTGCCCTCATGCAGATACCGGATGGTGATCGGCTCGGGCCCGGCAAAAGCAAAGGAATGGTGCTGGGCCAGTTGCAGAAAAAGCCCCCAGTCTTCGCCCAGATCGTTCAGGACAAAGCCGCCCACCCGGTCGAAGGCGGCCCGGCTCACGGCCATGGCGGAAGGCACCAGAAAACACCAGCGCAGCAGGGCATCAAAGCAGTCGCCAGTCGGGCCCTCCCCCTGATCGGGGATGCAAAACTCCCCGCCGCCCACCAGGTCGATGGTCCGTGCGGTACCGTAGGCCACCTCGCTGCCTGCGGCCAGCAAGGGCATCAGCCGCCGTACATGATCCGGCGTCCACTCATCGTCCGAATCAAGGAACAGGAGGACTTCGCCGGTGGCCGCGGCCGCCCCGGCATTGCGTGCCCGGCCCGGCCCGACGCCGGGCAGCCGCTCCAGCCGCACCTGCGGAAAACGCGCCATGAGCTGCTCCGCGGTGCCATCCACCGAACCGTCGTCCACCACGATAATCTCGTCACAGGGACGCTCCTGGTTCAACACGCTCCGGATGGCGCGCTGCACCATCCGGGCACGGTCGCGGGTAGGGATCAGGCAACTGGTGCGCATCGAGTCCTGCCGTGGGCTGAGGGAACCGGCCACGCAGGCCGGCATCGAGCACCTTTGCGACAACAAGGCAACGCCGCCGGATCAACGGCCCGGCGGGAAGCAGCGGGCCGCCTCGCGGACCCGCCCGGCCAGGCGATGCTCCACGTACTCGGCCAGCCGGGGGAGCATATCATCGACATAGGCGCCGATCTCCGCCCCGGTGGCGGTGGTCAGGGTCTGGCAAAAAAGGCACTTGCGTTCGCCGCCGCCGGTGGAGGGCAGACCGAACTCCTCCAGCACGTGGCGGGTCACCAGTTGGTCGTCGAACTCCTCAAAGACCGGAAAGGTGGTGGCAATACCGAAACGGGCCGAGAACGCGGCGATCCGTTCCATGAAGGCCGGGGTCTGCTCCGGGTAGTGCCCCTGGCGCCGGGCATACCCCGCCACCAACTGCGGCACGAAATGCTCGGTACAGTAAAGGATGGCCCGGGTGTGCATGGCAAGCTTGCAGGCGACGCAGACCAGGTTCTTGCCGTTGTAGCGGGGCATCAGCTCCTCGTAGCGGTCGAGCCACAGCCCCTGGAACAGCCGGCCCATGTCGAGTTCCACCATCTCGGCCGGCGGCAGCCGGGCAGGGTCAGCGACCTTACGGCCGAGGATCTCCCGGGCGGTGTGGAAGCGGTTGCGCGGCCAGTCGGGGAACCGTCCCATGCCGTTGAGCATGTGCAGCAGGTGGATCTTGACCGGCCGCGGCAGGCCGGGGTGGTGGCCGGCCGCGGCCAGGGCGTAAATGGCCAGGGAATCGGTGCCGCCGGAGTAGAGGATGGCGAGTTCTTGCTGCTGCATGGTCATGGCCTCGAAGAATTCACCTGATAGCGGCAGAAAAGTTCGCCGGTGGGGGCCTGCTCACAGGCCAGCAAGGTCAAATCGAGAAAAGGAGCCCCAAGGGGAGCGGGCCCGTCGGCCAGGGTTCGCGCCCCTATTTCGCCCGAGAGCTTCGGGGTGATGGTCACCAGCACTTCGTCCACCACGCCTTGGTGCAAGGCATGGTAGTTGAGGTGAGCCCCGCCTTCGACCAGCAACGACCGCGCCCCCCGGCTGGCCAATTCGACCACCAGATGGGAAAGCGACAACGCAGGGCCGATTGCGGGCAGCACAACGACCTCGGCCCGGTCGCCCAGCCGCTGCCTCAAACCAGGCGCCGCGGCAATGGAAGTGAACAGCAGCGGCCGCGGCCCTTCCCGGAAGAGGGTGCGCTCCTCCACCGGCAGGTCGCCGGAGGCAGTAATGACGGAGCGCAACCGGCGGGGCGGCACACTGCCGCCCGGCCCGCGCATCTGGGCATCCCCTTCCCGCAGGGTACCGGCCCCGAGCAGGCTTGCGTCGGTGGCGGCCCGCTGCGCCTCCAGAAATTGCCGATCCAGGACACTACTCATCCCGCCGGGGCTGATCCGGCCGCAGAGAGTCATGGCGACAATTATCGATACCCGCATGGTGGTTCCGCTCCTGCCGGTTTCTCGCGCCCCGATGGCGATTGAGCGTCAAGCAGTTACCGGCTTCCCGGAATGATTCGCAAAGGCGTTCTTGATCTCGACAAAAAGGCCAAAGTGGCCGAGGAAGAGGTCCACCAGCTTCGAGTCGAAGTGCGCCCCCCGCTCCTTGTGGAACATGGCGACGATATCGTCCATCACCCAGGCGTCGCGGTAGGAGCGGTCGTTGCAGAGGGCATCGAAGACATCGGCAATGGCGGTGATCCGGGCATAGAGGTGAATCTCCTCTCCCCTGAGTCCGCGCGGGTAGCCGGTGCCGTTGTATTTTTCGTGGTGCTGGAGGGCGATGATGGTGGCGGCCTTCATGATCTCCCGATCGGAAAGCCCGAGCATCTGCTGGGCGTGAACGGTATGGGCCTTCATCACCTCGAACTCCTCGCCGGTAAGGGGCCCCGGCTTGTTCAGAATGGCATCGGGGATCGCCACCTTGCCGATGTCGTGCATGGGTGAGGCCAGGCGGACGACCTCCACCTCGCGCTCATCAAGGTCGGCGAGTTCGGCCAGCAGACGGCAGTATTCCGAGACCCGTTTGACATGGTTGCCGGTTTCGCTGGAACGCACTTCAGCCAATTCGCCCAGGGTGTAGATGATCTCCTTCTGGGTGCCCTCGATCTCCTGATTGAGAATCACGTTCTCGTAGGCCACCTGCACGTTGGCGCAGAAAATGCGGATCAGCCGGCGGTCGAGGTCACTGAGGGCGTGGTCGCCTTCAAGGTAGACCACCGCCTCGTCGCCGTTGTCACTGCAGAAATACTCGACGTAGCGGTTTCCCTCATAGAGACTCTGTTTGCTGGTCGCCGCCCGTTCGACAAAGGACAGGATCGGCCGCGGCAGCACCTCGGTGGCATCGGCGGCAAGATAGCGCTCATACTCGCCGGTGGCGGCCAGTACCCGCAGGTTGCCCCGGAGACTGCTCAAAGCCACCCCGGAGGTGGTGCAACAGATTGCGCTTTCGTCCAGACGCAGCAGGGCCACCATCTGGGCCAGCACTCCGGAGGCCAGCCGCTCCAGCGAACGGGTCTTGCAGATGGTGCGGGTCGCTTCGATGATCTTTTCGAGCCCCCGCCGGTTCGCCTCAATGGTCAGGATGTCGCGGTAGGCCCGGAGCGAGGCCACCATGCTGGTGAAGAGCTTCTGGGCGGTGAGTTCGGTTTTTTCCTTGTAGTCGTTGATATCGTACTCGACGATGACCTTTTCCTCGGGCGCCTGGCCGGGCTGGCCGGTGCGGAGGATGATGCGGACAAAGTTATTCTTGAGCTCTTCCCGCACATGGCGCACCACATCGAGACCGGCGCAGTGGCGCTCCATGACCACGTCAAGGAACATGACCGCGGTGTCCGGGTGGGCGGCAATGAGCTTTTTCGCCTCTTCGCCGCTGTACGCCTCAAGAAAGATCAACCCCTTGCCGGCAAACTCGAAATCCTTGAGCACCAACCGGGTGACCGCATGCACCTCCTCCTCGTCGTCCACGATGAGGACCTTCCAGGTATCGGCGGCCGCCGGCCTTTTCACGCCGGCCTCGGCCGCCTCCTCGGCAAAGATCAACTGCTCGTTGTCACTCCCCATGCCCTCTTTCAACCCCCATTGACGATTGGCATCTCCAGCACAAAGGTGGTCCCTTTTCCCGAGACACTTGTGCAGGCAATGGTGCCCCCCAATTTCTGGGTGACGATATTGTAGACGATGTGCAGCCCGAGCCCACTCCCCCCCTTCTCTCTATTGCTGGTGTAAAACGGTTCAAAGATATGCGCAAGATTTTCTTGTGGAATTCCGCGGCCATCGTCGCTGTACCGGAAGGTAACGCGCCCGCCTGCCGCGCTGATCCGAAATGCGAGCTGCCCTTCCGCCTGTTCGGCGTAGGCATGCGTGACCGAGTTGGTGATGAAGTTGGTGATGATCTGGGAAAAGGCGCCAGGGTAACTGGTAAGCTCCAAGGCGTCATCGCAGTCGATAACCACCTGCAACCGGGTTTTCTTGAGGATCGGCCGGAGACTCAAGAGCACCTCTTCCACATACTCCTTCACCCGGAAGCGCCGCCGTGCCTCGCCGGATTGGTCGATCGCCACCTGCTTGAAGCTGCGGATCAGCTCCGCCGCCCGGTTGAGGTTCGAGAGCAGGAGCCGGGTGGAATCCTGGCAGATCTGGAGATATTTCTCCAGATCGCTGCGCTTCATGGCCCGGGTGCCATACAGCGCGAGGAACTCCTGGGTCGCCTTATCGAGGTGCGAGGCAGCGGTCACGCCGATGCCGACCGGGGTGTTGATCTCGTGGGCCACGCCGGCCACCAGCCCGCCCAGGGCCGCCATCTTTTCGGTCTCCACCAACTGGGTCTGCATCTCCTCCAGCTGGCCCAGGGTCTCCCGCAGGTCGGCATTGGCGGCATCCAACCGGGCGGTACGCTCCCGCACCCGCCGTTCCAGGGTATCGGTGAGATCGAGCAACTCCCGTTCGGCCCGCTTGCGTTCGGTAATATCCTCGAAGACCACGACCGTACCGATCACCGCCTCCTCTTCCTTGAGCGGCGCGCTCACATACGCCACCGGGAAGGTGCTGCCGTCCCGCCGGCCGAAATAGTTCTCGCTGCCGCGCTGCGGTGACGGGTGGGCAAAAGAACGGCAGATGGGGCACTCGACCACGGGATAGGGGGTTCCGTCCCCCCGGACATGGTGCCTGATGTCGTGGAGATGACGGCCGATCAGGTCGTCGTCGCTCTCCGCATACCCGAGCATGGCGAGTGCTGCCCGGTTGATGAAGGTGATGTGGCCGGAGACATCGATGCCGTAAATGCCTTCGCCCACCGATTCCAGGATCATCTCGTTCTGGCGATGCAGACTCGCGAGGCTCATCTCCGCGGCCCGGCGCTCGACCACCTCCTTCTTGAGCTGGACGTTGGCCAACTCGATCTCAACCGTGCGCTCCTGCACCCGCTCTTCCAGCCGATCCCTGGCGTGCGCCAGTTCCTGCTCCACCAGCTTACGTTGTTCGATCTCCATTTCGAGCGGCGCCAGGGCCAGCCGCTTCAGAGTGAACCAGACCGCGATCCCCACAAAAATCATGAAACAGAACGAGGCGACAAAGAGCTGGAGATGGAGTTTGCGCAGCATCTCCTCCACCTCCTGGCAGGAGACCACGCTTTTCAGCGTCACCACCGGCTCGCCCATGAAATCGGCCCGATGACTGACCAGGAAGGAGGAACCCGCCAAGGGCGGACGCTGAAACTCGACCACGGTAGTGCCGTTGGGCAACACCGCGGTCAGTTCGATCACCTCGGCATGATCCCGGCCCCAGCGGGTCATGAACTGATCGACCCAGAGGAAATCGTAGGCAAGAAGTGGGTCCACGACAAAAGCGCCCATGAGCTGCAGGTCGCGGCTCGCCTGTTCGCGGGCGTTTTCGAGAAGAAAGGCGCGCTGGTGGCTGACGATCAGGGAATCGACCAGCACCATGAAAACGAAAAGCACCACCATGAAGCAGAGCACTGCCTGGTTGTACTTCCCTTTCCCTATTCGCACCGGACCCATGATCGAACGACGGCGCTCCTTGTCAACAGGTGGAATAGCCGCAGCTCACGCACTGGCTGCAACCGCCGCTGCGCCGCAGGGTAAGGCGGCCGCAGGCCGGGCACGAAGTGTAACTGGAGGGCTCCTCGTAGGGCGCGGGGTCGCTGCCGGCATCGCCGGCCGCGCAGTTATCGAGCACCTTGGCCAGCGCGGCCGGGATCGAATAGACCCGGCCGAGCAGGCCGCTCTGCCAGACGCCGTCCGAGGAGATATCCTCCAGTGTCCGGGCGATCTTGCCGACCAGCCGGTAGTCGTGCTGCAGGGCCACGGAGATGACGCGGCCCAGAGCCTCGCTCATGCCGTGCAGGGTGGAGCCCGACTTGGTGGTATTGAGGAAGACCTCCCGCACGTGGCCGTTCTTGCCGCGATTGGCGGTGACATAAACCGGCGCCGGCCCGCGGAACTTGAAGGTGCTGCCTTGCCGTTCGTCGAGATCACTGAAATCACCGGCGCTCTCGAGCCTGCGGCTGCCGTCGCTCAACACCCCTTCCATGGAGGTATCGCGGAACATGGTAATGCCCTTGAGGTTGCTCTTGCGGGCATACTGAAGAATCTTTCCGATCTCCTCCACCGTGGTCTCGGCCGGCAGGTTGATGGTCTTCGAAACCGCGGTGTGATTGAAGGCCTGGCAGGCCTCCAGGATGCGGATCTGCTGATAGGGGTCGATCTGATGCGCGGTCTGCTGCGCCACCTGCTCGCGCTTCTTCTCGTCGTACGAATAGAATTCCAGCGGCACCAGGATGAATTCCTTCCAGGAATCGTCCACGTCCTTGACCTTGCGGCTCTGGACCATCGCGCAATAG
>JAJZRJ010000020.1 GCA_021802775.1 Deltaproteobacteria bacterium
TGGCTTTTTCAACTGTCGGTTGGCCAAAGGCGCTTTGGCCAACCTCGCGAATTTCTTGGCCCTTTCGGGCCGGCAAAATTCGGCGCCACCTCCCTGTGGTGCCAGCAGCCCGTTTTTCAACGGGCTGCTAAGACAACAATTTGGTCAGGATAGTGTTGCGTAGCGCCGGAAGCCGCATCGACCAAGATGCCAATACCACCTCCTAAAATGATGTTTCCAAACATGGCTGCCGCAATTGTTTCTTCAACGTTCAACAATGCCGTTTTGTAACATTTTTTCTTGCACACGACCGACAGTGGCCCATCTCCTTTCCTGACCGTTGCAGTCCTTGGGATGCAAAGTATGTACCATTTGCCACCCTTTTTATCTGTCAGTTCACACTTCGCACCATCGACACCTTTTTAAGTTGCAACTGTAACGCGTTGATCTGTTCCGCTGACAATTGTTGCGCAAGTAAGGGGCATAACGGGGCGGTACCCATAAAGGCGATCATCCCTGTTTTCAACACGAACTCTTTTGTCATCTATTTTCTTTCGGATTCGGGCGCACTGTTACAAATGGTTGATAAAACTGTATGCCAGGCTTATTGAGCAAAGTCAACATAACAAGGTTAATTTTTTGCTAAAAAATCAAAAAAAGTTCCGTTGTTGCGTGACTCGGTGAAAAAGGAGGTGGCGAAGGATTCAGACGAGGCCGCGGTCGAAGTTCCAGGCGAAGGCGGCAGGGAGCAGGCGATCCGCGCCATAGGCGGCGAGCACCTCCTTGCCCTTGGCCGCGGTGGCGCCGAGCCGGCCCAAATCGACGAGGAAGTGGCTGGCACCCAAGGCGCGCAGCTCTGCAAGACGACCGGGCAGGGCGAAATCCTGTTCGCTGCTTACCCTGGTGAGTCCTTCCGCCGATCATCCTCGGTGGCGGCGGCAAGTTTGCCGAGGCCCACATCCTGCCAGGCCAGGGCTGCCTGGCTGGTCGCGGTTGCCGCCGCTTCCGGCAGAATCGTCGGGGGGTACGATCTCGTGCAGCCGCTTCCGGCAGGTCTCGGGGCTCAGGGTGAAGAGCGCTTTGCCGCCCACCTTGAAGAGGGCATCACCTGGCCGACAACTGGCCGGTGAGAAAGCCCCTGGTGGTCCGGCGGAGGCCTGGGCGGAGAACTCCTTGAGGCCGCAGAAGACCGCGTCGGCGCCGAACTCCATGGCGGCGAAGCTGCCGGCCGGGGCGAGAAGCTCGATTTTTTGATGTGCGGGTGGCGCGGTCATGGCGAGCAAGGGACCATGGCTGACGCTGGCGTGGCAAGGGCCCAGTGTCCATGGCGCGCAGGAGGGTATCCCTACTAAACCAAGACGGCCGCCCCGAGGGACAGCCGTCTTGGTTTTTTTCCCGCTGCCGCGTGGTCGCGGTTATTTCTGGTGCAGCATCTTCCTGGCCATGGCCAGGTTATGATAGGCAATGGCCCGGATTTGCGCGGCCCGCTGGTCGTCCGGCCGTTGCTCCAATTCCTTCAGGAAGCGTTCCAGCTCTGTGCGCGCCTTGGCGGTTTTCTTGTCGTTAAAGGGGATGGAGAGATCGATCCCCTTCACGTTCCAGGCATCCTTGGGGAGTACCGCAAAGGGGGCGATATCCTCCACCTTGCGATTGGGCGCCAGGGTCGGTTCCTCCCAGACAATATCGCTGAAGCGGAGGCCGTTCTTGTCGGCGGTGATGGTGTAGCTTCCCTTGAACGGCTTGGTCACATCCTTGCCCTCAAAATAGCTCCATTCCGACTTGCCCACCTGGGCATGGGAATCGTGGCAGCTGCCGCAACCGCGCGGCTTGCCCATGGCGTGGCTCAGTTTGTCCATCTGGATCCAGAGGATTGCCTTGTTGCCCGTAGGAAGATCACCGCGGGTACCGACCACGATGAAGGCGTCGTTCACGTCGGTGGCCTTGCGCGCCACTTCGAAGGTAAGCGGTTCGCCGATCTGCGGGTTGCCTGGGATCTTGCGTTTGGGGATGGCGCGGAACAGCAGCCTGGTCGGTTTCAGCTCCCTGGTCTGGTTCATGACCGCCATGGGGTAGGGCTTGACCGGAATCCAGCGGCCCGCGGCATTCTTGATGATGGTCGGCAGGTCGCGGGTGCCGTAGTACTCCTTGTGCTTGCCGTAGGGAGTCTCCACCCCGAAGGCGTTTCCCTGGCCCCAGAAGGTGTACTGGTAGGCGCCGGAAACGGTGACGTGGCACGAGGTGCAGTCCACCTTGCCATGGGGTGAGCTGTTGACCGCTTGGACGATCTCGCCGTGGCAGTCGGCGCAGGATTTGCGCGCATCATCGGCGGCGAGGTGGCCGAACTGGTGGTTGGCCGGCTTATGGCAGTCGAGGCACTGGAGTCCGGCCTTGACGTGGGCACCCTGCGGCAGATTGGCGGGGAAGGAATACTCCCCCCGCACATAACCGGCGCCGCGCCGGCGGTCCATGGGCCCGGCGTGGCAGATGCTGGCCCGGCCGCCGCCATAGCAGCTTGGGGTGTCGGGCTTGCCGAAGGCGTGCGTCCCTTTATTGGCCGCCGGTTTGAAGTGGCAATCGTTGCACGAGGCGTGGCACAGGTTGCAGGAGCGATTGGAGGCCGCATTCTGCGCCGGACTGTAGGGCACGGCGGTGCCGGCCCTGATCGCCTCTTCATTCTGGCCGAACCACATGCCGCAGTTTTGCGGACCAGGGAGTTTTTCGCTCCACTCGCGGTAGGCCCGCTGGTGCCCCATCAGCCCCTTGGCCGAGCGGTTGTACTCCTTGACCTCCTTGCCATGGCAACGGCCGCAGGTTTGCTCGGCGATCTTCGGGGCATAGGCCAGGGTTTCCCGGTCGCGGTCGTGCCATTCTATGCCGACGATCTTTTTCACCCCGGCCTGTTCCAGCTTTTTGGGATCGCCCTTGGGGAGCATGCTGTTCATGCCGCTCCCCTTGGGCGTCAAGGGTTGCAGGGCGCCTGCCGCTTCACGGGAGAGCGCCTCGCCCTTCAGCTTCTTGCCTGCTCCGACCAGGAAAGGACGCAGCACCCCTTGGTGGGCCGCCGCCTTATCCTGCGCCTTGGGGTCGCCCAGGTGGCAGTCCACGCAGGTGGGCTTGCCCTGCATGTTCACTTCCTGGTCCACCCGGGCGGGGTCCAGATACATCGCCTCCGCCCCCAGTTCCTTCATCTTCCCCTGATTGCCGTGACAGGCAACGCAGCTCGACCCGGGGTCAAAACCCCAGGCCGTCCCGGCCGTCACCAGCACCAGAGCGGCCGTCGTCATCACTCTTTTCATGGCTTCCTCCTTTGGCCTGACTTGGTCCCCTATGGCCTGACCTGGCCATTGTATCATGAACACGGATTAACACAAACCGTGCCAGGGGGTGGCACGAACCAGGGCCGACCGAAACGGCCAGGGATAAAAACAGGTTGACCAAGAACGGCTGGCGGCGTACGGTGAATTCGGGTGCATTTTGCACCGCATCTGGGTGCACAAGGCATCCGGTTTGGTGCAGAATGCACCATGAGGTTGCTATGAAACGTTTGGGTATCCGTCGCAAGGCATTGGTCACCCTGCTGGGGGTGGCGGTCCCCTCGCTGCTCGCCTTTTCGGCGCTGATTATCGCCTCCACCGCGCTCATCCTCCAGCGGAACGCCTCTCGTCAGGTCAGTTCGCTGGCGGCGCGGTCGGCGACTGGGCTGGCCGAGATGGTAGAGCGTTCGCAGGCGACCCTGCTGACCATGGCGGCCTCCCGGGAGGTGAGCGAGTATCGGGTTGCGGCGGCGGGTAACCAGGCCCGGCTGGCCGGGGCGCTCCGGCGTCTGGAGCATTCCTTTTTCGGCTGGCAGAAGCTGGATGCCACCATCCAGGCGATTCGCCTGATCGACCCCGCCGGCAACGTCCTGGTCAAGATCAAAGAGGGGAAAGTCGTGCCTGCCACCGGTCCGGCCCGCCCCCCGTTCTCCCTGCCCGCGGTCCATTCGGTGGCGGGTCGCGATTTCTTCCAAGCTGCGCTCCGGCTGCCCCGCAACGGCGTGCTCATCTCCAACCTGGAACGGGGCAGGATCGAGGAGGAGGACGCCTTCTGCCCGGCCATGGTACGGTTCGCCACCCCGCTGGTCGGCGCGAACGGCGTGAAGGTCGGTGTGTTGGTGATCAACGTCTGGGGCGAGCAGGCCGGCCAGCTGATCAATCGCCTGATTGCCGAAGCCGAGGGCAGCGCCTTCCTGGTCGAACGCAACCTCGATGACCCGCACCGCAACGGCATTTACCTTTTCCATCGGGACGAGGCGTGCGAGTTCGGCGACCAGACCGGCAGCCATCGCACCATCTTCGACGATTATCCCCCTGAGATTACCAGCGCCTGGCTCGACCGCGACCGCGGCATCGCCAGCGACCCCCGCACCAGGGATATCCTGGCCCACGCCTACTACTCACCTTACGGCCGCCAGGATCGGGGCTGGGTGGTGGTGGTCAATGCCCGGCGGGATTTCTTTCTGGAACCGCTGGCCACCATCGGCCGGCAGACCGCGCTCTGGGCCGCGGTGGTGCTGATCCTCGCCCTGGCGGCCTCCCTCTTTTTCGCCCGCTCCCTGACCCGCCCGATTCAGGATGTGGTGGAGGGCATCCGCCGCATGGGGAAGAACACGGCCGAACGGATTCCGGAAGGCCCGCAGGACGAGGTCGGCTTTCTGGCCGGGGAGATCAACCGGATGGCCGACGCCATCCAGCACAATGCCGAAGAACAGGTGCGGGTGGAGGAACGCATCCGCGATACGGAAAAACTGGCCTCCATCGGGGAGATGGCAGCCGGGCTGGCGCACGAACTCAACACCCCGCTCGGCAACATCAAGGCCCTGGCGATCCTGGCCCGGAAAGGCATCGAACAGGGCGAGTGCGACCGGCGAGGACTCACCGGCGATCTGGACGACATCGTCGATCAGGCCGGAAAGTGCAGTGACATCATCAGCGGGCTGCTGAGTTTTGCCCGGCGCTCCGAGGCAAGGCCAATGCCCCATGACCCGGCGAGCCTCCTTGGCGAGGCCTTGGCCCTGGTCAAGCTGCGGGCCGAAAAGAAAGCGGTGCGGCTCACCTGCAACGGCCCCGGCCACCTCCCGTCCCTGCTGGTGGACGGCGACCAGTTGCGCCAGGTCTTTGTCAACATTCTGCTGAATGGGATCGATGCGGCGCCGGGCGGCGAGGTGGATGTGACCTTGCACCGGCAGGAGGACGGGGTGCGGATCGCGTTCCGGGACAATGGCTGCGGCATTGCCCCGGAACACCTGAGCCGGATATTCGATCCCTTCTTCACCACCAAGGAGGTGGGCCAGGGGACCGGCCTCGGCCTGTCGGTGAGCTACGGCATGATCAACGCCATGGGCGGGAGCATCGGCGTGGAGTCGCGGCCCGGCGAGGGCGCCTGCTTCACGCTCTTCCTCCCGGCGACAGAGGAGAAAGGAACATGAGCCGGGTGATTGTGGTGGACGACGACCCGCTGGCCTGCCGCATCCTGACGCGGATGCTGGGGCCGGACCATCAGGTGACCGCCTTTGGCAACGGCGAGGAGGCCCTGGCCCACTTCCGCCAATACGGCGCGGAGATCATCCTGAGCGACCTGAAGATGCCGCGCCTGGGGGGGATGGAGCTGCTGGCCAAGGTGAAGGAGATCAACCCCGAGGTCCCGGTAATCATCATCACCGGCCACTCCTCCCTGGACGGCGCGGTGGCGGCGGTAAAGAAGGGAGCCTGCGACTACATCGCCAAACCCTTTGACCCGGACGACGTCCTGGTGCGGATCAACCGGGCTCTCAAGGAACGGCGGCTGGAGGAGACGGTGGCCCTCTATCGCCAGGAACGGGAGCTGGAGCAGGAGCGCCATGTCCCGCTCACCCGCAGCCGCTGCATGGAAGAGGTCCTGGAACTGGGGCGCCGGGTCGCCCGCAGCGACAGCAGCGTCTTGATCCAGGGAGAAACCGGGGTCGGCAAGGAACTGGTGGCGCGGATGATCCACCACTGCTCCCAGCGGCGCGATCAGCCCTTTGTTCCGGTCAACTGCGGCGCCCTGGCCGAGGGGGTGCTGGAAAGCGAGCTGTTCGGCCACGAACGGGGCGCCTTTACCGGCGCCGTGGCCCGCAGGTCCGGCTACTTCGAGCTGGCCAACCACGGCACCCTGTTTCTCGACGAAATCGGCACCACCGGCAATCCCTTCCAGGTCAAGCTGTTGCGCGTCCTGCAGGACCGCACCGTGACCCGGGTCGGCAGCGGCACGCCCATCGGGGTCGATACCCGCATCATCGCCGCCGCCAACCAGAACCTGGAGGAGGCAATCCGGCGCGGCACCTTTCGCAACGACCTCTACTACCGCCTGAGCGTCGTCACCCTGGTGATCCCTCCCCTGCGCGAGCGGCCGGAGGATATCCCGCTGCTGGCCGAGCATTTCATGCAACGCTATCGCCAGATCAATCCGCGGGTCAGCGGAATCTCCGAGGCAGGTCGGCGCCTGCTGGAACGCTATGACTACCCCGGCAATGTCCGTGAGCTGGAGAACATTATCGAACGGGCCATGATTATCGAGACCACGGAGCTGCTCACCCCCCAGAGTCTGCTGGTGGAGGGGGGAGCCACGGCCGGGCCGCCGGAGGAGGAGCCACTCCGCATGAAAGAGGCCGAACGGGATCATATCCTGCGGGTTCTGCGTTCCTGTGGCGGCCGGAAGCTGGAAGCGGCGCGGTTGTTGGGGATCAACAAGACCACGCTCTGGCGCAAGATGAAACGGTATGGCCTGGAAAACGGGCAGGGTGAGGGGGCGTCATAAAAAAACGGCGTTCCGTCCTTGTTCGTGGTAGAGTTGCGCTGTTTGCCCGGCCCGGTTTGTCGGGTCTGATTCGCATAAGAACCATATGAATTCATTTGGGAAACAATATGAGCGCCATTGTCCGCCAGCTCTACCGTCAGCTCGACAGCCATTGCGAACTTTGTTTCAACATCGAATCCACCGGCCCGCTTCCTGCCGACGAGCTGGATAAGCTGCGGCTGATCCTGGCGGACGGCTTCCTGCGCGAGACCGTGACCGATACTCCGGCGCTGACTGGCCCGCGGGTGGTGGAGGTGGGGCCGCGGCTCAACTTCGCCACCGCCTGGTCTTCGAACCTGGTCTCCATCTGCCAGGCCATCGGCCTCACGTCGGTGACCCGGGTGGAGCGCTCCCGCCGCTACCTCATGGCCGAGGGCGAGGATCTCGCCGCCTTTGTCGCGAAGCACCACGACCGCATGACCGAGTGCCCCTATCCGGCAGCGCTCACCACCTTCGAGACCGGGGTCACCCCGGAGGCGGTCTATGAGATCGACCTGAAAAGCAAGGGGCCGGATGGGCTGCTCGACATCCCCGGCATCTCCATGGACGAATGGGACCGCGATTTCTACTACGACTACTTCGTCAGGAAGCACGGCCGCAACCCCACCATCGTCGAGATCATGGACCTCAACAACGCCAACTCCGAACACTCGCGCCACGGCTTCTTCCGCGGCAGGCAGGTGATCGACGGCGTCGAGCAGCCGGAGAGCCTGTTCAGCCTGGTCAAATCGACCCTCACCGCCCATCCCAAGGGCAGCGTCATTGCCTTTGCCGACAACTCCAGCGCCGTGACCGGCCATGCGCTCACCACCCTGATTCCGGCCGAGCCCGGTGCGCCCTCGCCGCTGCGCGAACAGCAGGTGGTGTACAACGTCCTCTTCACCGCCGAGACCCACAATTTCCCCACCGGCGTGGCGCCGTTTCCGGGGGCCGAGACCGGCACCGGCGGCCGCATCCGCGACGTGCAGGGCACCGGCAGGGGCGGCTTTGTCATGGCCGGCACCGCGGCCTATTGCGTGGGCAACCTCGAAATCCCCGGCTACGAGTTGCCGTGGGAGAAACCCCACCCGCGGCCGGAGAACCTCGCCAGCCCGCTGGCCATCGAGATCGAGGCCAGCAACGGCGCCTCGGACTACGGCAACAAATTCGGCGAACCGCTGATCCTGGGCTTTACCCGCTCCTTTGATCTGCAACTCGAGAGCGGCGAGCGCTGGGCCTACCTCAAGCCCATCATGTTTGCCGGCGGCATCGGCCAGATCGACGCCCGCCACACCACCAAGGCCGAGGCCAAGAAAGGCATGCTCATCGTCCAGGTGGGCGGCCCGGCCTACCGGGTCGGTTTCGGCGGCGGCGCGGCCTCCAGCATGCTCCAGGGCGAGAACGTGAGCGAGCTCGACTTCGACGCGGTGCAGCGCGGCGACGCCGAGATGGAGCAGAAGATGAACCGGGTGATCCGCGCCTGCAACGAGATGGGCGACAAGACCCTGATCGAGGTGATCCACGACCAGGGCGCCGGTGGCCCGGCCAACGTGCTGAAAGAGCTGGTGGAGAAATCCGGCGGCAGGATCGAGATCCGCAACATCCGGGTGGGCGACCCCACCATGAGCGTGCTGGAGATTTACGTGGCCGAGTATCAGGAGCGCAACGGCTTCCTGATTCGCAAGGAGAACATCGAGAAATTCCAGGCGATCTGCGCCCGCGAGAAGGTGGCCTGCGAGGTGCTGGGCGAGGTGACCGGCGACCTGCGCTTTATCGTGCACGACAGCCGGGATAACTCCACGCCGGTGGATATCGAACTCAATGAACTGCTCGGCAACGTGCCGATCAAGACCTTTACCGATTCCCGCGCCACCACCCCGCTGCCAGCCCTGAACTTGCCGGCCGTCAGCGTGAAGGAGGCGCTCCACAACGTGCTGCGCCTGGTCTCGGTGGGCTCCAAGCGTTTCCTCACCAACAAGGTGGACCGGGCCGTCACCGGCCTCATTGCCCGCCAGCAGTGCTGCGGCCCCTTGCAACTCACGGCGAGCGACGTGGCCGTGGTGGCCCAGAGCCATTTTGCCCGCTCCGGCGGGGCCACGGCCATTGGCGAGCAGCCGATCAAGATGCTGGTCAACCCGGCGGCCGGCGCGCGGATGGCGGTGGGCGAGGCGCTCACCAACCTGGTCTGGGCGCGGGTCGATGATCTCGAACAGGTGAAGTGCTCGGCCAACTGGATGTGGGCGCCGAAACTCCCCGGCGAGGGCGCGGCCCTTTACGACGCGGCCCAGGCGATGTGCGAGGCCATGAAGGCGGTGGGCATCGCGGTGGACGGCGGCAAGGACAGCCTCTCCATGGCCACCAGGGTGGGCAAGGAGACGGTGAAATCGCCCCGCGAGCTGGTGATTTCCGTCTACGGCGCCATGGCCGATATTGGCAAAATCATCACCCCGGACTTGAAGCAGCCGGGTGCTGGCCTGCTCTTCATCGACCTCAGTGGCGGGAAAAACCGGCTGGGCGGCACGGCCCTGGCCCAGACCCTGGGGCAGATCGGCAACGAGTCGCCGGACATGGATAATCCTGGGTTGGTCAAGGCGGCCTTCCGGGCGGTACATGAACTGATCGACCAGGACCTCATCTCGGCCGGCCACGACCGCAGCGACGGCGGCCTCATCACCACGGTGCTGGAGATGGCCTTTGCCGGCAACTGCGGCCTGGAGATCGATCTTGCGAGCACCGATGCGCCGCTGGCCGTCCTCTTCAGTGAGGAGTTGGGGCTGGTGGTGGAGTGCGGCGACGTCAAGGCAGTGGAATCGATCCTGGCCAAACACGGTGTGCCTTGTGCGGCCATCGGCACCAGCACTCCTGCCAACCAGATCCGCATCCGGGTCAACGGCGAGACCGTGCTCGACGAGGAGATGCCGCTGCTCCGCCAGTGGTGGGAGGAGACGAGCTTTCAGCTCGAACGGCTCCAGATCGGGCCGGAGATGGCAGCCGAGGAGAGGAAGAACATCTTCGACCGCCAGGGGCCGGAGTACGTGCTGCCCTTTACGCCTGCGCCCACCGCGCCGGCGATCCTCAAGAGTGCCAGCAAGCCTCGGGTGGCGATCCTGCGCGACGAGGGCTCCAACTCCGACCGCGAGATGAGTTCCGCCTTCCATGCCGCGGGCTTCGAGCCGTGGGACGTGGCCATGAGCGACCTGCTCGCCGGCCGCATCACCCTCGACGGCTTCCGGGGCCTGGCCGCGGTGGGCGGCTTCTCCTACGCCGATGTGCCGGATTCCGCCAAGGGCTGGGCCGCCACCATCCTCTTCAACGAGAAACTCAAGGCGATGTTCCACGCCTTCTACAACCGGCCCGATACCTTTACCCTGGGCATCTGCAACGGCTGCCAGCTCTTTGGTCTCCTGGGCTGGGTGCCGTGGCAGGGGATCGAGCCGGAACGCCAGCCCCGCTTTGTCCACAACCGTTCCGGCCGCTTCGAGTCGCGCTGGGTCACGGTGCAGGTGCTGGAGAGCCGCGCCATGATGCTGCAAGGCATGGCCGGCCTCACCTTTGGCATTCACGTGGACCACGGCGAGGGCTTCCTCCGCTTCCCGGACCTGGCCATCCATCAGCAGGTGCTGGCCGATCAGCTCGCCACCATGGTCTTTGTGGACGACGCGGGCAACCCCACCGAGGCGTATCCGTTCAACCCGAACGGCTCACCGGGCGGGATCACCGGCCTCTGCTCGCCGGACGGCCGTCATCTCGCGCTGATGCCGCATCCGGAACGCGCCTTCCTGCCATGGCAGTGCCACTACCTGCCGGAAGCCATGAAGGGACTCGAAGTTTCGCCCTGGCTCAGGATGTTCCAGAACGCCTATGCATGGTGTGTGAAATAATTCAGGCTTGTTTTCTCAGGCGAGGCGGAGGGAAATCACCGCGGCAAGCTGGGTGAAGTGGCGGTCCTGTGTCAGGATGGCCGCCTGATGCTGGCGGGCGTTTTGGGCGATGATGAGGTCTGGGATGCCGATGCCATTCACCCCTGCTTTGAGGCAGCGGTATTGGTACTCCATGAGCTGGCCCCAGTCGATGGCGAGCGGTAGCCTTGTCAGGTTGTTTAAAAGCGTGATGATTTTTCGCTGATTCCGCAGCCGCAAAAAAGGGATCAGTTCGGCCAGGATGAGATCGTTGGTGGCTGCCAGATTTTCATCCAGCAGGGCATCCACCTCTTCGCCGTACTGCTCGCCGCTGCGGAAATACTCCACCCAGACCGAGGTGTCGATCAGCACCGACATTGCCGGCCCCGAACGCTATCGAGGTCAATGTCCAAGTCCACCTTGCCCTTGAATGTCTTGAGTTCCCCGATTTTGCGCTTGCGTATCAACTCTTCCAATGCGGTGATAATCACCTTGGTTTTTGTCCCGATGTGGGACGCCTTCATGGCCTCATCGAGCAGTGTTTCCGGCAAATCTAACGTGGTGCGCATGGCTGGCCTCCTTATATGCATATAATAGTTCTTTTGTGCATATAATGTCAACCGGTTTGGGCGAATGGCCGAGAGCGTAACGATGGGGGAGGGTCAGCCCGTTTTACGGGAACGGCGCGGCCGGTTTGCCAGCTTGCCTGGGCGGGGCTTGGGTTTCCGCTTGCGGATGGAAAAGCCGAAGTGGTCGATGGCCGGACCCAGCGGGAAATAGTGGCCCAGGCCGTAGGCAATGAGCCCGGCCTGATCGAGCCGCAGCTTGCCCTTGGTGTCGATGAGCGCGGCGGTCACCTGCACGCCCACCACCTCGGCCACGAACATGGTGTGGGTGCCTAAGGCCAGCGTCTGCCGCACCTGGCATTCGATGTTGATCGGGCATTCCTGAATGATGGGGCAACCCACCTTGAGCGCCGCCCCCGGCGTGAGTCCCGATTCCTTGAATTTATCCACCTTCCGGCCAGAAACCATGCCGCACCAGTCGGTGATCTTCGTCAGCTCCTGGCTCGGCACGTTCACCACAAACTCGCCTGTGGCCTTGATGATCTCGTAGGAGTGGCGCTCCGCCCGCACCGAGATGGAGAGCATGGGCGGGTCGCTGCACACGCTACCAACCCAGGCAATGGTGATGATGTTCGCCTGCCATTCGGCCGTGCCGCCGCAGCTCACCAGCACCACCGGCACCGGTGACAGCACGTTTCCAGGTTTCCAGGATTGTTTTTCGATGTTTTTTTCAGGCGGCATGAGTGTAAGTATCGTCAAGGGGCCGTAGTATATCCGTGGCCTGATTATCTGGTTTTGAAATTCTTGAGGTTGGTGTGCGCAACGAGCTGTTCAAGCGTCTTGAGTGTAAAAACTTTCCCTCTGGTTGCGAGGATCATCTTCTTCATGTCTTCGCGACGCACGCCGAAACCGCGTCCGCCTATGCAGGCGATAACCTCATATTTGGGGTTGTCCAGTGACCGGCCGGCAAGGCTCAGTTCGCCGAGATGCTGGATGCGGGTCACCTTGTCCCGCGCCGTGCCGTCGTCCTCGGTAATTTTTGCCTCAATAACGACTTGCGGGTTAAATTCGCTGGGAATGATGAAGTCGGGGGTCTGGTCAAATCCCTCGATGCGTTCCGCTCGCTTCGTTTTGCGATAACTGATGCCGGCCCTGCTCAACACATCTTCAATGGCCGATTCAAGGCTGTCTCCAACCAGTTCGCTGACCGAATCGCGATGACCGGCAAAAGGCCTGCCGAGGAAGCGTTCGTAAAGGAGCATGGAATAGGGTGCCCCCATGGCTGCGATGTTCTTGATGCTGTCAAGCCCGCTTCTGGTATCGGCCTTGTTCAGGCGATGCAGTTGGTCGTTGGCACCGGAAGGCATACCCTCGGTGAGCATCGAACATGCGGTTTCCACCAGCGCTTTCAGTCGTTCTCCGGTTGTGCCGTTTACATTGAGCGGCGTTTCCGGTGACATCCTGATTTTTCTGTCGAGGGTTCTGACGAAGCCCTGGGTAACAGAGACGCCGGTCCGTTGTGTAGTCACATACCCCCATTCCGGTGGGGTAAAGCCAAGCATCGTGCGGAGAACCACAAGGGAAAGAGGGGTCGCCACGATTGCGGGTAATACCTGTTGGGAGTCGAAATGAGAGAAAGCCGTTGTTGCCGTTTTGAGGGCCTCGTATCCTCTCTCGAACGTCGGATATTCAACAAACCCTTCGCCTTTTGGCATGACGAGAAACTCTGATTCGAGGCATGAAAAAACCGCATCGACATAGCGGTCTGTGTTCCGCGTTATTTCTTCAAACAGCGCTTCAAAAGGATACTTCTTCATAGGCGGTCTCATACGGTTGGCGAGATTCGTTTACGTTTATAGCAAGTAAGGGAGTTTTGCAAAGCGGCTCTTGCTGCGGAAACAGGTGGTTCTCTATTTCAGGCCAAGCACCGAAATACAAAAACCACGAGGCCACTAACGACAATCGTTTTCCGATTGGGGCCTTTTTATCCCACCTTTGCCGGAGACTCCAGATGGCGGTGCGGATAAGGTGGCCGTGAGCAATGCATCGCATGTCACCCGGAGTAATTTTGACATTCCCGGCTCGGAGTTTTGTCACATCCTCCTGGATGATCTCGGCAAGTTCATCCGGTGCATTGGCTAACCATTTCCGAGGGACAATCCCGGTTGATCGACAGACAAACACCGTGTCGATGATTGAAGAGCCAGTGCCATTGATATGAATGGAAGCGCCCATTTCCGCTGGACAAGGCAAAGAGGCTGAACAGGTTAAGCCGGAGTCCAGAATGGCAACCACAAGCGGGTGGTATGCCGCGAGGTCGTTGTGATGATAGGTGAAAGCCAACGGCGCACCGGGTTTGAGTGCCCGCGCCATCTTTTGAAAGACAGAAGAAAGACCCTGGGTAAAGTGTTCAAGCCCCCTGTTCATGTCTTCGTTGACGGTTAATTCATGGGGCGTACGCGTAGTGCGCGGCGAAAAAGCATCGGCGTGGATGAGTCGACGGAGCCATACATAACAGAAATCCATCAACTCTGCATATTGGACGTTTCCGAAATAAGGCGGATCAGTGAATACGGCATCCAACGAATGAGGTGGCAGTTTTACCTGGGCGGCGTCTTCACAGCGCAGCGAAATATTGCGCCGTGGTCCTTGGTGCTTGCCGTTGGGGTTATCGCCGATCCATTCCCCTTTGATCGGAACGATTTCCTTTTTGCCTTTTCGATGTCTGATTTCGAAGGGGTTGTCGCAGTATGTTTTTGCCTTGCGGAATTTTTCGATGATGTTTGCCCAGCCGCCGCTGCCCACGCAGAGTGTTTTGTGTGGTTCAGCGATCCCGATCAGGTTGGATTCGCACTGGATGAGTCCAACCGGGAAGCCATGCACAGAAAAAATGTCGAGCGATTTTAGCGCCATGGTGTCATAGCGGCACAGCATGTTCTGGTAGCGTAACAAGTCCGAGAGATTTGTTGCTAGAGCGTTGCGGACGCGTTCATCCGTGGTCTTGGAAATCAGCCGGGCGGATAATTCAAGGCCGAGGAGTTGTCGCGTATTGAACATTTCTCGGTAATGGGTATAGCCCCAACGTAGGAGCCGATTTGTTTCGTCACCCGAGGGGATTTCGTCATCAGGGACATATCTTGCGCGTGTTTTTGCCCTTCGTTTCTCGGCTTGACGGATGTTGTCAAGGTCTTGAGCGTCCGGGGTCTTAAAGAATCTACCGGAATGGCGTCCCTTACAGGAAGGGCAATGATATTCAAGAGCGAATAGACGATGCCGAGGCGCTCCCTGGTGTTTGTCGGGAAAAGTGTTGGCGGTGCCACAGGAGGGGCAACCACAACGGTTGCGTCGGGCACGGCCCTCTGTCAAAAGCATCGTGCCACATTGTTGACAATTTCCCGGGCTTTTCCGGTCGGTCGTCTCTGTCAATTGTCCGCAGGCGTGACAAAGGAAGACGTTTTTGGGGTGCCTGGTATTAGAGGCCAAGAGATAACCGGGAAACAGATCGATGTCTTGGTTGCATTTCTTGCAGGCAATGGTTTTCACCCACAGGAAATATTTGGCATGCGCCTTTTCGTTTCCGCAAAGAAGGCAGCGGGTCCGGTACAGATGCCCTATCTCCTTTTCCAATGCATGACGCAACGAGTTTGCCGCCAGAACATATTCATCGAGATCGAGGTGTTCGATTTCCTGCCTCACGATCCAATATGCCATGGGGTTGATATCAAATCCGGCAATGTCACATCCGAGTCGGTTGGCTTCTATGAGAGGAGTGCCACCACCCATGAACGGGTCGGCGATCTTGAGCCCTTTAAGGTGGTTGGATTGATAAAAAGAGGTCGCCAGAGGGGTGTCAAGGAATTCGGCCAGCAACAGCCCACGGAACAGGGTCCCTGGCCTCCGGGCAAACCATTTGTGTACAGCGATAATTGGTCGGTAGTTCTGTTGAATCTGCTTTTCCCGTAAGGCAAGATCGGCGATGAAAGAGATGTCGAAGCTTTTTTCTATCACTGCCAGAGACCTTGCTACGCCGCGTGCAGCATGAAGTTGACCCGCACGGAATCGTACGGGAAGACAATCTGTCCTTTCTCGGTCTTTTGCAGGATGCCGGCATTCAACAGCGCCGTTACATCGCCATGCACCGCCTTCACGTCGCGGCCGGCACGGCGGGCTGCCTCGCGGATCGAGACCGGGCCGGCACCGCACAGGGCCTTGAGCAGTTTCCACCGCTTGGTGTTGAGCACCAGCCATTTTTCCAGCGAGGAAATCTCAAACGTCCTGGTTCGCATGCCAGTTCTTTTCGTTGTCTGCCTGACCATCACCAAAACGAGTGCGAGAGAGCAACAGGCGCGCCTCGGCCAAGCTCATTTCGCGGCCCTCATCCAAGTCGGATAAACCTTGGAGCACTGCCGCCATGAACTCGTTGTCTTTTTCAGGGGATGCTGTTTTGCATAACGTTTCCCTCTGCCCAAATGCTTTTGTCCTATTCACCGTAGCACCCGCCGCCGAGGTCTGCAAGAGGGCATCGGGATGACAGGAGGTTACGCCGTTTGCACCTCGTTGGGCAGTTCGTTGGTGTCGTCTGATTTGATGGGGAAGTGCTGGGCCAGGACGATGCCGATCTGCTGGATCTCCTGGCAGAGGGCCTCGGCAGCGCGGCCTTGCTTGATGCCGGTGGCCACGTTGGCGGCGTGCTGATTCAACTTCTCCTGGCTGATCTTCTGGTAGATGCCCTGGTCGGCCAGGACCCAGGCTTTGTGCTCCATGAGCGAGATGAAGAAGAGCACGCCGGTGGCGTCCTGCGTGCGGTGGAGCCCCTTGTCGTAAAAGACCTGGAGCGCCCGCTGGGCCACCTCCTCTTCGAGACGGGCATGGGGGATGAAGAGCCGTTTCAGGGCCGGCACCTTGCCGGTGAGCCAGCCGATGATGAGGGCGGCCAGCAGGGCGAGAGGCAGGAATAACCAGAGGGAGTCGTGGAACAGGAGGTCGGTGATGAGGAGCGCGACCATGCTGCCCAGGGTGATGCCGGCCAGGATGGCGCTCTCCGGATAGCGGTCGCTCTCGTCCGCCACCACCACCGCCACCTCGCCGGCGGTCAGCTTTTCTACGGCTGCGATGGTCTGGCTGATCCGCTCTTTCTCTGTTGGGCTGAAGAAGTTGTCTGCGTTCATTACCACCCCCCCGAGGCGCCGCCGCCTCCGAACCCGCCGCCGCCAAAACCGCCGAATCCGCTACCGCCGCTGCCAAAACCACCACCCCGGCCGCCGAAGCCGCCGTAATACATGCCGCCGCCGTGGCCCGAGGCCATGGCATTGAGCACCAGCGGGGCGATGATGCCGGCGAGCAAGCCGGCCGGAATGAGGAGCAGCAGGAAGAGGAGCGGCAGGGCCGCGCCCATGCCGCCGTAGGCTGCCAGCGGCAGCAGCACCGCGCCGGCGCCGGCCCCGAGTTTTTTCGAGACGTTGCCCAGGAAGGCGACCAGCAGCAGGGCGACAAAGAGGTAGCTCACAATGGGCGGCGCCTTGCCACCGGTGCGGCTGCGGCGGGAACGGGGATCGGCCTTGAATTCGCCGCGGGTGGCGGCGATGATGGCGTTGGCGCCATCGAGGAAGCCCTGGTCCAACTGGCCCGCCTTGAAGGCCGGGGCAATGGCCTGGTCGATAATGCGGCCGGAAAGGAGATCGGTGAGCACCCCCTCCAGGCCGCGGCCCACCTCGATGCGGATCTTGCGTTCCTGCTTGGCCACCAGCAGCAGCACGCCGTTGTCCTTGCCCTTCTGGCCCACCTGCCACTGGTCCACGACGCGGATGGAGAAGCCTTCCAGGTCCTCGCCCTCCAGGGAGTCGATGGTGAGGATCGCCACCTGGGTGGAGTCGGACTGGTCAAAGGCAGCGAGCAGGGCGGTGAGTTCCTGCTCCGCCCCTGGCGAGATCATGCCGGCGTAGTCGTTGACATAGCCCTGAAAGGCCGGAATCTCCCGGCCCCAGGCCACCGTGCTGGTGGCGAGCAGGAGGAGGCCGGCCAGCAGGCAAAGGAGGACCGGGGGACTCCCCGTCCGCCTCCCAGGCGTCTGCGGCCGCCTGCGCATCCATGCGCCCGACCGCGGACGAACCCGCTGCAACAGGGCAGCGAGGCCCCGTGTGAAGGATTGCGTAAGTTGCCGCACCGGTCTGCCCTAGAACTTGACCTGCGGGGCCTTCTCCGACCCGGCCTCGGCCTTGAACGGCTCCTTGCGCTGCAAGTGCAGCAGCAGGTTGTTGGTCAGGTTGTTGGGGAAGGTACGGATCGAGGTGTTGAAAACCTGCACCGCGTCGTTGTAGCGCACCCGGGCTACGTTGATGCGGTTTTCCGTGCCTTCGAGCTGGTGCTGGAGGTCGAGGAAGTTCTGGTTGGCCTTGAGGTCCGGGTACCGCTCCGCCACCACCATGAGCCGCGACAGGGCCGAGGTGATGCCACCCTGGGCGGCCTGGAACTGGGCCAGGGCCTGCGGGTTGTTGATCACGTCGGCGCCGAGTTTGATCTGGCCCACCTTGGCCCGGGCCTCGGTGACCGCGGTGAGGGTTTCCTTTTCATGGGCAGCATAACCCTTGACCACCTCGACCAGGTTGGGGATGAGGTCGGCGCGGCGCTGGTAGGCGGCCTCGACGTCGCCCCAGGCGGCGATCACCGCCTCTTCGTTCTGCTGGATCTGATTGTAGCCGCAGCCGCTCACGGAGAGGGCGACCAGGATGAGGCTGAACCACAAGGCAAAGCGACGCATGACGTTCTTCTCCTTCACATTGGTTTGGTTGTACGATGACACTGGCGCATCATACCGTCTTTGGCGCCAAAGGAGAAGCCTTTGTTGCAGCGGCTGAAAGCGCTTGCCAGAACATAAAAATCTCGCCACAATGCAGAAAAATGGCGCGATGCAGCGCGGATTGGTCGGGGTCGCGAGCACAAGGAGGGAACAGTGCGCTGTCCGAAATGCGGCAATGAGCAGTTGAATACCGTGGAATGCGGCAAGTGCGGGATCATCTTTGCCCGCTATTACGAACGGATGGCCGGCAATGATACCCCGGTCGCGGCAAAAAAAGAAGGTCGGCCGGCATGGTTGGCCGGCCTGGTCGGTATTGGGATGGTGCTCTCGCTGGCTGGCGGCGCCTATTGGCTGATGCGCGGCAAAGACCAACCGCCGGCACCGGAAGGCGCCCAAGTGGCGACGGTGGCGGAGGATGGGCAGAGAGCGGCCCCGGTACGGCGCGAATCGGCCTCCCTGGCTGATGTCGTGGGCGGGCTGGCCGCCGAGTTGAACCGCAAATTCCCGCCCGCCAACGCGGTGGAGCGGGCGCGGAACGCCACGGTCCTGGTCAAGAGCCCCTGGGGCAGCGGTTCCGGTTTCTTCGTTGATTCCGAGGGCCATATCGTCACCAACCGCCATGTGGTGGAGTTCGACCGCCAGCAGTTGGCAACGCTCACCGCCCAGCGCGACAGCCTCAAGCAGCAGCTCGATGCCGAGCGGAACAGTCTCGACTACCTGAAGCAGCAGGTGCAGTCTCTGCCTGTCAGCCCGGTCCGGGCGCAGGTCGAGCAGCAGCTTAAGCTGCGGGAAGATCGCTACGCCAAGGCCCTGGCGAGCCATGAGGAACTACAGCGTCGGGTGCAGACCATTGAGAGTTCCTCCACTGGCGAGGTCAAGGTGGTCCTCATCGACGGCAGCGAGTACCCGGTGGGCTCGGTGAACCTGAGCCAGAACCTCGACCTCGCCCTGCTCACCATCTATGTGACCGATGCGCCGGTGGTGCCGGCGGCGCAAAGCTCCCAGCTTTTGCCGCAGGGACTCAAGGTCTTTGCCATCGGTAATCCCGCGGGGCTCCGGCAGTCGGTGACCGCGGGGATCGTTTCCGGCTACCGCGATTACAACAGCAGGCCGGTCTTGCAGACCGACGCGGCGATCAACCCCGGCAACTCCGGCGGCCCGCTGGTGAACGAGAACGGTGAGGCGGTAGGGGTGAATACCATGATTCTGCGCGGCACCCAGGGGATCGGTTTTGCCATCCCCATGGAGCAGGTGTTGCAGGAGTTTTCCTTCTACATCAAGGGCGCGCGGTAGTTTCACGGCCAACACCCTTCGCTGATTACGTTGTTTTCGGTTTTTAAGGCGGGCTGATTGCTCCGTTGCCGTGATTTTTGTTTGCGTTGACAGCCGTTCCGTCTTCCCGCTACAAATAAAAGAGAAGTTGTCTGCCAGGGGCTCTGGCGTTTGGGTTTTTCACGCCGGGTTCCCAAGGAGGACACGTTATGTCGGGGGAAAAAGCGAAGCAACTCGGGCTCGCTCGCGGTCAATCGTCATGGCGGCGTTGGCTGTTCAGCCGCGGCGCTACTATCGCGGCGATCATGCTGCTGCTTTATACCCTGGCGGGTTTTTTCCTGGCGCCCTGGCTGGTCAGTCGCTCTCTCCCGCGCTACGTGGCCGGACAGCTCCACCATCAGGCGAGCTACAGCCGGCTGCGGATCAACCCCCTGTTCTTCACCGCCGAGGTCAAGGATTTCCGGCTGGCGGATGCCGCAGGGCGGCCGCTCCTGACCTTTGCCCGGCTGTACGTCGATTTTGAACTGGAAAGCCTTTTCCGTTGGGGGTGGACCTTTGACGAGATCAACCTGGAAACCCCTACCCTGCATCTGCAGATTGACACGGAGGGCCGCCTCAATCTGGCTGAATTCCTGGCGATGCTGCCGGAAGACGAAGAGCCGCCCGATGAGACGCCGCCCCGCCTGCTTCTCAAGCATGTAACCCTTACGGACGGCACGGTGCATTTTGCCGATGATTCCGGCCCGGCCCCGGTCAGGACCACTGTTGCCGCGTTGGCCATTGAATTGAACAAGATTTCCACCATCCCGGAGCGAAGCGGTTCCTATGCGGTGACCGCCGAACTGCCCGCGGGGGGCAAACTGGGCTGGCAGGGGAAGGCTTCACTGGTGCCGCTCGCCTCCAGCGGCACCCTGGCCATCGACGATTTGCGCCCTGCGGCGCTCTGGAAATTCCTGCCGGAGCACCGCAACCTGGCCGAACCCGCCGGGGTCGCCCGGCTGAAGCTGGACTACCGTTTTGCCCACCACCAGGGCGAGACCTCCCTGGTGGTGCAGCCGCTGATTTTTTCGCTGCATGGCCTCGTTTTGAAGGAAAAGGGCCAGGAACAGCCCCTGCTCCGGTTGGAAAGCCTGGAGGCGGCCAATGGCCGCTTCGATTTGAAGGAGCGGCAGCTCCGTTTTCCGGTCATTTCCCTGCGCGGCGGCCAGCTCATGGCCAACAGGGACCGTAGCGGCGTGCTGGACTGGCAGCGCGTGCTGGTCCCGGCGGGAGCAGAGAATGGTAAAGGCCAGGCTGCAGCCGAACCGGCGGCGGAAAAAACGCCGGAGCCTGCCGGGCAGGCCACGGCCACGCCGCGGCCCTCCTGGCGAGTTGCGGTGGATCGGCTGGAGCTTGCCGGTTTTGCGCTGGATTTCGTCGATCAGGGGTTCCGGCCCGCCTTGGCGTATGGCCTGCGCGATCTGGGCCTCACCGTGGAGGGGCTCGATACCGCGGGCAAAGACCCCCTGCGGGTTGCCGCCAGGGCCAAGGTGGAGCAGGGCGGCACCGTGGAGCTGGCGGGCTCCGTGGCCCAGGACGGAAAAGAGGTGGAGGGCCGGGTCCGGATCGGTCGTCTCAACCTCAAGCCCTTGGCGCCGTTGCTGAGCGAGCGGGCCTGGCTCCGCCTTGCGGCCGGCGATTTTTCCTTGGACAGCCACCTCGCTTACCGGACCGGAGAATCCGGGCCGGCGCTTACGGCAAGCGGCAATGCCGGCATTGACCGATTGTTGCTCACCGAGAGCGAAACCGGCGAGCGTTTTCTGGCGTGGAAGGGGCTGGCTGTTTCCGGCATCGACTTAAGCCTTGCCCCGGATCGTCTGGCCATCCGGGAGGTGCGGCTGGTGCAGCCAGGTGCCAAGATCGTGATCTTCAAGGACCGCAGCGCCAATCTGGCCAAGATTTTCAAGGAGAAATCCGAACCACCCGCCGCAAAAGCAACAGCGGCCGCTGCCGGCCGTGCGGCGGAGAAGCGGTTTCCGTTCAGCGTCAACCGGGTGCGCTTGGACAACGGGGTGGTTGATTTCGCCGACCTGAGTCTGGTGCTGCCCTTTGCCGCCCGGATCGAGAAGTTCCGGGGCACGGCCCTGAATATCGCCGACGATCCGGCTGGCCGGACCACCCTTAAATTCGACGGCCAGGTGGGGCAGTTCGGTCAGGCCAAGGTGAATGGTTCCCTTGCCCTGATGGACCCCAAGCGGTTCACCGACATCAAGGTGCTCTTCCGCAACGTGGAGTTGATGCCGCTCTCTCCCTATACCGCCACCTTTGCCGGCCGCCGGATCGCCAGTGGCCGGCTGGACCTGGATCTCGGCTATCGGATCGAAAAAAGCGAACTGCTCGGCGACAACAAGGTGCTGCTGCATAATTTCACCCTGGGTGAGCGGGTGGAAAGCCCCGGCGCCCTCAAGCTGCCTCTGGATCTGGCCATTGCCCTGCTCACCGATAGCGAGGGCAAGATCGACATTGCCGTGCCGGTGCGGGGCAACGTGGACAATCCGGAATTTTCCTACGGCCATGTCATCTGGCAGGCGGTGCTCAACATCCTCAACCGCATCGCCACCGCGCCGTTCCGCGCCCTGGGGGCCTTGCTCGGCTTCGAAACCCAGGAGGCGGATACGGTATTCTTCGCCCCCGGACAAAGTGACGTGGCCCCGCCGGAGCGGGAAAAATTGAGCAAAGTGGCCGAGGTGCTGGGCCAGCGAGCCCAACTCGTGCTCACCGTGCACGGCACCTATGCCGGAGACCTTGACGGCGCGGTGGCCGTGCGTCGCGCCGTGACGAAACGCCTCGGCGTCGCCCTGGAACCGGAGGAAGATCCGGGACCACTGGCCTTTGATCAGGCCAAAACCCAGCGCGCCCTGGAGACCGTGGCCGGGTCCGCGACCATGACCGCCTTCCAGGCGGAGTATGAAAAAAGTACCGGCCGTAAGGTCCGCCGGGTGAATCCGGTCTTGGCGCTGGTGGGCCGGGGAAATGGCGATCCTGATTTTTACCAGGCCCTGTTCCGGCATCTGGTGACGACAGCGCCCTTTGTGGAGAAGGAAGTGCAGGCTTTGGCCGAGCAGCGCCGGAATGCCGTAATTCAGGAACTGGTGACGGCAGCCGGACTTGCCCCGGAGCGCGTGAAGGCAGGCGCGGCAGCGGAAGAGGCAAAGGACCGGGACGGTGCCGTGCCGGTACGCATGGAACTGAGCGTGCGGCAATAGCTGCCGCGCTCACTGTAGGGCTCAGCCGAGGTCGAAGAGCTTGCGCTGGCGGGGGTCGATGTCCGGGACCTGGCCTTGCGGCGTCGATCCTTGCGGGGCCGTGGGGCAGAGGTAGAGGAAGCGTTCCAGGTTGCGCTGGTAGTCGGACCACTGGTAGCCTTCGCCCTGCACCTGGCTGCCGAGGCGGTCGAAGTAGGCGATCTTGGCGTCGAGATTGTCGAGGAAGTGGAGGACAAAGGCCTCGATCGTCATCGGCAGCACCGGCGAGCCGAACTCGTGGCTGCCGTGGTGGCTCAGGATGAGATGTTTGAGCCGGGCGGCAAGGTCCGGCGGGAACCCCTTGATGGTGCTGATCCGTTCGTCTATCATGCCGATCCCCAGCACCATGTGGCCCACCAAGCGCCCCTCGTCGGAATAGTCCGCCGGGATCTTCGCGGTGTCGAATTCCTTCACCTTGCCGATGTCGTGGAGCAATACCCCGGCCAGGAGCAGGGAGCGGTCCAAGGCCGGATAGAGGGTGCAGATCTGGCCGGCCAGCCGGGCCAGGGCCAGGGTATGTTCGAGCAGCCCTCCCACGTAGGCGTGGTGCATGGCCTTGGCCGCGGGCGCGGCCTTGAAGAGCGCCATGAACTTGCGATCCTTCAGAAAGGCGAGCAGCAAGTCGCGCAGAAAGGGATTTTCCACCCCGTCGGCGATCCCGCTCAGTTCGCGGACCATGGCCTTGATGTCGCCCGGCGTGGTGGGCAGGAAGTCGGCCGGGTCCACCGTGGCCGGATCGACCCGCTTGAGGGTGTCGATCTTGAGCTGCATTACCCCTTTGTAGCTTTCCGCCTTGCCGGAGAGGCTGATCACTGCGCCCACCGGGCATTCCGGCAGCAATTGATCCGCGTTGTCCCACACCCGGCCCGCCATCTCGCCGGTGGCGTCCATGACGGTCAGCATCAGGTAAGGCTTGCCGATTTTGGTCTCGCCCCGGCTCATCTCCTTGACGAGGAAGTGCCCCTTGACCGGTTGGCCGTCCTGGATCTGCTTGATGGTTATGGTGCGTGACGTCATGGTGTTCATCCCGGGCTAGTCGCGCCGGGCCGGAATGGCGTACGGCAGCGGATCAGAGCTATTATACCGGATCAGCCGCGTTTGGGAATCGCTATCTGCAAAAAATGGTCAGCGCGGCGTGGTGAGCAAGGAAAGCGCGGCTGCGGTGACTGCCGCCGGGGTAATTTGCTTTAGGCAGGAGGCTTGGCATGGGCATCTCGCCGTGTAGCCGAAGCGGGTGCAGGGTGAACAGGGGAGGTGCTGGTTAAGTACGCGATGGCGGGGGCCGCGCGGAGCCCATTTGGCGGCAATGCCGGGGCCGAAGAGCGAGACGGTGGGGATGCCGAGGCCGACTCCCAGGTGGAGGACGCCGGAGTCGCCGCTGATGAGCAGGGCCGATTGCGCAAGGATGGCTGCGGTTTCGGCGAGGCTGGTCTGGCCGGCGAGGTTGAGGCCGCCAGCGGCTGCCACAATCGTTGCCCCGGCGGCGCGATCCTCCGTGCCGCCCACCACCACGCTTGCAAAACCATAGTGGTGGAGTTGCGCCGCCACCTCGGCAAAGCGTTCGCCTCCCCAGCGCCGTTCCGCGATGCTGGCGCCGGGAAAGAGGGTGATGAAGGGTTTTTCGGCAAGCGGCGCGAGGAGTTCCACGACCAGCGTCTGCGCTTTGTGGGGAATCGAGAGGAACGGAGGCTCCAACGAGGCCGGGGCGTGGATGCTCAGGGGAGACAACAGGCGGAAGAAACTCTCTGCCTCGTAGTCGTCATGGGAATAGGGGATGGCATGGTGAAAAAGCCGCGCCCGCTCGTTGGTGGCAAAGCCGATCAGGGTGGTGGCGCCGGTCAGCCGCGCCACCACGGCGGAAAGTCGATGGTACTGCTCGGTGTCGATGACGAGATCGGGCCTGGGACGGAAGGCGGCCAGGAACTCCGCCGGCATATCGTAGCGCAACACCCGTTCAATGCCGCGAACCATGGCAAAGACCCCGGCGTTCCTCTTCTCCACCAACACGGTGATGGTCGTCGCGGGAAATTTTGTTTTGAGCGCTGCGATGGCCGGCGCCAGCAGCACCACATCGCCAATGCCCCCCGGCCGGATGAGGAGGATGTTTGTCGGCGGTCGCATGGAGGGTGAGGCCGGGCGGGGTAGGGTGGTTGCCAGCGCTTGCCCCAGCGTTCTGTCGATGAATTTCAGGATAAAAAAAGAGGGTCGCATCAGATTCGTTGCTCGGGGGTGTTCACTGCCGCCGAAGGAGTGCGAGGCGCTCACTTAAGTAGGCGCCGAGAGGGATCAGGCCTTGGCGGATTTCTTTTTGGGTCAATCGGATTTTTCTCTGGATGATTTTGCGTTTGCGGAGCATGCGGGGCAAGCCTTTTAGGGAATGGCATTTCCCTCGCAGAAATGGCCGCCAGCGGCGGGCAATAAGACAAAAAAACACGAAGGAGGCCAGTTCGTAAGCAATGCGGTGATGGAGGTAACGGAACAGGAAGTAGGTGGGGGTGTTTTTGATCCAAACCCACAGACTGTTTCTGGCAAAATAATAGACAGAGGTTTCACTCAACTTACCGATAGTGGTGCTGACGCGGTGTTCTACAGTCGCTTCCGGGATATACAGACATTTCCACCCCGCCAGCCAAGCGCGGAGGTTGAGGTCGGTATCCTCGTGGTTGAGGAAGAAATCATCGTCCAGAAAGCCGATATCATCGAGCATATCGCGTTTGTAAATTACCGCTGCCGCGCAGGCGCCGGGAACATAACAGCGTTCGTTGAATTTATTCATGTCGTGCAATTCGCCAAGTTTGGTGCCGGTAAAAGCGGAGGTAAAACTGTCTCCAGCACTGTCGATCAGGTTAGTTCTGGCGATGATGATGCGGGAGGAACAGAAGCCGATTTGCTCATCCGATTCCAATGCCTCCAACATGAGGTGCAACCAGTTTTGGGGCAAGATGGCATCGGTGTTGACCAGTGCGACATATTTCCCCGTGGCGTGGCGGAGTCCTTCAGTGTTGCCGCCAGTAAAGCCATAGTTGCAGGTTAAAGGAACAAGGGCGACTTGCGGGTAGGATTCTTTGACCAGCGCAACTGAGCCATCGGTTGACCCGTTGTCAACTACGATGATTTCAAAAGACTGATGGGATTGGCGTAGAATAGCATCAATGCAGTCTTTTAATAAGGATTCGCCGTTCCAATTTACTATAATAAAGCTGGTAGGAGGCATTACCGGTATTGATGGCATATATCCTGATATTCCCCGAAGATTCCTTTTTTGTAATCACAAAAACCACGGGATATCATTTTATATTTATGGAATATGTCCTTTTCGAAAAGAAAAATGACGACAAGATCCTTCAGGAACAAAATCAGATCTTCTCTGAAGAAGTCAGGAAAGTTATTTTTGAACTGTGAAGCGAGATAAAAACGATTCCTGGTGATGTAATAACGTCTCAAGGCGGAATGGTTGGACACAACGGGAGAAGCCCACAAGAATTTATGTCGTTTCAGGTTGTTGCCTAAGTTGTGTGTTAATATCGCCTTGTTCACCTTGAAAATTTTGTAACCGGCAAGGTTGAGGCGGAGGCCATATTCGTGGTCAACAAAATCTATGAAAAGCTTTTCGGTAAACGGGCCGGTACCCATATATGCCTTTAGATTCAATAGGCTTCCGGAAGTCCATGCGGTTAACACCTGGGTGACGCAGTCGGTTGGCGGGAAGGGGTCGGTCGCGGTCGAATGGAATGGCGAAAGGATGCCAATTCTCTTTATGTTTTCTCTGGTCGCGCAGGTAACAAGATCGGCAACCATGGTCGGTGAGGCTTTGCTATCCTGATCCATAGTTAATAAAAAATCATATCCTGATTGGATGGCATTGCAGGCGCCAATATTTAACGCGGCGGCGACCCCGAGATTTTTCTGGTTGGTAATATAGACAATCTTCGGATTGTTATAGAGTTCTTTGCTAGGGCGTGCACTGCTGTGTTCTTGTTCCGTGTTGTCAATTGCGAACACAGTGTCGACTTGATCTATATAGCTATTTATATTATTAATAACCGTATCATCCGGGTGGTATAAAACAACAGCCGCGGCAATTTTTTCTTGTTTTATCATGGTGGCGTTATTGTTCATTGGTATTTGTGGCATTGATATATGGCGTCGGCTTATTCCCGGTTGTTGAGTTTTTTGATAATGACTGTAAAACCATTGCCGACTTTATCGTCTACATCTTCGACCCGCAATAAACTCCACGCCACCTTAAGCTCTGACATCATGTAGTTGATGAGTTCCACGAAATCTTCGGTAATCCATGCATGATGGTGGCCATGTTCGTCTTCGGCGGCTGGGGTGGTGGCGTGATTGTGGAAATCATCAATCAGGTGGGCGAGGGGGGTTCGCTCTCTATCCTTGTCAAAGGTTCTGTTCTTGTGGGGAACGATCATGAAAAGGATGCCTGTCGGTTTGATAACTCGATCCCATTCCAGAAGCGCTTGGATGGGATTTGCAAAGTGCTCAATCACGTGGGAGCTTACTACGAATTCCTGGCTTTCATCCGCTAGGGGTAAACAGTCGCCGGCGGCCACGATGTCGACCGGAAGAGATTTACCACAGAGGCGTTTTTCTTCTTTTTTGAAGCATGTTTCCGTGGAATAGAAAAAATCAATATTCAGAGTGTTGAGGCCAAAGGGGTTGTGGGCGGAACCACCTATTTCGATGCCTTTGCCAAGGCAGTACTGATGGGCAAGCTTTGATTCACGAAACACGAGTGCCAATCGGCCAAGACTGATTTTGGAGAGAATTTTTCGGAGGATGTTTTTCATGTTGATGAAGAGCGCAAGAAGAGATTTTTTATAATATGTTTTTCCTCGGTTTCCAGAAGTAAGGACCAACTAGCGCAGAGAAACACCACCAGCACAAGGCTAGCGGACATGAGTTTTAATGGTAATTGCGTCAAACAGGCCGGAAGAGAGGCAAGAATACACGATACCAATACGGCGAGGCCTATTTTTTTTATGGCCTTCCCTGCCTCAGGAAGAATTTTTTTAGCCATCAGGCAATAAAGGGCGACTGTGTCGATGAGGATCCGTCCAACCCAGGCAACGGCCGCTCCTTCGATTCCGTAGTGTTTAAGTAGCCAGAGCAGCAGGGCTAGATAAAGGGGAAGCTCCAGCAGATGCAGTTTAGCGGTTAGATCTGGGCGCCCAACTGCTTGAATCAGCGTGTATGGGATGAGGGCCAAGCTGTTGATGAAGACACCGAACATGAGAAGTTGCATGGTCACTGTACTGTTGGCAGCAAATTTGTTGCCCAGCCAGATGGTTAATCCTTCGTGTGCAAAGGTTATTATGATGAAGGCAATGGGGGAAAGCCCCAGAAAAAGATATCTCTGCCATCGGTCAAAGAGACAGGTGAGGTAGTCATTGTTGTGTCGGCCATATCCCATTGCAAAAGCAGGGAACAGCACGCCAACTACGGAAAAGGGGATTACCCACAGTTTTGTCACGACCTCATATGGGGTGGCATAGTATGCAACAGCGGCCAGGGAGATCATGGAGCCGATTAAGAAACGGTCAAGATATACCATTAATGGGCCAATGATGTTGCTGACGGTCATCCAGCCGCCCAACTTGAATAGATTGGCGATGGTGGAAAGGGAAGGGATGATGGAGGTGTGGCGAAGTGTGGACAATGACCGTCGGCAGAGGAAGAAAAATACCGCAAACGCCACTATTTTCCCCAAAACCAACGCGGCGACAATAGGGATGAGGCTTGACGAAAACGGCAGAATTAGAAGTGGGGTCAGCACCGTAAAGCTGCCAAGGGTTGCTTTTGTCCAGTTGACTAAGTCAAAGCGTTGCACAGCCTCCAGATAGCCCTGCAGGCAGGTCATGCTGAGGGCGGCCGGTAAGGAGAAAGCCATAAGTCGGAGCGCTGAAGCAGTTTCGTGGCGTAGTTCGGGGGGAACCCTTAGCACCTGCGAGACAAGCGCCGAGGAGTACCAAAAGAGGAAGACAGCGGCGATGACGCCTAGCGCGATGGTGAGGTAAAGGGCAGAGCTGAGAAGCCCCGGAATAGTGCTTTGTTCCCCAACAGCGAGAGAGTGTGCTATCTTTTGGGTCACAGCGCGGCCTAGTCCAAAATCGAATAGCCCGAAGTAGCCGATGATCAGCCAGATTATGGTCAATATTCCGAAACGGTCCAGACCCGTTTTTTGTATTATGAGCGGGACGGCAAAGATGGCGATGAGGAGAGGAACGCCTTGGCCGGTAATGTTGATGAGGGTGTTTCGCGTGAGGAGCGCGTTGTTCGAGAGCGGAGGGGTATTCATTATCGGGGATAATACAGGCTATAGCTGACCATCAGCAACCAGATCAGGCCAACGGTCAGCAGCACCTTGTCGTGAAGCAGTGCCTCGGTGGGGTCGCCGTTTGATTCCTTGATAACACGGTACATGAAGCGAAAGAGTCCGAAGCAGCAGAGCGGAATCGTATAGAGCAGGCCGGGATGCACCACCACGTACATGGCATAGGTGACCAGCACGGTGGCGCCGGTCATGTACATGGTGCCGTGGAGAAAGTTCAAGGGGTATGCCTGCAGCACGGGACGGTGGGCGGCGCATCCCTCCCCGAGCAATTGTTTTTCCGCGATGCGTTTGCCGAGGCTCAGGAAGATGGAGAGGAGGAAGACGCTCAGGAAGAGCCAGTCGGAAATGGGCACCCCAAAGGCAATGCCGCCGGCATGCAGCCGCAGGAGAAAGCCGGCGGAGACGCAAAATAGATCCACCACCGGAATATCCTTGAGCCGGAAGCTATAGGCGGAAGAGAGGAGCAGATAGGCAAGCAGGATCAGTAGAAAGGGGATGGAGACGGCGATGCCGAGTGCCACGGCCAGAGCAAAAAGGGCGACACCGAAGACCACGGCTGCCCGAGGTCGGATGGCGCCGGAAGGGATGGGCCGATTTTTCTTGCGCGGATGGCGGGCGTCTTTTTGTGCGTCCAGGACATCGTTGATTGCATAGTTGGCGCTCGATGCCAGACAAAAGGCCAGGACCGGCAGGGCAAGGTGGATGAGCCCGCCCGAGGTGAAAAGCACCCCGCCAAAGAGCGGCGGAAAGAGGAGCATCAGGTTTTTAAGCCACTGTTTGGGGCGCAGTAATCGGAGGTAGGGAGAAAGTCGTGTCATACGGGCATGATACGCCTATGGGGCGGGCGAGGCCAGCGTTCTCTCGGTGGTGGGCTCAGAATGGCCGGAGAGGTCGAGGAAGAGTTCTTCCAGAGAGCGCCGTTTGGGCTCCAGGGTAACGATGCTGCCGTTGCTGGCAATGACTCCCTGGGCGATGCTGCTGATGTCCGTCTCAGCGATTTCGAACTTGTAGAGCGATTCCTTGTGCCAAAGAAGATGGTGTGGGGCCAGGATGCCCTGTTCCGGCCGCCACTGTTCCGGCATCCGCACGGTGATCTCGAAACGGTTGCCCGCGGGGTAGAGCGCCTCCTGGATGGAACCGACATATTTCTGCTGGCCCCGCACCAGGATGCCCACCCGGTCGCAGAGGGTTTCGATATCCGGGATGATGTGGGTGCTGAAGAAGATGGTTTTGCCTTGCTGTTGGAGGTCGCGGATGATGGTGGCCACCAGATGGCGACCCAGGGGATCGAGGCCGCTCATGGGTTCATCCAGAATCAGCAAATCCGGGTCGTCCAGCAGGGCCGCCGCGATACCCAGCCGCTGCACCATGCCCTTGGAAAACCCCCTGATCTTGCGGTCAGCCGCCTCGGAGAGCGAGACCAAACCCAGGAGTTTCTCGGTTTGCTGCCGGATGTCCTGCTGCGGCATCTGCCGCATGGCGCCCAACAAACGAAGCAATTCAACTGGCGTGAGAAAATCGTAGAAATGCGGGTGTTCCGAGAGGTAGCCAACGCGGGCACGGGCTGCCGGCGCACTTGCCTGCTGGCCGAAAAGCCAGGCCTGGCCGTCTGTCGGCTTGATGAGGCCCATCAGAATCTTGATGGTGGTGCTTTTGCCGGCGCCATTGCTGCCGATGAAGCCGAATACCTCGCCCTGTTGCACCTCGATGTCCAAATTCGCAAGGGCCGCCACCTGTTGTCGGCGTACCCCTTTTTTATAGGATTTACTGAGCCTGCTGGTTGTGATCGCGCTTGTCATGGTCTTTCCAGGCCTCGGCCAATTTGCTGGTGGTAACGACCCTGCCGGTGGCATCGAACTCGAAGGTGCCGCCATAGGGGTCTGCGGGGATTTTTTTGATGATGCCGGCGTGGATCAACTCTGCCAGGGTGCGGGGCGGCCGGTTATGCTGCGTGGTGAACGTGGCCACTGCCTGCTCCAGGTAATGGATCGCTTCCAGCGCGTACAACCGTTTCAGGAGCAATTTTTGTACGCTGGGGTTGTTGGTCTCCTTGATAAAGGCCCTGAGATAGAGAACAGCAGCCTCGGTCTGGTTGCCCTGGTAGAGCATGCGGGCGCTCAGCGAGGCGAACAATGCATTGTCCGGGTTGAGTGCCGCCGCCTTCTGGAGATAGTGCGCCGCAGTGACCGGGTCTTTGAGTTGGAAATAATAATTGGCGCTGAGGAAAAAGGGCAGGTACCAGTCGGTTGGGCGGCTTTCCAATCCTTTTTTCAGCAACCGGTTGAGCACCGGGATCGCCGGTTTGATGTCGGAAAAAAGCCCCTGGGCAAAATAGTAGCAGTCCATATTGCGCGGGTCCAGGTCAGTGGCCTTGTCCAGCCCTGCGAACAGCCGTTGGTATTCCGGTTCCTCTTTGCGCCAGGCGTATTTCTCGCCAAAGTAAAATTGGGCATTGTAGAAAATGAGGGTCGAGGCAAGCTCTTTGTTGCCCAGCGCCATCATTTCCAGGGCGAGGGCTGGAGGGTAAGTGGGGAAGCGCAGGGGCGCCATGGTTTTTCCCCCCAGGTTGGAATGGAGAGCGATCAGCCAGGCCAGCAGGCCAGCCAGCCCGAGACCAAGCAGCAGACGCTTCATGTCATGTCCCGATGCTGAAAGAGCGTGGTGGCCAGCACCAGCAGAATCATGGTGTAGATTGTTCCGTAGGCCATTGCGTAGCCGACTGCCAGCGGCGGGAGGGCCAGGCCATAGATGGCGTAGGTCTTGAAATCAAAGAGGCTCAAGTTGGGGAAACAATAGAAGGAGCCTGTTACCAGCCAGTTGAGGAACCGCGGCATCTGCTGCTCCCCCAGGCCCGCCTCCAGGTAATTCTTCACCGCCTGGGTGCTCTGCCCGATGAACCAGACCCCGATGGTCATCAGGAAGGGGAGCACCGCCGAGGTGGCCAGGGCGGTAAAGAGCAGGGTGACCGCGCCAAGCAGCAGGGAGATCATCCAGATTCCGATGTGGGCAACGAAAAAATTGCCCCAGGCAATGGCCGGGGTGTCTTTGAGCCCCAGCTTGACCAGTAGGAGACCGCCTGCGGCGCAGAGTCCCAGGAAAGAGACCACCAGGAGGCTCAGGAGGCAGAGGCCGCAGAATTTGCCGAGCAGGTAGACTGTGCGCGAGATCGGTTGTCCCATGACGAGATACCCGGCCCGCGATTCGATTTCCCGCGAGAGGAGGTTGAGCCCGAGGAAGAGGGTGACGAGAATGGTCAGAATCTGGACAGTGGCCAGGCTGTAGTTGATCGCCACCTCCAGGGGTTGGCGCATGGAAAAGCTGCTGAACACCAGGGTGGAGAGCAGAAAGAAGAGGCCGGTCAGGAGCAGGCTCTGGACTAAGCGGTCGCGCAGTCCGCCCTTAAAGGTGTAGTAGCCGATCATGAAGGTGGGATGGAGAGCCATTTATTCCCCTGTGCGTTCTTTTTTGAGGCGTGCCGCGAGGGTGCAAGCGGGTTCTTTATAATAATCGCTGCCAAGGGAGCATGCCTGCGTAAAATGTTCTTCCGCGCGTTTTTTTTCGCCGAGGGAAAGGTGGAGTTGTCCTTGTCGGTACAATGAAAAGGGGTCCTTGGTAAGGGTGTACAAGCGTTTGTGCAGCTCAATATTTCTTCGGTTGAGGCGCTGGAGGGTCTCTGCATCCTTTGTCTGGAGGGAGAGGCGATCGATATGTTTCACCGTGGCCTTGAGGATATCCTGTGTGGCGATTTGGGAAGAGGTCTCTGCAAGCAGGGAATCCACATTCGTAAGAAAATCTTCTGCCCCCGTGTCCAGCCAGGCCAGATTGGCTTTGGCCAGTTGTTGCGAAGTGCCTTGGCCGAGTTTTGCGGCAATGGCGAAATGTTCTTTTGCCTTTTCGGTCTTTCCGGCCCGTGCCAGGGCCACGGCATATTCGTTATGCCCGGCGACGAAGGTGGGTGATTTTTCCACCACATCCGCAAACAGGGTGAGGTTGCTCTGCCACACCAGATTGCGGGCAACCGTGGCCCAGCTCAATCCGACGAGGATCATTCCGCAGAGCGCGGCGCCTAATTTTTTCGGGAGGCGCTGGCCGAGGGGTATGATCGCGCAGGCAAAAAACATCAGGGGGATATAGAGATATCGCTCTGCAAGCGGCGTCCACGCCATCTTGCTGGTCGCGACCAGTAGCGCGGGAGTCACGAAGAGGAAGGCGCTGACCAGCAGGAAGGAAAACGTTCCCTGTCGCCGAAGGCAGAGCCAGGTGAGGAGAACAAGCACAAGGAGGGCGGCGCCGAGGGTGATCGGGGTATTGACCTCGACAATGGCAAAGTTCAGAGGGAACGGCCAGATGATCTTGGTGGCATAAAACCCAAGCGCCTTGAGGCCGATGGTCATTTTGCTCCAGAGCGTGAAATGTTCCGCGCCCTTGGTGCCGATGATGGCTGATCGCACCCCGTTGTCCAGTAGAAAGAACGAGCCGGACCGCAGAGAAAAATAGCACAAGAGGGCAATGAAATAGGGGAGCAGGATGCGCAGGCGCTGGCGCCACGACGTGATTTGAAAATGCAACTGTCGCCAGAACAGCGATACCAGGATGACCAGGAATGCGGCCGCGGCCACCTCTTTGCCGAACAGGCCAAAGAGCAAGGACAGCGCGGCAAGCCAATCGAGATACCATGTGTCGGGGCCGCTGCGGTTGTACCAAAAGAGATTGAGACCCAAGAGGGCAAAGAGGCCCGCCAGGAGGTCGGTGCGGCCGGAGATCCAGTTGACCGGCTCCGTGGTCAGCGGGTGGATGGCAAAGAGGAGAGCGATCAGCAGCGGGATGGAAGAGGTCGCTGATCCCGGATGGTGTGCCGTGCCTGCCTCGGTGCGCAGGAGTTGGCGGGCAAACCAGAAGAGCAGGCAGCTATTCCCCACGTGGAGCAGGATATTTTCGAAATGCATGATGGAGGGGTGGCAAAAAAAGAAAAAACGGTCCGCGTAAAAGCTGAGGATCAGCAAGGGGCGATAGTAGTAGACACCCTCGGTGGGGAAGAAGAGCGAAACCAGGTCGATCCGTTCGGTGTTGATGAGCGCGGTGAGCATGCGCGCATCATCAACAGTGAGTTCCGGTGCAAAGACCGAGGGGTAATAGACCCCGGCGGCAACAAAGGCAAGAAAGAGGAATTGGAAAGGGAATCGGATGGTCATAAAAAAAGGGGGAGAGAAGCCCCTCCCCCTTGCGCTGTGATCATTGTCAAAGGCTTACAGGCTGGTCCAGGTGTCGAACTGGGCGGTGTCGCTGTCGTCGATAGCTGCATCCGCGAGTTCAGTTCCGGAAACTTTGTCTTGCCAGAAAAGCAGGGTGCTGCCAGAGGTGGAACCAAAGGTGCGGGTGCCCTGAGTATGGGCGGCAACTGCTGCGTATTGAGCGGGACCGGAGGAGCAGACAAGTTTTACGTTGGTTGAGGTCCGCACATTTTGCATGACGCCTGTTGTGGTCCCGGTGGGTGCATTGGTGGTGAAAACATTGGGCGCGGCCAAGGCTGTGCTGGAAAAGCCAACGGTTAGAACAAGGGCCAGCGGTAAGAATATTTTTTTCATAACGTTCTCCTCAAAGTGGATAAAATACGAAAATAGAGTCGTGTCTCTGCCTCGGCATAATTACCAGGTCTGATATGCTTGGTTGTCGGCAAAGTCGGTTTCCATGGCGGTCTTGAAGTTCTTGAGATCGCTCTGGGCGGCCGAGTTGAAGGCGCGCTGACGGTAGGCAGCGAACTGCGGGATGGCGATGGCGGCCAGGATACCGATGATCGCCACAACGATCATCAGCTCGACCAGGGTAAAACCCTTTTGAGCGCTCTTCTTTGTGCCCTTCAAAAATTGCATCATCTCTTTTTCCTCCGTTTTTTAGGTTTAGCCGGTATTGCCTGAACTTCTCAAGAATCCGGCATACATCCGTGGTGAAGCACTGTTGACCGGGTGCTTCCGTGCACCAAACTCTTTTTGTATAGCTGGCTGGCAGTCATTACCCACTAGCAGGGAGCATGCCAAACTTTTTTGTTCAATTATCTCAGTCTGTTATCTTTTTTCGTCGTTCAGTGATAGTTTTTTTGATCCCAAAGAGGGCAACGGTTGACAAAAAATGTCGCCATTTTTGGCATTTTTTGCCTCTGTTTTTGCAGTAGAGCGATAAGCTCTTCGGGGAAATAGGAGAAAATTCTTATAGATTCACCCGACTACAGCAACGCATTCAGTATAGGTGGGAAAAATTGTGGGAGTCAAGCGGGAATGTATTATTGTGTGGAGTTGGAACGGCAGGTTTTTCCGTCAAGGAATGTACGGCAGTAGGGCGGTGCCCCGCCGAATCCAGGAAAGAACGGTTATTCCACCTTGTAAACAAAATCGACATCAGCTTTTTCGTTGGAGGTGGGGTTGGTGGTGGTGACGGATATGGAGATGAGGTCTGTATCGTCCACCGTGGTCTTGTTGAGGTAGCAGGCGGTAATGTTGGTGCAGGCAGTGGTCTTACCCAAGGCGTCACAAACGTTGGAGTCCAGGTCGATGGTCGCGTCGACGGAACAGGCGGGGAGGGCGGCCGTGTTGTCGGCACAGGGATTGCCACCGTTGCAGGTGAGGTTTTCGTTGCGCAGTTCGGCCATAACATAGTCGGCCACCCCCTTGGCCGCATTGAGTTCATTGGAGTAGCGTTTTTCCATGCCCGACATCTGCGTGTTTATTAGAGTCATGTAAAAGGCGAGTGATACCAGCGCCATGGCTACTAGCCCAAGAAGCAACGTCGTGACCAGGGCAAAGCCCTTATTGTTCAGTTTGTAGCCCACTAATCCCAACTCATCGGTTTTCCGCTCAATTTTATCACTTTCCAGCGGTATTTGTTGAAGTCAGTAATGCCGGCGGTGTTGAAGGTCACCGCGGCGGGCAGGCCTAGGGTAAGGTCGCCGGTAAAGGTGAATTCCAAGTCTTTCTGGCCGATCTGCTGGAGGATAAAGACATCGACATTTTTGACCTGGTCGATGATGGCACTGGTGGTGCCGGGCGGCACCGCGGTGTCGTTGCTATCGATGGTGTCGTCGCCGTTGGTGTCCAAGTCAAAACGCACGATGATATCGGCTACGCAGTTGAGTATGGGGTCGCCGCTTGCTGCTGCCCCCACTTTGCGGGTCAAGGTCTTGGTGCCCGGCGCACAGGTGGCTAAGGTAGTGGCTGTCAATTCGTATACCACCCGGTTGCAATACTGTTCGCCTGCCGCTCCGCCCAAGGCGGCACCGCAGCCATTAGTTACCGTGTTGTCATAGGGATAGGCCAGGTAGGGTTTGGTGTCGGGACACGTGTCGCCATAGGTGGTGTTGCTCACGAAATTCTTGTCCTGATCGAGGAGGACGATATCGGTGGAAAGCCCGGTGCCGCCGCTGGCGACCTCCTGGCTTGAAAGGGTGACGATGTTGGAGGTGCAGTTGATCATGTGCCAACCGAGGGTGTCCTGATTGGTGTTGTTCAGGGTAGAGCGCAGGGTGAGCTGGCGGCTGGCATCGGTCCATTCAACGGGTTTGCCGGTGGTGTTGCGGGCAATACCAAAGCCGAGATGTTCCAGGTCGAGCCGGATCAGTTCCAGCCCCAGCAATTTGTCTTGGTTGCTCTCCATCGACTTGGACTCTTCCTTGACCCCAAAGAGGACTCGCTTGAAAGTGTTGCCGGAGAGCCCCATGATGATGGACATGATGAGGATGGTGATCACCATCTCCACCAGGGTGAAGCCCTTTGCCTTCATGTTGCACCCACGATGGCGGTTGCGGTGTATCGGAAAGAGAGTCCTTTGTAGCTCCAACTCACATCATACTTCACCGACTTGACCAGGCCGATGATTACGTCGCTTATGGTTCGTTGCGTGGTATAGGTGACTGTCGCGTTGGTGACCTGGCGGTTGTAGGTTGCGGTAGTTGTGCCATTGGCCAGCCCGGTGTAGGGCGTGTTCCGGGCCAATGTAACCAGTTCCTGGCCTAGTTTGACCCCCTCGTCACGGAGGGCATTGCTTGCTGTGGCCTGATAGGAGGCAATTAGGCCGCTCAGGGCGCCAAGCATCATGACGGCCAGTAGCAGGATGGAAACCATCGCCTCCAGCAGGGAAAAGCCCTGGTTATTCCGGATCACAGGATGCCGTTGCACTTTTCCATACTCCGATTCTAACTCTGGTGTTGGCGATGGCGATGCAGTCGCGGGCCGCACTATAGTTGGAACCGCTGATGCGGATGTTGCCGGTGGTGGAAAAGATTCCCCGGCTATTGATGGTGAAATCTGCAGCCGACGCAAGGAAGGAATTTTCTGTGTTCACCGTTCCATAATCGGGGCTGGTGGAAAGCCGCTTGAAGGGCGTTCCGGCCACCACCCCGGTCTGAACGGTGATGGCGTCTTTCTTGGTAAAGGCGGTCATCCGGTTGTTTTGCAGAAAGGATGCCATCGTGTTCAGGTCGCGGTTCACCGAGTTGACCTGGGAGATGTCACGATAATTCAACATGCCGATGGCGACCAAAATACCGATGATCGTCACCACCACGATCAGTTCGACCAAGGTGAGGCCGTTCTGTGATGTTAGCGTTCGATCCATAGGATCATCTTTCCTTTGCGCAGTCCTGCCGGGGGCAGGAAGGTGGCGCCAGATTCAGGCGGCATACCAACGAACCATCCCGAGGCCTTGTTGCCCGCCTCGCTGAGGGAGGTTGTGCTCAACTGCGTGTCCTCGATATTGCCACCGCTCAACTGGAGCAGCAGGGAAGCCGACGGAATGGTCACGGTCGCATTTGAACACGCAGTTGAAAATATATCATCACCAGTGGCACAGTTTAAGGCAAAAATGCGGGAACGGCCGCCAAAGGAGCAGGGGCTGGCGGATGGTTGGGCCGTGGTGAAGAAGGCCATGTTGTCGCTGAAGGAGGGATCGGAGATCACCCGTTCCTTCATGTAGGTGCCGTCGTTGGGGTATAGCGTCTTGATCTGCCATGCATTATCACCGAGGGAATCATTTCCGGACGCCGCGGGGCAAACATCGATCTTGTTGGCCTTGGCATCGCTGATACTATTGAATGAAGTGCTGCCGCTGAGGATGTCGCTTATCATCGCGTTGATGCCGACTCCGTAAATGCTGTTGGTGTCGTTGACATTGATCCCCGGTTCGTCCAGTTTGTAGAACCAGCGGCCGGTGCCGAAGTAGAGATAGGATGATCCAAAACAATTGCCGTAGGCGATCTTGGAAGTGATGGGGGCCTGGCCGCTGGTAAAGACCTTTCTGATCTTCCAGTTTACGCTGCTGCCCGAGGTGGGCGGGTTGTCGTTGGGGGCCACGGCGAGGACGTTGCCTTTCCATCCGGAAGCGTACCAGTTGACCCCCAAGAAGACCACATCGGTCTTGCCGTCTTTGTTGGCGTCGATGCCGTCGGTGAACATCCGGCCGCCAAAGGCGGCATCCTTGAATTCGGTAAGACTCGAATTCACGTCATCGACAAATCCGGGCGCAACGCCAATCTTGTGAACGTGCTCATCGGTGTTGCCATCAGTGTCCGGATCCACCAGCCGGAAGTTGGAATCCACTTCTAGGACAAAGAACTTAAGGCCCTGGTTCTCGGCGTAGCCTTTGTAGTTGGTCGGACCCGAGGCAAACATCACGTACCGTTTGGTTCCCCGTTTGATCCAGGCCGGTCCGGAATAGCTGAAGCCGAGCCTTGAGTGGGTGTACTCCCACAGGAAAATCGGGTTAGCTGGGTCGGTGACGTCCAAGGCAAAGTAGGAGGAGAGACCTTGGCAGTTTTCGGGGGTGGCGGGAGCGCAACCGCCGACGGTCTCGGGAATGATCTGCAGCGGATCGCCGTCGCTGTCGTTGTTGATGGTGCCATTCCAATCGGTGTCGCCGCTCCAGAAGGGGGTGCCGCCATGGTCACTAGTGGCAGCCGTGGCGCCGCCGAAGCGCATGCCGCCGATAAGGATTTTTTTGCCGCCATCTTTGATGTAATACGGCTGGAGATCTACCATGAAGAGGTGTTTGTAGTCGGGATCGGTGAGATATTTTAAGTAAGGCATAGCATTCTTCGGGATGAAAGACCACAATTCCTTGCCGATCTCGGCGGTGGTGCAGGCTCCGGTGTTGCGGTCGCACAGGCGGACGGCTTGGTTGGTTGCCAGGCCGTCCTTGCGGATCTTGCCCACCTGGAAGGCATGGAGCATGCCGTCGTTGGCCCCGGTGAAGAGTACCGAATACGGCGTGTAATCGACAACTCTGGGGGTGGAGTTGATGATGTCGCCCAGTTTCCAAATGCCACCGCTGCCGTCTACCACCCGGCTCCGGCAGGCCGAGCCGGTGCTGGAGGTGAAGTTGTCCGACTCGCCGCGGGTGTAACTGATGAGGTTGCCGGCCTGGTTGACCGCATCGCCCAGGCAAGCGGGGAATTTGCTGGTGTCGCCGAATAGGCCATCGAAGGAGGTGGCATTAGTCGAAGTAAAGGCGCTCATGATGTTCGTTTCATTTACACCATAGATGGTGCGATTGCTGCCAGCTCGATTTTTCAGGATTTCGCCGCCCTCCCAAATTTTGTGCACATCGTCAATATTGGTATAAGTGCCAATTGGTGAGTTTTTGGCACCCGTTACGGTGGTATTATAGTAATCGATCTGCAGGTTGCCGTTGGCGTCGATTCTGAAATCGAGCACATTGTCGGCTAGGGTATCGAGAATAAGGCTGTTGGCGGCGTGGTTGGCATTGTCTTCCCGAATGTTTTGCGCGTTGCTGTAGAACCAATATGCATTCAGAGTGCCCGGCCACTCGATGGTATAGGTGGAGTTGAAGGTTTTTGCCGGGAAGAAAAGGGCTTGATGGACCACCGCTCCTGAGGTCGCGCGCTCAGAGAGTACCGAAATGGCTGAGCCGGCGGCTGTTTTTCTCAGGATGTCGTTCAAGATGGAGACGAGAGAACTCCGTAGTGCCGCCCCATCCGTGGCGTTGATAAAAGTGTCGGGGTCGCCGTCCTGGTCCTTGTCCCAGTCGGGAGCAGGGGCGGGAGGGGCAGTGGTTGCGGGCAGGGCCGTGCAGGCGCTGCCTTTTCCTGCACCGCAATCATCCATGATGCATGTGCCTTGTGGGTAACCGGTAAGGCTGCCTGGCCAGTCGCCGCCGGAAACCACATCATACGCCCCATACATTGCGGTATTTTTGAGGGAAAGGGTGCCAGTTGCGGTTGGCGTCAGGAAAAGCCCCAAGCTATACACCGCATCCACCTTCTTGCTGTATGTCGCGCCGGAAGCGCCAGTTACAGTGCGCAGGACATCGTGATGCATTTTGTAGGCAGGCACCACCGGGTCCGCTGAGTTGTCGGTAAATCCGGCGTCAATGCTGCATGTGCCGTTGAATGAGGTGTCGAGATTCCATTGGCCGTCCGTGGCCAGAATCACAAAGTTCTTTGCGCAGGGTACAATGGTGCAGTTGGCCTTCTCATAATTGCAGACATACAGCGGATCGCGGTATCGCGTGGTGGCGCCGGCCATGTCAAAGTCATTGGTAAAACCATGATCGTCGGTTTGTTTGAAATAATCATACGCCTCCCACATGGCCGCACCCGTGCCGGTGCCACCTCCCAGCGTTCGCGCATTGAGATACCGTGTGAAATAGGTGTAGGGGCGAGTCGCGTCGGCGTTGTTTCCTTCGGGGTAATCGCCTGCATAGACCTTTTGCGACTTTATGGAATTACTGTAAAACAGCAACCCAAAGCGCGGCTTTATTTTGGCGGTGCTGTACTGCGGAATAATTGCAGCTTCTATCCGGCTAACCGGCACTTTGGCCTTATCGTTGTTGGCAGTTTTGATCGTCAGGTAGCCGGTGGCCGCGGCCGCGGCCTGGATGCTGGTGTCGCAATCGGTTAGCGTATACTCATCATCGCTGCAAACCTCAGCTCTGCCTCCTGCCATGGCCCAGCGCAGGAGATCGATCCGGCTCATGAATTGAAAATTCAGGCAGGCACCTGTGTATGTTTTGGCAGGATCAATAAGGCCTTTCCTGGTGGGGCACGCTTCGGGCACATCGGTGGTTTCCGTCCAGACCCCGCTACCGTCCTGCTTGTATTTTTGTGTGGGAATCCAGTTCCCTTCTTCGGTGTCCAAAAAGGTCCAGCCGCAACCTGCGTCAGTAGCGCACCAGTCTTCCCGGTCTGCTTTGGGGTTATAGGCTGACCAACTCATGCTGCCGCTCACGTCAACCACCATGAGGACATTGGGCGAGACAGGGGCCGGGAGAAATGGCGGCTCCGCGTCGTAGGCGCTGGTGGCGAACAGGTTGTCTGCCGAGCAGAGAACAACGACTGCCGCCAGAAGAGCTTTTTTAAAGGCGCTCATTTTATTTTCCTCCGGGTTCAACGGTCAGCACCGTATCGACGTTTGTGCAGACGCCCGACAGGATAAAATCTATTTTGCTCCCGACCGAATGCGCACCCTGCCCAAGCCAGTTGCTTCTTTTGAATTGACGTCGGCCTGCGCAGGCCGGGCCAGCAATTTCGACCTCAATGACGGCCGGGTCAAGGCGATGAACCTTGCCGTGGTAAATGATGTGATCGCGGCCACGCAACGGCGCTTGGGTGTCAATGCTCGCCCCACGGCAGAGGGCATCGGGGAGTATGCTGATGATAACGAGCAGAAACAAGATGGCTTGCGCGCCTTTTTTCATGGGGAACCTCAAATCGAGTATGAGTATGGGCAACGAGTTCTGTTTATTTTGTTTTTAAAAAAATATAACAATGTCAAGTAGAAGACTACACCCGATTGATCATCGGATGATATTATATCACATCTGTCGGGGGGATTAGGCAACTTGTGGTTGCAGGGCGTGCCCGCTTCATTTTTTTTGGGTAGTTTGCCTCTCTTGGGATAAGATGTTTTATTGAAAAAATCTCCCACATGAGCCCTTCCCTTGGGTTGATGGTTACTTGAACTATGCAAATTTTACACCGGGAGATTTTGTGACAAGAAAAGGCACTGAAACGGAGGTAGCCCCCTGACTTCTCATGTGCAGATTGTCAAAGGCTTGGGGCAGCATTTTGCCGCGCAGCCGCTGGATGACGAGAAATATCTGTTGGAATTGCTCAGGCGGCGTGAGCTCATTAGTAATGAGCAGGCGCGGTTGCCTTGTGACAAAAAATGTCAACAGCGACAACGCGATGTCCGGCTCAAGGCGCACGGGGGCAGGGGGCAGGCTGAGCGCCTGACCCTTGTTGACACCATTGTCGCCCTGCGTTTGGACGTGCCCGGCCGTAAGGGCGAGGTGCTCACCGAGGAACTGATCATGCGGGCAGTGGCCGAGGATCTGGGCCTGCCCTTCAAGAAGCTCGACCCGCTCGAGCTTGACCTCAAGATCGTCACCAAGACCATCCCCAAGTCCTTTGCGGTCAAGCACCTCATTCTGCCCTTTGCGATTCGGGATGGGGTGCTGGAGGTGGCGGTCTACGATCCGGACAACCGGGCGGCGCTCGACGACATCGAGCGGGCCAACCAGCTCAAGGTCAAGCCGTACCTTTCCACCAAGAGCGACATCCGCCGCATGCTCCAGGAATTTTTCGGCTTCCAGACCTCGATCTCGGCAGCCGAGGATTACCTGGCCGGCCCGGCGGTGGACCTCGGCAACCTCGAACAGTACGTGCGCATCGCCTCCTCCGAAGAGGCCGCCTCCTCGGACCACCACATCACCACCGCGGTGGACCACCTTTTTGGCTACGCCTTTGACCAGCGGGCCAGCGATATCCACATCGAACCCAAGCGCGAGAACTCCCTGGTGCGGCTGCGCATCGACGGCGCGTTGCACACCGTCTACAAGCTGCCCAAGGTGGTGCATGCAGCGGTGATCTCGCGGATCAAATCCCTTTCCCGCCTCGACATTGCCGAAAAGCGGCGGCCCCAGGACGGCCGCATCAAGGTGGATCGCGGCGGCAAGGAGGCGGAGATCCGGGTCTCCACCATCCCGGTGGCCTTTGGCGAAAAGGCGGTGCTCCGCATCCTCGACCCGGACATCCTCTTCCAGGATCTTGCCGGCATCGGCTTTTCCGACCACGACCTCGCGGTTTACCAGGGGTTGGTCCATGCCCCCCATGGCATCGTGCTGGTGACCGGCCCCACAGGCAGCGGCAAATCCACCACCCTCTATTCCACCCTCAAGGAAATCGCCGCGCCGGAATTGAACATCGTCACCGTGGAAGACCCGGTGGAGATGGTGCACGAGGAGTTCAACCAGATCGGGGTGCAGCCGGCAGTGGGGGTGACCTTTGCCACGATCCTGCGCAACATTCTGCGCCAGGACCCGGACATCATCATGATCGGCGAGATCCGCGACGGTGATACCGCCACCAATGCCATCCAGGCCGCGCTCACCGGCCACCTGGTTTTTTCCACCCTGCACACCAACGATGCGGTCTCCTCGGTGAGCCGGTTGCTCGACCTCGGGGTGCAGCCCTTTCTGGTGGGCTCCACCCTGTTGGGCGCCATGGCCCAGCGTCTGGTGCGCCGCATCTGCCCCCACTGCGCCGAGAGCTATGTTGCCACGGCCGAGGAATTGCGCGGCATGGGCCTGCCGGTGACGGACGAGGGCGCGATCGAACTGAGGCGCGGCGCTGGCTGCGCCAAGTGCCGCAATACCGGCTACCTTGGCCGCTGCGGGGTCTTCGAGATCTTCCCCATGAGCGACGCCATCCGCCAGATGGTCGGCAGCCACAAGTCCGAGGCAGAGTTGCGCAAGCGGGCGATCAGGGATGGCATGACCACCCTGCGCGAGGATGCCTGGCACAAGGTGCAGGCCGGCATCACCACGGTGGAAGAGGCCTTGCGGGTGACCGCAGCCGAATAATCGCCCACCCCTCGTATTTTTCCGCAAAATCGGGTATAGAGAGCAAATGCCCTTTGCTGATCCGGAGGAGTCTTTGGGAGGCAAGGGGGTTTTTGTTTCTTGCGCAGGCCCATGATGATGGTTATTTTTTATGAGTAAGCAGGTATCCGGCAAGGTCGTTTGCACCAACAAGAAGGCCTACCACGATTATACCATCGAACAGGTCTTCGAGACCGGCATGGTCCTGACCGGGGCGGAGGTGAAATCGCTCCGCGCCGGCAAGGCGAACCTGACGGACGGCTATGCACAGATCAGGAACAACGAGATCTTCCTCTACAACGTGCATATCTCGCCCTATGTCTATGCCAATCTCGCGGCGCCCGACCCGCTGCGGATGCGCAAACTGCTCTTGAACCGGCGGGAGATCGTCAAGCTCATCGGCAAGGTAAAGGAGCAGGGCTGCACCCTGGTGCCGCTCAAGATCTACTTCAACGAACGGGGCAAGGCCAAGCTGGCCCTGGGACTGGCGCGGGGCAAGAAGCTCTACGACAAGCGGGCCTCGCTCAAGCAGAAGGAAGCCGACCGCGAGATGCAACGCGCGATGCGGAAAAGTTTTAAATGAAATGAAGAATGAACAATGCAGAATGAAGAGTGAGCAGAGGATGTTTCATTCCATTCTCAATTTTTCATTCTTAATTCTTAATTTTTAATTCAAACAAAGGGGGGCGAAACGGATTCGACGGGGATATGCAAGCTCAGGCTGCGTGCCGAGGTCTCTACCCACCTCGTAAAACCGGTAGAATAAATATAGTCGCAGACGACTATGCTTACGCAGTAGCCGCCTAAACAGCGAGCTCTGCCGTTCTGCCGACCCGCTCCCACGGGGTCGGTAAGGGCGTCGACTAGTGGGATAGCTTTCCGGGTGCGCCTGTCGCCCGGACGGCGAAACCAAAGCAGGATAGTGCGAGCGGTTCCTGGCCCTGGTGGAACCCTGGCACGATAAGCAATAAAGCAGGGATACGCACGTAGACGTTTGAAGTGGAGTATTTTCGGACCCGGGTTCAACTCCCGGCGCCTCCACCAATTAGAAAAGACAAACCCGTCTCTCTGGGGTCATTCTCCGGGGTGACGGGTTTTCTTTTTCCCCTTGTTTCTAAAGGGTTTGCGCCCGTTTCACATCTTTCCAAAGCACCTCTCCGCACCATCGATTCTCCCCATCTTCCAGCCTTTCTTTCTCTGTTTGGCCCCTGATTCTCTGTTTTCTCCGGACGAAGTCCGAAGCGCGTCCGGAAAGCTACATCCTTGATTAATATGGGTTTGCGGCTGATTGCCGTTTTTGGCGGTTGTCTTAGGTCATCGGCCGATGCCGCAACCGGACGTTTTTTTCGAAATCGCCCGCCTCGGCCATGAAAAGAAGTGTGGTCAACTCCGGTTTCCTGCCCCCCAAAGAAGAAAAGCCGACGCTGATGGTCGGCTCTCTGTGGTGGTCTCCGGTCCGGTCGTCAGTCGGTGGCGAAGCCGAACTGGCGGCGCTGCTCGGTCCAGTCCTCGGGAAAGGTCTGGGTCAGTTTGGCCAGCGAGAGTCCGTTGGGTTCCTCGCCGTTGATCAGGGCTTCGACGATGTCGGGGGCCAGAGTCGTCAGTTTGAGGATGCGGGCCACATACGAGCCATCGACGTCGAGGGTACGGGCGAGCTCGCTGATGGACTTGATCTGGCCGGATTCGAGGATGTCGGCCCAGGAAAAGGCCCTGCCCAGCGCCTGGAGGACGGCGGACTGCACCGGTTCCTGCGCTCCGGTGATTTCTCCATCCAGGGCCTGGGGAGCGATGACCGTCTTGCGGCCGCGCATGCGCCGGATCAGCATCGGGATATGGATCTGCAGGTTGCCGTTGTCGGCAACGGTAATGGTCGGCTTCATTTTCATCGGTTTGTCCTCCGTTCCGTGACTTCGCATGCCAGACCGGCCAGCTCGGCGATGAGCGTTGTCAGCCCGTTGGTGCGCAGCTCCATGTCGATTCCGGTCTCGCGGATCTCAACCTTGTCCACCAGGAGGCGGATGAGCCGATTCCGCTCCACTGGGAAAAGGTCTTCCCAGAACCCCTCCACATTCTGGAAGGCCTCCGACACATCCTGTTCCGTGATGCTGTTCCCCTGGTAGGCTCTGCATCGCTCGCTCACGTGCGTCAGTTGTTTCGAGAGCTCGACCGCCTGGCGATTGACCGTCGTCAGCATCTCGGTCTTGCCCGGCTGATCGCTGCCGGGTTTCATCAGTTCGAGTGCCTGCTCCCGCGCCTGCGCCAACTCCATCTCGAGCTGGGCTTTCTGCTTGAACAACCGCTCCCGCTCTGCCTGCTCGATGTCCCGGGCTGCGAAGTAAGTCTTGGCCACCAGCGTCGGTGTGCGGAACACCGCGCTCAACTGCTCGACTACGGCCTGCTCGATGTCCCCGGCGGGAATCCGTTTGAGCGGGCACCGGCTCACGGTCCGTTTGCTGTCCTTCTGGCAGATGTAATAGGTGTAGTGGCGGCCGTTCTTGCGGGCGTAGGTCGGTCCCATCGAGCATCCGCAGTGGCCGCAGCGGATGACGCCTTTCAGCGGGGCGACCATTTTGGTTCTGGCCATGGATACCTTGACCGGTTTGTTGTCCTCCAGGATGGCTTGCACCTTGTCCCAGGTCGCCCGGTCGATGATCCCTTCGTGCTCACCGGGGTAGCTGCGGTCCTTGTGGGCGATCTCGCCGATATAGATCCGGTTGTTGAGCAGCCGGTAGATGTGGGCGGTGTTCCATTCGGAGCCCTCGCGCACCTTTCCTTTCTTGGTGGTCCAGGCCTTGGTGCGGTATCCCTGTTCGTTCAATTCCTGGCCCAGCTTCTTGGCCGAGCCGATCTGGATGAAGCGGCGGAAGATGTACTGCACCGTCCTGGCTTCATCTGGGTTGACCAGCAGCTTCTTGTTGTCCCTGTCGACGTCGTATCCGAGGATGGGTACGCCGCCGCAGTATTTCCCCCGGCGCTTGGCTGCCGCCACCTTGTCCCGGATGCGTTCGGCAATGACCTCCCGCTCATACTGGGCGAAGGTGATCAGGATGCCGAGAAACATCCGGCCGGTGGGATCGGTGGTGCTGAAGTGCTGGGTGACCGAGACGAAGCTGACACCCTTCTCGTTGAAGAGGTCGATCATCTTCATGAAGTCCAGCAGCGAGCGGGACAGCCGGTCGACCTTGTAGACGACGATCACATCGATCTTCCCGGCGTCGATGTCCGCCAGCAGGCGGCGCAGCCCCGGACGCTCCATGTTCCCGCCCGAGAAACCACCATCGTCATAGCGATCCGGCAGAGCCGTCCAGCCCCGCATCCTCTGAGCTTCGATATAGTGTTCCGCCGATTCCCGTTGCGCATCCAGCGAGTTGAACTCCTGCTCGAGCCCTTCCTCATGACTCTTGCGGGTGTAAATGGCGCAGCGCAGGGTCTTGTTTTTGCCCGGCGCGACATTGCTGTTATCAAGCATCCGAACCTCCCTCGGCTTTTCTGCCGTAAACCTTCTTCAGTCCGAAAAAGACTTTCCCGTTCCAGCGCGTCCCGGTGATCTCTCTGGCCACCGCGCTGAGCGACCGGAAGGTGCGGCCTTCGAACTCGTAGCCATCGGCAAGGACGATCACCTCATAGCGCCGGTCGTTCCATACCCGCACCAGTCTGGTCCCGGGCAGGATCGCCTCGTTTGATTTCCGCTCCTCTGGGATGCGTCGATTGACAGTGGCGACCGGGTCCTCCTTGGCTGCCTGCTGGAGATGGACCTTGGCCTGCTCGGACAGCCCGCCGTAGAAAAGCTCCTGGATGCGATAGGCCAGCCTCTTGATGAGGAATTGCTTCTTGTACTGGGGCGGCTCTTCACCGTTGAGGTCGAGCCATTTTTCCCGGAGCTGCTCCAGGGACATGGATTGCAGCAGGGCCATCTGCCGAAGAACCGAGTTTCGGGTTCGGTCCTGGTTCTTGCCGCCGGTGGCGTCGTTCTGTAACTCATTCATTTTCAACTCCTTATTTTGGTTTCCGGACGAGTTGTCATGAATGAATGCTCTGTTCCGGCAATGAATCAAGTCCTTCTCCGAGCACAGGGGAAGAATCTTTGAAAACATCTAACTCATTGCCCACACATGCTTTTTTGGCCTTTCGGCGCAGGACCGCCGTGGCCAGAATCGAGGCGGCTGACTGGAGCCTCGCCTCACCCGACAGGCGGCCGGGTTTGCCGTTTTCGCCAAGGTCATCCGTCCCCGGCACATCATTCATTTCCTGTACATCCAACATCGAACACCTCCGGTGGGACCGGGGGGCTGGATGGTGTGGATGCCAGAAAACGGCGGCGGTCGGGATGCGCGTTCTATGGCACCCACAACCGCCTCAGCTCCGCCTCTGGTCGGTTATCTGGTTACATCCGGCTTGAACCGGACTTGCGTTCGTTACCTACCGGAGGGACGTGCAAGATGAC
>JAJZRJ010000061.1 GCA_021802775.1 Deltaproteobacteria bacterium
TACCGGATCGGTACTCGGCGCAGCAAGGCGCGAATAAGAAAAGGCAACCTTTCACAAGGTGCTTAAGAGTTAAGAGAAGGTCTTTTGATAAACGGTATTGACAGATGGCCACATAAGAAAAAAAGGGGAGCTGATTGCTCCCCTTTGCTGCCGCCCAGTTGCTGGCGTAATGGCTGCGGTTATTTTGCCTTGGCTGCCGGGGCAAAGACGTTCACTCCCTTGAGCAGGGTGAGGGCGGCCTGAAGCTGCTCGTCCTCTTTGATGTCATCCTGCTGCGCTTTCTTGCTCTTGCCCTTGTCGCCTTTCGGTTTGATCTCGTCCGCCGCGGCCGGTTCTTCCTTCCTGACCTCGTCGTCCTTCTCTTCCTGCTGGCCGTTGGGGATGTGGTGCTTGAGATCCTTTTCGCGCAGGAACCTGCGTTTCCGGGGGCTTTGCTCCTCGAACTCATCCTCGCCGCTTTCGCGGTTCCGCACCACCACATCGGGAGTGATGCCCTTGGCCTGGATCGATTCACCGCTCGGCGTGTAGTAGCGAGCGGTAGTAAGCCGAAGGCCGGAGCCGTCGTTCATCGGGATGATGGTCTGGACTGAGCCCTTGCCAAAGGTCTGGGTGCCGAGGATGACGGCCCGCTTGTGATCCTTGAGCGCGCCGGCCACAATCTCCGAGGCGCTTGCGCTGCCCTCGTTGACCAGCACGACGATGGGAAATTTGTAAACCTCCGGGTCGGCCTCGGCCTCAAAGACCATGTTCTGATCTTTGATGCGTCCCTTGGTGGAGACGATGACCCCCTTGTCGAGGAAGACGTCGGCCATGCGCACTGCCTGGTCGAGCAGGCCGCCGGGGTTGTTGCGCAGGTCGATGACCAGACCCTTGATCGCCCCGGCCTTTTCAAAATCATTCAGCGCCTTCTGGAAATCGCGGGTGGTCTTGGACTGGAACTGCACCACCCGGAGGTAGGGGAAGCCCGGCTCCAGCAGCTTCGACCTGATGCTGACGATGGGGATGACGTCGCGGATAATGGTGACGTCCCGAAGGTCGCCCCAGCCCTCGCGGTGGATGGAGATGGTCACCTTGCTTCCCTTCGGACCGCGCAGCTTCTTCACTGCCTCGTTGATGGAAAGATCCTTGGTCGATTCGCCGTCGATCTTGATGATTTTGTCGCCGGCCTTGAGCCCTTTCTGGAAGGCCGGGGTACCCTCGATGGGCGAGATCACGGTGAGGATGCCGTCGCGCATGGAGATCTCGATGCCGATACCGGAAAAGCTGCCCTTGGTCTCGACCTGGAGCTCCTTGTATTCATCGGGCTTCATGTAGGAGGAATGCGGGTCGAGGGTGTTGAGCATGCCCTTGATGGCCCCCTGGATCACCTCGTCGATCTTGACCTCCTCCACATAGTTTTCCTGAACCAGGCTCAGGATGTTGGAAAAGGTCTCCAGGCTCTTGTAGGCATCCTGGGTTTTGGCGGAAACGCGCGCCGGTTGTTCCCACAGGGCCATGGCAAAGAGGATGCCGATCAGGGCAAGGGGGATGGTCAACCGTTTCAGCAGGGTTTTCTTCTTTTCGGTCATAAGGGGCGATCCGTGCCGCCAGCCGCGGCAGAATGTGGTAAAAGACGCAAGCCATTGGTCGTGGCCTGATATTTCCTCATAATTGCGTTATGATAGCATGTTGTCAGGTTTCCGACAACGGTTTTCCCTAGACGTGCCGGAAAAAAAACTCTTGACACGCCCACCCCCATGCCAATAGTATGGGAACAATTCCGGTCACAGCGGAATGATGACGACCGCGTAACAGCAAATTCCGCCAGGTCCCCCGCAAAAAAGAATCAATAGGTACCACATCAGCACTGCCGGCGGGTTTCCTTATTTTGACATGGCCGGCAGTTGTTCTTCCCCCGGGCGCACATTCAGAGAACAAACCGCGGCACACCACACCTGACGGCACTCCTGAAAGACCACAAGGAATTTTTGCATTAGATGTTGTTCGAATCCGAGAACGTGAGGCGCGGTGGCCTCTGGCATGATGCCTCTCTGCCGCTTTGTTCCCTGACGCGCAAGTTTTTTCGCAACGCGACCGGTTGATGGCGGACGTGGCGAAACAGCAGGCCCCTCCGGGGCTATTCCAGTTGTGGGCTCCTGCCCCATGCCGCTTCCCGCGGCCTGCCAGGAGGATGCCCGTGCCGGCCGAAACGCCGCTTGTGAAGGAGAAGGCTTTTGCATGAACTTGGCTGAACTGAAACAGATGAAGATTGCCGAGCTGACCCGGCTCGCCCAGCAGTTTAACATCGAGGGCTATAGCGCCATGCGCAAACAGGAGTTGATTTTTTCTCTCCTGCAGGCGCAACAGACCGTTTCCGAGCGAAACGGCGAAAATTTCGGCAGCGGCGTTCTGGAGGTGCTGCCCGACGGTTTCGGCTTTCTGCGCGCACCTGACTATAATTACCTGCCCGGCCCCGATGACATCTATGTTTCGCCTTCGCAGATCCGGCGCCTGAATCTCCGTACCGGCGATACCATCGAGGGCCCGGTGCGAGCCCCCAAGGAAGGCGAGCGCTACTTCGCGCTCCTCAAGGTGGATCGCGTCAATTTCGATCCGCCGGAGAAATGCCGCGACAAGACCCTCTTCACCAACCTCACCCCGCTCCACCCCAACGAGCGCATCCGGCTGGAACGCGAGCCGGACAACTACTCCATGCGCATCATGGACATGATGGCACCCATCGGCAAAGGGCAGCGCGGCCTCATCGTCGCCCCGCCCCGCACCGGCAAGACCGTGTTCATCAAGGATATCGCCAACTCCATTTTGAAGAACCACAAGGAGGTCATCCTTATCGTGCTGCTCATCGACGAGCGGCCCGAGGAGGTGACCGACATGGCCCGCAGCGTCAGCGCCGAGGTGATCAGCTCCACCTTCGACGAACCGCCGCAGCGCCATATCCAGGTGGCGGAGATGGTCATCGACAAAGCCCGCCGCCTGGTCGAGCACAAGAAGGACGTGGTGATCCTGCTCGACAGCATCACCCGGCTTGCCCGCGCCTACAATACGGTGGTGCCGCCCAGTGGTAAGATCCTCTCCGGCGGTGTCGATTCCAACGCCCTGCATCGGCCCAAGCGCTTCTTCGGCGCGGCCCGCAATATCGAGGAGGGCGGCAGCCTCACCATCATCGCTTCGGCCCTCATCGAGACCGGCAGCCGCATGGATGAGGTAATCTTCGAGGAGTTCAAGGGCACCGGCAACATGGAGATCGTGCTGGAACGCAAGCTTGCGGACCGCCGTATCTTCCCGGCCATGGACATGGCCAAATCCGGTACCCGCAAGGAAGATCTGCTTCTGCCGCCGGATGAGCTGAACAAGGTCTGGATTCTGCGCAAGCTGCTCTCTTCCATGAACCCGGTGGATGCCATGGAGTTCCTGCTCGGCAAGATGAAGGGCACCAAGTCCAACGCCGATTTCTTTGCCTCGATGATGCACGGGTGATTCGTTCTTAGGGCTTGAAAAAAAAACAAAAGCGGTTTATATATCGCGTTTCGATGAAATTTTATCCCGCGCCGGCCCGGTCCGGCCCGCGGATGCATGATGCCACTGGAGGACACGAACATGAAGCAGGATATCCATCCCGAGTTCCATAAGATCAAGGCGAGCTGCGCCTGCGGCAACGAGGTGGAGTTGGGCTCGGTCATGCCGGAGATGAAGGTGGAAATCTGTTCCGCCTGCCATCCTTATTTCACCGGCAAGCAGAAGCTCATCGACTCGGCCGGCCGGGTCGAGAAATTCCTCAAGAAGTACGGTAAGACGCTGGAGAAGTAGTTCGCTCCATCGCCGTTTTCGAGTACGCCCTGCGGCCGCCTGTTTCCAGGCATCTGCCCGTAGGGCGTTCTTTTTTTCGTCTCCCGAGTGCGAGATCACCCATGTTCGAGCAGCTTGACAACATTGCCGAGCGTCGCCGCCTCCTTGAGGCGCAGCTTTCCGACCCGGCAGTGATCGGCGACGCCGCCCGCTACCGGGCCACGGCCAAGGAACATGCCCATGTGGCCAGGCTCGACGAACTCTATTCCGCGTACCGCAAGGCCCAGCAGGACCTGGAGGACAACCGGCTGCTGCTCCAGGAGGAGACCGACGCGGAGATGATCGAGCTGGCCAAGGCCGATATCGCTTCACTCAAGGAGCAACTGGTCCAGCTTGAGCAGGATTTGCGCATCGCGCTGCTGCCCAAGGATCCCAACGACGACAAGAACATCCTGCTCGAAATCCGGGCCGGTACCGGCGGCAACGAGGCAGCGCTCTTTGCCAGCGATCTCTTCCGGATGTACAACCGTTATGCCGAGGAGAAGGGCTGGCGGGTCGAGATCTTAAGCAGCAACCCTATCGGCATCGGCGGTTTCAAGGAGATCATCGCCCTCATCAGCGGCGATCACGTTTACAGCCGCCTCAAGTATGAATCCGGTGTGCATCGGGTGCAGCGGGTGCCGGAAACCGAGGCCCAAGGCCGCATCCATACCTCGGCGGTGACGGTGGCCGTGCTGCCCGAAGCGGAAGAGGTGGAGGTGGATATCGCTCCCAACGAGCTCAAGTTTGATGTCTTCCGCTCTTCCGGCCCTGGCGGCCAGAGCGTCAACACCACCGATTCGGCGGTGCGGGTGACCCATCTGCCCACCGGCCTGGTGGTCATCTGTCAGGACGAGAAGTCGCAGCACAAAAACAAGGCCAAGGCCCTCCAGGTCTTGCGCGCCCGGCTCTTGGACAAGATGCAGCAGGAACAGCAGGCCGAGATGTCGGCCGCCCGCAAGAGCCAGGTCGGCTCGGGCGATCGCAGCGAGCGGATCCGCACCTACAACTTTCCCCAGAACCGGCTTACCGAACACCGGATCAACCTGACCGTCTACCAGCTCGACAGCGTCATGCTCGGCAAGCTCGATGAGATCATCAACCCGCTCGCTGTCCACTACCAGACCGAAGCCCTGAAGGTCGCCCAATAACCAACGCCATGCGGATTGGTGATTTCCTGCAGAGCGCCACGACCCGCCTTGCCGCTGCCGGTGTGGCAGAGGCCGAACTGGAGGCTGCCCTGTTGCTCGGCCATTTCCTCCGGCAGAATCGGGCCGCGTTGCTGCTCCGCGCTGCGGAGGAAATCCCCGCTTCCGCACTGGCCACGGCCGAATCGGCCCTGGCCCGCCGTCTTACCCATGAACCGCTTGCCTACATCCTGGGCGAGCAGGAGTTCTGGTCCCGCACCTTTCGCGTCAACCCGGCGGTGCTCATCCCGCGACCCGAGACCGAGCGCATTGTCGAGTTGGTCCTGGAACTCTATCCCGACCGCCATCACCCCCGCCGATTCCTCGATCTCGGTACCGGCAGCGGCATCCTGGCCATCGTTCTGGCCTGCGAGTTTCCCGAATCACGGATCGTGGCCGTGGATCGTTCCCTGGCCGCGCTGGCCACCGCGGCGGAGAACGCCGGGCGGCACGGCGTCGGGAATCGCGTGCATTTTGTCCAGGCCGACTGGCTTTCCGCCATTGTCCCTGCGCCTGTTTTTGAGCTGGTGGTGGCCAATCCGCCCTACATTGCCGACAGGGTAATGGAAACCCTCATGCCCGAAGTGAGGGATTTTGAACCGCATACCGCGCTCAACGGCGGCAAGGCCGGGATGCGCGATATCAGTGTCATCGCCGCCCAGGCGGCATATGTGCTTCGGCCGGGCGGCTGGCTTTTGCTGGAGATCGGTGCGGACCAGCGGGAGGCCGCATTGAAGTGCTTTGTTTCGCTTGGCAAATATGATAGGGTGGAGGTCCGGTCGGACTATGCTGGTCTGCCCCGGGTGCTCGTGGCCCGGCGCCGTACGAACGAATAATTCCGCAAGGTCGTTATGGACAAAATTGTTATCGAAGGCGGCCGCCCCCTGCATGGCGAGATCGCCATCAGCGGCGCGAAGAACGCGGCGCTTCCCCTCATCACCGCGACCATCCTGGCCCCGGGCCCCCATGTCCTCCACAATGTTCCTGACCTGCGCGATACCCGCACCATGCTGGCGCTGCTGGAATCCTTCGGCATCACCTGGAAACGGGACGGCGAGACGCTGACCATCGATGCATCGAATCTCGACAACGTCGAGGCCTCCTACGAGCTGGTCAAGACCATGCGGGCCTCGGTGCTGGTCTTGGGGCCGCTCCTGGCGCGGGCCGGCAGGGCGAGGGTGTCGCTGCCGGGTGGTTGTGCCATCGGTGCGAGGCCGATCAACTTTCACCTGCAGGGCTTGTCGCAACTCGGTATCCAGTACGAACTGGACCAAGGGTATGTGGATGCCGGCATCAAGGGGCGGTTGCAGGGCGGTACCGTCTATTTCGACATCCCCTCGGTGACCGGCACCGAAAATATTCTCATGGCCGCCACCCTGGCCAACGGCACCACGGTGATCAAGAATGCTGCCAAGGAGCCCGAGGTCGGCAATCTCATTGACATGCTGGTGAGTATGGGTGCCAGGATCAAGGGCCGCGATAGCGAGACCATCGTGGTGGAGGGTGTCAAGAAGTTGAAGGGCGCCAAGGCGACCATTATTCCGGATCGGATCGAGACCGGCACCTTCCTCATTGCGGCCGGGGCAGCCGGCGGCGAGCTGACTCTCACCCATTGCAACCCCAAACTGTTGCCTGCCCTGCCGGAGAAGCTGCGGGCAGCAGGGCTCGTCATCAAGGAAGAGAAAAACCGGATGCATGTGCTCCGCAAGAAGGGGGCACTGCGCAGCGTGGATGTCAAGACCATGCCCTATCCGGGATTTGCCACCGACCTTCAGGCCCAGATCATGGCGCTCATGACCATGGCCGACGGCTTGAGCGTCATCACCGAGACCATCTTCGAGAACCGTTTCATGCACGTGGCGGAGTTGCGACGCATGGGGGCGGACATCCGCATCGACGGCCACAGTGCCATTGTCACCGGCACCGGTAAGCTCTCCGGCGCGCCGGTCATGGCCACCGACCTGCGGGCCAGCGCCTCGCTGGTGGTGGCTGGCCTGGCCGCCGAAGGGGTGACGGAGATTTCGCGGGTCTATCATCTCGACCGCGGCTACGACGACCTGGTGGGTAAGCTCTCCATGGTCGGCGCCCGCATCCGTCGCGAAAAGGAATAAACGCTGTTGCGTTGAATCCGGCCTTGTGTCGCGGCGTCACGCCACCGGCAGCGTGAGCGTCACCGTAGTCCCTTCCCCGACGCGGCTTTCCACCTGCACCCCGCCGCCGTGTTCCTCCATGATCTTGTGGACCATGGCGAGCCCCAGGCCGCTGCCCTGTGGTTTGGTGGTGAAGTAGGGGTCCATGATGCGGTCGAGATTCTCGGGCGCGATGCCGCTGCCGCTGTCCTGCACCACGATCTGCACCGTTCCTGCCCGTTCACCCATTCGTGCCGTCACCGTAAGGGCGCCGCCCTGTTCCATGGCCTGCATGCTGTTGAGGTAGAGATTCAGCAGCACCTGATTGAGGCGGTCGCGATCCCCGACCACCGGCTGGAGAACTCCCTCGACCCGATGCCGGGTGGCGACACCCAGGGCTGCGGCGTCGCTTGCGATCAGGGTGAGGGAGTCGGCGAGCAGCGTTTCCAGATCAAATGATTCACGGTCGAGCGGCAGGGGTTTGGCAAAGTTGAGCAGTTCGGTGATGGCGCGGTTTAACCGCTCCACCTCATGAATGAGCAGGGTGGCGGCGTGGCGCTCCTCGCTTTCCTCGGCAAAGCGGGATCCGAGGAGGGCGGCAAGTCCCTTGATGGAACTTAAGGGATTACGCACCTCATGGGCCACGCCGCCGGCCATCTTGCCGAGCGACACCAGCCGTTCGTGTTTTTGCATTTGCCGTTCCATGGCTTTGAGCCGGGTCAGGTCGTGGAGCAGCAATACCCGGCCGATGGCCGCGGCGTTCTCGTCATGGATCGGCACCGAACTGGCGTGGATGGTCAGGTTTTTGCCCGCGACAGAGGCGTCAAGCTCGCGGTCAAGCATCTCCGCGGCCGTGGTAGCCGGGCTGAAAAAAGGCACCAGATGCCGGGGCAGCACCTCGGTGGCCTTGTGGTTGAGCGCCGTCTCCGCGGCGATCCCGGTCAGTTCCGCAGCCTGGGCATTGAAGGTCTTGATCGCGCCTTGTTCGTCAGTGGCGATGATCCCCACCGGCAGCCGCGAGATGAGCAGTCCGGTGAAGGCCTGGATGTACTGGATGGTCTGCCGGGCGGTCCGGTAGCCCTGGGCCGCCAGCAGCGCCATCCAGCTGCCGACGCCGACCAGCAGGATGGCGAGCGACATGAAGAGGACATGGAAGAGATCCTGGCGGATCACCTTTTCCTCCTCGCTCATGTCGAGTCCGACGGAGATGAAGCGGGTTTTGTTTTCGTTGAGGTCGTCCTGGGGCGCGCCACCAGACATCGATTGCTGCCGGCACCACTCACCCTGGTCATTCCCTGGTCCGCCTCCGTTTCGTGCCCCCAAGTGGGGCCTCATTCCCATGCCCCGGCCATGAAATGGCTGGAAGACGCTTGTCACCTCGAAGACTTTGCGGGGAGCGGTTGGGCGTTCCAATATCTGATAGCGGCCACGGGGCGGCATCTTGGCCGCTGCCAAGGGCGGATGTTCGAGGGTGCCGCCGACCCGTTGCCGGTCGCTGTGAGCCAGGATGCGGCCCTGATCGTCCGTCACCGCGATATAGAGGATACCGGACTCACCCGCCGCCTGCTCGACCAGATGCTGGACCTGGGTAGTTGCCGGCGGGCCGCCCATCATCATCGAGGCGCGGGTGCCGGCGCCGACGAAGCGGACCACCGACATGCCCCGGTGGAAGAGACTTTCGTTGATGAGGCGCCGTTCCCGCTGGAGGTTGTTGACCGTGAATAAGATGACGATGCCGAGCAGGATGCCGATGGCGGCAGCCAGCAGCCACGGCGAGGCAAAGAGCAACGGGTGGTGCGGGAGTTTTCTGGTGCGGCCCATGGCGATTCCAATGGTTGAGGTGAGTGCGATTCCTTTCTGAATACCTTACAATAACCATGCCGCGGTTGCATGGTTCTTCTTGGCAGGAACGGGGATGAGCGTAAGCGGTGGTGGCAATGCCACGCGCCTTGGTATGGGGGGCAAGGGGCATGCTATGCTGTCTGTTCTCCGCACTGGATAAAAAAGAGGCATGATGCGGACGTGAATTGGATAAAAAGGATACAGTGTTACCTGGCGAGGAAGGGGAACGGACGGTGTCGGTCGAAAAAACGTTGTTATTCTAGTACCATGTAACACTATTTAGTTCGTGTTTACCATAAACCATGATATACTGGCGGCACCGAACAAAGGAGGCCGCCATGTCGCCAAGATACCGAGTTACCTTGACCGAAGAAGAACGTAACGAACTTGA
>JAJZRJ010000001.1 GCA_021802775.1 Deltaproteobacteria bacterium
ACCCGCTTACAAATTGACGAAGATTTGTTACACTTGACTTTGCCATGCTGGCCTCCTCTGATCCGGTAGGTTGAAGTTACTCCTTCAAGGCTACGACTTTATCAGATGGCCAGCATGGTATTTGTGCTCCGGCCAGCATGGATTGCCGAGTCCAGAAAGCACTGTCCAACCAGGGAGGCTGCTGCTACAATAAAAAGCGGCTGGATTTCTTTCTGCTATTGAAGAGGGGGTGCTTCATGGGTAAGACAGCAAAAATCCTCGGCGGAATCGTTGCCATCCTGCTCCTCATCGTCGGCGGCCTTGCCGCCGCGGTCCGCTTCTACCTCACCGACGAACGGGTCCGCGCCCTCGTGGTCCCGGCCGCCGAAAAGGCCCTGGCCCGCAAGGTCGAACTCGGGGCCATCTCGGTGGGCCTCTTCACCGGCATCTCCCTCACCGACTTCGCCATCAAGGAAATGGACGGCCGGACCGATTTCGTCAAGGCCGAGGCCCTGGTGCTGCGCTACGAGTTCTGGCCGCTGCTCAAAAAACAGGTCATCATCAACGAGATCCGGCTCGATCGTCCTTTTGTCCGCATCCACCGCGATAAATCCGGCGCCTTCAACTTCGATTCGCTGCCTTTTGCCGCTGCCAGGAAGAAGCAGCCGGAGGTACCGCGGGAAGCCGCGCCAACCAAAGGCAAGGCCATCACGGTAAAAGAGGTGGCGGTCAGCGCGGCCAAAGTGGTGGTGAGTGACGAGAGCGGCAAGATCCCGGCCCTGGAAACCCTGGTCAGCGCCAACCTGAATCTCATGGCCGATTCAAACGGCGCGCCGGCCATCTCCCGGGGCGACGCCGACCTGGCCGCCACCCTCACCATCGGCCGGTTCAAGCCGCGCCTCATCCTCAAGGCGACCTTTGACCCGGCCCGCATCACCTACCAGGCCGAGGCGATCCTCGACAAAGACACGGTGCGCCTCGAAGGAACCATGCAGGATTACCGGACCACGCCGCAAACCACGGTGAATCTAGCGGCCAAGAGCCTAGACCTGGAGAAACTGCTGGCCATGAAGGCCCAGCTCCCCAAGGAGGGGGAACCGGAGGAGGTCTCGCCCCTGGTCAAGTACAACGTGAAAGGCACGGCCAAGATCGACCGCCTCCGCTACCAGCGGCTGCTGGTCAATGATCTGGCGGCCGATTTCGACCCGCGACAGGTCAGCCTCAAAGCCAATGCCGAGGTGGAGGGCGAGAGCGTCGCGGTAAACGGCCTGGTGGCCAACTATCTCACCGCGCCCCGGGCCACTCTCAATCTGAGTGCCCAGCGGCTCACCGTGGAAAAGCTCATGGGGCTCGCGGCCAAGGGACCGGAAGGCGGCAAGGCCGGCCCGGCTGCGGCCAAACCGCTGGCGGAAAAGCTGCCGAAAAAATTCAGCGCCCAGGGCCGCATCACCGTGGAAGAGCTGCTCTACAAGCAACTCGCCCTCACCACGCTCGTGGTGCCCTACCGCCTGCAGAATGGGGTGTTCTCCATCAACAACCTCACCGCCCGCATGGCTGGCGGGGCAGTGGTCGCCAACGACACCGTCGATCTGCGCAAACTCGACCCGGGGATAAAGGGCGATCTCGCCGTCCGGGCGATCCAGGTAAGCGAGTTCCTGAAGGGCGTGGCTCCGGCCGCGGCCAACCTGGTGGGCGGCACGGCGGAAGGCGCCTGCACCTATGCCGGTTCGGGGCTGGGCTGGGCCAAGCTCCAGCACAATATCATTGCCGACGGCACCTTTGCCGTCCAGGGCGCGCGACTGCACAATGCCCCGCTCACCGCGGCGGTGGCCCTGCTCCTCAACCTGCCGGAGCTGACCGACCTCTCGCTGACCAACGCCAACGGCACGGTGCACGTGGCCAACCGCGTGGCGGCGCTCGACACCAAAATGACCGGCCAGGACCTCAACATCGCCGCCACCGGCACCATCGACTTTGACAAGAACCTCAACCTGCCGGTGGCCATGCGCTTCTCGCCGCGGCTCAGCACCAAGCTGCAGCAGCAGGCCTCCATTGCCCGTTATCTCACCAGCGATGCCGGTGAGACCATGATCCGGCTGCGGATCGGCGGCACTCTGAACAAACCCCGGCCCGAGCCCGACCCAACCATGCTCCGCGAAGGCGCGGAGCAGGCGATCAAAAAGAAGCTCCTCGAAAAACTCGCACCGCCGCGAAGCGGGCAGCCGACCGATCCGAACCAACCGCAACAGCAGCAACCGAGCAGCCCGGCGCAACAGCTGCTGCGTGACATTCTCGGGATGTAAGCACCATGGCGAACCGCGAGGCCATCCAACACCGTCTGGCGCAACTCCGCGATTGGCTCTGGGCCGCTCCTGCCAGCACCGAACCATGGTGGCAACGCACGGGCCGGATCTGGCTGCGCGTCTTTTGCATCTTCGGCCACGAGTTCCGGCGCGATCGCTTGAGCCTCAGGGCCAGTGCACTCACCTTCACCGTCCTCCTCTCGCTGGTGCCGACCATCGCCCTTGGCACCGCGGTACTCAAAGGGCTGGGCGGCGGCGACCAGGCCTGGCAGGCCGCCTACCGCCTCATCGACCAGATGGAGGCCTCGGCGGAATCCCCCATTTTCGGCGGCCGGGACGACGCAGCCACCGCCGCCCAAGCGGCCGCCAAGGAGGAAGAGCGGCGTACCCTCTCCGCCCATCTGCGCCGCGCCGTGGACCAGATCTTCGACTACGTGGACCGCACCAACTTCGCTGCTCTCGGCACCTTTGGCATGGTCACCCTGCTCCTGGCCGCCTTCTCGATCTTCAGCAGCATCGAACAGGCGATGAACGCCATCTGGCACGTGGCCGCCTCCCGGCCCTGGGGCCGCCGGTTCATGGATTATCTCGCCCTGATGATTGTGCTGCCCATCTCGATCAACGTGACGCTGGCCGCCTCCACGGCACTCCAGAGCAAGACCCTGCGCCATTACCTCGAAATCTGGCTGCCGCTAAGTGGCATCACGGTCTTCCTCTTCAACCTGCTGCCGCTGCTGCTCCTGGCTTTCACCTTTGCCCTGCTCTATCGCTTCCTGCCCAACACCCGAGTCAAGGCCAGCGCGGCCCTGGCCGGCGGCGCCTTCGGCGGCCTGCTCTGGCTCATCGTCCAGACCGCCTACCTCAAGCTGCAAATCGGTGTCGCCGACTACAACGCCATCTATGGCTCCTTTGCCACCGTGCCGCTCTTCCTGCTCTGGCTGCAACTCTGCTGGATCATCTTCCTGGCCGGTGCCGAGATGGCCTTTGCCGTGCAGGCCTGGCCCAACTGGCGGCCGGATCGCCACCAGCCGGCGCCCATCGCCCGGCTGGCCCTGGCCTTCGGCATCATCGACCTGGCGTATCAGGATCTCACGGTCCGGCAGATGACGCATCTCTCCACCCTGGCACGCCGCCTGGGCGAACCGGAACCGGTGGTGCGGGATGTGGTGGCAGCGCTGGTCAAGGCAGGGATACTGCGGCGGGTGGCCGAGGCCGGCCGCCACTACGTGTTGGGCGTGGCGGCGGAGAAGTTCGATCCGGTGGAGGTGGTGGAACTCATCCTCGGCACCGAGGTGCCGCCGCGGCGCGGCAGCTCCCTGGCCATCGAGGCGTTGCAGGCCGCGCGGCTGGCGGTGCGGAACAAAAAAATCACTATCAACTGACGCGAAAAACAGCAGCTCCTCAATCTCAATTCAGGTGACAGGCGATGCGACATGCAACGATCCGGATTGCCGCGCTGGGTATATGGTTGTTCCTGCTTGCCGGGTGCGATCCTATCTCGCTGACCCTCTTTGGCGTAGGTGCCGGCACGGGGGTTGGCCATACCCTGGGCGGCATTGCCTACAAAACCTTTACCGAGCCGCTGCCCAAGGTGAAAAAAGCCTCCCTCACCGCGCTCAAACGCATGGCGATCAAGGTCAACACGATCGAAAAAGTGGAAGGGGGCGAGAACATCGCCGCCAAGGCAACGGATCGGAACATCTCCATTGAGCTGGAAGCCATCAGCGCCAACACGACCCGCATGCGCACCACGGCAAGGAAAAACGGAGCCCTGATGGATTCCGCCACGGCGGTCGAGATTATCATGCAGACGGAAAAGGCGTTGGGCGGCCAATAATGCTGTTGCCCGGCACCACGAGGTGCAAGGCGGCAAGAAGACCAAACAGGGAGGTCCGTATGAAAACGAATCTGGTTGGGATCATGGCGGTGCTTACGCTGGTGTTGGGTACGACAGCCAGCCTTGCTCAGGCAGCGACGGAGGACGCGACCCTGACAACGCAGGCCGCCCAGATGGACCGCTACGCGACGGCCAAGGGCCAGACCACGGTCAGCAGCAGGACAGCGGCTGATTTCAGCAAGTTCTACGGCCAGACCAACTCCCAGGCGCTGGCCGAGGGGCTGCGGAGCGGCAGCGAGATCACGCTGGCAACCACGGCTGCGGACGGCACCACCTCCACCGCGACCTTCACCCCGCCCACCGGCAGCATGGGCAACGGCAATGTTTACATTTCCATGGCGCTTGCCCAGCAGCAGCTCACCGCCGCCGGGATCACCGACCCCACGGCCCAGCAGATCGAGACGGCGATGGTGGGCGGCACCCTCACCCCCGGCGGAGAGCCGGTAGAGGGTGTGCTGGAAATGCGGGCGAACGGCATGGGCTGGGGCCAGATCGCCCAGGCCTACGGGACGAAACTGGGCCCGGTCATCAGCGGCATGAAAGCCGCCAACACCGCGCTCTCCCGCACCAGCACCCTCAAGACCGGAACCGCCACGACAACCACAGGCAGCACCCCGGCGACAGCGGCCGGTAAGGCGACCGCCGCCAAACCCAAGGCAACCACCGGAGCCGGCAAGAGCGGGATTGTGACCGGGGCAGGCGGAGCCAATGTGGTGGGTGGCGCCAAGGCATCCGGCGGCAAGAGCGGCATCGTGACCGGAGCAGGAGGCGCAGCCGGAACCGGAGCCGGTGGCGTCTCGTCCGCAGGCGGCGGCGCGAAAAGCCAGGGCCAGGGCACCGGGATCGTCACCGGCGGCGGAGCTGCCAGCGGCAGCGGTGGCCAGGGCAAAGGCTACGGCAAGGGTGGCAAGTGAGGAGAAACCAGAGGGGGACGCGCCCATTGGACGTCCCCCTATTGCTCGCGCAACCGCCCCTCTCCCTGACGTTGGCGATGATGACGCAGCTAAACGACTAGTTGTTCCGATGTTGTCGGCACGGGCTGAACCACTACCGGCACCGCTTGTTCCGGCTTTTTCTTTGGCCTGTTCGCTGCGGCCAACCGCCGCTTCGCCTTGGCCGCGTCATCGCCTTCCATCACGTCGCGCTTGAGCACCAGGTTTTGGAGGGTGGAGAGAATCTGCTCTTCGGTGATCTTCACCCCTTTTCCTACTGCAACGAGCTGCCGACGGACAGCGGAAACCACCGGCTCGGTCAGGAGCGCTGCAGCCACCATGTGCTTGCTGGTAAGCTGGCATTCCTCGTGGAATGAGGCAATGGCCGACTTGCTCACGCCCTCCTTGCTAATGAGAAAAAAGAATTCGGTCAGCATGGGCAGTTTGGCGGTGTCGGAAAAGCTGAAATCGAAGGCCACCTCGGTCTTGATCGGCTTGCCGAAGATCACTCGGTGCGCCTGCCAATGGTCGCCATTCGTGAGCATAACCCACTCGATCCCCTCGCTGGCCGCATAGCCGATGGCTTGGCGCAGGTGGGCCTCCTTGAGCGGGATATTGATCGCCTTGACTTCGATCAGGAAGGTGGGCTTGTCATCTGTCTTGATAGCCAAGTCGCAGTATGTGCCACGGATCACATACTCGCTGGTGATCTCGGTGTACTTGTCATAACCGCAGATGGTGGAGAGCATGTCAACCACGATGGTCACCGTGTCTGACTCGTTCACGTCCCTCGCCTTGGCGCCCTCGATGACCTTGGCAAAGGTCTTGATGCCAGTTTTGATCCTCTCCTCGGCCCTCTTGGGTATGGTTGCCACGTTGCCCCCTCCCTCGTTTTGTTAATGCCTAATTTCGAGTTTTCACTTTTGTTTCTGTGTACAGCGGCAAGGACACCCTGTCAAGGATGAGAAGCGGAATCCAGACGGCCCGCATTCAACTCTGCAAGGTGCGGGAGGAAACAGGCGCGCTGTTCACGCCAGCCAGTTTTCCACAGTCAGGCCAGGGATGCGGGCGAAATGGCGGGTGTTACCGGACCAGCAAGAGTGGGTTGGCCAAGGCAATGGCGTCCGTTCAACAGCATACATCGCGGCCTTTCCCACCCTGACGCCGCAGTTCGCCGAGGTCGGCCAATTCCTTGGCCACTTCCTCGAAGTCCGGCCAGGAAGAGGCCACGGCTACCAACCCCTGCCGCTCACGGCCATGGGCAATCTTCGCAATCAATTCGGAAAGATGACTTTTGACGTCGGCAACGGATACCTTCGGCATATTCCACCTCCTGGGGCAAACAACTCCGGATGGGCTTATATGGCCATTATGGCTATAATCTATTTTCCGAAGGCACCGTGTCAAGGTCGCTGTATAACCACAATTCGGCGGCGGAAGACGGCGGGAACAACGTACCTCATCCGCCTTGGGCAGATCGCTGGAGCCGGCCGAAGAGAGTGTTGAGCTTCTTGTCAAACGTAACCATTTTGGTATTGGTCCGAATCGCAGCCGCCACCAAAACACAATCCACCAGATCGATTTTTTCGGTCGCGAACAGGGCAAGGGCTTCCAGCAGAACCTCCTTGTCCTGATTGACAAAACCCTTGTAGCGCAGCAGGGAGGAAAGAGAAGCAACCGCCTCATCTTTGGGAACCTGGTAAAACTTGGTCAACACATAGACACATTCCACCAACACACTCTCCAGCAAAAGCGCCTTTTCCCGGCCTGTGCGCACGGATTCGAAATAGCGCTCCGCCTGTTTGAACTGCGCCGGGTTATCCTGCAACAGATAGCGCAGTACGGCATTGGTATCCGGCAGGCTGTCAATCTTTCGCGGCATCGGCCACCTCCTGCCACACCTTTTCCCTGATCTCGGACAGCGGCCTCTCCCCGGCCGCGTATTTCGCAAGGGAGCCGGCCACGCTCCGGACCGGGATGAGCACGACCTTGCCTTCCTCGATTTCAAGCTCGACCGTATCGGTGGTCAGCACCTTCCGGATATGCCGGGGAATGGTGATTTGCCCTTTGGCGGTAATTTTTGCCGTAACAGACATTTTCAAAACTCCTTCCCAAAATTATCACATTACTTTTACAAATTGTAATGCAATCTATGAAGAAAAGACAAGAGAAATAAGACGCGAGTACGAGACAAAAGGGGAAACGACCTACTTACCCCCCCACACCCCTTTTACCAAGCCAGCAGGGCAAGCCAACCAAGCACCTCGCCCAGTTCGCAGGAGGCGCCGAGCACATCGCCGGTGACGCCGCCCAGGGCGCGGGTAGCCTTGAAGTAGAGATAGACGGCCGGAAGGAGGGAGGCGAGCAGCGCGACTATGGCCGCCGGCCCGAGAAGGCAGAAAGGAACAACGAAGAGCGCGCCGAGCAGCACCTCGCGGATGCTTACTTGGCCGACAAAGGCATGGCCCGTGCCCTGCTCCCGCGGGTAGCGGCTGCGCCAGGCGAGCAGCACCATGGCCCAGCGGCCAGCCACCAGCGGCAGAATCAGCAACACCTTGTGGTCGGCAAACAACTCCGGCAAGAGGTCTGCCAGGGCGCTCGCTTTGAGGCCCAGCAGCAGGATCAGGCCGATGACGCCAAAGGCGCCGATGCCGGAATCCTTCATGATCGCCAACCGCCGGGCCGGGTCGTTGCCGCCGCCCAGGCCGTCCAGCAGATCGGCCAGGCCGTCGAGATGCAGGCCGCGGGTGAGCCAGGCCAGCAGGGCCACCAGCAGCAAGGCGGTGGTGAGGCCGCTGCCGAAAAGCGCGATCAATCCTTGGGCGGCCAGGAGCAATAAACCGCCGAGCAGCCAGCCCACCAGCGGGAAGAAGGCGGCACTGCGGGTCAGGTCGCGGCTGTTCACGTCATCCGGCGCCTTGAGCGGCAGGATGGTGAGAAAGGAAATCGCAACGCGCGCTGCCCGCCAGAGGGTCATCTACTGCGCCTCGCTGACCCCGGCCTCGCCGAAGGTGGCCATTTCGTGGAGGATCTTGAGGCCCGCCTCCACCAGGCTCATGGAGAGCGCGGCACCAGTGCCTTCGCCCAGGCGCATGTCGAGGTGCAGGAGCGGCCGGAAGCCCATGGTCTCGAAGAACATCCGGTGGCCCTGCTCGGCGGACATGTGGCTGAAGAGGCAGTACCCCCTCACGTGCTCGCAGAGCTTGATGGCCACCAGGGCGCCGGCCGTGGAGATGAAGCCATCCACCACCACCGGCACGCGGCTCTTCGCCGCTTCGAGCACCACCCCGCAGATGGCGGCGATCTCCAGGCCGCCCACCGCGGCCAAGGCTCCGAGGGGGGTTCCGCAGCGGTCGCAATTGACGGCGAGCGCCTTTTCCACCACCAGGATTTTCTTCCGCAGGGATTCGTCATCGAGCCCGGTGCCGCGGCCGGTGACCTCGGCCGCCGTGGCCGGCAGCAGCAGGCTATAGAGCGCGGCCGAGGGGGTGGTATTGGCAATGCCCATCTCGCCGGTGCCGAGGATATCGGCGCCATCGGCTATGGCCTGGCGCGCCACCTCGATGCCCACGTTGATGGCAGCCAGGGCCTCGGCCTCGCTCATGGCCGGGCCGACCGCAATGTTGCCGGTGCCCTGGCGCACCTTGCGCTGGATCAGACCATCGGCAGCCATCGGTTCCTTGACCCCCACGTCGATCACCCGCACCTCGGCCCCGACATGGCGGGCCAGCACGTTGACCCCGGCGCCGCCGGCAAGGAAGTTGTGCACCATCTGCACCGTCACCTCCTGGGGGAAGGTGCTCACCCCCTCGGCCGCCACCCCGTGGTCGCCGGCAAAGGTGAGGATCACCTTCTTGGTGATGGGCGGGGCCATGGCGCCGCGCATGGCGCAGACCTGGGCCGCCAGTTCCTCCAGACGGCCGAGGCTGCCCTGGGGCTTGGTGAGATTGTCGAGCCGCTGCTGGGCCGCGGCCTGGGCCGCCGGGTCAACGGGGGTGATGGCGGCGCAGAAGTGCGCCAGTTCGCTTGCGCTCCGCATCAGTTCGTACTCCGTGCATAAGGTTGCCACAGCTCCGCCAGCACCTCGCAGGAGCGGCGCAGATATTCGTACTTGTACATCTCCAGGGTGAGCACCCCGCGAAACTCGCCTCGCGATAGGACCTGGCCCACCGCGGTGAGGTGGCTCGCCTGGTCGAGTTCCAAGGGCCGATGATCGCGGCCCTCGCGCACCCCGTGCAGGTGGAGATGGCGGGACGATGGCGCCATGGTCAGGGCTGCCGGCCACTCGTGCTGGTAATAAAGCACATGGCCGAGATCAAGGCAAACGGAAAAGCCCTGGGCCGCAACCAGGCTCTGGACCAGGGCAAAGGGATAGTCGATGTTCTCGATGGCGATCTTATCGGCCTCCGCCCCCAACCGGCGGCGCAGCAAGGTCAACGAATCCGCCAGATGCGCTTCCCATGCCGCGGGCGCCGGTTCCGGCTGGCGATTCAGATGGAGGTCAAAGGCCAGCGGGCCAAGCGGGGCAAGCAGTGCCACCAACTGTTCGATCTCGGCAATACCCTGCTCCCGCACCGCCGGATCGGGATGGCCGAGCCAGATGTCGGTGGGCAGATGCACGGTGTAGGTGAGGTCATGGGCCGCGGCCAAGTCAGCCAGCGCAGCCACTGGCACGTTGTGCGCAAGCCCCTGCGCGCCGGTGCTCTCGAAAAAAAGAAGCTGGACATCGTCCACCACCGGCGCGAGCAGCTCGACATTGGGCAGGATCGCCTCCGGGATCACATAGGAGGGCGCGCCCAGCCGCCAGGGGTAGCGGCCCTTTACCGATTCCATGCCCCCTCCCGCAATATCACTACCTCACCGGGTTCATCCTGCCGGGCCAGGGAAACCTGAGGCACCGGGGCGCCCTCTTCCGCTGCCGCCGCGGTCAGCATCGCCGCAACCGCCGCGCGGGCCAAGCCCGGCGTGTTGTTGGTCTCGCTCAGGTGCGAGAGCACCACATGCCGGAGCTGGTCGTGCAGGAGCCGGCGCAACAGGTCGGCAGCCTCGGCGTTGGCCAGATGGCCGCTCTTGCCGCGCACCCGCTGCTTGAGCGCTGGCGGATAGGGGCCGTTGGCGAGCATCTCCGGGTCGTGGTTGCACTCCAGCACCAGGCCGTGGCAGCCGGAGAGGCGGTGGCCGATGAGGCGCGAGGCAATGCCGGTGTCGGTGCAGTAGCCGAGGGTGAGGCCATTGGCCCGGCAGAGGAAGCCCACCGGATCGGCGGCATCGTGGGAGATGGCAAAGGGGTGGAGCTGGAGGTCGCGGAAGGTGACGGTGGTGCCGGTCTCGAAAAGCACGGCCTCGGTGAGATTATCGAGCAGGCCGTTGGCCGCGGCCACGGTGGCGCGGTTGGCCAGCACCGGCAATTGGTAGCGCCGCGAGAGCACCCCGGCACCGCGGATATGGTCAAGGTGTTCGTGGGTGATGCAGATGGCGTGGAGCGAGGCAGGATCGATGCCGATGGCAACAAGCCGCCGTTCCACTTCCTTGCCGGAAAAGCCGGCGTCGATGAGGATGCGGGTGGCGCCGGCCTCGACAAAGGTGGCATTGCCCTTGCTGCCGCCGCCCAAGACGCAAAAACGCATAACGAGACTCCCAGACAGCGTTCAGCTTTCAGCCATCAGCAACGAACTGAAAAACGCAACGCAAAGGCGCAGAGACGCGAAAAGAACATCCTGAAAAAAGAAGTGAAACTTTGCGCCTTGGCGTCTCTGCGTTAAAAGTTTTTTTACAGGTCCACCCTTTTCTTCCCGGCTACCGGCCGGTGTGGCCGAAGCCGCCGTCCTGGCGCACGGTGGCATCGAGTTCCGTCACCACCTCGATGCTGGCGCGGCAGACCGGGGCCAGCACCAGCTGGGCAATGCGGTCGCCGCGGTTGATGGTGAAAGGCTCGCGGCCATGATTGATCAGCCCCACCTTCACCTCGCCGCGGTAGTCGGCATCGATGGTGCCGGGGCTGTTGACCACGGTGACCCCGTGCTTGATGGCCAGCCCGCTGCGCGGCCGCACCTGAATCTCGTAGCCCGGCGCAATGGCCACGGCAAAGCCGGTGGGCAGCATGGCGATCTCGCCCGGCGCAATGGTCAGCGGTTCGCTCACCGCGGCGGCCACATCCATGCCGGCGGCCAGTTCCGAATGGTAGCGGGGCGGTTGCAGGTCCTGATCGCGCTCCGGGTGCAGCCAGCAGAGTTTGACCGGATGGGTAACGGCGTGCGACATGGCGGTTCCTTGCGGGCTGATTAGTTGTTGAGGACGCTCCAATCGATGGCGTCCTGCTGGAGCGGGCCGATGGCGGCAACGGCGAGGGGCCGGGAGAAAAGGGCCGTGGCCAGGGTCTGCAACTGGGCAGCAGTCACCTGCTCGATCCCAGCCACCACCTCGTCCATGGGAACTTCGCGGTGGAAATAGAGTTCGTTGCGGGCCAGGCGCGTCATCTGGGTCTCCATGCTCTCGGCCGCGAGATAAACCCCGGCCCGGGCGTAATCCTTGGCCTCGGCCAGTTCCTCGGCCGCCACCCGCTTGTGCGCGAAACGCTGCAACTCGCGTTGCACCAAAGCCATGGCCTCGGTGGTCACGCTGGGGTCGATGCCGAGATAAACGGCCAGCACCCCGCAGTCGCGGTGGGAGTTGAGGTAGGAGTAGACCGAATAGGCCAGCCCCCGCTTCTCGCGGATTTCCTGAAAGAGACGGGAACTCATGTTGCCGCCCAGCAGGATGTTGAGCAGGAAGAGGGTGTAGCGCTCCTCGGCGGCGATGGGCAGGCCGTAGGTGCCGAGCACCATGTGCACCTGCTCCAGCGGCTTGGGGTAGATCAGCCGTTGCGGGGCCACCGGCTCCGGCACGGTGCGCGGCGGCGGCGCGCTCTTGGCGGCACTAAAGCCGGCAAGCTCCTTGCGCCACATCTCGCAGAAGGAGTCGTGCTCCACATTGCCGGCCGCGACGATGAGCACCCGTTCCGGCCGATAGAAGCGCCTGACGTAATCGATCAGATGCTGGGCCGACAGCGCCCCCACCACCTCGCGCGGCCCCAGCACGGTGTTGCCGAGCGGGTGCCGCCCCCAGAGCTGGCGGTTGAAGAGCTCGTGGATCTGGTCGTCCGGCGTGTCCTCCACCATGCTGATTTCCTGGAGGATCACCTCGCGCTCGCGCTCCACCTCGTCGGGGGCAAAGAGGGAGTTGAGGAAGATATCGGCAAAGAGTTCCACCAGCCGCCCTACCCGGTCGTCGAGCACGGTGGCGTAGAAGCAGGTGGTTTCGTTGGCGGTGAAGGCGTTGGACATGCCGCCCAGCACATCGAGTTCGCGGGCGAGCTGCTGGGCGGAAAGACGGGCAGTGCCCTTGAAGAACATGTGTTCGACAAAATGGGCACTGCCGCTGTTGAGGTCGTGCTCGTCGCGGGAGCCGACCTCAACCCAGATACCGACGGAAACGACGCGGGAGTCCACCTTTTCGGTGACGATGCGGACCCCGTTGTCGAGGGTGGTCTTACAGTACATCCAGGCGATTACGAGCCCAGTTCCTTCATGGCCGCCTTGCGGGACAGTCGGATCTTGCCGCGCTGGTCGATGTCCAGCACCTTGACCGTGACCTCGTCGCCTTCCTTGAGCACGTCGGTCACCTTCTCGACCCGGCGATCCTCCAGCTCGGAGATGTGGACCAGGCCGTCGGTGCCGGGCAGGATCTCGACGAAGGCGCCGAAATCGACGATCTTCTGGACCTTGCCGGTGTAGATCTTGCCGATCTCGGCCTCGGCGGTGAGTGACTGGATGCGGGTCTTGACCTGATCGCCGACGATGCCGTTGGGCGCGAAGATGGTCACCTTGCCGTCGTCCTCCACGTCGATCTTGACGCCGAACTCGGCGGTCATCGCCTTGATGATCTTGCCCCCCGGGCCGATGATGTCGCGGATCTTGTCGGGGCTGATCTGCATGGCGAAGATCTTCGGCGCATGCGCCGGCACTTCGGGCCGCGGGGCCTCGATGCCGCTCTTCATCTTGTCGAGGATGTGGAGGCGGCCGGCCTTGGCCTGGGCCAGAGCCCGCTCCATGATCTCCTTCGAGACCCCTTCGATCTTGATGTCCATCTGCAGGGCGGTGATGCCCTCGTCGGTGCCGGTGACCTTGAAGTCCATGTCGCCGAGATGGTCCTCGTCGCCGAGGATGTCGGAGAGAATGACCACGGTGTCACCGTCTTTAATCAGGCCCATGGCAATGCCGGAAACCGCCTTCCTGACCGGCACACCGGCATCCATCAGAGCGAGGCTGCCGCCGCAGACCGTGGCCATGGAGGAGGAACCGTTGGATTCCAGCACCTCGGAGACCACGCGGATGGTGTAGGCAAAGTCGTCGTTCACCGGCAGCACCGCGCGGAGCGCCCGCTCGGCCAGGGCGCCGTGCCCGATGTCGCGACGGCTCGGGCCGCGCAGCATGCGCACTTCGCCGACGCAGTAAGGCGGGAAGTTGTAGTGGAGCATGAAGGGCTTGAACGACATACCGCTCAGGGACTCGATCTTCTGCTCGTCCTCGCCGCTGCCTAAGGTCGCGGTCACCAGGACCTGGGTCTCGCCGCGGGTGAAGAGCGCGGAGCCGTGGGCCTTGGGCAGGGCCGCCACCTCGCAGGTGATCGGCCGCACCTCGTCGAAGCGGCGGCCGTCGATGCGGCGCTGCTCCTTGACGATACGGTCGCGCATCATGGTCTTCTTGAGGTCGTGGAGCAGGGCCTTGGCCGCCTTCAGCTCCTCGGGGAACTCGGTCGCCAGAACGGCAAGCACCTCCTGCTCCAGGGCATGGTAGCTGTCGCTGCGCTGCTGCTTGTCGGCGGTGGTGATCACTGCCTGCATCTTAACCGCAGCCACCTCGGCCACCCGCTGCTTCAAGGCCTCGTTCACCGGCGGCGGCGCCACCTGCATCTTGGCCACGCCCACGGCCTGCCGCATCTCTTCCTGGATGGCGAGAATCGGCTGGAGTTTCTCATGGCCGAAGAAGATGCCGCCCATGACCTCGTCCTCGGAGAGGCTGTCGGCGCCGCCCTCCACCATGACCACCGCGTTCCTGGTGCCGGCCACGATGAGATTGAGGCGGGACTGCTTGACCTGCTCCGGGGTCGGATTCAGGATGTATTCGCCATTGACGTAGCCGACCTTGACCCCGGCCACCGGGCCGAGGAAGGGGATGCGGGAGATGGAGAGCGCGCAGGAGGCGCCGATCATGGCCAGCATGTCCGGATCGTTCTCCTGATCGGCGGAGAGCACGGTGGCGATGACCTGGGTCTCATGCTGATAGCCCTTGGCAAAGAGCGGCCGCATGGGCCGGTCGATGAAGCGGGCGGAAAGGGTTTCCTTCTCGCTGGGGCGGCCGATCTCGCGGCGGAAGAAGCTGCCGGGGATGCGGCCCACCGCGTAGAAGCGCTCCTGATACTCGACGGTGAGCGGCAGGAAATCCACCTCGGGCTTGGGATCCTTCGCGGCGGTGGCGGTAACCAGCACCACGGTGTCGCCGTAGCGCACGACCACCGAGCCGTTGGCCTGCTTGGCCAGTCGGCCGGTTTCAATGGAGAGCGGCCGGCCGCCCAGATCAATCTCTACTTTCTTATGCATTGTTACTCCTGTGTGGTGGCCAGATGCCCGCATGACGGTTCGTTGAAAAACGCTCGGCCCCTAACGCGTGGTCAGGGGCCGGAAGCGGCGGACAGCCAATGGCCGGGGTGTGTTACTTCCGGATGCCGAGCTTCTGGATCAGTTCACGGTAGCCGTCAACGTCCTTGCCCTTGAGGTAATCAAGCAGCCGGCGGCGCTGGCCAACCAGCTTCAAAAGGCCGCGGCGGGAATGATGATCCTTCTTGTGCGACTGGAAATGCTCGGTGAGATAGGTGATCCGGGCGCTCAGCAGGGCAATCTGCACCTCCGGGGAGCCGGAATCGTTCTCGTGCTTGCCGTACTGGGTGATGATGCCCTTCTTGTCTTCGTTCTGCAGTGTCACAGCCGTAAACTCCTTTGCAAGATTAATATACGGGAGATCGCCAGTACGGCATCACGCCAACCAGCGGTTCCTAAGGTAACGCCTCTTCTTAATTGAACAGCGCGATAATGTCAACTGATTGTATTCATGCGCTTTGTGACGGCCGCCCGGATTCCGGCCAGCCGGCGGTCTGCGCCAGGACCTCCTCCACCGCCAATTGATGGCGCAGCAGCAGGGCCTGCGCTTCCTCGCGGTCGGCGAGCTTGGCGCCATCCACCGCCTGCTCCACCCGGAACGGGCCGCTGCGCAGCCGGCGCAGCGCCACGAGATGGGCGCCGCAGCCTAAGGCGCCGCCGATATCGGCCCCGAGGGTGCGGATATAGGTGCCCTTACTGCACACCACCCGGATGGTGAGCTGGCCGGCGGCCGCGTCGAACCATTCCGCCTCCAGATGTTCGATCACCACCGGCCGGGGATCCTTGGCCACGACGATTCCCTTGCGGGCATAGGCATAAAGCGGTTTGCCCTGGTGCTTCACCGCCGAATAGGCGGGAGGGGCCTGGAGCAGTTCGCCGGTAAAACGGGCCAGCACCTGGGCGATGGCCGCATTGTCCACCCCGGTCACCGGCCGTTCGGCCGTGACTCGGCCTTCCGGGTCCTGGGTTTCAGTCTCCACCCCCAGTTGCAGGATGGCGCGGTATTCCTTGTCGCCCGCCATGAGCTGGTCGATGATGCGGGTCGCCGGCCGGCCGGCGCAGAGAATCAGGAGCCCCGAGGCAAAGGGGTCCAGGGTGCCGGCATGGCCGACCTTCTTGATATTGAGCGCCCGCCGGAGCCTTTGCACCATGGCAAAGGAGGTGGGGCCCACCGGCTTGTCGATCAGGAAAACACCCGCCTCGGCGAGAGCAGCGTCACCGGCAGGCACGGGCGCTGGCGCCCTGCCCTCTTCCGTACCCGGAGTCATGCCGGCCATGGAATCAGCGGCTGACCAGCGACAGGAGTTCGGCCAGCAGTTGCTCGCGCACCGCGGCAATGGTGGTCTCGGTCAGCTTGAAACCGGCCGCGTTGCGATGGCCGCCGCCGCCGAACTTGGCCGCCACCGTGGCGACATCGCAGTCAGTGCCCTTGGAGCGGAGGCTTACCGTCACCAGCCCCTTTTCCGGCTCCTTGAGGAAGGCGGCCACCCGCACCGTGTTGATGGCGCGAGGGAAGTTGATGAAGTTTTCCGCATCATCACGGCTGGCGCCGGTTTGCAGGAAGACCTCGCGGGGAACGTCGATAAAGGCGATGCGGTTGTCGGCATAGAGCTTGAGCGAGTCGAGCACCATCTTCATCAGGTGCAGCCGGTTCACCGAAAAGTTGTCGAAGAGCTTGGCCGCCACCTCCGCGGGCTTGACCCCCTTCAGGATCAACTCCCGCGCCACCCGGAAAGTCTCGTCCGTGGTGGAGGAATACTTGAACGAGCCGGTGTCGGAGACGATGGCCGCATAAAGGCAGTAGGCCGCCGGCGCCGGGATCTCGGCCGCCAGCGCCTGGGCGAGGTCGTAGACCATCTCGCCGGTGGAGGCGCGATGCGGATCGACCCAGCGCAGGTCGCCGAACTCCCGGTGGCCGGCGTGGTGGTCGATGACCAGAAAGGGATGCAGGGCGAGCAGGTGTTCCCGGCCCTTGCCGAGCCGGAACTCGTCGCCGCAGTCCAGGGCGATGCCGCAGTCAAACCCGCTGACATCGGGCAACTCGGTGATCAGCCCCGCGCTGCCCGGCAGAAAATCATAGAGATGGGAGACCTGATCCTCACTGTAGAGCGCCACCTGCTTGCCCATGCCGGTGAGGATGGCGCCGAGGCCGAGCTGGGAGCCCAGGGCATCGCCATCCGGATGGACATGGGTCACCACCAGGATGCGTTCTGCCCGGCGGATGGCCGCGACAATGGGATCAAGCGGATGAGCCATCTTCGTCCCTGATCTCCTGAAAGAGTTGTTCCAGCCGCTGCTGCTCGGCGGCGGTGCGGTCCGGGGTGAAGATCAGCTCGGGCACCACCCGCAGTTGAAGACCCTGCGCGAGGGTGCTGCGGAAAAACCCCTTGGCGCTCGATAGCCCCTTGGCGGCATCGGCCGCTGCCTCCTGCCGCAGCACCGTATAGTAAATCCGGGCGCAGCTCAGGTCGTCGGTCACTTCGACCCGGGTGATGACCACCCCGTCCAGCCGCGGGTCCTTGACCTTTTGCAGCAGCAGCATGGCGACCTCGACCTTGATCGCATCCGCCACCCGGATCGGCCGCCGCTTCGGCGCGGGACCGACCAAGCCGGGCAGCGGCGCGGCAGAATGGCGGCGGGATCGTGATCTGGTCATGGCAAACCGCGGGAAGCCGGCCTACAGCTCCCGCGCAATCTCCTTCATCACGAAAAATTCCAGGGTGTCGCCGACCTTGAGGTCGTTGAAGTTCTCCAACGACAGACCGCACTCGTAGCCGGATTGCACCTCTTTCACATCATCCTTGAAGCGCTTGAGCGAACTCAAGCTGCCGGTGTAGACCACCACGCCCTCCCGCAGCAGGCGAACCTTGGCGTTGCGCTCCGCCTTGCCGGTGCTGATACCCACGCCGGCGATGGTGCCGACCCGGGAGACCTGGAAGGTCTGGCGCACCTCGGCGGTGCCGATGACATTCTCCTCGAACTCCGGCTCCAGCATCCCCACCATCGCCTTCTGGATATCTTCGATGGCGTGGTAGATGACGTCGTAGAACCGGATCTCGACCTTTTCCTGCTTGGCCAGTTCCTGGGCCTTGGTACTGGGCCGGACATTGAAGCCGATGATCAGCGCATCGGAAGCCGCGGCCAGCAGCACGTCCGATTCGGTGATGGCACCGGTGCCGGAGTGGAGAATCTTCACCTTGATTTCGTCGGTGGAGAGCTTCTCCAGCGCGGAGCCAAAGGCCTCCAGGGTACCCTGCACGTCGGTGCGCAGCGTGATGCGCAGTTCCTTGACCTCGCTTTCCTTGAGCTTGGCAAAGAGATTGTCGAGGGAAATCTTGGTGTCGGAGGCCAGTTCCACCTCGCGGTTCTTCATCTGCCGCTCGCTGCTGACGTTCTTGGCCATCTTCTCGTCCGGCACCACCACGAACTCATCGCCGGCCTGCGGCACGCCGCTCAGGCCCTGGACCTCCACCGGCATGGCCGGCCCGGCCTCCTTGACCAGGTCGCCCTTGTCGTTCACCATGGAGCGGACTTTGCCCCAGCGCTGGCCAACCACGCAGTAGTCGCCGACCCGCAGGGTCCCCTGCTGGACCAGCACCGTGGCCACCGGACCGCGGCCCTTGTGGAGCTGCGCCTCGATGACATGGCCGCGGGCCCGGCGGTTGGGATCGGCCTTGAGATCGAGCACCTCGGCCTGGAGCAGGATGTTTTCCATCAGCTCGTCGATGCCGGTGCCCTGTTTGGCCGAGGTCTCGCAGAAGATGACGTCGCCGCCCCACTCCTCGGAGAGCAGGTTCAAATCGGCGAGTTCGCGCTTCACCCGTGCGGGGTCGGCGTTCGCCTTGTCGATCTTGTTGACGCAGACCAGGATCGGCACCTTGGCGGCGCGGGCATGATTGACCGCCTCCTTGGTCTGCTCCATGACGCCGTCGTCCGCCGCCACCACCAGCACCACCAGGTCGGTCACCTGGGCGCCGCGGGAGCGCATCTCGGTAAAGGCCGCGTGTCCCGGGGTGTCGAGGAAGACCACGTCGCCCTGGGGCGAACGGACATAGTGGGCGCCGATATGCTGGGTGATGCCGCCGGCCTCGCCGGCAGCCACGTCGGTCTTGCGGATGGCGTCGAGGATCGAGGTCTTGCCGTGATCGACATGACCCATGACCGTGACCACCGGCGGCCGGGAGACCATTTCGCCGCCGCTCTCCTGCTCCTCAAGATTGATGATGCCGCGCTCCTCGGTCATGCCCTGTTCCACCTCGTAGCCGAACTCGGTGGCGATCAGCGTGGCGGTATCGAGATCCATGGCCTGATTCACCGTGGCCATGACGCCGAGGCGCATCAGCTTGGCAATGACCTCGCTGGCCTTGGCACCCATGCGGTGGGCGATATCGCTCACGGTAATGGTCTCGTGAACGGTGATGCGTTTCTTGATCGCCTTGGTCTCGGCCGGAGCCTCCGCCTTGACGGGCTTGAATTTCTTGCCGCTACCCCGCACACCGCGAGCAACCCGCAGGCCGGAGGGCAGATGACCAAGCTCATCCACCTCTTCGATGGAAACCTCGGCCTGGCGCCGGGGACGCTGTTTGCCGGCCGCCGCTGCCCGCCGCGCCCGCTCCGCCTCGCTCTCATGCTCGAAACGGACAAAGCGCTTGGCGGTTTTATGCTTGGGCTTACCGGCGTCATCGGTGGGCGGCGGGCCTGGGGGCGCTGCCGCACCGCCAACAGGCGGCCGGCCGGTCGGTCGGCCGGCCGGTCGGCCACCCGGGCCGGTCGGCCGATTGGTGGGCCGTGGCCGCGGGGGCGGCGGCGGGGCCGGGGTAATGGTGATGGCGGCCTTCTTGATGATACGGGCCAGTCCCTTGCGCGGCCGTTCTTCCCGTGTACCCTCCGGCTTGGCCACCTCGCCTTCCGGCACGGCCCCGGCCACCGGCTGGGCTTCCTGCGCAGACTCCGCCGTGATCGCTGCCTCTGGTGCCATCGGGGCAGGGGCAGGCTCTTCCGCCGCCATCTCCGCCACGGATTCCGGTTCCGGCATCGCAGGCGCTTCAGCCGCCGGCGCTTCCGTCGCAGCCGCCGGCGCGACCTCGGCCGCCGGAACTGCTTCTGCCTCACCCTCGGCCGCCGGAGCAGCTTCCGTCTCGGCCGGCACCGTTTCGGCTTCCTCCGTCACCGCCACGGCCTTGCGCCGCCGGATGATGGTGGTCTGACCACGCTGCTGGACCCGCTTCTCTTCGGTCTCCGTCGGGACCAGGCCCAGCTGCTGCCGAACCTTCAGGGCCACGTCCTCGTCAAGGCTCGAACTATGCGATTTTACTGCATAACCCCACTCCTGCAGCTTGGAGACCAGATCCTTGTTTTCGAGGCCCGCTTCCTTGGCCAGCTCATACACTCTCACTTTCTTCATGCCACCACGCTCCCGAAGAGACTTTGCAACCCTTCGTCAAATTCCACCGCTTCGGCCCGAAGGGCCCGCGCTATCCGCTTCCTGTTCCGCAAGAACCGCTCAAGGCAGGCCGCGGTCCGACAACAATACACATGCCTGCCCGGCAGCCTTCGCCCCTCATCGGCCACCAGCCGCCCCGCCCCATCCAGGGTCAGGGGCAACAGCCGCTCCTGCCGAGCTTTCACCCCGCAACCCAGACAAGTGCGGAGCTGTTTCTCCTTCCGCCGCCTGCCCGCAGGCAATACCTCATTCTCCGGCTGCGTCATCCTCGGCCGCCGGCTTTTCCTCGGGCTGGGTCGCCTCGCCGCTGTCAGCCGCCGCCGGCGGTGCCGGAGCAGCCCCGCCTTCCGCGACGAGAGCCTTGGCGTCGGCAATGATCGCCGCCGCCTTCTCCGGTTCCATGGGCCGGATGACCTGCAGGGCCTCCACCGTGGTCTCGGCCAGCATCCCGGCCGAAATAATGCCGCTATCGTAAAGCGCCTCGGCCGAACGCTCGTCCAGGCCCTCCACGTCGAGCAGCGACTGGAATCCTTCCTCGATCAGTTTGGCATAGCGCGATTCGCTCTTGACGTCAATCCGCCAGCCCAAGAGTTGCGAGGCCAGCCGCACGTTCTGGCCCTGCCGGCCGATGGCCAGCGACAACTGATCGTCCGGCACCACCACCAGCAGGGTCTTGGTCTCCTCATCCACCACCACCATGGAAACCTGGGCCGGGGAGAGGGCATTGGAAACAAAGCGGGCCGGGTCCGGGCTCCAGGGCACGATGTCGATCTTCTCGCCCTGCAGCTCCTGCACCACGTTCTGCACGCGGGAGCCCTTCATGCCGACGCAGGCGCCCACCGGATCGACGTCCGACTCGATGGAGGAAACGGCGATCTTGGCGCGCGAACCCGGCTCGCGGGCCACGCCCATCACCTTGACGATCCCTTCGGAAATCTCCGGCACTTCGAGGGCAAAGAGCTTGGTCAGGAAGTCATCGCAGGTCCGGCTCAGCACCAGCTGCGGCTCACGGGAGGCCTGGCGCACGTCGAGCAGATAGGCGCGGATGCGGTCACCCTGGCGGTAGGATTTGCGGGGCATCTGCTCCTTGGCGGGCAGGATGGCGTCGGTGCGGCCGAGGTTGACGATGATGCTGCCGCGCTCGAAACGCTGGACGATGCCGTTGACGATCTCGCCGCAGCGGTCCTTGTACATATCATAGATGACGTTGCTCTCGGCATCCTTCATCTTCTGGATGATGACCTGCTTGGCGGACTGCGCGGCGATGCGGCCCAATTCCGCGGCGCTCTCCATCTTGGAGCCCAACTCGTCGCCGAGCTGTACCTCCGGGTCGAGCGCCTTGGCATCCTCGAGAGAAATCTCGGTCTGCTCGTCCTCGACCTCATCCTCGACCACGGTACGGAACTGGAACAGCTCCACCTCGCCCAGTTCATCGTTATAGCGGGCCTCGACCTCGCGGCGCTGGCCGAACTTTTTCTTGGCCGCCGACATCACGGCCTCCTCGATCGCCTCGATGAGCAGCTGGCGGTCGATGCCCTTGTCCCGACTAATCTGGTCAATAATCCGTTTCAGTTCTGAGATCATCATGCACTCCAATCGATGTTCGCCAGGGCAGTTCGGTCTGCCCCGCGCCTTATTCCATCTTCCCGGTCAATGCCCCGCCGGCACTCTGGCCGGCGCGGGGCACGTTCCCTCATGAACGGGAATCGGAATTAAAACTCCACCACCAGCCGGGCCCGCTGGACCACGGCAAAGGGGATGGCGATCATGCCCTGTTCGGTTTCCACCGTAATCATCCCAGCGGCAAAGCCCCGCAGCACCCCGACGAAATGGTTGCTGCCGGCAATCGGCTCCCTGGTGACGATTTTCGCCTTCTTGCCGAGGCAGCGTTCATAGTCGCGCTCGCGCTTCAAGGGCCGATCAAGCCCCGGTGAGGAAACCTCCAGCCGGTACGGCCACTCGATGGGGTCCTCCACCTCGAGCAGATGGCCGGCCTCGCGGCTCACCTGGCTGCAATCATCGAGCGAGATGCCCTCCGGTGCGTCGATGATGAGCCGCAGCACCCAGCCGGCCGGCTCACGGCGGAACTGCAACTCCACGAGTTCCAGTTCCTGGTCCGCCACCACCGGCTCCAGCAGCGCGGTCAGCCGCGCGATCAGCGCCTCGGTCTTCGCATCCACGGCCACGCCGGTATCCTCCAATAAAAAAAGCGGGCAGAGCCCACTTTCTTCAACCTTCCCAAGTCCACGAGAGCGGACGCTTTCAGAACAATTCCCCTTTGTTGCAAAGGGGGTGCCCGGCTTGGCCGGGCCAAAACCGCACCAGGTGCGGGTCATTCGCTGGAGCGGACAACGGGATTCGAACCCGCGACACCAAGCTTGGGAAGCTCGTACTCTACCAGCTGAGCTATGTCCGCGCCTTGGGGTAGAATAAAACGAATATACTGGTTTTTTCGCGGTTGTCAAGAGCCGCGTTCCCAGCTGCCGTGCCACATCGGGCCGGACAAAGGGGAACGCGCGATGAGGAAAACTACAGCAGGACGCGGACGGCGCTGGTGGCGATCTCCAGCACCGGGGTGGGCAGGATGCCCATGGCGATGATGACCAGCATCAGCAGCACGCTCACCAGCTTGGTGGCAGGGGCGACCTGCACGGCCGGGTAGCCCTCCGGGCTGGTGGTGTATGCTACCCGCACCACGGAGAGGTAGTAGAAGATGGAGATCGCCGTGTTGATGGCGGCGAGGATGACCAGGGTCAGATACCCCTCGTTCAGGGCATTGGCCAGCAGCATGAACTTGCCCATGAAGCCGACAAAGGGCGGGATGCCGGCCAGGGCGAACATGCCCACCGCCAGCGTCAGGGCCAGCAACGGCGAGCGCTGATGGAGCCCGCTCAGGTCGTCGATCTGGAGGTTCTCGCCCTTGGGAGAGACCGCGCAGATGACCAGGAAGCAGGCAAGGTTCATCACCAGATAGCCGGTAATGTAGTACATCGCCGTGGCGTAACCGGCCTGGCCCAGGGTCAGGATACCGAGCAGCACGTAGCCGGCATGGGCGATGCCGGAAAAGCCGAGCATCCGCTTGATGTCCTTCTGCACCAGCGCCGCGAGATTGCCATAGAACATGGAAAGGACCGAAAGCACCACCAGCAGGTTGACGACCGGCCAGCCGCCCGGGGCGGCGATCATGGTCGCCATCCGGATCAGCAGGGCCACCGCCGCGATCTTCGGCACCGAGGCGATGAAGGTGGTGGTCTCGTTGGAGGCGCCCTGATAGACGTCCGGCACCCAGAAGTGGAAGGGGAAGACCGCCAGCTTGTAGAAGAAGCCGCACATCACCATGGCCAGGCCGACAATGGCGGCCGGCTGGGCCATGATCGGCTGCAACCGGGTGAGCAGTTCACCGAGATAGGTGGTGCCGGTGAGACCAAAGAGATAGCTCATGCCAAAGAGCATGATGCCGGTGGCCACTACGCCGAAGAGGATGTACTTGACCGCCGCCTCCATCTGCAGGCGGCTGCCGGCGCGGTCGTCGCGCATCGGCACCAGCAGGTAGAGGGAATAGGAGGAGAGTTCCAGGGCGATGAACAGGGTGAGCAGTTCGACCGAGCTCACCAGCATCATCAGCCCGAGGGTACTCATGAACAGGAAGAGGTAGTATTCGGCCCGCACCTCGTCGGCGATCCCCTTGAGCTTGCGGCCAATGAGCAGCACCACCGCGAGGCCGGCGGCGAGGATCACCTTGATGAGCTGGGAGAAAAAGTCGATCTGATAGGCGTTGTAGAAGAGCGTCCCTTCAAAGTTGAGAAACACCAGGCCGGACACCATGGTGCCAATGGCAAAAACCAGCGCAGTGGTGCGTGCCCGGCCGGCGCCGGCCGGGCTCAAGCTCAGCAGAAAGAGAACCAGCGCCCCTGTCAGCAGGAACAACTCCGGTGCGAAGAGCATGATGTTCATTGTCGATCCTATCCGTCGTATCCGTTGAAGACCCTTACGGGATCATGAGTTTCGCCACGGCCATCGGCCCGCCCGGCAGGGTGCCGACCTGGGTGAGCAGGTGGTTGACGCTGACGTGGAGCACCTTGAGGAACGGCTCCGGCGAGAGCCCGATCCAGAGGACGAAGAAGAGCAGCGGCGCCAGGGTCACGATTTCACGGGTATTGAGGTCCACCAGGCCGGTATGATCCGGATTCTGCGGAGAGCCCCAGATCACCCGCTGCAACAGGCGGAACATATAGGCCGCGGCCAGCACCGCGCCGGGAATGGCGAAGGCCGCCACCACCTTATTCTTGGCAAAGCCGCCGACCAGCACCAGGAACTCGCCGACAAAGCTGTTGGTGCCGGGGAAGGCCAGCGAGGAGAGCGAGAAAAAGGCGAGAAAGGTCACATAAACCGGCATGTATTTGCCGATGCCGGCGTGGCGGGACAGCTCGCGGCTGTGGGTGCGCTCGTAGACCATACCGACGCAGAAGAAGAGCGCGCCGGTGGTGATGCCGTGGTTGATCATCTGGAGGATGGCGCCCTCGATGCCCTGGCTGTTCAGGACAAAGATGCCCAGGGTGACAAAACCCATGTGGCCGACGCTGGAATAGGCGATGAGTTTCTTCATGTCCTGCTGGGCCAGGGCGGTGAAACCGCCATACAGGATGCCGGCGATGGAGAGCCAGAGAATGTAGGGCATGAAGGTCATGGTCGCCGCCGGGGTGATGGGCAGGCAGAAGCGCAGGAAGCCGTAGGTGCCCATCTTCAGCAGCACCGAGGCCAGGATGACCGAGCCGGCAGTGGGCGCCTCGACATGGGCCGCGGGCAACCAGGTATGGAACGGGAACATCGGCACCTTGATGGCAAAGGCCAGGAAGAAGGCGAGGAAGACCCAGAGCTGGAAGGTGGTGGAAAAGCCCTGGCCCATGAGCTGCGGGATGCTGAAGGTATGCGGCGCGCTGTTGAGGTAGAGGGCGATGATCGCCACCAGCAGCAGCACCGAGCCGGCCAGGGTGTAGAGGAAGAACTTGATCGAGGCATAGGTCTTCCGCGGCCCGCCCCAGACGGCGATGAGCAGGTACATCGGGATCAGCATCGCCTCCCAGAAGACATAGAAGAGCACCAGGTCCAGCGCCATGAAGACGCCGAGCATCGAGGTCTCCATCAGCAGCAGGCAGACCATGAACTCCTTGACCCGCTTTTCGATGTAGCGCCAGGAACCCAGCACGCAGAGCGGCATGAGCAGCGTGGTCAGCAGCACGAGCAGCAGGCTGATGCCGTCGATGCCCAGGGTGTAGTTGATGTTGAGCCCCGGAATCCAGACGTGGTGCTCACCGAACTGGTAGAGATGGGTGGTGAGGTCGAAGTTCCAGTAAAGCGGCAGCGAAAGGAGCGCGGTGACCACGGTGACGATGAGGGTCCAGTTGCGGCAGGCATTGTCCCCCGGCATGGCAAGGAGCAGCAAGGCGCCAATGAGCGGCAGGAAGATGAGGGCGCTCAAGTAAGGGAACCCGTTGTTCAGAATCAGAAAATCCATGATCGCGATCCTCAGCTCGAAAATACGTAGAGGGTGACCAGCAGGGCAACGATGGAAACCGCGTAGAAGATATTGTACTGGAGCTGGCCGGACTGCACCTTGCGGACCTGACCGCCTGCCCCGCGCACCACCTTGGCCACGCCGTCCACCACGCCGTCGATGGCGTGCCAGTCGAACCAGGACCAGAAGCGGGCGGTAGTCATCAGCGGGAAGAGGCCGAGGTAGCGGTACGCCTCGCTCACCGCGTTGTCCGCCCACTGGATCGGCTTCCTGGCCAGCCACAGGAAACCGCGGCCGCCCATGCGGTAGAACCAGTCGAGGTCGATGCTGATGGTTGCCTCCGGCGCCAGCTTCTTGGTGAAGAGGAAGAAACCCAGGGCGGTGAAGAGCAGAATCTGCAAGGTCTCGGACAGATGGTAGCCGGTGTACGGCTCGTAATGCACCGGATAGGGCAGCATGTTGTAGAGGTAAGGCGTATAGGAGCCGATGAAGATGCAGAGCACCGAGGCGATGATCATCGCGGCCTGCATGTTCCAGGGCGGGTCCGCCGCCTTTTCCCAGGTCTCGGCGGAGCAGTTGTTCTTGCCGAACCAGATGAAGTACGGCACCTTGAGCCCGGTGTGGAGGAAGGTACCGGCCGAGGCGAGCATCAGCAGGAAGGCGGCCCAGTAGATGTGCTCACTGAAGCCCGCGGCCACGATCATCGACTTGCTGACAAAGCCGGAGAAGAGCGGGAAGGCGGAAATGGAAAGCCCGCCGATCAGGGTATAGAGGAAGGCCAGCGGCATCTTCTGGTACAGGCCGCCCAGCTCGCTGAACTTGCTCTTGCCGGTCATGTAGAGCACCGAGCCGGTGCCCATGAAGAGGAGCCCCTTGTAGAGGATGTGGGCAAAGGCATGGGCGCAGGCGCCGTTGATCGCCATCTCGGTGCCGATGCCCACCCCGGCCACCATGTAGCCGACCTGGCTGATGATGTGGTAGGCGAGCAGCCGGCGGGAGTCGTTCTCCAGCACCGCGTAGACCACGCCGTAGAGGGCCATGCAGACGCCCAAGGGCACCAGGATGTCCATGCCGGCAAAGCCGCGCGCCAGGGCATAGACCGCAGTCTTGGTGGTGAAGGCGCACATGAAGACCGCGCCGGAAACCGTGGCCTCGCCGTAGGCGTCGGGCAGCCAGGCGTGGAACGGCGGCACTGCGGCGTTGAGGATGAAGCCGATCAGGATCAGGTAGGTGGAGAGGGTCGGGGTGTCAACCCCCACCGGGCCGAAGGAGAGGTCGCCGCCGGTCGCCTGGTAGCGCAGGACAAAACCGGCCAGCAAGGCCAACCCGCCGGCGGTATGGACCAGGAGGTAGCGGTAGCCGGTGGCCAGCGACTGCTCCCGCTTGCGGAACCAGACCAGGAAGACCGAAGAAAAGGCCATGACCTCCCAGAAGAGGAAGAGCACCAGGTAATCGGCCGCGAAGATGACGCCCAGCGAACCGGCCACGTAGAACCAGGCGGCCATGTGCTCGAACTCGTTCTCCACGTGCAGGCCGTAGAGGGTGCCGATGATGCACATCAGGGTCATGATGTAGGCAAAGACCAGACTCAGGTTGTCCACCCGGCCGAAGGTCACGTACCAGTCGAGGAACTGGAAGACGCCGAAGGTGCCGCGCGGCATGAAGAGCACCGCGGCAAAGGCCAGGGTCGGAATGGCCAGCAGAAAGGGCTTGCGCAGCACGCCGCGGAAAAACGGCAGCGCCATGGCGCCCAGAATCAGGATCAGCGACGGATGGAGCCAGAGGTTATTTATCATAGTAATCCTCGCGGGTCATGATGCCGAGGTGTCCGTACCACTTCGAGACAAAGATGATGAGCACGCAGGCGACAAAGCCGAAGAGCGACCAGAAACCGGGATAATGCTCCACCGCGGTGTGGGCGTGGTGCTTGTCCACAAAGAGCGCGTCCCACGCCACCAGCAGGGCCAGCCCCCCGTAGCAGAGCCTGATCACCAGGCGCAGCCGGTCGCGGAAAAAGTCGATGAGTTTGACGATCATCCTGTCACCGCCTTGACGAAATTCATGATGAAATCAGGGTAGATACCGATGACCACCGAGATGAGCGCGGCGACCATCAGCGGCACCACCATGGTGAGCGGCGCTTCCTTGATGCCGGTGTACACTTCGCCCTCCGGCGGCTTGCCGAAGAAGGCCTTGAAAGTGACCGGCGCGAAGTAGCCGACGTTGAGCAGGGTGCTGCCCAGGAGCACGATGAGAATACCGATCTGGCCGGCATCCAAGGCGCCGGTCAGCAGATACCACTTGGTGACGAAGCCCGCCACCGGCGGCGCGCCGATCATACTGAGCGAGGCAATGGCAAAGGCGCCGAAGGTAAAGGGCATGGCCCGGCCGAGGCCGCTCATCTCGGAGATGTTCTTCTTGTGGGTCGCCACGTAGATGGCGCCGGCGCAGAAGAAGAGGGTGATCTTCGAGAAGGCGTGGTTGGCGATGTGGACGATGCCGCCCTCGATGCCGGTGGGGGTCAGGAGCGCCACGCCGAGGATGATGTAGGAGAGCTGGCTGACCGTGGAGTAGGCGAGCCGCGCCTTGAGGTTATCCTTGGAAAGCGCGATGATCGAGGCCATCAGCACGGTGAAGGCGACGAAATAAGCGGTGGGGATGCCGAGGTTGAGGGCGTGCATGGTATCGACGCCGAAGACATAGAGCATCACCCGGGTGGTGGAGAAGACGCCGACCTTGACCACCGCCACCGCATGGAGGAGCGCGGAGACCGGGGTCGGGGCCACCATGGCGCCGGGCAACCAGTGGTGGAACGGCATGACGCCGTTTTTGGCAAAACCCAGGATACAGAAGATATAGAGTACCGTCACCAGAAGGCCCTGGGCATCAACCACCCCGGCCGGGAAGATGCCGGTATTGATATTGTCGGCGAAATCCAGGGTGCCGGTGAGCACGTAGATGAGGATCATCGCCGGCAGCACCAGACCCTTGGCGGTGGTGGTGAGGTAGATGATGTATTTCTTGGCACCCTCGTAGCCCTCTTCGTCCTGATGGTGGGCGACCAGCGGGTAAGTGCAGACGCTGACGATCTCGTAGAAGAGATACATGGTGAAGAGGTTGTCGGAGAAGGCGACACCAATGGCACCGAAGAGCGCCAGGGCAAAACAGGCATTGAAGCGGGTCTGGGCATGCTCATGCAGCCCGCGCATATAGCCGGCGGAGTAAAAGACCGCCAGAATCCAGAGGAAGGAGGCGACTACCGCAAAGATCATCGAGAAGGCATCGACCCGCAACGTGACCGAAAGACCGGGCAGGATCTTGAAGAGCGGCAGCAGGATCTTCTGCCCCAGGCCCAGCGGGGCCGGCAGGATGGTGGGGATCATGGAGGCGATGATGCCGAACATGGTGACCGCCGCCACCAGGGACCATCCTTCCCGGATGTTGGGCTTCTTGCCGGAGAGCATCACCATGACGCTGCCGGCCAGGGCGACCAGCAGGGCGAGCAGAGGCTTGATCGAGACAATGGTTTCCATGGTGCGCTGTCCTCTATCCTTCCAGTTCGGCCACGTCGTCCGTGTCGATGGATTTGAAATTCCGGTAGACGGCGATGATGATGCTGAGCGCGATGGCGGCTTCGGCCGCGGCCAGGCCCATGATGAAGAGGGCGAAGATCTGCCCCACCGTCGGGTCGGGCGCCAGAAAACGGTTGAAGGCCATGAAGTTCACCGAGGCGCCGGCCAGCACCAGCTCGGCGGAGATGAGCATGCCGATGAAGGTCCGGTTGCGGAGCATGCCGTAGATGCCGAAGCCGAACAGCAGGGCTCCGAGCAGCAGGTAGGTGTTCAGGCTGTTGTGCAGGGCGAGAATATCCATTTACTTGCTCCTCCCGGCCCGGGCCAGGACCAGCGACCCGATGATCGCGATCAGCAGCACCACGGAGATAAGTTCGAAGCTCATGCTGTAGGTGGTGAGCATCGACTGCCCCACCTCCTCGACCGCGCCGTTGTTGGCCCGGCAGGCAGCAGGCTGCCAGGCGGTCTTGACCGCCAGGGCTGCGAGCCCCCAGGTCAGCACCGCGGCGGCCAGGATGCTGGCCGGCCCGGCCAGGGCATGGATCTTGCCAATCCTTTTGAGTTCATGGGGCTCGGCCAGCATGACGGCAAAGACGATGGTGACGCACACCGCGCCGGCATAGATCAGAATCTGCATCAGCGCGACAAAGGGGCTGTCGAGGAAATAATAGATGCCGGCCACTCCGACCAGGCAGAGCGCCAGGCCGGTAACGGCCCGGATCAGGCGGCCGGCGTTGGTGGCGACCACGGCCCCGGCAATGGTCATGGCGACACAGCCGAGGAAGACGAGCCCGGCCAGGCCCTGTGGTGACAGTATGGGGGTCATCCTTTCCGTTCCTCCAACCGTTTTTTCAGATCGAAGACATATGCCTCTCGGCTGCGCCCGGCGAGATTGTAATCCTTCGAAAAGGTGATCGCATCGGCCGGGCAGACCTCGACGCAAAGGCCGCAAAGGCTGCACTTGGTGAAATCAAGGGTGTACAGAGTGAGCGCCTTCTTCTTGACGCCCTCCACCTTGTCGCCGGCTACGGTGATGCAGCCGGAGGGGCAGGTCTTCTGGCACATGCCGCAGACAATGCACCGATCGGTGCCGGTCTCCGGGTCGCGGACCAGGTCGATGTGGCCACGGAAGCGCGGCTGCATCGGTAAGGTCTGGTGCGGGTACTGGAGGGTGATGACCGGGCCCACCATATATTTGAAGGTGATGCCGAGGCCGACCGCCAGGCTCTTGGTTCCGTCCAACAGATCTCTGAAATAGCCGCTCATCAGAACACCTTCAGCAGGGCTGCGGTTACAAGGAGGTTAAGGAGCGCAAAAGGAATCAGCACCTTCCACGACAGATTGAGCAGGCCGTAGAGGGTGGTGCGCGGATAGGTCCAGCGCACCCACATCACCACGAAGACCAGGAAGTAGGTCTTGATCAGCATCCAATGCACGCCAGGGTAAAGGCCGAACGGACACTGCCAGCCGCCGAGGAACATGATCGAGGCGAGCGCGCAGCCGACAAAGACGTTGGAGTACTCACCGAGGAAAAAGAGGCCGAAACCCATGCCCGCGTACTCGGTGTGGAAGCCGGCCACCAGCTCGCTCTCCGCCTCGCCCAGGTCGAAGGGGGCGCGGTTGGTCTCGGCCATGGAGCAGATGAAGAAGATCAGGAAGCCGATGGGCAGCATGATGCTGCCGTTCCACGGGAAGAGGTACCAATCCTTGATGGTCGGCTGCTGGGCCACGATCTGGTTCAGGCTCATGGTGTGGGTGATCATCACCAGGGTGACCACCGTGAGCAGCATCGGGATCTCGTAGGCCACGTTCTGGGAGACCGCCCGGGTGGCGGAGATCACCGCATATTTATTGTTGGAGCCCCAGCCGCCCAGCAGGAGCCCCAGGACGTTGATGGAGGCAAAGGCGAAGATCACCAGAATGCCCATGTTGATGTCCCGCGCCACCAGGGCCGGGCCAAAGGGGATCACCACATAGACCATCACCGCCGGGATCATGACCAGGAGCGGTGCGAGCCGGAAGAGCAGGCCATCCGCCCCCTCGGGCACGATGAGCTGCTTGCTCATCAGCTTGATGCCGTCGGCCAGCGACTGGAAGATGCCGAAGGGACCGACCTCCTTCGGGCCGATCCGGCGCTGGATATGGCCGGCCACTTTCCGCTCCAGCCAGACCAGGAAGGAGGCGTTCAGGGCCACAAAGGCAATGGTGCCCACCACATAGCCGATCACCCTTGCCACATCTGGATGTACACTCATGCGGACCGCTCCTATCTGTCAATCTCGGGAATTACCAAATCCAGGCTGCCCATGAGCGCGATGGCGTCGGCAATCAACAGACCTTGCGCCGCCTCGGCGAACAGACTCAGGTTGGAGAACGAGGGCGACCGCAGTTTCAGGCGGTAGGGGGTATTGGTCCCGTCGCTGACCAAGCGCACGCCAAAGGCGCCGCGGGCCGCTTCCACCGCATGGTAATAGTCGCCCTTCGGGGGCTTCAGAATCTTCGGCACCTTCTCGGCCATCACCGGGCCACTGGGCAATTTGTCGAGCCCCTGCTCGATGATCCGCAGGCTCTGCTCGATCTCGTCCATGCGCACCAGATAGCGCGCCATGGAATCGCCCTTGGGGTAGACCGGGATATCGAACTTGAACTCCGGGTAGACCGAATAGGGCTCGTGCCGGCGCACGTCGTAATCGATGCCGGAACCACGGGCCACCGGACCGGTTGCCCCGTATTTGCGGCACAGCTCCGGGGTGATGAAGCCGATGTCTTCGAGCCGCTTGCGCAGGATGATGTTCTTGGTCACCAGGTTATGGTACATGGGCAGCCGTGTGCGCATCCGCTTGACGAATCCCTTGAGGCCGGTAACAAAATCGTCGTCGATGTCGTTGTAGACGCCGCCGAACCGGAAGTAGCAGTAGGTAAGCCGCGCGCCGGTGACCCCTTCCAGCAGGTCGAGCAGGATCTCGCGATCATCAAAGGCATAGAGCAGCGGCGTGAAACCGCCGAGGTCGAGCACATAGGCACCCAACCAGAGCAGGTGGCTCGAAATCCGGTTCAGCTCTACGGTGATGCAGCGGATGTACTCGGCCCGTTCCGGCACGCCAATGCCAGCGGCCCGCTCCACCGCGCAGACATAACCGTGGTTGTAGGAGAGGGCCGAGAGATAATCGAGCCGGCCGGTATTGGGCATGAACTGCGCAAAGGTGCGGTTCTCGCCCATCTTCTCGTGCATCCGGTGGATGTAGCCGAGCACCGGTTCGGCCTCGACGATGTATTCGCCGTCAAGGACGAGCTTGACCCGGAGCACCCCGTGGGTGGCCGGGTGCTGGGGCCCCATGTTGAGGACAAAGGTCTCGAGAGCGGGATCCTGGGCGAGCACGTTCATGCCTGAAAATCCTTGCGTAGGGGGTGAAAATCCGCGTCCTCGGGCAGCAGCAGCGGCGAGAGGTCCGGATGGCCGGTAAAGACGATGCCGAAGAAATCGTGGGTCTCCCGCTCGTGCCAGTTGGCGCCGGGGTAGATCTCGGAGATCGTCGGCACCTCCGGGGTGCTGCGGACCACCCGGACACGCATGGTCACCCGGCAAAGCGCCTCGTAATGATTGAAGTCGTACACCACCTCGAACTGGTCCTCGGCCGGAATCGCCGGGGCAACCGCAGGGGCAGGCTCGGCCGGCGCGGCCTCGCCGCTCGCCGCCGCCTTTTTTGCGGCCGCGGCAGCCGCGGCCTTGGCCGCCTTCTCTGCGGCTGCCTGTTCGCCCAGCCAATCGACCCCGGTCACCGCCTCGATGAAAAAGCCCTCCCGGTCGAGTACCGCCGCGGCCGCGGCCACCTCGGCCGGCGCCACGCTAATCTCCAGGTGAAAGCCCTTGGCCGCATACGGGGCCTCGCTGATCTTGGCCGAACTCACCTTCGCCATCGCCTGCTTGAGCGCGTTTGCCTTCATCTACTTGGCCTCCACCCTGGGCCAGCGCCGCGAGCCCGTGATCTTTTCCTCCAGTTCGAGCAGCCCCTCGATGAGCGCCTCGGGCCGCGGCGGGCAGCCGGGGATGTAGACATCCACCGGCAGAAACTTGTCCGCGCCCTCGACGATGCCGTACTGCCCCTCGAAGACAAAGGGGCCGCCGGAGATGGCGCAGTTGCCCATGGCGATGACCCACTTGGGATGCGGCATCTGCTCGTAGAGCGTCTGGATGGCCGGGGCCATCTTGCGGCTGATGGTGCCGGCCACGATCATCACATCGGACTGCTTCGGCGCGGGCCGGAAGACGCCGGCCCCGAAACGGTCGAGGTCGAAGCGCGAGGCGCCGGCGGCCATCATCTCGATGGCGCAGCAGGCCAGGCCGAAGGTCATGGGCCACAGGGAGTTGGCCCGGCCGAGGGCCAGCAACTTATCGAGCGCCGCAAAACGGACTATCGGGGATTGTATGTTTTCCGTTCCCACTGAAAGACCCCCTTTTTCCAGGCATAGACAACGGCAAGCGCAAGGATGCCGACAAAGATGACAATCTCGACGAAATCGCGGATGGCAAAAACCTTATCGTAGACCAGGGCCACCGGGAAGAGATAGAGGATATCCACGGCAAAGGCGAGGAACATCAAGGCATAGAGATAATAGACCGCGCCGAAGCGGATCCACGCCTCGCCGATCGGCGACATGCCGCATTCGTAGATCGACCGGGTCTTGGGTTGCAGGGTGCGGGGCGCCAGCAGGTTGGCGATGATGAACGGACCGATGGCGAAAACGACACCACCCAAGAAATAGGCGGCCACATAGAGAAGGTCAAAAAGCGACTGATGTTCCACGATACTGCTCCTTATTCCTAGAGCCACATTGGATTAGTCAGCGACCTAATTAAACTAATCGCTACCCGATGTCAAGGAAATGCTGAATGGCAATTCAGGAAAGCACAATCCCCGGGGACATCGATATAACCAATTGAAATTACTGGCTGAGTGATGGAATGCCCGAACGGCCGAAGCAGACAACAGTGCCCCGATTATCGTCATGGAATCGCAAAAATCGCAAGCGAAAAAACGGGCCAAAAAACGAAGGCTACAACCGGATTACCGGCGGAGCAGGTCGAGCAGGCGGGTGTGGATGTTGTCGAAGCCGCCATTGGAGAGGATCGCCACCACGTCGCCGGGGTGAAGCTGGGTGTCGAGATAGGAGAGAATCTCATCGGTGGTCGGAAAATAACGGGCATCGCGCCCCTGCCCTTTGAGGTCGGCCACCAGCTGCGCCGAGGAAAAACGCTCCTCTTCGGCGAGCTGGGTCAGGGCCATGGGCTCACGGACCACCACCTGATCGGCATGATCAAAGGCCGTCACATAGGCATCCTGGAAAACGCGGCGGCGGCTCGAATTGGTGCGCGGTTCAAAGACCGCGATGAGGCGATGGCCGGCATAGGCCTGGCGCAGTGCGGCCAGGGTCTCGCGCACCGCCGTGGGATGATGGGCAAAGTCATCGATCACCGTGACCCCGCGCTCCACCCCGCGTACCTCCTGGCGCCGGCGCACGCCCTGGAAGGCGGCCAGACCGCTGGCGATGGTGGCCCACTCGATGCCGAGGCGATCGAGCACCGCAATGACCGCCAGGCTATTGAGGGCATTGTGGCGACCCGGCATCCGGCTGGTGAACTCGCCCAACGCCGCGCCATTCTTCATGACGGTAAAGGTGGTTCCGCCCGGGGCGACCATGAGATTGGCCATCTGAAAATCCCGACCTGCAGCCTCGCCATAGCCAACCACCGGGCAGGAGGCCTCGGCGGCAATCTCGGCCACGGTGGGGTCGTCAAAATAGGCGACCAGGCAGCCATCCGGCGGCAGAATCCCGACCAGCTTCCGGAAGGCCGCCTTCACCGCGTCAAAGTCGGCGTAAATGTCCGCATGATCGAACTCGACGCTGGTGAGGATGCAGACTTTGGGCTGGTAGTGGAGGAACTTGGGCCCCTTGTCGAAGAAGGCGGTATCGTACTCGTCGCCCTCGGCCACAAAATAAGGGCCGCTGCCCAGGTTGAAGTTGCGGCCGAAGGCCTGGACAATGCCGCCGATCATGAAGCTCGGCTCGCGGCCCGCGTGCTGCAGCAGGGTGGCGAGCAGCGAGGCGGTGGTAGTCTTGCCGTGGGTGCCGCAGACCACCAGCGAACTCTTGCCGTCGATGAAGTAGCGGCTCAGGGCCTGCGGGAAAGAAAGATAGGGAATGCCCGCCGCGGCCACCGCCTCCGCTTCCGGATTGGTCGCCCGGATGACGTTGCCGACCACGACGAGGTCGGGCCGTTCAGCGAGGTTCTCCGGCCGGTAGCCCGACATCACCGGGATGCCAAGGCCAGCGAGATAGTCGCTCATCGGCGGATAGACGTGTTCATCCGAGCCGGTTACACGATAGCCCGCGCTCTGGAGCATGCCGGCCAAGGCGCCCATGCCGGTGCCGCAGATGCCGAGCAGGTGGATGTGGGAAACGTGGTCAGGTTTGCGGTTGAGAGCAGGATCGAGAGCCACGGAAGACACAAGCGATCAGGAACGCACGGTCTTACGGACCGTCTTGTAGACTTCGTCGAAGATCTCGCCGAACTTGACAGGAGAGAGCTGGCCCACCTCGATGAACTTGACCACGATCTCCTTGGCCACCTTGAGGATCGCCTCGTCGCCAACGGGTTTTAGTTCGGTGTCTGGGGTATGTTTGCTCATGGACGACCCAAAGGGAAAGCCTCTGCCGATCGAAGAAGGCCAATTCGTTCCATACGGCAGAGGCTCCGTTTTTTAGGAAAAACCGTGGAAGCCCTCCCCAAAAAGGATATATTCGGAAGTGGTGGAGCTAAGCGGGATCGAACCGCTGACCTCTTGAATGCCATTCAAGCGCTCTCCCAGCTGAGCTATAGCCCCACATCGGTCAACCAAACAAACAACGCGGCAAAACCGCCGCCGCGTCAGCGACACCATGGGTACCATGAGCCTCTGCCGCTGTCAAGTTTTTTCCTTATTCCCGCGCCGCCATTTTTCTTGCGGGGTACCGGAGACTCTGCTAGACTTTCTTCAATTTGTGCGGTAAGTAACCCCTTCAATCTATATGATATTCGCATCCCTTCAACCGCAGAGGTAGCCTGGTATGTTCCTCGATTCGCTGTTCGGCTGGCTTTCCAACGACTTGGCCATCGACCTCGGCACCGCCAACACCCTCGTCTTCGTCAAGGGCAAGGGCATCGTACTGCGCGAACCTTCCGTGGTCGCGGTCCGCAAGGATGCCCGCACCAACAAGGTGCTGGCGGTAGGCAAGGAAGCGAAGATGATGCTTGGCCGCACCCCTGGGAACATCGTGGCCATCCGGCCGATCAAGGACGGCGTCATCGCCGACTTCGAGGTGACCGAGGCGATGCTCCGCTACTTCATCAACAAGGTCCACAACCGCCGCACCCTGGTGCACCCGCGCATCATCATCAGCGTGCCCTCCGGCATCACCCAGGTGGAAAAACGGGCGGTCAAGGAATCGGCCGAATCGGCCGGCGCCCGCGAGGTCTATCTTATCGAGGAGCCGATGGCGGCCGCCATCGGCGCCGGACTGCCGATCACCGAACCCACCGCCAACATGGTGGTGGACATCGGCGGCGGCACCACCGAGGTGGCAGTCATCTCGCTGGCCGGCGTGGTTTACGCCGCCTCGGTGCGGGTGGCCGGCGACAAGATGGACGAGGCGATCCTCCACTACATCAAACGCAAACACAACCTGGCCATTGGCGAGCACACCGCCGAGTTGATCAAAACCACCATCGGCGATGTCATGCCGACCGAACCCTACGAGAGCATGGAAGTCAAGGGCCGCGACCTGGTCTCCGGCGTGCCGAAAACCTTGACCATCACCTCCGAGGAGATCCGCCAGGCGATCACCGAACAGGTGGACGCCATCATCGAGGCGGTGAAGATGGCCCTGGAGCTGACCCCGCCGGAACTGGCGGCCGACATCGTCGATCAGGGCATCGTGCTCACCGGCGGCGGTGCGCTGCTCCGCAACCTGGACAAACGCCTCCGCGAAGAGACAGGACTCCCGATCATCATAGCCGAGGATCCGCTTTCCTCGGTGGTACTCGGCTCCGGCAAGGCCCTGGAAAATCTGGAAGTACTCAAAGAGGTCATGACCACCTGATTATCTCCGTGCCGACCTTCGCCGCGCCATTTGCCCATACCAACCTCCGGCCTGCCCCTTGCGGGGGGCCGGCCGGTTTCCTGCTGCCTGCCGGCGCAGGCATCGCCTGTCTTGCGGTAACCAGACGCCATGCGCAAAAAGGGTAAACGCACACGCCAACTCAAAGCGCTGCTGCTCTTCGGCCTGATCCTGACCCTCGTTCTGATGCTCATCGTCTCCACCGTGGGCCGCCAGGAGTTCAACACCCCGCACAAGCTCGCGCTGGAGGTGCTGGGCCGCGCCCAGAGCGGCGCCAGCCACGTGGGTGGCTTTTTCAAGACCTTCTGGCGCAACTACACGACCCTCATCAACATCCGCGAGGAAAACGAACGGCTCAAGGAGGAACTCCGCAAATACAAGGCTGCGACCACCAGCTACCGGGAGGCCGTGGCCACCAACGTGCGGCTGACCAAGCTGCTGGAGTTCAAGGAGACCCTGCCGCCGCCCACTCTTACCGCGCAGATCATCGGCAAGGACCCGTCCCAATGGTTCAAGACCATGATCATCGACCGCGGCAGCAGCGACGGCGTGGAAAACGGCATGCCCGCAGTGATCACGGAGGGTATCGTCGGTCAGGTGGTCAACACCTCGCCCCATTATGCCAAGATCCTGCTCGCCAACGACCCCAACAGCGCCATCGACGCCGTGATCCAGAAAAACCGGGTGCAGGGGATCATCAAGGGTAACGGCACGGGCTTCGACCTCAACTACGTTCTTAAGAACGTCGAGGTCGCCCAGGGCGACGAGGTCGTTACCTCGGGCCTGGGCACCATCTTTCCCAAGGGACTGATGATCGGCACCGTCACCAGCGTCACCAGAAGTCGCCGGGGCATGTTCCAGAACATCACTGTGCAACCGGCCATCGATTTCTCGCAGCTCGAACAGGTAATCATTGTTATGAAAAAGGCCTCACTTGCGGAATAGGCCATGCTGATCGGAATTTTTCTCACCATCGGCACCCTGTGCCTTCTCTTGCAGACCACTCTGCTCCACAACCTGCCCGCCTGGATAGGCCAGCCGGATCTGCTCTTCCTGCTCATCGTCTTCGCCGCCACCCATCTCGACCTGTTCCGCGGCGCGGTGCTGGCGCTGTTGCTCGGCCTGCTCATGGATATCTTCTCCGGCATATTTTTAGGCCTCTATCCCCTCACCTACCTGCTGGTCTTCTTCGTGCTCAAGACCTCCACCCGCCATCTGGCTTTCACCGACACGCTCCACCAGATACCGCTCATCATCATCAGCTACCTCTTCGGCAATGCCGCCATCTACGTCATCTCCTCAATCCTCGCGCCGGCGGCGGTGCTCTCCTGGGGCTGGGGCAACATGCTCCAGCAGCTCATCATCATGTCGGTGGTCTGCATCCCCTCTTTCAGCCTCTTCCGCTGGCTCCAGCTACGTATGACCCCTGGCAGCGGCTCCTCCTTCCTGTCGCTGGGTTCCCGACCGGCCAATCGCTTCAGGGGCTAGGCCATGGCACGCGGTCTTGGCAACATCACCAAGATGGATCCGGCCGAGCTTAAAATGCTCAAGACCCGGATCGACATCACCACCGCCATCATGGTGGCCCTGATCGCGATCCTGGTGGTCCGCCTCTGGCACCTGCAGATCCGCAAGGGCACCGAATACGCCCAACTCTCGGAGAACAACCGGACCAGAATCCAGTACATCGCCGCCCCGCGCGGCAACGTCTTGGACCGCAACGGCGAGATCATCATCGCCAACCGTCCCCTTTTCAACGTAGTCTGGATTCGGGAGGATGCCCCCCATCCCGACGAGGTGCTCAAGCAACTGGCCAAAATCCTCAAGCTCGACATCTCGGTGCTGCTCGACCGTATCCGGGCCGGCGCCGACCACCCGCGCTACCTGCCGACCCGCCTCAAGGAAAACATCGACTGGGAAACCCTCATCGCTATCGAAAACAACGCCTACCGCCTGCCGGGCGTGCAGGTGGAGGTGGTGCCCTCCCGCGACTACCTGTACGGCGAGATGGCCTCGCATCTTTTGGGCTACCTGGGGGAGATCAACCAGCAGGAACTGGACGCGAACAAGGATGGCACCTACATGCCCGGCGACCTCATCGGCAAGGGTGGCATCGAAAAGCTCTTTGACCGCTATCTGCGCGGCGAGAAGGGCCAAAGCTTCATGGAGGTCGATGTCCGGGGCTTTGTCCAGAAACGGCTCAAGGCGCAAGAGGCGGTGCCGGGCAACGACCTGCAGCTCACGGTGGATATCGGCCTGCAGGAGGCGGCCGAGACCGCCATGGGGGACCGCGCCGGGGCGGTGGTGGCAATGGAAGTCAACACCGGCCGCATCCTGGCCCTCACCAGCCTGCCGGCGCTGCCGCTCCATGAATTCAGCGGCGGTATTCCGGGCAACGTCTGGCAGCAACTCCTGAACGACATCAAGACCCCGCTGATCAATAAACCGATCCAGGGCCAATACCCGCCGGGCTCCACCTACAAGATCGTCACCGCCCTGGCCGGCCTCAGCGAAAAGGTGATCACCCCGGACACCACCTTTTTCTGCTCCGGCTCCATCAACTTCGGCAACCGTTCCTATGGCTGCTGGAAAAAGGGCGGCCACGGCGCGGTGAGTCTCCATCGGGCCCTGGCCGAATCCTGCGACGTCTATTTTTATCAGGTGGGCCAGAAACTCGGCCCCGACGTCATTGCCCGCTACGCCAACAGCCTGGGGCTGGGAATAAAAAGCGGGATCACGCTGGAAAACGAAAAAGCCGGCAACATCCCCACCACCGCCTGGAAACTCAAACGCTTCAAGGAGCCGTGGCAGGATGGCGAGACCTTTTCCATCGCCATCGGCCAGGGGTTCGACCTGGCCACCCCGCTCCAGATCTGCCGGATGACCGCCGCCATTGCCAACGGCGGCACGCTCTACCGGCCACAATTCATCGCCGCGGTGAAGGACTCCAGCGGCGCTTTTGTCTCACAATTCAAGCCGGTTGTGGACGGCACCTCACTGGGCAGCCCGCGAACCATGCAGATCATCCGCGACGGGCTCGCCGGCGCGGTGAACGAACCGCACGGCACCGCCACTACCGCCAAGCTGGAGAACGTGATCGTGGCAGGCAAGACCGGCACCGCCCAGGTGGTCCGGCTGGCCCAATATCAGGCGACCTCGGAAAGCAAGGTACCCTACAAGTACCGCGATCATGCCTGGTTCACCTGTTTCGCCCCCTTTGACAAGCCGCAGATCGTCGTCACTGTCCTGGTAGAACATGGCGGCCACGGGGGCTCCGCTGCCGCCCCGGTAGCCAAGGCAGTACTCACTCGCTATTTCGAAATGCACCCGCCGGAAGTTGTCCCGGCGGAACCGGCCGCACCACCGGCCACGCCGTAAGAGGAAGACCATGCTCCGTTTCGATCGCCGCCTGCTGCAAAACGTCGACTGGGTCCTGGTCGGCGGGGTACTCCTTGTCACCCTGATGGCGCTCCTGAATCTCTACAGCGCCACCCGGCTCAACAACGCCGTGGGGCTTTCCGCCTTCTTCAAGCAACTCTATTTCAACCTGATGGGCTTCGGCCTCATCCTGCTCATCGTCATGGTGGACTACAAGACGCTCATCACCTTGAGTTACCCGCTCTACATCCTCGGGCTGCTGATGCTGGTGGTGGCCATGGTCTTCGGCGAGACCGTGGCCGGCAGCCAGCGCTGGATTGACCTCGGCTTCTTCCGGCTGCAGCCCTCCGAACCAGCCAAGCTCATCCTGGTCATCATGCTCGCCAGCTACTACTACCGCAAGGATACCGGCAAGGGCTTCACGCTGGGAGAACTCTTCGTGCCCATCATCCTCACGCTGATCCCTTTCGTGCTGATCCTGAAGCAACCCGACCTCGGCACCGCCCTCATGTGTCTCTTTGTCTTCGCCTCCATGACCCTCTTCGTAAAGTTGCGCTGGTCCACCTTCGGGATACTGGCCGGCGCTGCGCTCGCGGCACTGCCGGTGATCTGGAAGCTGCTCAAGCCCTACCAGCGCCAGCGGATCGAAATCTTCCTCAATCCGGAGAGTGACCCGCTGGGCAGCGGCTACCACATCACCCAATCGAAGATCGCGGTGGGCAGCGGGCTCAAGTTCGGCAAAGGGTATCTCCACGGCACCCAGGGGCAGCTCGACTTCCTGCCCGAACGCCACACCGACTTTGCCTTCTCGGTGTGGGCCGAGGAGTGGGGGTTTTTCGGCTCGCTGCTCTTCATGGCCTGTTATTTCTTTGTGCTGCTCTGGGGGCTCAACATCGCGGTCACGGCCCGGGACAAGTTCGGAATGCTGCTCGCCTTCGGCATCGTCGCCCTGCTCTTCTGGCAGGCCTTCGTCAACCTGGCGATGATCATGGGGCTGCTGCCCGTGGTCGGGGTGCCGCTGCCGTTGTTCAGCTACGGCGGCTCGTCGCTCCTGACCAATCTCGCCGGCATCGGGCTGCTCATCAACATCCGCATGCGCCGCTTCATGGTCGCGACATAGGCGACCTCATTCCGGCGCAACATCAAAAAGGGGAACGCGAAGGCAGTGGATGGGGCTGAGCCCCATTGATTGACGAGGCGAGCACCGACGGACAGTGCCCGTCGTAACGGCAGGAAGCCGCGCAGCTCGGACGACAGCAGCGACGCGGCGGAATTTTACACAAACGCTTGGGAATTGAAAATCCGGTCTTTCAGGCGGCCGGCACTACCAGCACGGCACATGACGCATCGGCCACCACCCGCTCGGTGACATAGCCGACGAACTTTTTCAAATAGGGGCAGCGCTTGCCCAGGCTGATCGCGCTGAAAACCGCCACCTCACTGTCAGGCGAGCCATCGGTAGCCAGCAGGATCGTTTACCTCGCCGATCATTTGCGACCTGTATGCGATCATGGTGCGTGCCCTCCAGTGTCAAGTTGGCTCAACAAAACGGAACACCCGAACCGCTAAACGCTCTGGCGGAGCATCCGTTTTCTCCAGATGTCGGAGAAGACCGGACAAGGCGGAACAGCAAAGATCAGAAACCGAGCATCGCCTGCCCGGCCCAGGCCAGTACCGCGCTTGGCACCACACCCAGGGCAGCCACTCCGAAAACGCTGACGCACAACGCCGCCGCCACGCCGAAGGAGAACACCAGCCGTGGCGCCGGCTTCGCCTCATGCATATACATGTAACGGACCAGTCGCAGATAATAATAGGCGGAAATGGCGCTGAACAGGACCGCGCCCAGCGCCAGCCAGAGATGACCGGCATTCATTATGGCGATGAGCAGATAGAGCTTGCCCATGAAGCCCGCGGTGGGAGGAATGCCGGTCAGCGAAAACATGAAGAGCAGCATGAGCAAGGCGGCCAGGGGATTGTCCTGGGCAAGCCCCTTGTAATCCTCCAGCCGTTCTCCCCTGCCATCCCTGGAACTGAGGTGGACAATGATGGCAAAGGCGCCCAGACTCATGAGGGCATAGATCAGCAGATAATTCATCGTGGCGGAAAGACCTTCCGCGGTGCCGGCGAGAATCCCGAGAAGGGCGTATCCGGCATGGGCAATGGATGAATAGGCGAGCATCCGTTTGATGTTGGTCTGGGCAATGGCGACGATATTGCCAACCGCCATGCTCAACAAGGCGAAAACGGCCAGCAGCGGACCCCACTGGTCATGCATCATGGGGAAACCCTCCATCAGCACCCGGCCCAATACCGCAAAACTTGCAGCCTTGGGTGCCACGGACATAAACGCGGTCACCGCGGTGGGCGCCCCTTCGTACACATCGGGTGTCCACATGTGGAACGGCGCGGCGGCGACCTTGAAGGCAAAGGCCACGGCCACCAGGCCAAGGCCGGCCAGCAGGGCGTAATTGGCCGAGAGGTCGAGCAGCGCTATCCGCTGCGCCAGTTCGCTCAACTGGGTCGTGCCGGTGAGCCCATAGATGAGGGTAAGGCCGTAAAGGAAAAAGCCCGAGGAAAAGGCGCCCATGAGAAAATATTTGAGCGCCGCCTCGTTGGCCCTGGTGTCATGCTTCAGCAGACCGACCAGGCAATAGACGCTGAGCGCCATCAGTTCCAGGCCCACGTAGAGCATGATCAGATCGACGGCAGAGATCATCACCATCATGCCGACCACGGCAAAAATCATCAGACAATAATATTCGCCATGCCGCATGTCGACCGCCGTGCGGTAGCGCTCGGAAATGAGGACGGTCAGCAGCAGCGCCACGAGACAGATGGTCTTGAAAAAACGGCTGTATCCGTCCATGACCAGCATGTTCATGAGGGATGTGGCGCCGGAACTGGTGGTATAGAGCAGCATCAGGGCAACGAGAGCGCCAAGCGCCGTTACCGACGGCATGATCAGCTTGGGTACCTTTGGGAAGGAGGCGATGCCGACGAGCAACAGCCCAAGACCAACAAGCACCAGTTCCGGTGCCACAGGAGAAACGGAAAAAAGCATGAGAGGTGGTACGGCATTCATAAGTTCTTACTCCTCGGTTTCCAGCAAAAAAGGGACGAACCCGACAGACAACCCGGCCACTACCCGCCAAAGGGATTCACCCCAGCCGTAATGCCGGCCACGGCCGCCGACCCGCCCATCACCCGCTCGAGCAGATGAGCGACCGACACATGCATGAAACTGAGCAGGATGTTGGGGAAAAAGCCGATCGCCAGAATGAGCAGGGCCATGGGCACCATAATCATCACCTCCCGGCCGTTGAGGTCACTGAGCGTCGACCACGCGGTATTGACCTGATTGAAAAAGACCCGCTGATACAACCACAGCATGTACCAGGCCCCCAGGATAACGCCGCTGGCGGCAAAGACCGCAGCCCACGGCCTTGCCCCGAATCCGCCGAGGAGGATCAGGAATTCCCCCACGAAACCGTTGGTGCCGGGCAGCCCGACCGCCGCCATGGTAAACAGCAGGAAAAATCCGGAAAATTTGGGCATGATCGAGGCGAGCCCCCCGTAGTCGGCAATCTTGCGGGTGTGCGTCCGCTCATACACCATGCCGATCCCCAGGAACAGGGCGCCGGTCACCACGCCATGGTTGATCATCTGCAGAATTCCGCCCTCGACGCCTTGGGTGTTCATGGCAAACAGTCCCAAGGTGACAAAGCCCATGTGACTCACCGAACTATAGGCGATAAGGCGCTTCACATCGGTCTGGCTCAGGCAGACCATCGCCCCATAGACGATGCCGATGAGGGAGAGCACGATCATCGGCTCCATCATCATCCGGGTGGCGTCCGGCAGGATCGGCATGGAAAAACGCAGGAAACCGTAAGCGCCCATTTTGATGAGAATACCGGCCAGCACCACGGAACCGGCAGTGGGCGCCTCGGTATGGGCGTCGGGCAGCCAGGTATGCACCGGCCACATGGGCACCTTGACGGCAAAGGCCGCAAAAAAAGCCCAGAAGAGGAAGAGTTGCATCGTGATCGGATAGGATTGTCCGGCCAGGACCAGGATGTCGAACGTCCGCCCGCTGGCAAAATAGAGGACCAAGATGCCGACCAGCATCAACAGGCTGCCGACCAGGGTATAGAGGAAGAATTTGACCGCCGCGTAAACCCGGTTGGGGCCGCCCCATACCCCGATCAACAGGAACATGGGGATAAGCATCGCCTCCCAGAAGAGGTAAAACAGCACAAAGTCAAGCGCGCAGAAAACGCCCACCATGGCGCCTTGCAAAAGCAGGAGAGCCACATAAAACTCTTTCAGCTTGACCGTGATGGCGCTCCAGGAAACGAGGACGCAGAGGACGGTAATAAAGGCGGCCAGCAGCACGAAGAGGACGCTGATGCCGTCAATACCGAGATTGTACTGCACGTTCCAGACCGGAATCCAGGAGCGGCGCTCGACGAACTGCATGAGGTGCGTGGTTTTGTCGAACCCTAACCAGATCGGCAGCGTCAGCAGGAACTCGACGCAACTTATCCCCAAGGCGAGGGCCTTGATGGCCGCCGGTCTTTCGCGCGGCACGCACAAAAGCGCCGCACTGCCAATCACCGGGAAAAAAATCAATATGCTGAGCAGCGGAAAATCCATTTTCTCACCTCGTCGCCAGCCAAACAAGAACCACCACCGCCCCGATGGTCATTGTCGTCAGGTAGTGATGCACCGAACCGTTCTGCAGGCGGCGCATCTTTTCGCCCAGTTGGCCGATGGCGGCCGGCAGGCCGTTGACAACGCCCTCGATCAGTCGCCCATCGACAATCCGCAACAGGGTTTCGCGGCTCAGCTTGATGGCAGGCTGCACCAGTGCGGCGCTATACAATTCATCGACATAATATTTGTTGAACAGCCAGCGATGAACGCCGGGGAAGCCAAGCCGTATTCCCTCCGCCACCGCCGGCTGCCGAACATACATGAAATAGGCCAAGGCGAGACCCAGCAGGCCGACCCCCACCGAGCCGGCCATCAGGAGCCATTCCGTGGCGTGGGAGAGATGCACCTCGGGATGCCCCAGCACCGGCGCCAGGAAATGCCCCCAGTGGGCGCCCCCGCCCAGAATCTCCGGGATTCCCAACCAGCCGGAGGCTACGGCGCCAACCGCCAACACCATCAGCGGCACCGTCATGGTCGGCGGCGACTCGTGCAGGTGGTGCCGTTGCTCCTCGGTGCCGCGGAACGTCCCGTGGAAGATGAGGAAAAACAACCGGAACGAGTAAAAGGCCGTTATCCCCGCCACCAGGGTGCCGATGGCCCAGGCAAACTTGCCGGCCGCGATCGGCGAGGCAAAGGCCATGGCAAGAATCTCATCCTTGCTGAAAAAACCCGCCAGCCCGGGAATTCCTGAAATGCTCACGGTCGCCAGGAAAAAAGTCCAGTAGGTAATTGGCAGATACTTCTTGAGGCCACCCATCCGGCGCACGTCCTGTTCATTGCCCATGGCGTGAATGACACTGCCGCAGCCCAGGAAGAGCAGGGCCTTGAAGTAGGCATGGGTGAAGAGATGGAAAATACCCGCGCTGTACGCCCCGACCCCGCAAGCAATGAACATGTAGGCCAACTGGCTGACGGTCGAGTAGGCCACCACCCGCTTGATGTCGACCTGGGTCAGGGCGATGGTTGCCGCGAAAAGGCAGGTCACGGCGCCCACCACGGTGACCACGTTCAACGCCGTGGCCGAGAGCGCAAAGAGGGGATTGCACCGCGCCACCAGGAATACGCCGGCGGTGACCATGGTCGCCGCATGGATGAGGGCGCTGACCGGAGTCGGCCCCTCCATCGCATCCGGAAGCCAGACATGCAGGGGAATCTGCGCCGATTTGCCGATGGCGCCGCAGAACAACAGCAATGCAATGAGGGTCGGAAGATCGAAGCTCATGCCGAAGATGTCGAAGGTCCGGCCGGCGATGGCGGCGGCGTTGGCGAACACCGGCGCGTAATGCAGCGTCCCGAAGGTGAAAAAGACGAGGATGACGCCGAGGCTGAAGCCGAAGTCACCGAACCGGTTGACGATGAAGGCCTTTTTCCCCGCATCGGCGGCCGATTCCTTTTCGTAGTAAAAACCGATCAGGAGGTAGGAGGACAACCCCACCGCTTCCCAGCCGAAAAAGAGCTGAAGGAAATTGTTGCCGAGCACCAGCATCAGCATGGAGAAGGTGAACAGGCTCAGGTAGGAGAAAAACCGGTAGTAGCCGGATTCGTGGTGCATGTAGCCCACCGAGTAGATGTGGACCAATGTGCTGACGCTGGTTACCACGATGAGCATCACGGCGGTCAATTCATCGAGCAGAAAGCCGATGGAAACCTGGAAGGTCCCGGAGCTTATCCAGGTATAAAGATCGGCATTGACCCGCCGCCCCTGCAACACATCCGCCATGGCCAACAGGGCGCATCCCAGGGAAACGAGCACGGCGATGATCGGCGGCCAATGTGCACCGTGCCCCAGTCGTTTCCCGAACAACAGGGTAAAGAGGAACGCCGCAAACGGTGCCAGCGGCAGTAGTAAAAGATATCCCGGCATTGGTTACCCCTTTAACTCCGTGAGTTCATCGGCATAGACCGTCCGGCGGTTGCGGAACAAGGCCACCACCAGGCCAAGGCCGATGGCAGCTTCCGCCGCCGCGACGGCGATCACAAAAAAGGTCAGTATCGGACCACGCAGATCCCCCATATAATGACCCAAGGCGACGAGATTGAGATTGGCGGCATTGAGCATCAACTCAAGGGAAAGAAACATGAGGATCACGTTTCGCCGCGTCAAGAAGCCATACACGCCGACGGAAAAAATCGCGGCGCTGAGCGTCAGATACCAGCTGATCGGCACCATGGTTACGCCTCCCCCCGGGTGATGGAGGAACCGGCGGTTTCCCGGCCGGCCCCCTCTTGCGACTCCTCGCGTTTCGCCAGAACAATGCCGCCAACCACCGCGATCAGCAGGATGAGGCCGACGACCTCAAATGGCAGCAGATAGCGGGTGAAAAGCTCCATGGCCAGCGCCCTGGTAAAGGTGGCCTCCTCGATCGCCGCGACAGGCCATGCCCCTTGCGGGCCGAGCGAGAAGGAACCAAAGGCGAAAAGCAGCATCAGGAACAGCGCGCCGGCCATGACTCCGCCGAGCGCGGGATGCTTGACAAAACGGGTAATACGCGCCTCCTGCTTGAGGTTGACCAAGAAAACCACAAAGAGGTAAAGCACCAGCACGGCTCCCGCATAGACGACCACTTGCACGGCGGCCAGGAACTCCGCGTTGAGCGTCAGATAGATCCCGGCCATGTGGAAAAACATGGCCAGCACCATGAGCACGCTGTAAACCGAATTGCGCATGGTCACCGCGCCAAGGGACAACAAAACGATCACCGTGGCGAAATAGAAAAAAAGAATCTGCTGCACCGTCATTACCGTTGCACTCCCTCAGCTAGAACCTCAGAGTCCTGCGACCGACAAAGCCGCCCCACCGGTTGCCCCGCCCGGGTCCATTCCTCTGGCACCTTCCGGCGCCGAGGCCCGGCCAACGTTGCCTCATCAACTCCTCGCGGCCGCCAGAAGGGATTGACGTAGGCGACGGGATCATGGCCGCTTTCCTTGACAAAGGCATCCCAATTATTCAACAGCCGGCCGCGGTCAAAATAGTTGGTCTGCCGGTCATACGCCGAATACTCATACGACTCGGTCAACACGATGGCATTCACCGGACACACCTCCGCGCAATAGCCGCAGTAAATGCAGCGCAGCGCTTCGATATCGTAGCGGTCCACCACCCGGCGGCCGCTCCCCTCCTCTTCGTGATACCGGATATAAATGCATTGCGAGGGGCAGACCGTGGCACAGCGCAGGCAGGCCACGCAACTGCTCTCTCCGGTCTGCGGGTCGCGCACCAAGGCGTGCTTGCCGCGGAAGCCGAGGAACGGCTGGCGTTTTTCATCGGGATACTGACGGGTGACGGGTTTTGAAAAAAGCCGTTTGAGGGTCAAGGCCATGCCCTGCAAGATCTCGAACAGCAATACCGTTTCCAGCAGTGATCGTTTAGGTCGTGGTTGAATAAGCATCGGAATCGTCCTTGCCTTGCTCTTGCTTAAAAAATCGTCTTTACGAATCCGGTCACCACGATATTGAGGAGCGCGAGCGGAATCAACACCTTCCAGCCGAGGCTCATCAACTGATCATAGCGATAGCGGGGCAGCGTGGCCCGCAACCAGAAGTAAAAAAACATGATGCCGTAGATCTTGGCGGCAAACCAGAAGAACGGCACATGCGGTACGGCAAACGGCCCTGACCAGCCGCCCAGGAAACAGATGGTGGCAATGCTGGCCATGACCAGCATCCCGATATATTCAGCCATGAAAAACAGCGAAAAGCGAATGCCGCTGTATTCCGTGAAGTAGCCGGCCACCAATTCGCTTTCCGCCTCGGGCAGGTCAAAGGGCGCTCGATTGGTCTCGGCCAGCATGGCCACCACGAACACGAAAAAACCAAGGAATTGAGGGATGGCGTATATCCCGAACCGGCTTTGCTGCTGCGCCGCCACGATCTCGGAGAGATCGAGCGAGCCGGCCATCATCATCACCCCGACCAGGCTAAGCCCCAGGGCAATCTCGTAGCTGATGACCTGAGACATGGACCGTAATCCGCCCAGGAAGGAAAACTTGGAGTTGGATGCCCACCCGGCCAGGACCACCCCGTAACTGGCCAGGGAACTCATGGCAAAAACGAACAGGAGCCCGATATTGATCTTCGCCAGCACCAGGCCGCTCGCAAAAGGCAGGACAGCGAGATTTGCCATGGCCGCCACGAGACAGATAATCGGGGCTGCATAGAAAAGCGTACGATCGGCGCAACCGGGAATGACATCTTCCTTGAAAAACAACTTGATGCCATCGGCAATGGGCTGCAGCAGACCGAGCGGTCCCACGCGGGTCGGCCCCATGCGCACCTGCATGTGGCCAATGACCTTTCGTTCGAAATACGTCGCATAGGCGACATGGAGCAACACAACGCCTACCAATATGAGCATATGCACAACCAAAGCCATGGTATTCAGTGCTCCCTTTTCTCTTCCCGGCTCAACGATCGCATTCGCCGAGCACGACATCCAGACTGCCGATAATGGCAATAACATCCGCCACCAACACCCCTTCGCACACCGTTGCCAATCCGCCGATATGAATATAGGAGGGCGACCGGATGTGCATCCGGTACGGACGGCCGCCGCCGTCGCTCACGAAATAAAAACCAAGCTCACCCTTGGAGCCCTCGATGGAGACATAGACATCGCCTTCGGGGTACACATCGTTATTGGGCACCAGCTCGATGTAGCCGGTGGCGAGCGAGCTGCCGGCCATCGGCTGGCGCGGCCGCGCCAGCGGCATCACCAGGTCGGGGGCATTGTCGGCCACAATGGCGCCCGGCGGCAACTGCTCCAGACATTGACGGATAATGAGGGCCGACTGCCGCAGTTCCTCCATGCGGCAGCGATACCGGTCGTAGACATCGCCGTTCACGCCGATGGGCACCTCAAATTGCACTTTGTCATAGGCACAGTAGGGCCGATGCTTCCTGACATCGTAATCCACCCCGGAGGCACGCAAAGAGGGGCCGGTAAATCCGAGCTGGACCGCCTGCTCGGCGGAGACGCAGCCGATGCCCTTGGTCCGCTTGAGCCAGATCCGGTTGGTGTCGATGAGTGTTTCATATTCCGCGATGCGGGAAGGGAATTCCTCCACAAAGCGGGCAAGTTTCTCCATGGCCCGCGCAGTCACGTCCTGGCGGACACCGCCGATGCGGGTATAGGTGGTGGTCAACCGGGCACCGCTCAACTCTTCGAAAAGATCGAGCAGAAGGCCGCGTTCACGGAAACAATAGAGAAACACGGTCATTGCCCCGATATCGAGGGCATGGGTGGCGAGCCACAGCAAATGGCCGGTGATGCGGGCCATTTCAGCCACCATCGTGCGGATGTACTGCGCCCGCAACGGAACCTCGATTCGCAGCAGCGCTTCGACAGCCACGCAGTACCCGACGTTGTTGGCCATGGCGCTGATGTAATCGAGCCGGTCGGTCAACGGCAGGAACTGGGCGTAGGTCTTGTTTTCGGCGATCTTTTCAAAACCGCGGTGCAGATAGCCGGCGTCCGGATCGCAGCGGACCACGGTTTCCCCGTCCATCCACAGGTTCAATTTAAGTACTCCGTGGGTGGCTGGATGCTGCGGCCCCATCTGCACGGTAAAGAGCTCGCTCTCACCGTCGCGCACCGGCACCGCCAGGTTGCGAAACTCGGTTCCCATCATTTTTTTGCCTCGTTAGCGCCCGCTTTCGCTTGGTTGCTCAACATGTCGCTATAAAAATCGAAGCGGCTCAGTTCGCGGGACAACTCCTTCAACTGAACATACCCCTGCCACTCCTGTTCCGCCGGCAATCGCAGGGGGTAGGTCTTGCGCAAAGGATAGCCTTCCCACCCCTCTGGCAGCAGGATGCGCCGCAAGTCCGGGTGGCCATCGAAGACAATGCCTAACAGGTCGAAGCACTCCCGTTCAAGCCAATCGGCGCCACGCCACAGACAGGTAACGGAATCGATGCGACAATCATCAGCCGGCACCCTGGCCCGCAACCTGATCATATGCCGCAGCGGGATGGAACAGAGGTTGTACACCACCTCGTAGGTTCCGTTTTTCGCCACGTAGTCAACGCCGCAAAGCGCCAACAGATGATCCATCCGCAGTTCGGGCTCATCCTTGAGCCAGCGGCACATTGCGCCAATCTGCTCCCGCGCGACAATCACACCGACCTGGCCGCGACTTTCGACCACCTCGATGACCTCGGCGGGAAACTGATTCTTGATTTTTTCTGCTATCGCCAACGGCTCCATCGCCAATGCTCTCCCATGATCTTATCCTGAAGGCGCATCAGGCCTTCCATCAACGCCTCCGGGCGGGGTGGACAGCCCGGCACATAGACATCCACCGGCAAAAATTCATCACAACCCTGCACCACGGCGTAGGAATTGAAGACACCGCCGCTGCAGGCGCAACTACCCATGGCCACCACATAACGGGGCTCCGGCATCTGGTCGTATACCCGGCGCACCACCGGCGCCATTTTTTTCGACACGGTACCGGCCACCACCAAGGCATCGGATTGCCGCGGACTGGCCCGGAAAATCATGCCGAAGCGATCCAGGTCATGATAGCTTGCCCCCGCGTCCATCATCTCAATGGCGCAGCAGGCAAGGCCAAAAGTGGCGGGCCAGACGGAGCCGGCCCGCCCCCAGTTTACCAGCTTATCGAGCGCCATGATGAATGCATTGGCGCCGGGAATCATCTTGACCCCCTTTTCGATTTCAACAAGTTCGACCTGGTTTACTTCTCCCACTGCAATGCTCCCTTTTTCCAGGCATAAAGATATCCGACCAGCAGAAGGCCGATGAAAATCACCATCTCGACAAAGGCGAAGACCCCAAGCGCATCAAAAACCACGGCCCAGGGATAGAGGAATATCGCCTCCACGTCGAAGACCACAAAGAGAATGGCGATAAGGTAAAATTTCACGTTGAACGGAAAGCGCGGCGCTTCCGAAGGCGGGTTGCCCGATTCATAGGCAGCCAGCTTTTCAGCATAGGGTCGTCGCAATCTGAAAAACCTGCCCACAAACAGGGTTATCCCGCCAAAAGCCAGAGCAAAGAGCAAAATAAGGCCTATGGCGAGATAATCGAAGGGAAGATAACTGCCCGGCATAAGTTAACCTGCTTACCTAATTCTTTTAGTTACGCCTTCAGGCGCAGGATGTTTTCGGCAAACCGCTGCCGTTTTTCTTTCGAGGCCTCATCCGGCCGCTCGAAACTCAGGCAACCGGTGGTGCACTTGGTGACGCAGGCCGGCTCCAGACCCTCCTCGATGCGGTCTTTGCAGAGGTCGCATTTGCCGACTCGGCCGGTCTGCAAGTTCCACTGGGGCACCCCCCAGGGGCAGGCGGTCATGCAGGCCTTGCAACCCACGCAGAGATTGGCATCGACAAAGACAATGCCGTCCTTCTGGCGCCGCTGCATGGCGCCGGTCGGGCAGGCCGCCACGCACCACGGCTGCTCGCAATGGAAACAGGCCATATAGACAAAGTCGGTGACCGGAACATTCTTGACATTACGCGGCCCCACCTGCATCATCTTGCAATAGGAAGAGCCGTCCGGAACGGAGTTCTTGGTTTTGCAATGCGTCTCGCAGGCTCGACAGCCGATGCACCGTTTAATATCCTGTGTTACGTAATATTTACTCATGGTCTCAACTCTCCCCTTAGCTTGCTGGTTGAACATTAACAAAACATTCCAGCAGGGTTACACCACCGCCGGCTTTGTCCCATTCCGACAACAGGCCTTTTGCGAAAATCTGATCAGCCAAGCCTTTGCCGTACGCCCTGGTCTGGGCGGGAACGGTCCGGCCAAAGCCGTGCAACATGAACACCACATCAGGATGGATAAAATCGGTTACATACGCCCGGATCTTGCCGCGGGCCGCGTCATTGCTCACCTCCACCATGGCGCCGTCCTTGATGCCTCGCTTGGCGGCTTCCTTGGTGTTGATCCACAAGACATTCTCCTTTAAAAGTTCATGGAGAGCCGGGTTGTTGGTGCTCTGGCCGTGGGCCTGATACCCGCAGCGGCCGTGCGTCAAGCGCAATGAACCTTCAGGCCCGGTGCTCGGTTTTTCATAAGGCTTGAAGGAAGGCACCCCCGCCTTCTCCATGACGCTTGAAACAAGCTCGATCTTGCCGGAAGGAGTCGGGAACTTGAGACCATCCTTTCTGTCCATCCAGATGGGATCTTTGGCAAGAGAGACAAAACCCTTGGCGTCGAAGTCCCCGATCTTCACGTCGGTATCCTTGAGCTGATAATTCCAGATATCCTCAATGGTCTCGAAGGGGAAGAGGTCACCCTTGCCAAGGCGTTTGAGCAACTCTTTGACAATCCACCACATGGGTTTGGTGTCGTAGAGAGGCTCAACGGCCTTCTGGCGCCGGTAAAAGGCAGGCTTCAGGCCACTGACCGCCTGGAGGATGTTATCCCGCTCAAGGTAGGTGGCTTCCGGCAGGATGACATCGGCATGCCAAGCGGTTTCGCTGTAATTCACATCGATGGACACCAGCAGATCGAGATTTTCAAAGATCCTTTTCTGTTCCTCGGGATCCGGATTTGCCAACAGCGGGTCATGGCGATAGGCAAAGTAGGCCTTCACCGGATAAGGCTTTCCGGTCTCGATGCAGGGATAGAGCAGATGAATCAGGCCGGGACCGGCGTCAATATGCTTGATTTCGGTACCCACGCCGTCGCAACGTGGATCCGTGGGCTTGGGCATGAGATCGACAAGGGTTTTCAATCCTTTTCTGCCGGCGGCACCGGGACCCTTGGCAAACCACATACCACCCGGCATCTCGACAGATCCGAGCAGGACATTGATGATGACCGCCATGCGGCTGGCATAAAGCGAATCCGGATACCGGGAGTTCATCCAGCCGCCATGGAAAATAACATGGGGCGCATCCTCGGCAACCTCCTGGCAGAAGGCCACAATCTCCTCGGCGGGTATCTCGGTCTCCTGCTCGGCCCATTCGGGGGTATAAGGCTTGACGAATTCGGCCAGCTGCGGAAAGCCGGTGGTCCAGCGGGTAACAAAATCCTTATCGTAAAGGTCGCGCTTGATAAGGGTATGAATGATGGCCAGATTCAACGCATAATCGGTTCCCGGCTTGATCCGCCAGTAGCGCGTGGCCTTGCCGGCGGTCACCGATGCCCGGGGGTCGATATAGGTCATCTTGGCGCCTTTGGCCAGGCCTTCGGTTACCGCCTTGACCTCTTTCACCATGATGGATTCGACAATATTACGTCCGTAGAACACCATGTGCTTCGTATTCTTATAATCGTACTTCACCGCGCCACGCCCGTAACCCAGCAGGTTTTTCACGGCATGGTGGGCATTGCGCTCACAGGTGGCGCCATGGGTAAAATAATTGGGCGACCCCACGGCCCGCAAAAAGGCCTTGGTCAGATCATTATAGGGGCCCCCACGGTCACTCAGAGCGATGGCCTTGCCGCCATGCTTTTCCATGATGGTCTTGAGCTTGCCGGCCACGTGGTCAAGCGCCTCGTCCCAGGAGACGATTTTCCATTGCCCCGCGCCTCTCGGTCCCACACGGATCATCGGCGCCTGTGGTCTTTCGTGATCATATTCAAGGGCAATACCCGATGCGCCTTTGGCACAGAGACTGCGCCCCATGGCCGCATCATTGGGATTACCCTCGATCCAGACCACCTTGCCATTCTCTACCTCGACACGGATCGGGCAGCGCACCGCGCACATCCCGCAAATACTGTAGACACTTTTTTTCATCACCACGACCTCCTTGATCCTCGCTTGCCAGTTCCCTTACCAGGGGAAATCATATGCACCAATCGCCTCTCGTCCCAGCCCGGTTTTCCCGGCGGCCAGGCAACAATTCTCGTCCGGCCCCATTACGCCGCCAGGGCTTTCGCAACCTTTTCCTCCAGTTCTTCCTTGTCGATGGGCTTCACACAATACTCCGACGCTCCGAGCTGCAAAGCGAGACGCGCCGTCTCGATAGTAGGATAACCGGTCAACATGATCGCCCGGATCGCCGGGTCCACCTTTTTCAATTCCTCCAAGATCTCGATCCCGCTCATCTTCTTCAGCTTGATGTCGAGGATGGCGAGATCGACCTTATGCTGCCGCGCATAGGCGAGAGCATCCTCCTCCTCCGTAAACACGGCAACTTCATGGCCTTTCTTGCTGAGAATCCGCTGCACCAGGACTGCCGCATCGACAACATCGTCCAAGGCAAGAATGAACGCCATCAGTTTTCTCTCCACCGGCAGGGGTGGGAGCACGCCGACCAGCCTTCCCCGAGGGTAGGAGGGAAGACCGGCCGGCGGTGGGGCACACACGCTCCTTGAAAAAGCCCCGGGGGGGAATCTAGAACCAACACCGACAACCAGTACGGCCTTTTTTCAATATACGCCCAGCAGATTGAGGGCGAGCAGCGCCAACCCCGCGCAGGCAACGCGCTTGACTATAATGGGGCTCAACTTCTTGGCGATCTGGGGGCCGATGTAGCCGCCCAAGAGCGCGGCCGGGAACATGGCCAGGAAAAAGACCAGATCAAAGTTACCGAACTGCATGTGCCGGACGGTGCCCATGGCGGTGTTGAAAAAAATGGCAAGCAGAGAACTGCCCACCACGATGTACATGGGCAACCCCATGGCAACGGTCATCAGCGGCACCATGAAGGGCCCGCCACCAAAGCCGAACATGGAAGACATGATGGCGATGAGAAAACCGCCGGTGCATCCGACAATCATATTGGCCTCGAACTCATGGCCCCAGAATTCTACTTTCATGGTCGTCCCTCCTTATCCCTGTTTCGCCTTGGCGGCTTCCTCGGCACGCTTCTTGAACTCCTTCAGAATGGCCTGCTCCTTCTTGTTCTTCTCAAGGTAGCCCGGCGTGGTCTGCCAGAACATGAGACCAGCCAGCACCACCAGGATCCAGCCAAAGGCGAACTTGAACTGGTCGAGGGTGATGAGTTCGGTCAGCTTGGGGCCGATGAAGCCGCCCACCAGCATGGCGCAACCAATACCGGCACCGAGCTTCCAGTTGATGAACTTGATCTTCGAGTAATTGTAGATGCCGCTGCCCTGGGAGAAAAGCACGGTGGGCATGACGGTGCCTGCCACGATGGTGTGGGGCAGGGGGAAGAGCGTCACCAGGATCGGATTCAGGATGAAGCCGCCACCCGCGCCCATGAGCACGCCGAAGATGGAGATAACCAGACAGAGCAGGAAGGGCCCCAGCAGATTGAGGCTGGTACCGGCGGAGGCAAGATAGACGGTGGGGAAGGAGACCGAGTTGTCGAAGGTAACGGCCTCGCTCTTGACCTTCTTGATGGTTTCCTTGTCGCCTTCCTTGATCCGCTCGGTGACCGCGGTGACGACCACATTGTATTTGCCGGGAGCCTGGCCGGCGGGAAGCTTGATCTTGGCGGTGTAGTCGCCGGCTGGCGTCATCTCGACGCTGGCCTCCAACAGCTTGCCAACGCCGCGGAAGCGGCCCTTCACCAGCTTCATCGACTCGCTTTTGGTCGTCTTTTCATCCATCGGCTCAAGCAGGGTGCCGCGGGAACCGATGATGCTGGCCATGATGGTGGCCTGGTAGCTGTCGATCTTCATTTTGGCCGGGGCACTGTAGGCGGCATTCGCGCCGGTTGCCTTCAGCACCTCGGAATAGTTCCATTTCTTGCCTTTGGCCTTGGCCTTGTCCAGTTCGCCGGCCATCTCCTTGGGCACGAAAATCTTATAGAACGCCGGCATCTCCTGCGTCACGTAAAACTTGTAGGGAATTTTGCCGGTCTTGGGATCCTTCTTGCTGTCGAAACGGTTGGCCCGTACCTGCTTGTCTGCGGAATAGACCTCGACATAGACCTGGGAGCCGGCCGGGGCCTGGCCGGTGACCATGATTTCGCCACCGTTGCTCAGCGAGGTTTTGTCAATCATTACGGTGGGGGCATTGGCAGCTGGAGCCGGTGCCGGCGTCGGGGTTGCCGCCATCGCGGGGGCCGCGGCAGGCGGTGTGGTTTCCGGCGCCGCCAGGGCGCCACCAACCGGCATGGCGAAAAACAAGGCCATGGCCCACGCAACATATGGATACAGTCGTAACTTCCGTTTCATCATTGTCCTCTCCTTAAATGTGCTGAGAAATTTAAGACAGCATCACTCCGCCTCACCTCTCCTAATGTATTGCCACGCACCTCCCTTCTGGTTGCGCCCCCTCTCTCATTCGGAGGCAGTTGTCAATCTTCCCCATGCCTCGTACCGGCGCACCTTCACCGTGAGGGCAAACGCCGGCACTTCCCCTTGGTATTGCAAAAAGAATGCCGCACAGCACGCCCCGGCCGGGTTCGTGGCGTTTTTTTTTTGATCGCTATTTCGGTCAGTTGAGGCCAACAGGAAATGAGGTGCCCGCTTTCGCCACTACACGATCGTCCCCCTGGTGCATCTTTTTTGTTGCGGCGCAGCAAAAAAGATGCACCAGGGAAAGGGTAATACTTCATGCGGCAGGCACAGCGAAAAAAGAATCATTCCACCGGCAAACGCTGCCCAGGCCGGAAGGAATCCCCCTCCAGGCCAAAACGCCGCACCAGCCGCTGGAAGGCCTGCCGGCCCAGGCCGCTTGCCTGGGCCGCGGCCGTGACGTTGCCGTTGCTCCGCCGGAGGGCCTCGCCGAGGTAGTCGCGGGTGAACCGGCCAAGCAAATCCTGCTTGGCGACATTGTAAGGCAGGTGGTGCAACGAGGGTAGTCCCGCCTGATCGTTTCTGGTCATGGCGACCGGAGCACCACCGAGATCGGCCGGTCCGATGACCGGACCGGCGGCCAGCAGCACCGACCGCTTCACCACGTTCTGCAACTCGCGCACATTGCCCGGCCAGGGGCGCTGCAACAGCATCTGCTCCGCTTCCGGAGCAAAGACGAGCGCGTCACGGCCGTACTCGGCGGTATATTTTTTCAGAAATTCGTGGGCCAGCAACGGGATGTCCTCCGGCCGTTCACTCAAAGGCGGCATCAGTACCGTCACGACGTTAAGGCGGTACAAAAGATCCTCCCGGAAGAGTCCCTGCCTGATCTTTCCCTCCAGATCCTGGTTGGTCGAGGCCACCACCCGTACGTCCACCGGAATGCTCCGGGTCTGGCCGAGGGGCATGATCTCCCTTTCCTGCAAGACCCGCAGCAGCTTGGTCTGGAGCGTGAGCGGCAGGTCGCCGATCTCGTCGAGCAGCAGCGTCGAGCCGTCGGCCTCCAGAAAAAGCCCCTTCTTGTCCTGCACGGCGCCGGTGAAGGCACCTTTCACGTAGCCGAAGAGTTCGCTCTCCAGAATCTGTTCAGGCAAGGCGGGGCAGTTGACGGCCACCATCGGCCGGCCGGCCCGCCGGCTCAGGGAGTGCAACGCGCGGGCGGCGAGCTCCTTGCCGGTACCCGATTCTCCGCGGATCAGCACGGTGACATCGGTGTCCGCCACCTTTTTGATCAACGCGAAGGTTTCCTGCATGCGGGGCGAGCGCCCATGAAAACCGGAAAAGGTGGTTTTGCCCGCCAGCATCTCCTGGAGCTGCTGGTTTTTCCTGAGCAACCGCACCCGTTCGAGGCAGCGTTCCAGGCTGTGGACGATCCGCTCCTTGTCGAACGGTTTTTCGATGAAGTCGTAGGCCCCGTCCTTGAGCGACTGCACCGCGAGTTCCACATTGCCATACCCGGTCATCACGATGACCGAGATCTCGGGATAGAGCTCCCGCACCCGGGCGAGCAACTCAAGACCGTTGAGCCCCGGCATCTTGACATCGGTGATGATGACGTCGGGCCGCCATTCCGTGAGCTGGGTCCATGCCTTGTCGCCGGAGGCGGCCGTCTCCACCAGGCAATCGCATTTGCGGCTCACCAGCCGCCTCAACATGCCCAGCATGTCGGCATCGTCATCGACCAGCAACACCCGGGGCGGCCCGGAGGCAACCACAGGGACCGCGCCATTTTTCCGCGGGGCACTCTCTCTGCTTTTTCCAGCGTTCATTGTTAATGGAATGGACCAACTCACGAAAAAATGCAACAGTTAACTGTGGAAAACCCCTTGCCTCTCTCCTCACTCCGGGAAGAAGCAACCCGCCCCGCCTTGGAGCAGGCGGTGTCCGCCGGCAACCAGAACGGTACCCCCTTGCACTCCGCCCCGCGGGTTTGGTATGCTGGCCCCGTGCAAACCAAGCCCGAAAAAAAATTACCTTTGTTCTTCCGGCACGCCATGCGGCCAGGCCGGGGAACGCGCGTCTTTCTCCTGTTCCTGCTGACGGCCGCCATCCCCTCTCCGGCCTGGGCCGTCCAGATCCATGACCACCCGGAAGGGTACGTCGTCCACATGATGGCCCACATTTTCTTTTCCGCGGCCCTTATCTATTTCCTTTACATGCTTTACAAAAATCCGCCGGGCAGTGGTTTGGCCTGGAAACACCTCCGGCTGTCGCTCCTGCTTTTCCTGCTTTGGAACATCGACACCTTCACTGTCCACTGGCTTACCCTCCACCTTCCCGACACCGCCATTATCGCCGGTTCCAATCTGACCAAAGATGCCGTGCGGGTAGAAATCTCCGCCTGCAGCCTCCTCTATTACCTCGGACGCTTCGATCATCTCCTCTGCGTGCCGGCCATGTGGTTTCTGATGTGCTCCCTCATCGACTTCTGCTCGGAGGCCGAAAAAAAGGGGGAGCAGGAAGCCGGCAGGGGCGAAAATGCATAATACCGTCATACTCCCTCTGCTGCCCGTCTATGTGGTGGATTTCCTCGGCTCCACCCTGATGATCGTCTTCGCCGTGGTCGCCTTTTACCACGCCCGGCGCCTGATCCGCCTCGACCCCCACAACGTCTTGTGGACCCATTTTTTCTGGGTGTGCATGGCACTGATCATCCTGGCCGCTTCCCGCGGGACCGGCCATTTGTTGCGTTACATACTGATGTTCATCGGCCACCCGCAGGTGTGGACCTTGCTTAGCCCTTACAGCGGCGGCTTCAACTCCCTGGCCTTTTGCGCCATCGCCGTGCTGACCTTCTACTACCACGACATGCGCGCCGTGATCGAGCGGGTCCGCAACGATTCGCTGTCGCTCGAACAGGTCAACAGCCGCCTCATGGAGGCCCACGCCGCCATGCGCCGCATGAACCTGACCCTGGAACAGCAGGTGGAACGGCGCACCCACGACCTGCGGCTGTCCGAGGAGAAATTCCGCGGCCTGTTCGAGGGTTCCCAGGACATGATATATTTCTGCGACCGCACCGGGAATATTTGCGACATCAACCCAAGCGGCCTGGAACTGCTGGGGATTGAACGGCGCGAAGAGATCATCGGGCAGTCACTGGCGGACTTTTTTCTCGATATGAACAAGTGGAACCACTACCGCAAGGCCCTCGACACCCAGGGGCACGTCCGGGGTTTCGAGGTGGAGCTGGTAGGCAAAAAGGGGAACCGCCTCTACACGATGCTCACCGCCTCGGCGATCAAAAGCGACTCCGGCTTCATGCAAGGCTGCGAAGGCATCGCCAAGGATCTCACCCACTTCAAGGAAATGATGGAACAACTGGTCCAGTCGGAAAAAATGACCTCGGTCGGCCAACTTGCCGCCGGCGTGGCCCACGAGATCAACACCCCGCTCGGCATCATCCTGGGCTATACCCAGCTTCTGGAGGAAGACTTTGAAAAGCAACCCGAAGTGCTCGAGCCCCTCCAGACCATCGAAAAACAGGCCAAGGTCTGCCGCCGCATCGTTGCCGATCTGCTCAAATTTTCACGGCAGACGGCGGAGCACAAAAAATTCCCCGCCGACATCAACAAATGCCTGGCCGATGTGATTTCCATTGTCGAACATACCCTCAACCTCGATCACATCTACATCCACCACTGCTTCTCGCCGGATCTTCCGGAAATCTCTTTCGATTACGAACGGATGCGCCAGGTTTTCGTCAATCTGCTGAACAACGCCCACCATGCCATCGGCAAGGAAGGCATCATCGGCGTATGGACTCGCTTCCAGGAAGCAACCAAGGAGGTGGAAATCGTCGTCGCCGACTCCGGTACCGGCATCCCCCCCGAACTTCAGGGCAGAATTTTCGATCCTTTTTTCACCACCAAAGGGGCGGGCAAAGGCACGGGGCTCGGCCTTTCCGTCTCCTTCGGCATTATCCAGGATCATGGTGGCCGCATCGAGGTGCAATCCCCCCCCCGCGACCCGGCAACGGTCGCCGCCGGCATGCACACCTCCTTCCATATCTTTCTGCCAGCCCTTCCGGCCAACTCGACTGAAGAGGGATAGCCAGTGGCACAGATTCTCGTGTTGGACGATGTTCTCGATGCCGCGATCATGATCCGGAAAATCCTGGAACGCAAGGGCCACACGACACATATCTTCGACGACGAAGACAAGGCCCTGCGCTTTGTCGACCATCACCCGCTGGACCTCGCCATCCTCGATGTCAAGCTCCGTAAAATGGACGGCATCGACGTGCTGCGGGAAATAAAGAAGCGGAACCCGGCGGTCCGGATCATCGTCCTCACCGGCTACCCCACCGTCGATGCAGCCAGACGGGCGCTCACCATGGGCGCTTACGCCTATTGCGCCAAACCAATCGACAAGGACGAACTGGAAACAAAAGTCGCCGAGGCGTTGGGCGCCCCGCTCACCGCGATGCCAGATAATGGAAGTACATCTGGGTAAAGCGTCCGGAAACCGCGTCCACACAAGAAAAGGACAAATCCCCCTTCTCCGGGAAAGCCCCTGACAGGACGAAAAAAACGTTCCGCGAGATGTTGATCAGGATATCCTCCACAAGCGCCTGGCCAAACGCCTCCGCCGGCACGCCATGGGTTCGGCAGATGATCGGCCGGTGGTCAAAAACCAGGCAGCGCCCGGCGCTGTTGAGCGGGCAGCAATATTTGGCGGCGGCATAGAGCTGCGGCATCTCCGGATGGCCGCTCTCCTCGGCCGCCATTTTTTTGATCCGCTGAAAAAAGCCCACCGCCCGGTCGACGCATTCCTGCCGCTGCTGACTTTTCAGCACCTTGTTCATCCGGGTGCTGAGGTAGATGGCCTCGATCAAACGCAGCTCGAAATAACAACGGCAGCACTGGTCGTGCTCCCGGCCACAGCGGCCCTCTTCCATGCCCTGCCCGGCATGATACGCCGCGACCTTCTCCTCCACGTCCTGCACCAGGCCTTCATATTCCGCGAAGAAATCCGCCAGGTCAACCACCGCCCGATTTTCCGCGGTCGGCGGCCGCACGGTGAGGGTGCCGGCCTTGCGGCCGTATTTCTTGAGCAATTTCCATTGCGCATAATTTGCCGGGGTGGCCCGGGTGTGCGCAAGCCGGTCGCCCGCCACCCTCAGACCGAGACCGCGGCGCAACAGATAGGCGGTGACAAAGGTGCCGGTACGGCCGATGCCGTGACGGCAATGCACCAGCACCTTTTTGCCCAGGTAAACCGCCTCGTCGAGCCAGGCAAGCGCCTGCTCCATGGCCGCCATGTCCGGCGCGGTCTCGTCCGGAATGGGCAGGAAGTAGACCTCGAAGCCGGTTTTCTCCTCGATCTCGTGCAGGTCGCAGAACTCGCCGCAGAGGTTGACGATGGCGTCCACTCCCTGCGCCTTGATGGCATCGAGATCGTCAAAGGACATCGGGGCCGAGCCCACGGCGAGATAGGGGGTAATCCAGGTCAATTCGTAACGCGCCATTGCCTTTCCGTTTATGGGTCGGTGGGGGGGGCGGCAGCGGTAAAAAAATCGCAGCGGCCCGCCATGAATTCCTGCGCGAATCGTCGCGCTGTTTCCTCGTTCGCGATAACCATATCGAGCAACCTGGTGGCGCCGAGAAGCCGACCAACCTCCTGCAGCCTCGCCAATAACAAGGCGGCCGGCTCCCGACTGCGCATCGCATCCAGCAGATCACCCCGGATGGTCACCCGGAATCCGCTTTCCCGCAACACCTCGGCAATGAAGCGGAGCCTGAGGAGCCGGCCGCCAAGGGACGCCCCGCCGCCGACAAACCGCAAGGTGGCGTAGTTGTTCTCCGATTCATCGGTGGCCAGGGCCTCCACCACGGTATAGTGGTAGCCAAAGCGGATATGGAAATGCACGTAATCCTGATCCACCACCGCATAACTGGCATAGGCAGGGGAATCCGGCGGCACCACCCCGCCACCCTGCACTGCCTCGCTAAAGGTCTGCCAGTCGAAATGGTGCGGCGACCGCCAACGGAGGTCGGGATGGCAAAGTCCCTGCCAGATCGCCCGCATGGGCCGACTCGTCACCTGCTCGATAGCGACCGCCTCCTGCTCGCCAACCGCCGGAAGACCGTGGCCGATATCCAGCAGATAGGCCTGCAACGGCAGGGTGCTCAGCAATTGCCGCCCCGCGGCGCGCGCCCGGCCTCCATGGCGCGTGGCAACGGCAAACATCTCGACCATCCCCTGTTCGTGGACAAACCGGATGATGTCGTGGAGTGAACGGCACTTTTCCACCGTAAAGTCTGGCTGTCCAGGCTCCGGCAGATGCAGCGGGGCAAGCTCGGCCAGCAGTGCCGCCACCAGGCTGGCCAGCGGAGTTTCCGGCAGCGGCCGGCGCCGCAGCGGCACCTCGCCGAGCAACCCGGCGTAAATTACCGCCTGATCGGCGTCCACGGTAACCGCCTGCCCTTCGGCCAGTACCGCCCTGGCCTGCGCCACCTGCACCAGGGTTGGCACCCCGTATTCGCGGGCCACCAAGGCACAATGGCCGACGCTGCTGCCCTCTTCGGCCACCACCGCCGCCAGCCGTGGCAGCAAGGGGGCATATTCCGGCGGCAGGCTCGCCGCCACCAGTACCGCGCCATCGGGCACCGTCGGCAACGCCTGTCCCGGCCGGACCCGCACCACCTGACCACTGCCGACCCCGCCCATGGCGCGCACCCCGCCGTGGAGCAGAGGCGGCAACGCCACCGGGGGCGAGGGCGCGGAGACCACCGACCCCGATGGCCCAACAGGCAGGGGCCGGCACTGCAGCAGCAAGAGGCGGCCCTGTTGGTCCCGGCACCACTCGATATCCTGGGGCTGCCCATAGAAATGGGCGATTCGACGCCCCCATGCCGCGAGTTGCTCGATTTCCCGGGCCGTCAACAGCGCGGAGGCCCCAGCGGCATCCACCCGAATCACCTCCGGGGTGGCCTCGCCATGTACCAACTGCTCCCCCTGCCCGGCCACCGCATGAATCACCACGCTTTCCGCCCCGCCCTCGGCGGGGTCGCCGACCGCCATCACCCCGCTTACCGCCGCATCCACCATGGCCAGCACCAGCACCGCCATGGGGGTCATGTTGTCAGCAAGACCGTGCTGCACGCGGTAATGGAGAGCGCGCTCGCCATAACGGCTCGCAATCACCTGCCGGTAGCCGTCCATAATTGCCGTGACCGGCACATCGAGCACCGTCCGGTATTGTCCGGCAAAGGTCAGCTCACTGTCCTCCGCCCGGGCGCTGCTCCGCACGGCAAAACGGTTCGCCCCGGCCGCGGTCATGCCGGCGGCAGCCGCCGTCACCGCCGCGCTCACCTCGTCAGGCACCGGCGTCGCTTCGATCAGGGCGGTCAGTGCCGCCGCGATGGTGGCTACCTGCTCCTCGGCGGCGAGATCGAGGGTGGCAAGGCGCCGGTCAATGTCCTGCTGGAGTGCCGCCGAAAGAACGCGGTAAAAAGCGGTGGTGGTGATGATAAAGCCGGCTGGCACCGGCAACCCCAACTCCTGATGCACCTGAACCAAATGGGCCGCCTTGCCGCCGACCAGGGCCGGATCAGTGGCCACCGCCTGCGCAAACCCCACGACATAGGGCGGGGTATCCAACCGTTCCGCACGCGGCCACTGGCGCCACACCGCCTCCTCGCAGGCCCGCACCTTCCGGCGCAGCAGATCGTAGCGCCCTGGCGCCATGGCCATCAGTTCCGTCACCATGTCGGAAACCGCTGCCAGTAATGCCTCGTAGCGCGCCTGCACCAGCAGCCAGTCCACCCGGCGGTGGCCGAACCCGATCTCCTCCTGTTCGGCCAGCAGTTCGTGCGCCGTGCGGTCACGGGCCAAAAGCCGCCGGAAGGCGGCGTAGCGCACCGGCAAGGTATAGCTGGCGGGAAAGAATCGGGAAAGCCACTGTCGCCAGCGTCTACCTACTCCCATGGCCATTCCTCCCTGCTGCGGTTAGCCCAACTCCCGTTCCCGCAGCACGCTAAGATGGGTCGGCAGCGTTATCTCAACCGTCGTACCGGTCCCTGGCTGGCTGCGGAGCGCCAGTTCCCCCCGATGGCCTTCGACGATCTGCTTGACGTAGGAAAGGCCGAGGCCCGTCCCACGGCGGTCGACGAGCGCCATGGGAGTCATAATCTGGTTGAGGCGTTCGGCAGGAATCCCGGGGCCATTGTCCTCGATGCGCAACATCACCCCGCCTTCCGCCAGCAAGGTCGTCAGCCGAATCGCCTCGCCCCGCCGGCACGCCTCGATGCTGTTGCGTAACAGATGCATGATGGCGATCTTCATCAACCGTTCGTTGCCTTGGAAAAGCAGCAGGGCCGACGAGAGATTCGTGGTGAGCACCACCCCCTTTTCCGCCGCCTCCGGGGCCAGCAACGCCACGCATTCCTCGGCCATGCCACCAAGATCGAGCGGCACAAAGGCACCCGGTACCTCGGTCCGGACCGACTCGAACCGGGTCACCAATTCCTCCAACCGTTCGGCCTGCTCCCGGACCCTGGCCAGACGCTCGCCATCCGCCGCCGGCATCTGGCCGATCTCGTGCGTCATCCGCCGCACCAGCCCCCCGATGATCACTGCCGGATTCCGAATGTCGTGGGCAAAACGCAGCGCCATTTCCATCCGGGTCCGCTCGGAGACCGCGCTTTCCAGAGCCCGGTTCAGGTCAAGTAATTCCCGGCTGGTGCGTTCGATTTTGTTGTGGTCGCGGGCCATGCGGCTGATGATCGTCTGCATCCGTTGAAAAAAAAGGGTAACGCTGGCGATGACGACAAAGGTGAGGGTATTGATCGAGCCGCTGATCGGCGAAAGGTGCTGCCACCAGTCACGGCGGCCGCCCAGAACGAGCAGGTGCTTGGCAATATGGCCCCCGGCGCGCGAGACGGCAAAGGCAACAAGGGCGCCGCAGAACCAGACCAGGTAGGTGGCCAGCGGATCTTCGTCATTGCGGTCGAGGATTTTGTAGGCCATGCGCAGGCAGAGGACCGAGCCGACGAACATCAAGGCCGAGCCGACGATGTCGATAGCCCAGACCGGCAGGAGCGAGATGGTGGTCATGCGCCGCCTCCGCCTGCCTCGCCATTCTCCCGGCCAAGGGTCCGGTGGAGACCGCGCATGCCGAAATAAAAACAGAAGATGGCCGGCACGGCCAGCAAATGATCCATCTTCACAATGTAGTAGAGAATCTCGCGCCAGGAAACAAAAGCAAGACGCGGCACCACTTGGCCCGGCTCACTGAGCAGGGATGCCTCCGGCACCAGCACCTCGACAAAATGACCGCCAAAGGCCCAGATATTCCAGAGGGCGAGCAGCCAGCCGCCGGCCGCCATCAACTGCCAGGGCCGACGGGTGCTGAGCCAGCTCCGCTGAATGCCCAGCGCAAAGAAGATCATGGCGGCCAGGAAAAAGAGATGGGCAAGCTGATGGAGGTAGAGACCTTCGTAGGCGTGGGTCTGCAAGGCAAACGCCGGCGTCGGCACCGCGAAAGGAAGGAGCACCAGCCATCCTCCTGCCATCACCCTGCGCCACCGGTCAGATAACATCCCCTCACCCCCCCCTGCGCTGCCCTCTCTCCGCTCCGGTCGCCTCCGGTGCCGGACCGCCACTTTCTTATCTTAGCAAAATCACCGCACCAACGAAAAGCGCGAAATTACAAGGCGCACAGCGCCACGAAAAAAGTCAGCGCAGGAAGTGCTGCCGGCGGCAGGCATCAAGCACCAGCTTCGTCAGGCCGGCAATGAAGCGGGGATCGGCATTGGGGACGGCAGTACGCATAAGCCGTATCCCATAGGCGTTGGCAAGATCCCGATACTGGATGTCGATCTCGTAGAGCGTCTCCACATGATCGGAGACAAAACTGATGGGTACCATGAGGATGTTCTTCACGCGCTGATCGGCCAACTCCCGGATCATCTCCTGGGTGGAGGGGGTGAGCCACTTGACCGGCCCGCTACGGCTCTGGAAACAAAGCTTGCCGGTGATGCCGGTTTCGCGTTCCACCGCGGCGATGGTGCGCGAGATGTGGTCGAGATAGGGGTCGCCCTCGACGATGAAGGAAACCGGCAGGCTGTGAGCGCTGTACACCACGGTAACCTGCTCCGGTGCGTCGAACCGCTGCAACCCCTGGCGGATGGTCTCGGCCAGGGCCGCGACGTAATCGGGCTGGTCGGGCCAGGCATTGATCACCGCGAGTTCGAACGGGGTAGCGGACTCGGCCACCGCCCGCCGGAGGTCCTTGAACGAGGAACCGCTGGTGGCCTTGGAGTAATGCGGGTAGAGCGGCAGGGCCACCAGCCGACGCACTCCGTGGGCCGCCAGTTTGGCCAGGGTTTCATCGGCCCGCGGCCGCCAGTAACGCATCACCGCCCCCACCAGAAAACGGCCGTGCGGCGTAAGCTGCTTGGCCAGGGCCTTGCCTTGCTCCGCGGTGATCCGGGCCAGGGGCGAACTGCCGCCGATGAGTTCGTAGGACTTGCGGCTTTTCACCGCCCGTTTGCGGGCGATCTTCCGGGCGATGAACTTTTGCAGAAAGGGAAAAGGGGAAAGGCGGATGATGTTGCGGTCGGCAAAGAGGTTGAAAAGAAAGGGCTCGACATCGGCCAGTTTCTCCGGGCCGCCCATGTTGAGCAGGACGACGCCGATGGGTTCGCTCCGGTGGTTGCCCATCATGCTCCTTTGTCAGAATGTCTCGTTGCCAAGAGTGACGGCATACTCCGCCACCACCCCGGCGAGTTCGGCCGGCGCCCACGGCAGCAGCGTGAAAAGCCGCTCCTCCACCTGGCGACAGAGCGCGAAGTTCTGCCGGATCAGGCGGTGCAGCCGTTCGTCGTTGCGACCATACCGGGCGATGATATAATCGAGCCGCTCGTCAAGACCTACCACCTGATCGTGCAGCACCCGTTTATCGGCGTAATAGACGATCTCCTTCTCGCGGCAGCACTCGGGCGAAACATCACGCAACAGCACATGCTCGGCCACGATCTCGGCGATCTCGGCGTAATCGTGACGCCGGCAGATCTCGCTGCCCATGGCCGCGTGGTTGCCGTCGCAATCGAGGCAGGCGGTCTTGGCAATGTCGTGCAACAGGGCGCCGGCCACGGTCAGTTCCACCGAAACGCCCACCCCGCGTCGGCTCAGGTTCTCGGCCATCAGGCCGGCTACCCGCGCCACCAGCAACGAATGGTCACGGATGTTGGCCAGCATCCGGTACGCATCCATGAGCGCGAAGCACTGGCTGACCGTGGGGATCATCTCCTTCTCACCGACTGCATGTTTTGGCCACGAAAACCACGAAAGGAAGAGCGGATGCGAAACCCTCATCATCGGGACGCGGCACGCCGGACCCCTTTGTCCGGTTTTCTTTCGTGAATTTCGTGGGGTTCGTGGCGGAATTCTCCCTTATCCCCGCCTGCTCAGCCGGTGGACCGCCTCCACCATGAACTTGGCCTGTGCCGGCGGAATCTCCGGCAGGATGCCATGGCCGAGGTTGAAGATATGGCCGCGAGCGCCCTTGGCGCCGGCAAGGATGGCGCTGATGCGTTCCTCCATCTTGGCGGGCGGCAGCAGCAGGGCGCAGGGATCGAGGTTGCCCTGGAGCGCCACTTTCGGCCCCACCACCTTGACAGCCTCGGCCATGTCGATACGCCAGTCAAGGCCCAGCACATCGGCGCCGCTGGTGAGACTCTGGGGCAGCAAGGTCGCGCCGTTGTTGGCAAAGTAGATGATCGGCACCGTGACGCCGCCCTCTTTCAACTCGCGGATGATGCGCTGCACATAGGGCAGGGCGAACTTGCTGAAATCGTAGGGCGAGAGCACCCCGACCCAGGAGTCGAAGATCTGCAACGCCTGGGCGCCGGCCGCCACCTGCGCCTTGAGATAAAGCGTGGTGCAGGCGGTGATCTTGTCGAGCAGGGCCGCGTAGAGCTCCGGCTCGGTGTACATCATCTGCTTGGTGAGCAGGAACTGCCGCGAGGAACCGCCCTCGATGAGGTAGGTGGCCAGGGTAAACGGCGCGCCGGAAAAGCCGATGAGCGGCACCTTGTTGGCCAGTTCCCGCCGCAACAGGCGGATGGTGTCGAGCACGTAGGGGAGTTCCAGTTCCGGGTCCGGCACCACCAGTTTCGCCACCGCGGCGCGGTCGCGCACCGGCTGGGGAAAGACCGGCCCCCGCTTTTCGTGGAACTCCAGGGGGGCGCCCATCTTTTCGAGCGGCACCAGGATGTCGGAGAAGAGGATGGCGGCGTCCACCCCGAGGATATCCACCGGCTGGATGGTAACCTCGGCCGCGGCCGCCGGCGTCTTGCACATCTCCAGGAAGGTATATTTGCTGCGGACCGTGTGGTATTCCGGCAGATAGCGGCCGGCCTGGCGCATGAGCCACACCGGGGTGTAATCGGTCTGCTCACCCCGGCAGGCCTTGAGAAAAGTCTCGTTCATGAAGATCCTCCTAAAAAAATTCAGAATGAAGAATGCATAATGAATAATGGACTACGCGGAACGGGAATAACTTCGTCACATTCTTCATTCTTCATTCTTAATTTTCTTCGGCACGTAGGTGCAGAAAGGCTCCTCGGCCATATAATCGCCGGTCACCGCATAGGCCCGCGCCCGGCAGCCGCCGCAGACATTCACGTACTCGCAACTGCCGCAGCGCCCCTTGTACGCCTTGAAATTGCGCAGGTCCTGAAAGAGCTTGGACTGCTCCCAAATCTCCTTGAAGGATTTCTCCCGGATGTTGCCGGCGGCCATGGGGAAATAACTGCACGGCAGCACATTGCCGTCCACGTCGATCAGGGAGATAAGCTGCCCGGCCAGGCAACCTTTGGAGCCCCCGGTGGAAAACTGCAAGGTCCGGCGCTGGAAGTCGTCGCCCTGTTCCTTGGCTTTCTGGAGCACGACCCGATAATAATTGGGCGCGCAGGTGGGACGCACCAGAAGCTCGTGCTCCTCCTTCTCCATTGCATAGTGCCATTCAAGGAGCTTTTCATAGTCCGCGGGCGAGATCAGCTCGTCCATGATCTCTTCCCCGCGGCCGGTCGGAACGATCATGAACATGTACCAGGCCGTGGCGCCCAACTCCTTGGCGAGCCTGTAAATCTTGGGGATCTCCGCCTGGTTGCGCTTGGTGAAGGAGGAGTTGATGAGAAAGGCGATGCCGTGCTGCTTGAACAGCCGGGCGGCATTGATGGTGCCGGCAAAGGCGCCGGGTTGGCAGCGGAAATCGTCATGCACCGCCGCGGTGGAGCCGTCGAGCGAGAGCGAGACCATGCGGATACCGGCCGCCTTGATCTTGCCGCAGATATCCTCGGTCACCAGGGTGCCGTTGGTGGCAAGGCACATGCGCAGCCCCTGGTCGGAGCCGTAGCGGGCGATCTCGAAGAGATCGGCGCGCAAGAGCGGCTCGCCGCCGGAGAGCACCATCACCGGCTTGGCATAGGAGACGATGTCGTCGATGACCCGCTTCGCTTCGGCCAAAGAGAAATCCGGGTGGCCCTTGGCCTCCAGTTCCGAGGAGGAACGGCAGTGCACGCACTTGAGGTTGCAGCGCCGGGTGATCTCCCAGGCCAGCCATTTCGGTTCAAACTCCACAATCACTCCTCACAAGTTTTTCTGCCACCAACCCCACGAAAAAACACGAAAACTTTAGTGCGCTTTCGTGGGGTTCGTGGCTGACTCCTGATGTCGTTTTTCGTTTTGTGACACTTCCTCCGTATCTTTCGTTCCCGAACCCCTTACAGGTAGCTGGCGGCGGCCGCGGCCAGCGGGCTGCGTTCGCTCTTGGCCAGGGTGATGTGGCCGTGGAAGGGCTGGCCCTTCATGCGCTCCACCGCATAGGTGAGGCCGTTGCTGCTGGAGTCGAGATAGGGGTTGTCGATCTGATACGGGTCCCCGGTCAACACCATCTTGGTGCCCTCGCCGGCCCGGCTGATGATGGTCTTGACCTCATGCGGCGTCAGGTTCTGCGCCTCATCGACAATCACATACTGCCGGGGGATCGAGCGGCCGCGGATATAGGTCAGCGCCTCCAACTCCACCACGTGGCTGTTGAGCAGCCGTTCCACCTTCTGGCGGGTGGATTCCGACTGCCCTTCCTTCTCCTTCCTTTCCTTGCCGTCGCCCATGAGGTACATCAGGTTGTCGAAGATGGGCTGCATCCAGTGAGCCAGCTTCTCGTCCTTGTCGCCGGGCAGGAAGCCGATGTCCTTGCCCAGCGGAATGATGGGCCGGGAGACCAGGATACGATCATAACGCTTATGGCGGACGGTGTTCTCCAGGGCGGCGGCGATGGCGATGAGGGTCTTGCCGGTGCCGGCCTGGCCCACCATGGTCACCAGCTGGATATCCGGATCCATGAGCAGCTCCATGGCCATGCGCTGCTCCTTGTTCCTGCTGCGGATATTCCAGACCGTTTCATTCTCCGGGTTGAGGGGCAGCAGGGTGACGGCGTTCCTGGTCCGGGCCAGGGCAGTGTGCTTGGGCTCCTTTTCGTCCTGGAGCAGCACGAACTCATTGGGTAGCAACTCGAAGCCCTCGACGGCCACCTCCTTCTTGCCGTAGAATTCATCGAGCACCGCGGCCGGCACCTCCACCTCGCGGTAGCCCTGATAGAGTTCATCGAAGTTGACCTTCTGCTTCTCGAAGTCCATGACCCCCAGTCCCAGGGCATCGGCCTTCAGGCGGGCATTGATGTCCTTCGAGACGAAGATCACCTTTTCGCCCTGCATGTGCAGGGTATAGGCCACGGCGAGAATACGGTTGTCCGGCACGTGCATGTCGAGGCCGGGGTCCACGCATTTGCCCTTTTCAGTGAAAATCTTGAGGATGCCGCCGTTGTCCAGGTCCACCCCTTCGCCAAGGCGGCCCTTGGCGCGCAGGGTGTCGAGCTGACGGATGACCCGGCGGGCGTTACGGCCCAATTCGTCGTTATGGGACTTGAATTTATCGAGTTCCTCGATGACCGACATCGGCAGCACCACCACGTTGTCGGCAAAGGAATTGATGGAATCCGCGTTGTGCAGCAGGACGTTGGTATCGAGCACAAAATATTTTCTCATGAACACCCCGAAGAGAACTCCGTTGATAGAGACCGGCAGGCGCTCCACCTGCCCCAAATCGCAAAGTAACCGCTTTAAAGAATGGTTGGCAAGGGAAATGATCCCCGGCGCGCCTTAATGCTTTCTTGACATCATTGCCCCCTCTTTTGACCCCGCCTTGACCATTGTTGCGCTATAATATGGTTGCACCAAAGGACACCGCCGGGCGCGGACCTTGTTGCCACTCATCCGTGAGGAAAGAAATCGCCATGAGTCTGCCCAACGACCTCTTCCAGTTTTCCGCCCTGCCTGCCGCCGTGCTGCTGGCGATACCCCTTGGCGGCTTCATGGCCAGGGTATACAACGGCGAACGTACCCGGCTTTCCCCCCTCCTTGCGCCGTGCGAGGATTTCTGCTACCGGTTCTGCGGGGTGGACAAGAACGACGACATGGGCTGGCAGCGCTACGCCGTGGCCATGCTGTTCTCCAACCTGGTGCTCTTTATCCTCCTCCTGCTGATGCTGCTGGCCCAGCCGGCTCTGCCCCTGAACCCGCAGAAGCTGCCGGGCCTCTCCTGGCTACTGGCCCTCCACACCGCGATAAGCTTCGTCAGCAACACCAACTGGCAGAATTACAGCGGCGAATCCAGCCTTAGCTACTTCAGCCAGATGATGGGCCTCACGGTGCATAATTTTGTCTCCGCCGCCAGCGGCATGGCCATCGCCATCGCCCTGATCCGCGGCTTTGCCCGGCGCACCACCGCCACCATCGGCAACTTCTGGGTGGATCTGACCCGTTCGGTCCTCTACATCCTGCTGCCGCTCTCGCTGCTTGCCGCCCTATTCCTGGTCTCCCAGGGGGTGATCCAGAACCTCTCCCCTGCCCGGGCCGTCTCCCTGGTCGAGGGTGCCACCACCGAGCAGCCGCGGCTCGACGGGCTGGGCCACCCCATGCTGGACCAAGCCGGCAAGCCGCTCACCGCGAAGGTGACGGTGACAAAGGCCACCATCCCCATGGGGCCGGTGGCCTCCCAGGAGGCGATCAAGGAATTGGGCACCAACGGCGGCGGCTTCTTCAATGCCAACGCGGCCCATCCCTTCGAGAACCCCACCCCGCTAAGCAATTTCGTCGAGGTGCTGCTCATCCTGCTGATCCCGGCCGCGCTCACCCGCACCTTCGGGGTAATGGTGGGGAACCCCCGCCAGGGGTGGGCGCTCCTGGGGGTGATGCTCTTCTTCCTCGTGCTCGCCCTGAGCATGCTCCACTGGCGTGAGTCGGCCTCCACCCCCATGCTGCACCAACTCGGGATCGTGGGCGGCAACCTGGAAGGCAAGGAACTCCGCGCCGGCCTGGCCGGCACCACCATGTTCGAGGTGGCCACCACCGCCACCTCCTGCGGGGCGGTCTCCGCCATGCACGACTCCCTCACCCCGCTCGGCGGGCTGGTGCCCCTCTCCCTGATCCTCCTGGGCGAGATCGTCCCCGGCGGCGCGGGTTCCGGCCTCTACACCATGCTCGCCTTCGCCGTCATCGCCGTCTTCGTCGCGGGGCTGATGATCGGCCGCACCCCCGAGTACCTGGGCAAGAAGATCGAGCTGCGGGAGATGTGGATGGCCATCGTCACCATCCTCATCGCCGGAGTGGTGGTCCTGATCTTTTCCGGCCTGGCCATGATCACCCCCTCTGCCGTGGCCACCATGGCCAATCCCGGCGCGCATGGCCTCTCCGAAGTGCTCTACGCCTTCGCCTCCATGGCCAACAACAACGGCAGCGCTTTTGCCGGACTTGACGGCAACACCCCCTTCCACAACCTGCTCGGCGCCCTGGCCATGCTGATCGGCCGCTACGTGCCGGCCATCGCGGTGCTGGCCATGGCCGGCGGCCTGGCGGCGAAAAAATACGTGCCCCCCAGCCTGGGCACCCTGCCCACCGATAGATTCCCTTTTGCCTTCTGGCTGACCCTGGTCATCCTCATCGTCGGCGCCTTGACCTTTTTCCCGGCTCTGGCCCTGGGGCCGATGGCCGAACACCTTACCATGGCGGGAGGAAACTAAGGCCATGTCGAAGCATCTGCCTGAACGGGAATCGATCTTTGATCCGGCATTGCTGCGCGCCGCGTTCAGCGAATCGATCAGGAAGCTCGATCCCCGCATTCTCTGGCGCAATCCGGTGATGTTCGCGGTGGAGATCGCAAGCTGCATCACGGTGGTGACCTTCCTGAGGTCGCTCACCGGCGCGGGCCGCGAACCGGCCTGGTTCACCGGCCTGGTCGCGCTCTGGCTCTGGCTGACCGTCATCTTTGCCACATGCGCCGAGGCGCTGGCCGAAGGCCGGGGCAAGGCCAGGGCCGCCTCTTTGCGCAAATCGCGCACCGACGTGATCGCCAAACGCCTCGCCGGCCCCGATCGGGCCGGCGAAACCACCAGCGTCCCGGCCAGCGCCCTGCGCAAGGGGGATCACATCCTGGTGGAAACCAACGAGATCATTGCCGGCGACGGCGAGATCGTCTCCGGCGCCGCCCTGGTCAATGAGTCAACGGTGACCGGCGAATCGGCCCCGGTGGTGCGCGAATCCGGCGGCGACCGCAGCGCGGTGACCGGCGGCACCACGGTGGTTTCCGGCACCATGGTGGTGCGGATCACCGTTGACCCCGGCGAGACCTTCCTCGACCGCATGATCTCCCTCATCGAGGGGGCCAAGCGGCGCAAAACCCCCAACGAGGTGGCGCTGGAGGTACTGCTCATCGCGCTCACCCTGGTCTTCCTGCTGGTCTGCGCCAACCTTGGGCCGCTTTCCCGGTACAGCGTCGCGGCCGCCGGCCAAGGCACTCCGGTCTCCCTCACCGTGCTGGTCGCCCTCTTCGTCTGCCTGGCGCCCACCACCATCGCGGCCCTGCTGCCGGCCATCGGCATCGCCGGCATGGATCGCCTCTTCCGGAAGAACGTCATCGCCCTTTCCGGCCGGGCCATCGAGGCAGCCGGCGACGTCAACGTGCTGCTGCTCGACAAGACCGGCACCATCACCCACGGCAACCGCGAGGCGGTGGAGTTCATCCCGGTGGGCCGCCATAACGAGCGGGCAGTGGCCGAGGCGGCGCTGATGGCCTCGCTGGCCGACGAGACCCCGGAGGGCCGCAGCATCGTGAGTCTGGCCCGCCAGCGCTTCAACCTGCCCCAGCCGGCCAGGCCAGCCGACGCCGAGGCAGTGGAGTTCAACGCCGCCACCCGCCTCTCCGGCCTCAACGCCGGCGGCAAACAGTACCGCAAGGGCGCGGCCGACTCGTTGATCGCCTTTGTCCGCGCCCTGGGCGGTGAATCGATCCCGGCCGAGCTGGCCCAGGTGGTGGACCGGGTCGCCAGGGCCGGCGCCACCCCGCTGGTGGTCTGCTGCGACACCGAGGTCCACGGAGTGGTCAACCTCAAGGACATCGTCAAGTCCGGCATCCAGGAACGCTTTCGGCAATTGCGCTCCATGGGGATCAGAACGGTGATGATCACCGGCGACAACCCGCTCACCGCCGCGGCCATCGCCGCCGAGGCCGAGGTGGACGACTTCCTGGCCCAGGCCAAGCCGGAGGACAAACTGCGCCTCATCAAGGAAAATCAGGAGGCGGGCCTGATGGTGGCGATGACCGGCGACGGCACCAACGACGCCCCGGCCCTGGCCCAGGCCGACGTGGCGGTGGCGATGAACACCGGCACCCAGCCGGCCCGCGAGGCGGCCAACATCATCGATCTGGACAGCAATCCCACCAAGCTGCTCGACATCGTCGAGGTGGGCAAACAGATCCTGATGACCCGCGGCAATCTCACCACCTTCAGCATCGCCAACGACATCGCCAAATACTTCGCCATCATCCCGGCGGCCCTGGTCTCCATCTATCCGCAGCTCGGGGTGCTCAACATCATGCGCCTCATGAGCCCGGCGAGCGCCATCCTTTCGGCGGTGATCTTCAACGCCCTGGTCATCCCCTTTCTGGTGCCGCTGGCCCTGAAGGGCACCAAATTCCGCCCCCTGCCGGCGGAACGGCTGCTGATCCACAATCTGCTCCTCTACGGGGTGGGCGGCATCATCGCGCCCTTTGTCGGCATCAAGACCATCGACCTGGTGGTCGGTTTGTTTGTATGATGACAACTGTCCAGCAGCACCGCAGATGCGTCGTTGCTGAACAGTTATCTTCCGTGGTTTCGTTCTATTCCGGCATGAAGCTGAATAGTTACGTATTAATGAATTATCCTGACGACATCCGGGGAACCGAAAGATGAAGGAACTGAAACCAGCCATTTTAATGTGCCTCTTCTTCACCCTGCTCTGCGGCGGGCTCTACCCGGCACTGGTTACCGGTATCGGCCAGGCGCTCTTCCCGCGCCAGGCCAATGGCAGCCTGATTTTCGACCAGGGCGGCCGGCTGGTGGGCTCGACCCTCATCGGCCAGCCCTTCACCGCCCCCCGCTATTTCTGGCCCCGCCCTTCGGCCACCGCCGGGTTCCCATACAACCCCATGGCCTCGGGCGGCTCGAACCTCGGCCCCACCAATCCGGCCCTGCTCGCCACGGTGACGGAACGGGTTGGCGCCCTGCGCGCCACCGGGATCACCGGTCCCATCCCCGCGGATTTGGTGCTGGCGTCGGCCAGCGGCCTTGATCCGCATCTCTCCCCGGCAGCGGCCAGGTTGCAGATTCCGCGTATCGCCAAGGCCCGCGGCATCAGCGAAGAGACCGTGGCCGGCCTGGTGACCAGTCACACCGAGGCAGGACAGTTCGGGGTGCCGGGTGCGCCGCGGGTCAATGTGCTGGCCGTGAACCTGGCCCTGGACGGGATCAGCCGGTGAACAACGCCACCGACGACAGCCGGCCCTCGCCGGAAGCCCTGCTCAAGCTGGCGCAGGCGGAGGAGGCCCAGGAGAACAAGGGCAAGCTCAAGATATTCCTCGGCTACGCGGCCGGGGTGGGCAAGACGTACTCCATGCTGAGCGCGGCCCGCCAGCGCAAGCGGGAAGGCCGGGAGGTGGTGGCGGCCTACGTCGAATCCCATGGCCGGGCCGAGACCGATGTCCTGCTCGAAGGGCTCGAATCCATTCCCCGGCTGCGGATCGTCTACCAGGGGGTGACGCTCTTCGAGCTCGACACCGACGCGGTGCTGCAAAGACGCCCGCAGATCGCCCTGGTGGACGAACTGGCCCACACCAACGCCCCTGGCTCCCGCCACGAAAAACGCTGGCAGGACGTGCAGGAGCTTTTGTCCGCCGGCATCGACGTCTACACCACGGTCAACGTCCAGCACTTCGAGAGCCTGAACGACGTGGTGGAGAGGATCACCGGGGTGGTGGTGCAGGAGACCGTGCCGGACCTGCTGCTCGACCTGGCCGACGAGATCCAGCTGGTGGACATCCCGCCCGACGAACTGCTGGAGCGCCTTGCCGAGGGCAAGATCTACATCCCGGAGCAGGCGGCGCGGGCCATGGAAAAATTCTTCCAGCCCGGCAACCTCATCGCCTTGCGCGAACTCTCGTTGCGCCGCGCCGCCGCACGGGTGGACGACCAGATGCGCTCTTATCTCGAGACCCGCGCCGTGGCGGGCTCGCGCACGGTGGCGGAACGGATCCTGGTCTGCATCAGCGGCAGCCCCTTCGGCGAGAAGCTGCTGCGTACCACCCGGCGGCTGGCCGACGAGATGAAATCCCCCTGGCATGCCCTCTACATCGAGACCCCGGACACCGGCCGCTTCAGCCGCGAGAACCGGGAACACATCTGGCGCGACCTCCGGCTGGCCGAGAGCATGGGCGCCACCGTGGCCTCGGTGTCCTCGACCACGGTGGCCGAGGCGGTGGCCGACTACGCCGGCCGCCACCATATCACCAAGATCGTGGTGGGCAAACCCACCAAGCCGCGCTGGCGCGAGCTGCTGCGGCCGCCCATCGCGGATCGGATCGGATCATCCGCGCCAGCGGCGAAATCGACGTCTACGTCGTCAGCATGAGCCTGGCCGAACGGCGCACCGCCACCCGGCAGCATCGGCCAGCCCGCCTTATCCCCTGGGGCGGGCATGTGGCCGCCGTGCTCCTGGTGGCCGGCACCACCCTCTTCTGCGCCTCGGTCCGGCCCTTCTTTTCCCTCACCAACATCGTCATGTTCTACCTGCTGGCAGTGGTGGTGGCCGCGATCCGGCTCGGGCTGCAACCGGCCGTGCTCACCGCTTTCTTAGGCGTGCTCGCCTTCGACTTCTTCTTCGTGCCTCCCCGCTTCACCCTGGCGGTGGCCGACAGCGAATATCTGGTGACCTTCGCCGGTTTTCTCGCCGTGGGCCTGGTGATCGGCTCGCAGGTGGCCAGGAGCCACCAGCGGGCAGAGTCCCTGCGACTGCGCGAGGTGCAGACCGCCAGCCTCTACTACCTAAGCCGCGATCTTGCCGGCGTCGCCGACCTGGTTTCCGTTACCGCGGCGGTGCTCCGCAACCTGCGGGAAAGCCTCAAGGCGGAGATCGTCATTTTCCTCGCCGATGGCGAACAGCTCAAGATCATCTCCGAAAGCGAACACCTGCTCCTCGACCTCAAGGAACGGGCCGTGGCGGACTGGACCTTCCGCAACCGCCAGCCGGCCGGCCGCGGCACCACCACCTTAAGTTCCGCCGGCCTGCTTTACCTGCCGCTCCAGACCGCGACCGCGGTCCACGGCGTGCTGGGAGTCAAACTGGAACAGGAGGCGGACTACACCTCGCAGCAGCACCGTCTGCTGCTCGATGCCTTTGCCAGCCAGACCGCCATGGCCCTGGAACGGGTGCGTTTCTCCCAGCAGGCGGAGCAGGCCCAGATCCTGCAAGCCCGGCAGAACCTGGAGCGGGCGCTGCTCAATTCCATCTCCCACGACCTGCGCACGCCGCTGGCCTCGATCACCGGGGCATTGAGCAGCCTGCGGGACCAGGAGGGCATGGCCGACCAGGCCCGGAGCGCTTTGGTGGCCACCGCCTGCGAGGAGGCAGACCGGCTGAACCGCTTTGTCGGCAACCTGCTGGACATGACCCGCCTGGAAGCCGGAGCCGTGCGGTTGAAGTACACGCCCTGCGACATCGAGGAACTGATCGGCTGCGCCCTCGCCGTGCTCGATCCGCGTCTGGGCAAACGCGAGATCGCGGTGCACCTGCCGCCGGACCTGCCGCGGGTGCCGCTGGACATGGGCTGCATGACCCAGGTGCTGGTCAACCTGCTCGACAACAGCCTCAAGTATTCGCCGCCGGAAAAACCCATTGCCATCGCCGCCCGCACCGACCGGGCATGGCTGGTGCTGGAGGTGATCGACCACGGGCCCGGCGTGGCCGAGGCGGACCTGCACCGGATCTTCGACAAGTTCCACCGGCTGCCGACGCCGGAGAGCGCCCGCGGCACCGGGCTCGGCCTCTCCATCTGCAAAGGGTTCGTCGAGGCGCATGGCGGCCGGATCGCGGCCAGCATCACGCCGGGCGGCGGGCTGACCGTCACCTTCCGGCTGCCCCTGGTCCCGCCCCTGCCCAGCGAGGCCGCTGCCCATGGCTGAGGCGAGCATCCGCCCCGCATCCTGGTGGTGGCTGACGAGGCCGCCGTACTCGGCAGCAACGGCTTCACCGTCCAGCTGGCGGAAACCGGCCGCCTGGGCCTGACCGCCGCCGCGGCGGTGCGGCCGGACCTCATCCTGCTCGGCCTCGGGCTGCCCGACCTGGACGGGGTGGAGGTGGCCCGGCGGCTCCGCGAATGGTCGCGGAGCTCTGACGCAAACCCGGCCCGGCTCTCGCCTTTTCCCATGCCAACCGGCCGGGGCTGTGCTATGATAAGCCGCTATGAAAATCGCCCTTATCCAATACAATCCGGTCATCGGCGATTTCCGCCGCAACAGCGGGGCCATTCGCCACTGGGCGGAAAAGGCCAGGGCCGCCGGTTGCGATCTGGCGATCTTTCCGGAACTGGCCTTGAGCGGCTACCCGCCCCAGGACCTGCTGGAACGCCCCGCCTTTCTCGTTGACCACGACCGCGCCCTCCACCACCTGGTGGCCGGCATCTCCGGCATCGGCGTGATTCTGGGCGCCGTGACCCGCCACACCGGCGCCACCGGCAAAACCCTCCACAACAGCGCCATGCTCTTTGAAAACGGCGCCATCCTGGTCACGGCCTGCAAACGGCTGTTGCCCACCTACGATGTCTTTGACGAGGCGCGCTACTTCGAGCCGGCACGCGAGAGCCGGATCGTTGCCTACAAGGGACTCCGGCTCGGCCTCACGGTCTGCGAGGACATCTGGAACGACCCCGACTTCTTCCCGCGGCCGCTCTACGCTATCGACCCGGTGGCCGAACTCGCCGCCAGCGGTCTCGATTGCCTCATCAATATCGCCGCCTCGCCCTTCCACCAAGGCAAGCGGCTGATCCGGCAGGGAATCTTCGCCAACCTCTGCACCCGCCATCACCTGCCGCTGCTCTATGTGAATCAGGTCGGGGGGCAGGATTCGCTGATCTTCGACGGTGGCTCGCTGGCCATGAACCGGAGCGGCGCCATCGTCGCCCAGGCCCGCCACTTCAGCGAGGATATGGTCATCGTCGATACCGCCTTCTGGCGGGGCGAGCTGCGCGAAGAGCCGGCCACGCCCCTGGCCGCGGCCGAAGTCTGCCAGGCCCTGATCCTCGGCACCCATGACTACGTGACCAAGTGCGGCTTCAAAAAGGTGGTGATCGGTCTCAGTGGCGGCATCGACTCGGCGCTCACCGCCGCCATCGCGACCCAGGCCCTGGGACCGGCCAGCGTGCTGGGAGTGGCCATGCCCTCGCCCTACACCGCCCCGGAGAGCATCGCGGATGCCGAGACCCTGGCCAAAAATCTCGGCATCGGCTTTACCCTGCTGCCCATCACCCCGCTGGTCGAGGCCTACCAGGCCAGCCTGGCCCCGCTTTTTGCCGGCCGGCCGGCGGACGTCACCGAACAGAACATCCAGGCCCGCATCCGCGGCAACCTGCTCATGGCCATCGCCAACAAGGAAGGGCGGCTGGTGCTCTCCACCGGCAACAAGAGCGAGATGGCAGTGGGCTACTGCACCCTCTACGGCGACATGAGCGGGGGGCTGGCCATGCTGGCCGACGTGCCCAAGATGCTGGTCTACGAACTGGCCCGCTATCTGAACCGGGAAACAATCGTCATCCCGCAGCGCACCATCGACCGGGCGCCCACCGCGGAACTCAAGCCCGACCAGCGCGACGAGGACGACCTGCCACCCTACCCCATCCTCGACCAGATTCTGACCGCCTACCTGGAAGAGCATAAGCCGGTGGCGGAAATCATCGCCATGGGCTTTGACCCGGCCGTGGTCCACGACGTGGTGCGCCGCATCCGCATAAACGAATACAAACGCAAGCAGGCGCCGGTCGGGCTCAAGGTCACCTCCAAGGCCTTTGGCTACGGCCGCCGCTACCCCACGGCCGAGCATTACCTGGAGGGCGCGTGAAAAGGCGCTCCCCCCGCTGGGCCATCCTCGGCGTGCTGCTGGTGGTCTTGGTCCTCGTCATCCGCGAGAATCGCGCCAAGCGGCCGGCGAAACTCCCGCAGCTCGCCAGCGGCCAGGTGGAGATGTGCCTCTCCTGCCATAAGGAACGGCTCGACCCGGCCCACGATGCGCCGGTGCTGGGCTGCGCCGCCTGCCACCTCGGCAATCCGCTCGCCATCGGCAAAGAGACTGCGCATCGGGGCATCGTCAAGAACCCCGGCGACCTGCGGGTGGTGGAGAAGACCTGCGGGGTCGAAGGCTGCCACGCCCAGGACGTGAAGAAGGTCAAGAACTCGCTGATGGCCACCAACCGCGGCATCCTCGCCACCCTGCTTTATTACTGGAAGGAGGCGCCGGACCAGCATGGCGATTTCTCGGTGGAGCAGCTCATCAAGAGCGGCGAGACCTCGCTCGCCATCGACTACTACCGCAAGCTCTGCGCCACCTGCCACCTGTGGAAGGAAAAGGGCGACATGGAGGGCTTTTTCGGCGAAAAGGGCGGCGGCTGCACTGCCTGCCACCATGTGCGGCCCCAGACCCCCACTGCCGAGCGGCCGTGGGAGACCTTTCTCCGCTTCAGCGGCCTCAAACCGCAGCAGAGGCCGCATCCGCACATCGTGAAAAAGGTGCCCACGGAAAACTGCGTGCGCTGCCACAACCGGAGCGGCCGGGTCGGCACCTCCTATCTCGGCATCTACGAGGGCGAGAACTACGGCACCCCCTATAAGGGCGGCAAGCCCGCAGCGAACGAACTGCCCGGCGACCGCTTCTACCTCGAACTGCCGGACGACATCCACCACAAGCAGGGCATGGCCTGCATCGACTGCCACACCCGCGACGAGATCATGGGCGACGGCAAGCGCCACGCCCACTACGAGCAGGCCCTGGAGATCGGCTGTGGCGTCTGCCACAACCGGAACTTGCCGGCCAAGACCAGAAAGGGCAAGGAACTCAACAACGTCAAGATCGTGGACGGCAAACCGGCCTTGATCGGCAAGCTCGACAACAATCCCCGCCCCCTCAACCCGCCCAAACCGGGGATCTGCGATTACCAGGGCCACAAGCGCCTCACCTGCGAGGCGTGCCATTCCGACTGGGTGCCGCAGTGCTACGGCTGCCACGTGAAGCGCGACCTGCGCGAGACCCATCTCGACAAGCTCACCGGCAAGGAGACGCCGGGCTGGTGGGACGAGGGCCGCTCCTATCTGCGCTACGAACGGCCGATGCTCGCGGTGTGGGGCGAGGAGGTGGTCATCGTCACCCCTGGCTGCCAGGACATCGTCACCCTGATCGACAAGGAGGGCAAGCCCGCAGGCGGCTTCAATTCCCTCACCATGGCGGCCCTCAACCCGCACACCACCGCCAAGAAGGGCAAAACGTGCGCCGACTGCCATACCAAGACCAAGGTGATGGGCCTGGGCGAGGGCACGGCGTGGAAGGAAAAAGGCGAGTGGCGCTTTGCCCCGCTTGACCAGGGCGTGCAGACCGCCCACGGCCAGACGCCGCCGCTGGACGGCTACGTGGACATCAACGGCAAGCCGCTGCAGAAAAGCGCCCGCCCCGATCTGCGGCCCTTCAATAAGGAGGAGATCAGCCGCATCCTGCGGGTCGGCCAGTGCCTGCCCTGCCACAAAGATTATAACGACAAGATTTACAAGGACTATACGCCCGAAAAGAAATGTCCGGTGTTTGATGAGGAGAGCGGGACGACGAGGCGGTAGCCCCTTTGCCTTTGGCGCCCTTCGCCGACCGTGTTTAATCAGAGCCTTTTCCTGAATCCGTGAGCGTTCGAGAACGGTGCAGAGGCAAGGCGGCGACGATGTTGATGATACACCTGGTATATCAACGAGTCGCCAACGCGGCAGATGCGCCGTTATCGGTCGCCCCGCAGGGCGGCGGGGTGAACCCCCGGGGAAAATCCTTCGGAAACGACCTTTTGTTCATTTTGCAAAAGGCTCATCAGTTGGTGTTTAATCAGTTGGTTGACAAATATTCGGCTTTTGGGTAGCATTCGACGCTCTTGTGACCAGCCCCCTACTTTCCGGCTTCGGGCGGGTCATCCTGCGGTTGCCGCACCGTGACGCGGTCTTTTACGGAACATATCCTGCGCGTTTGTTACGGGCAGACAAGAAAGTTCTTTTGAAGGGGCTTTGTGTATGGCAATTACCAGCAAGGAAATCAACCCGGCCTTCAGCGGCGAGGTCACCGCGCAACCTGGCGGCGAGAACCTGAACCGCTGCTACTCTTGCGGGGCATGCAGCGGCGTCTGCCCGGTCAGCCAGGCCATCCCGGATTTTGACCCCCGGCGGCTCATCCACATGATCCGCATGGGACTCAAAGAAAAGTTGCTCTCCTCGGAGCTGCTCTGGTTCTGCTCCAAGTGCCGGAGCTGCGTCTTCGTCTGCCCGCAGGATGTCCGCTTCGCCGACATCGTGGGCGCGCTGCGCAGCTTAGCCATGGAGCAGGGCTACGTCTCCGTGCAGGATCTGCTCGACAAAGGCAAGGCCGCCTGGGTGGAGCGCGACCTCTGCGTCTCTTGCCTCACCTGCGTGCGCGTCTGCCCGTGGCGGATTCCGAGGATCGACGCCGAGGGCAAGGCAGCCATCGACCCGAAGCAATGCCGTGCCTGTGGTATCTGCCCGGCGGAATGCCCGGCCCAGGCGATCCGGCTCAACCAGTCTGAAGACGAGCGGCTGCTCGCCGCCTGCGGCACCGGTAAGTGAGGTAAGACCATGGCATTCGTTCCCGATATCCAGGCATTCTGTTGTCATTACACCGCCCAGCAATCCTGCGCCGAAGGCCAGGGAGGGCTTGCGGCCGATGGTTTCCCGCAAAACATCACGATCAACCGGCTGGCCTGCGGTGGCAAACTTGAAGTGACCATGCTGCTCAAGGCCTTTGAAAACGGAGCGGACGGCGTCTATATGATTGGTTGTCCGACCGACAAATGCCACAATCTCATGGGCAGCCAGCGGGCCGCCAAACGGGTGGCCGCGGCCAAGAAGGCCCTGGCCGAACTGGGGGTCGAACCCGAGCGCGTTGCCATGTTCCATCTGGAGCGCGGCCTCCATCCGGAGTTCGTCCAGGCCGGCCGGCAGATGCAGGAGACCATCACCGCCCTCGGCCCGAGCCCGTTTAAAGCTGAGTTGAGCAGCTTGCCTGCTCAAACGAAACTTATGCCCTCTGGGTGCAAGGGAGGAGCACAATGATCATCGCCGAACGCAAACCACTGAACGAAATCATCGAGATGGTCACGGATGCCAAGCGCATCCTGGTCCTGGGCTGCCGCGGCTGCGTCACCGTCTGCTCCGCCGGCGGCGAACGCGAGGTGGAGATCCTCGCCTCGCTCATTCGCTTGGGCAAGATGAAAGCCGGGCAGCAGTGCGAGGTGATCGAGGCCACCCTGGTCCGCCAGTGCGACAAGGAATACGTGGACTCCATCGACCAGTGGGACGGCCAGTATGACGCCATCGTCTCCATGGCCTGCGGGGTCGGAGTCAACTTCATCGCCAACCTGCGCCCCTGCGACAAGGTTTATCCCGGCGTCAACACCACCGCCTTCGGCGGCTCCGCCGAACAGGGGGTGTGGAGCGAGCAGTGCGCCGGTTGCGGCGACTGCGTGCTGCACCGCACCGGCGGCCTCTGCCCGGTGGCCCGCTGCGCCAAGAGCCTGATGAACGGCCCGTGCGGCGGTTCGGTGGGCGGCCGCTGCGAGATCCACCAGGAAGTGCCCTGCATCTGGCAGTCGATCCACGACCGCCTGGAGCGGACCGGCAAGAAGGCCGACATGGACCGGATCGCCCCGATCCGCGACTGGAGCACCGCCGGCCACGGCGGCCCGCGCAAGACGGTGCGCAACGACCTGACCGTCTGAGCCACCCGTTCAAGCCGCATTCTCAAGGGAGACCGCCCTCGGCGCGTCTCCCTTTTTTATTCCGACAACCGGGAAAGAATCTTCTCGCCGATGGGCGCAAAGTGCCGGGGCAATTCGACGGCATCCTCGCACCACGGCAGACGTCCCAACCCCGGCACTTGGCCCAGCGCGGCAATGGTCCGCAGATTGTCGGCCGCGATGCGTTCCTCTTCCTGGGGACCGGAGTCGGTCAGCATCACGCCCAGGATGGGAATCCTCCGTGCCCTGAGTGCCTCGATGGTGAGCAGGGTATGATTGAGGGTGCCAAGACCGCTCCGGGCCACGATCAAGGTTGGCAACCCTACGCGCGCCATGAGGTCGGCCAGCAGCAATTCGCGGTTGAGCGGCACCAGCGCGCCGCCCACCCCTTCAACCACCAGCACCTCGCAGGCAGCCCGCGCGATGCGCATAGCCGCCATGATACGCTCGGGATCCACTGCACGCCCGGCCAGTTCGGCGGCCAGGTGGGGCGAGGCCGGCAAGGCAAAGCAATAAGGCACCCGCCATTCCAGCTCCTCCGGCAAGAAGACCATCTCGGCCAGCCCGGCCACGGTTTCCATATCGGCCGAGGTCGCGCCGCCGGTGCTGACCCATTTCTGATATCCCGCCACCACCCCCTGCTCCTTCAGCAAGCGGAGCAACAGCCCGCAAACAAGGGTCTTGCCCACCCCGGTATCGGTGGCAGTGACAAAAAGGGTTTGTTTCATTGGCATCGCACCAGAAAAATTTGAAAAGTGAGCGGAAACCCGCCGTATTCCTTTAAAAACCACTGCCCCAGTTCGGCCAGTCGCTGTTTGCCCCAGAAAGGCGCACCACCATGCCAGCCGCCGGTGCCGGTCTTCTTGAAATGGTAGAGCAGTTCGCTGAGGGTGGCGTACTGCCGGGTCAGCCGGAGTTCGCGAATCTCGATCTGCCCAAAGACCCGGCCAAGAAGGGCAGACAGTTCCTCCTGGGCGAGAAAACGGGCAGCCGGAACATGGATCGCACCGCCGAATACCTGACGCAACCCTTCTTCCAGTTCGTGCAAGGTCTCACAGCCAAAGAGCGAGCCCCAGAAAAACCCGACAGGGGTCAACATGGCACGGACCCCTTGGAAGGCGCACTCCACATCCTCAAACCACTGCATGGTGGCATTGGTGGTAATGAGGTCGAAACGGCCCTGGCCGGCGGCGAGGAAAGACTCGGCATCGGCGCAGAGAAAATCGACCTGTCCCGCCCTTCCCACCTTTTGCCGCGCCCGCTCCAGCATGGCCGGTGCGAAATCGAGGGCGGCCAGCCGGGCGGCCGGGAATTTGCCGGCCAATTGCAGGGTATAGGTGCCGGTGCCGCAGCCGAGCTCGAGAATGGTCTTGACCGCCGGATCGGCATCGAGGCCATTGATCAGGGTTGCAGCCAGCTCTGCTTGCACATCGGCGTGGGCATCGTAGGTGGCCGCCGCTTTGGAGAAACGCTGCCGGATGGCACGCTTGCGTTGGCTGCCGGGTCGCGCCATCTCCGCCTCCAGAAAAAGCGGATGCCCGCCGTGGTCAAGAGTTACCTGCTGTGCCCCGATGAGCATGAGCCGTTCGGCAATGGACGCGATGACGTCGCGCCGGCCATGGCAACAAAGGGTCTCGCAGGGGGCTCGTTCCGGCGCCTCGAACCTGGCAAGATAATGCAGCCCTTCCCCCAGCACCTCAAGGTCGGCAAGATCAAGATAATAGGGTTCCACTTCGGCCACAAACCGCTGGTAGGCGGACTTGTAGCCGAGAAAGCACTTGCGGTAAAAGGAGGAGAGAAACACCTTGGGCGACGCGGTCAGCTCCGCCTCCAGCGCCGCGATCTCCTTCAGCGGCCATTGCTGCCGGACCGCATGCAGCGTGAGGGAGGCTACCTGCTTCGGATAGCGGCGGGCAAACTCCAACGCACAATAGCCGCCCAGGGACCAGCCCACCAGATCAACCGCTTCGATCCGTTGCGCCACCAGCCACTCGTGAAATTGATCGGCAAAACGCGTCGGCGACGTTAAACCCAATGGCGCCAGCCATGGCAGGTCCGAGGTCAGTTCCAACACCCGGCCGTCGAACCCCCAGCCGGGAATGAAAAAGACCGGCCGCGCCGGCAGCGGCCCGGCGGGACGACATATCTGCAACTCTAGATCCTGCGCCATTCTTCCCATCCAGACCGCAACACCCCCCGCCCGCCGCTGGCCGTTGCCAAATCATGTTAATTGCAGCAGCAAGGCCGCATTGTAAAACAAAGGGAAAGGGGTGCGCCAGCCTAATCGTCACTGACAACCAAGCCAAGGAACGGACGGTTGCTCATCCACCGGCCGGCAACAGCAGATTAGATGCTGCGGAGCGTACGACGCATCAACGGCGGAATCGCCCCTGATTGGCGAGGTACCACTGATAGGTGGAGACGATGCCGTCGCGGAGGCTCACCTTGGCGCGCCAACCCAAAGCATCGAGACGCGAGACATCAAGGAGTTTGCGGGGAGTGCCATCCGGTTTGGTGGCATCGAAAACGATCATGCCGCTATAGCCGACCACCTCTCCTACCAGACGGGCAAGTTCGGCAATGGTCACATCCTGCCCCACACCGACGTTGATGATCTCTTCCCCGTCGTAATGGCGCATCAGGAAAAGGGAGGCATCGGCCAAATCATCCACGTGAAGGAGCTCGCGACGCGGGGTGCCGGTACCCCAGACCACCACCTCGCCAGCTCCCTGCTCCTTGGCCTCGTGGAACTTGCGGATCAGAGCCGGCAGGACGTGGGAGTTGGCCAGATGGAAATTATCCTCCGGACCATAGAGATTGGTGGGCATGAGGGAGATGGCGTGAAAGCCGTACTGGCGGCGGTAGGCCTGGCAGAGTTTGATCCCGGCAATCTTGGCCACCGCATACCATTCATTGGTGGACTCCAGCGCGCCGGTAAGCAGGCAACTTTCCGGCACGGGCTGCGGGGCAAACTTGGGGTAGATGCAGGATGAGCCCAAGAAAAGCAGCTTGCGTGCCCCGTGGCGGTAGGCGGCATCGATGACATTGAGCTCGATGGCGAGATTGTCGTGGATGAACTCGGCCGGATAGGTGTCGTTGGCCTGGATGCCGCCCACCTTGGCCGCAGCCAGGAAGACATATTCCGGGCGCTCTTGGGCAAAAAAATCCCGCACCGCCTGCTGGTTGGTCAGGTCGAGTTCCGCATGAGTGCGGCAGAGGATATTCGTATAGCCCCCCGCCTTGAGTCGGCGCAGGATGGCCGCGCCCACCAGGCCGCGGTGGCCGGCTAAATAAATCCGTGCCTCTTTATTCATGGTAATTAAAAGTCTTGAACCCTTTGCCCTGACAAAGGGCGTCGCGCTGGGCGGTTTTCAGATCTTCCTCCACCATCTCCGCCACCAGTTCGCCGAAGCTCACCTCCGGCACCCAGCCGAGCCTTTCCTTGGCCTTGGTCGGGTCGCCGAGTAGGGTTTCCACCTCGGTGGGCCGGAAATAGCGAGGATCGACCCGAACGATCACCGCACCGGGCTGGGGCATCTTCGCCCCATCGAGCCCCTTGCCCGCGGCATCCACCGCTTCCACCACTCCGGTTTCCTCCACGCCGCGCCCTTGCCAGCGCAGCCGGATACCGAGTTCGCCAAAGGCGCGATCGCAGAACTCCCGCACCGAATACTGCACCCCGGTGGCGATGACGTAATCCTCCGGCGTCTCCTGCTGGAGCATGAGCCACTGCATGCGCACGTAATCACGGGCATGACCCCAATCGCGCTTGGCCGCGAGGTTGCCGAGATAAACGCACTGCTGCAACCCGAGGGCGATGCGGGCCGCGGCCCGAGTGATCTTGCGGGTGACAAAGGTCTCGCCGCGCACCGGCGACTCGTGGTTGAACAAGATGCCGTTGCAGGCGAAAAGCCCATACGCCTCGCGGTAGTTGACGCAGATCCAGTAGGAGTAGAGCTTGGCCACCGCATAGGGCGAGCGGGGGTAGAAGGGAGTTTTTTCGGTCTGTGGCGTCTCCTGGACCTTGCCGTAAAGTTCCGAGGTGGATGCCTGGTAGAACTTGGTTTTCTTCGCGAGCCCCAGGATGCGAATCGCCTCCAGCAGCCGCAAGGTGCCCAGGGCATCGGCATTGGCGGTGTATTCCGGGGTCTCGAAGGAGACCTGCACATGACTCTGGGCTGCCAGGTTATAAATCTCGTCCGGCTGCACCTGCTGGATGATGCGGATCAGGTTGGTGGCATCGGTAAGGTCGCCGTAGTGGAGCACAAACTTCTGCTCCGGTTCGTGCGGATCCTGGTAGAGATGGTCGATGCGATCGGTATTGAAGAGCGAGGCCCGGCGTTTAATACCGTGCACCTCATACCCCTTGGCCAAAAGGAACTCGGCCAAGTAGGCGCCATCCTGCCCGGTCACGCCGGTGATCAATGCGACTTTTTTCATTGTATTCCTTTCAACCTTGCGTCTGTTCGCGGCCGTAGACATCATCGAACCGCTCGATATCATCTTCACCCAGATAGCTGCCCGACTGCACCTCCACCATTTCCAGGGGGATGTTGCCGGGATTCCTCAGCCGATGGGTGACACCCACCGGGATGTAGGTCGATTCGTTCTCGCTCACCAGGAAGGTGCGCTCGCCGTTTGTCACCTCGGCAGCGCCCTTGACCACCACCCAGTGCTCGGCGCGGTGATAATGGCGCTGGAGCGAGAGACTGGCGCCGGGCTTTACCTCGATGCGCTTCACCTGGAAACGCTCGCCGTGGTCGATGCACTCGTAGGAGCCCCAGGGGCGATAAACCCGACGGTGGAGTACCGCCTCGCTCCGTTTTTCCGCTTTGAGCTGCTGGACAATGGCCTTCACCTCCTGGGCCTTGTCCTTGTGGGCAACCAGCACCGCGTCGGCGGTCTCGACAATGACGTGGTCATGGACCCCGACCACCGCCACCAGCCGGCCGGCAGCATGAACATAGCAATCGCGGACATCACGCGCCAGCACGTTACCATGAAGGATGTTGCCGGCTGCATCGCGGCTGCCGATCTCCCACAAGGCCGCCCAGGAACCTACGTCACTCCAGCCGCAGTCAAGCGGGATCACCGCCGCCGCCTGGGTCCGCTCCATCACCGCATAATCCAAGGATTTGGCCGGGCAACGGGAGAACTCCTCCCTGCCGAGCCGGATGAAATCGAAATCCTGCCGCCGAGCGGCATACGCCCCCTTGACACAAATGTTCATCTCCGGCTCGAACTCAGCGAGTTCCGCGAGGAACCGGGAGGCGCGGAAGAGAAACATACCGCTATTCCACAGATAGCCCTCGGCCAGGTACTGCTCCGCCGTGACCACGTCGGGCTTCTCGACGAAACGTGCAACGCGGAAGCCTGCTTCCGGACTCTCCGCCCCCAGCCGCTCACCCTTCTGGATATAGCCGTAGCCGGTTTCCGGCCGGCAGGGCACGATGCCGAAGGTAACCAGCTGACCACTCTCAGCCAGAAGTGACCCGGCCTGCACTGCCGCGGTAAAGGCGGCCGGATCGGCAATCACATGGTCGGCGGGCAGCACCAACAGAAGCGGGTCTCCTCCCTCGGCCATGGCCCCCAACGCTGCCGCAGCTACCGCCGGGGCGGTATCGCGGCCAAGGGGCTCGATGAGCACCATGGCCTTCCCTCCGATCGCCCGGAGCTGCTCTGCCACCATGAAACGATGATCCTCGGTGCAGACCACGATGGGCTCGGCAATGGCTGGCACCTGACGTGCCCGCTCCACGGTCGCCTGGAGCATGGTTTCTTCCCCGGCCAACGGCAACAGCTGCTTGGGATAGAGTTCGCGGGAAAGCGGCCAGAGCCGGGTGCCGGACCCGCCGGCAAGGATGACGGGGATGATCATCTGGGGGGACTCCATAAAAAAAGAGGACTCAACGCCAACACCTTTTCATTAATAGTCAATTGCCGCAGAAAATACCAGATAAAACCGGGCGCCCAGATATGGCCCCAAGGCGCCGCGGAACAATTCGTACCGGTACTCAAGCAACAAAAAGAATTAGATTGACAGGATACCTAACCCTGAAATACCTTGTTAAGATAATCGCTGGCCACTGACCACGACCAACGGTGCATGGTGGCACCACACCAACCAGAAGGAGAGAGACTATGCTCAAATTTCTTGTTTCGACGCTGTGCGGCCTGCTACTCATGGCATCTACCGCCCTGGCCGCCATCAACATCAACACGGCAACCGCTCAGGAACTTTCGAAGTTGTCGGGTATCGGTCCAGCCAAAGCGCAGGCAATTGTCGACTATCGGGACAAAAACGGCCCGTTCAAGTCCGTGAACGACCTCGCCAAGGTAAAAGGAATCGGTCTCAAGACGGTTCAGAAACTCAGCCCCGAAATCTCGATCGGGAAGTAAGACGTTCAAAAAAGGACAACCGCCACCATGCGCCGCGTTTATGATAGGATATGCGCCTTGAACCACCCCCACAGGCCGAGATCGTGTTTGGGGAACAGATTGATGCCAAAAGCAGATTTCAGAAGATAAACAATGCCCACGCCGGTGAGTGCGGAGAAAAGCAGAAAGGAGGCGACCAAAACCGCCTTGGCGGTTCGCGTCATGCGAAGTTCCTTGCGGGAAAGATGCCGCCGCTCGCGACCAAGGAGAAACACGTAATAATAACGCCAACGGCCGAAGGAACCACGAATATCCACCTTGTGGCGGCTGCCCCGGTGGGCGCCCAAGGCGTTCTTGATACAAATGAGTTGCTCGTCGGAAAGGGTCTGCCCTACCTTTTCCGGCATCCGTTCAAGCAATCCATGAATGCAGGGATCCAGCCGGATATCCTTTGTCGCCAGCTCATCCGATTCCATGCAGTTCGTGCCCCCTTGAGTTTTTTCCTACCCAAGATTCAAACATCTGCTTTGGCAAGCCGCCAGGCAAGCGTTGCGGTTAGTCCCTTGCCCAGGGAACACGCCGCAGCAAACGCCAACACCCTCTCCGCCTTGCTCACCTCCAGGCAGCTGCGTGACAAATCCCCTGGTCGGGCTGGCCCACTGAACGGCACCGCCAGTTCCGAAGCGATCTCTGGCCGCGCCACCTTGATCGCCGTAAACACCGCATCAAAAAGTTCCCTGGTCCGGGTCGGCTTGCCGGTACCGATATTCACCGCTTCGCCACTCCCATTTTCCAGGGCCAGCAGATTCGCCCGCACCACATCCCCCACGTAACAGTAGTCACGGGCCATGCCCAACGGCTCATCAGAGAAATGATACACGGTACAGGGCTGGCCGGCGAGCAATCGATCCATGAAGATCGCAACCACCCCGGCCTCGCCGTGCGGCACTTGCCGTGGGCCATAGACATTGGCATAGCGCAGCACGGTATAGTCAAGGCCGTACTGGTGGCGATAGAAATAAAGATACTGCTCGGAAACTGTTTTGGTGATGGCGTAGGGGGAAAGCGGCACCGGCGATGTTGTTTCCGGAGTCGGATACTCGGTGGCCTCACCATAGATGGCACCACCGGATGAGATGAAGACGACCTTTCTGACCCCGGTGGTCCGGGCCGCCTCCAGGACATTGACAAAGCCCCGCACGTTCACATCGGCATCGAAGAGCGGGTCTGCCACCGAGGCGGGTACCGACATCTGCGCCGCGTGATGGTTCACCACGTCGAACCGTTCCCGGGCGAACAGCTCGGTCAACCGGGGCGAGCGGATGTCCATGAGGTGGAATCGCGCCTTGGGGTTCAGGTTTTCCCGTTTGCCGGTGTACAGATTGTCGACCACGGTCACATTATGGCCGGCAGCAATATAACCATCCACCACATTGGACCCGATGAATCCCGCCCCGCCGGTAACCAGGATCTTCATGCGCCCACCTATTCCACCGTGACGCTTTTGGCAAGATTACGTGGCTGATCCACGTCGCAACCGCGGAGGTTGGCAATCTCATAGGCCAGCAACTGGAGCGGGATGGTGTAGAGGATGGGATTGAGGTCCGCCGGTACCGTGGGCAACAGGAGCACATGGCCGCTCATGCGGGCCAGCCCCTTGTCGCCCCTGCTGCCGATGAGGATCAGCCGGCCGCTCCGGGCCTTGACCTCCTCCACGTTGGAGATCACCTTCTCGTACACCCCATCCTTGGGGGCAATGGCCAGCACCGGCATCTCCTGGTCGATGAGGGCGATGGGGCCGTGCTTCATCTCGCCGGCCGCATAACCCTCGGCATGGATGTAGGATATCTCCTTGAGCTTTAACGCCCCTTCCAGGGCGATGGGGAAATTCTCGCCCCGGCCGAGATAGAGGAAATCACGGCTCTGGGCGAACTCCCGGGCCAATTGGCCGGTCTCCGCCTGAATCCGCGGCAACTCCTCTTCAAGTACAGCGGGCAGATCGACCAGCGCGTGGATGAGCTTCTTGCGCTCCCTGGCCTCCACGGTACCGCGGACCTGGGCCAGATAGAGGGTGAGGAGGTAGAGGGCGGTGAGCTGGCAGGTAAAGGCCTTGGTGGAGGCAACGCCGATCTCGGGACCGGCGTGGGTATAGATGGTGCCGTGGGCTTCGCGGGTGATGGTGCTGCCCACCACGTTGCAGATGGCAATGATCCGCGCTTTCATTTTCTTGGCCAGCCGGAGGCCGGCCAGGGTATCGGCGGTCTCGCCGGACTGGGAAATGGGGATCACCATGACCGACTTATCGAGCAGCAGGCGGCGATAGCGGAACTCGGAGGCGATATCCACCTCCACCGGGATACCGACATACTTTTCCAGCCAGTACTTGGCCACCAGGGCGGCATGCCAGGAGGTGCCGCAGGCCACCAGCACGATGCGGGAGAGTCCCTTGATCTCCTTGGCGGTGAGACCGACCTCCGGCAGGGCAATGATGCCTTCCTCGGGACTCACCCGCCCGCGGAAGGTGGAGAGAATCGCCTGGGGCTGCTCGAAGATCTCCTTGAGCATGAAGTGGCGGAAACCGGCCTTCTCGGCCATGGCCGCGTTCCAGTCGATGGTCCGCACCTGTTTGGCCACCTTGCGGCCGGTGGTGAGCTTCATGACCTCGAAGCCCGTGGCCCGCAACACCGCCAGTTCCTGATCCTCGAGAAAAACCACCTCACGGGTATAGGGCAGCAGCGCCGGGATATCGGAGGCCATCAGGCTGCCGCCCTCCTGCACTCCCAGCACCAGGGGGCTCTGATTGCGGGCCGCGACGATGGTGTCCGGCTGGCCGGCCCACAGCACGCCGATGGCATAGGAGCCTTCCACCCGCTTCAGGGCCTTGCGCACGGCAGCGACCAGATCGCCGTCAAGATACGTCTCGATGAGATGGGCGAGCACCTCGGTATCGGTTTCCGAGGTGAAGATATGGCCCTGCGCCCGCAATTCCTCGCGCAGGGTCTGATAATTTTCGATGATACCGTTGTGGACCACCACCAGATTGCCGGTGCAGTCGCTGTGCGGATGGGCATTCAGCTCGCACGGCGCCCCGTGGGTCGCCCAGCGGGTGTGGCCGAGACCGATGTGGCTCGTGGTATCGCGAACCGCCTCGAGCTTCTCCTCCAGCTGACCGAGCTTGCCCGGCGCCCGGTGCTTGACGAGCTTTTTGCCCGCCACATAAACCAGACCGGCGGAGTCATAGCCCCGATATTCGAGCCGCCGCAATCCCTCAAGCAGAATGGGCACCACCTTGCGGTGCCCCACATACCCCACGATGCCGCACATGCGTCCTTGTTCCCGGCTCCACGCCACAGGCCCCGTCCTGACACAGGCGGGGCGCAATCAAGCGACACTATACGGGGAGGGCAGCGGTCAGGTCAACAGAAAAGAATGGCGCCGAAACGGTAACTTCCCGTATTAACAACAAAAGCGATTTAGTCCACAAAACCCTGGCGTGAACGGCGTACCGCCGAGGGCAACGCGGCCAGCAGGCCATCCACCTCGGTCTCGGCGGTGAAACGGCTCAGGCTGATGCGCAGGGTGCCGTGGCGATATTCCTCCGGCACCCCCATGGCGAGCAGCACATGGGAGGGATCGAGATCACCGCTCTGGCAGGCGGAATGGGCCGAGACCGCAAAACCGCGGTCATCGAGATCCTGAATGAGTTGCGCCGAGGAACAACCGGCAAAGCTGACGTTCAGGGTGTTGGCCAGCCGCGGGCGCTGCTGGCCGTTGATGCGGGCCGCCGGAATCTCGGCCAGAATGAACGTCTCGATCCGGTCGCGCAGCGCCGCCACCCGGCGATGGTACATGGCAAGGTGAGCGGCGGCAAGATCGCATGCCTTGCCGAAGCCGACAATGGCGGCCACGTTCTCGGTGCCGGCGCGGCGGCCGTTTTCCTGGCCCGCCCCCATGACCAGCGGCGTCACCGGCGCCGACCGCCGGACATAGAGGGCGGCGCTGCCCTTGGGACCATGCAACTTATGACCCGCCACGGTCAGATAATCCACCGGCACGGCCGCGAGATCAAGGGGTACCTTGCCGGCGGCCTGGATGGCATCGGAATGGAAAAGCACGCCGTGTTTTTGGCAAATGGCACTGATCGCCGCCAGATCCCACAACACGCCGGTCTCGTTGTTGGCAGCCATGAGCGAAACCAATGCCGTATCCGGTCGGATGGCACGGGCCAGGCGATCAAGATCAAGGCCACCCTGTTCGTCCACCGGCAGCAGTTCCACCTCGTAGCCAAGATGCACGAGAAACCGGAGCGGCGAGAGCACCGAGGCGTGCTCCACCTGGGAGGCGATGATGTGTTTCTTCGCCGGGGCGGCCATGACCGCGCTCACGATTGCGGCGTTATTCGCCTCGCTGCCGCCGCTGTCCAGGACGATCCGGTCCGGCGCGCAATTGAGCAGGGCAGCCACCTGGCTGCGGGCCTCTTCCACGCCATAACGCGCCTTTTCGCCGAAGCTGTGGCCGCTGGAGGGGTTGCCGAAATGGTCGGCCAGATAGGGCAGCATGGCCTCGCGCACCACCGGATCAAGCGGGGTGGAGGCATTGTTGTCGAAATAGGCTCGCTTCATTTGATGGACTCGTAAAAACCCGCAAAAGACATTTTTTTAACGCAAGGGCGCAACGTTTTTTACTTCTTCGGATATCTTTGCGCCTCTGCGTCGTTGCGTTGCGCTTTTCAGTTTTTTGCAAGTTTCTCTCATTTAAATAGTCAGCATCCGATCCAGCGCCACCTTGGCCCCGGCGGCCACCTCGGCCGGCACGGTGATGCGGTTCACCACTTCGCCCCGCGCCAGATGGTCGAGCACCCAGAGCAGGTAGGCCGGCTTGATCCGGTACATGGTGGAACAGAGACACTGAAAGGGGGAAAGGGAATGGATCTGCTTGTCGGGGTATTGATGTTTCAAGCGGTTGACCAGATTGACCTCGGTGCCGATCGCCCAGATCGACCCGGCCGGCGACCCACTCACGGCCTTGATGATCCCCTCGGTCGAACCATACTGATCCGCGGCCCGCACCACCTCGTGCCGGCATTCGGGGTGGACGATCACCCTGACACCCGGCGCCTTGGCCCGCCACATGGCCACGTGCTCGGCCTTGAACTGCATGTGCACCGTGCAGTAGCCATTCCAGAGGATGACCTTGGCGCGCCGCAGTTGCTCCGCACTGTTGCCGCCCAGCTTTTCACCACGCCGCCAGAGCACCACCTCATCGTCGGGGATGCCGAGGGCATAGGCGGAGTTGCGGCCCAGGTGTTCGTCCGGAAAAAAGAAAACCTTCTCGCCCCGGGCAAGCGCCCACGTCAGCACCCGCTCGGCATTGGAGGAGGTGCAGACCGACCCGCCCTGGTTGCCGACAAAGTCCTTGAGCAGCGCCGAGGAATTGACATAGGTGACCGGGATCACCCGGCCGTCGGCCACTCCGGCCAATTCCCGCCACGCCCATTCCACCTCCTCGCGGCTGGCCATGTCGGCCATGGGGCAGCCGGCCCGCAGGTCCGGCAGGATGACGATCTGATCATCGGCGGTGAGGATATCGGCCGATTCGGCCATGAAATGGACCCCGCAGAAAACGATGTACCTGCGGTCATGCGCCTCGGCCGCGAAACGGGCGAGCTTCAAGGAATCGCCAGTGGCGTCGGCAAACTGGTAGACCGCATCCTGCTGGTAATGATGCCCCAAAATGAGGAGCCGGTCGCCCAGTTCCCGTTTACGTCCGGCAATCCGGGCGCACAGCTCCTCTTCCGGCTGCGCCAGATACTCGTCGCCAATATCCACTTGGGCAGCAAGCACCATCACATCACGCTCCTTTCGTTTACTTACCGGCCCGGACCCAGGCGGCGGTCGGTCCCTTGTCGCCTTCGCCGAGACCGAAATGGACCGCGGCCCCCTCGGCCAACTGCTCCAGGGTGAGATCCTTCAGGGCATGCTCGTGGAAATAGACCTCTTCGCCGTCGGGCGTGACGATGAAGCCATACGCCTCTTCCGGGAAGAGGGATTTCACCGTGCCAGCGAGATGCGTTACCGCGACCTCTTCCGGCACCTTGCCGGTCTGCCGGCGCTTGCGCTGCAACTCCTTGAGCAGCAGCCCCAAGGTATCAAAGGCCTCCACCAGGAGCGGCCGCACCGACTCGCCCTTCCTGGTCACCACCAGGGTATCGTTGGGAACCGACGCTACCACCCGCACCTCAAAGCCGCCGCTCTTATGGCCGGCGGTCTCTTCGATGGCAACCCGCAGATGATGCACCAAGCCGGGATGATGCCGGCCGAGGCGCTCCTTCTCCTCGTTGATCTTCTCCTGCCAGGAGTTACGGATGTCTACGTTACGGCCTTCAATCTGAAGCTCCATAGTCCCTCCATTGCAGAGTGAGTAAACAGCAGCGGCCTTGCTGCTGGTACAATGCTCGTCTTTTTTATTTTTATAATACCACGCGGTGGCGACGTTACCCAGTCGCAAACTAAGTTGCAAGGCAATTTCCCGGCACCCTTGGGCGGCCCCGCCAGCCTCAAGGAACAACGCCCGCGCGCGGCTCCCTTGATTCACTCATAAGCATTTTTGCGAAGTGGGGCAACAGGAAACAAGGTCACTGGCCGGCAAAACGTCGCTGCACCGCGGCAACCCGACGCACCGACCGGAGCACCCGCTCGGCAGCGAGTCGCCCCGACCGGAGCGCGGACGACATGGCATCGTAGGCGGCACGGACCTTGTCGTGGTCGTGGCAGATGAGCAACATGTCGGCCCCGGCGGTAAAGGCGATGAGCGAGGCGGCGGCAACCGACCGGGCGTTTTCAATGGCGCCCATCTCCAGATCGTCGGTGATCACCAGACCGCCATACCCAAGCTCCCGGCGCAGCAGCCCCTGGAGAATGACGGACGACAGCGTGGCCGGCGTCTGGCCGTCAAGCCCCCTGTAAATGGTATGGGAGGTCATCACCGCCGCCACGCCGGCAGCACAGGCCGCGGCAAAGGGGGGCAGATCAAGGCGGCGCAGCTCGGCCGCCGGTCGCTCGACCACCGGCAGCACCTGATGCGGATCAAGGGTGGCGGCGCCTAAGCCCGGAAAATGCTTGGCGCAGGCCGCCACCCCGGCCAGCTGCATGGTCTCAATCACCAGGCAACCCAGCCGGGCCACGGTCGCGGGCTCGCCGCCCAGGGCCCGGCGCTCCATGAAGCGCCCCTCGCCAGCCGGACAGACATCAAGGACCGGGGCCAGGTTCATGTTGATGCCAACGCCCCGCAACTCGCGGGCACAGGTTTCGGCGTAGCCGCGCAACGCTGCCTCCGGCGCCGCGTCCTCGGCCAGGGCCCGGGCGTCCGGAAATTGGGTGAAGGGCGGAGGCAGCCGCGTCACGGTGCCGCCCTCCTGATCGATGGAAATGAGCGGCGCCCCCAAGCCCGCCTCCCGGCAGGCCGCCGCCAGCCCGCTGCACAAGGCGGCAAGCTGCTCCGGCGTGGTCACATTGCGTTTAAAAAGAATGAAATGATTGATCCCGCAACGGCTAACAAGGTCGCGGGTGGAGTCATCCACTTCATGGCCGGCCAACCCCACCATAAAGAGTTGGCCGAGGTTCTTGGTCGCGGTATCGAGCGCCGTGGTCATGGCATCACCCTTGGGATTGGTAGGGAACAGGGTCGGGCACGCCGGCCTCGGCAAAGCCCTTGAGGCGCAGCAGACAGGAGTCGCAGGCCCCGCAGGCACGGCCGGCGGCGTCCGGATCGTAACAACTGTGGGTCATGGAATAATCAACCCCCAGGGCCAGCCCCTGGCGGATGATCTCCGCCTTGGTCAGCCGCAGCAACGGGGCATGGATGGCAAAGCGCTGCGCGCCGGTTACCCCGGCCCTGGTGCCCAGATTGGCGACCTGCTCGAAGGCGGCCAGGAATTCGGGCCGACAATCAGGATAGCCGCTGTAGTCCAGGGCATTGACCCCGATGAAGATGTCGGCCGCGGCCAGCACCTCGGCCCAGGCCACGGCGTAAGAAAGAAAGATGGTGTTGCGGCCCGGCACGTAGGTAACCGGAATCGCCGCCGCCATCTCGCTCACCTCCCGCCCCTTGGGCACGGCAAGGTCGCCGGTGAGGGCGGAACCGCCGATGCGATCGAGGTCGAGGCGCAGAATGAGATGTTCCGTCACCCCAAACCGGCGGGCCACCGCCTGCGCCTGTGTCAATTCATTGACATGGCGCTGCCCATAGCCGAAACTGAGGCAGCAACAGTGGTAGCCCTCCTGCCGGGCAATGGCCAACACCGTGGTGGAATCAAGCCCGCCACTCAGCAGCACCACCGCCTTTTTCCCCGGCCCTGTCATCGTCTTCGTCACCTTCTCCTGCTTGCTTCGAGGGACATCCGCCGCGCTATCACCACGCCACCGGCAATGGCCGGCTGACCGCAATCGCCTCCGGGGTCACCGCCGCCTGCCAGGCCAGCACCCGGACTCCGGCCCGAGCCGCCTTGACCAGCATGGCGGCATAGTGCGGGTCGATCCGGGCCGCCGGCGCGAAACGGTCGGCATCGGCGCGCTGCACACAAAACAACACTGCCGCCCCGTATCCCTGGCCGGCGAGCGCCATCAACTCTTCAAGATGCCTGGCACCCCGACTGGTGACCGCATCCGGAAAGAGGGCCACCCCGTTTTCCGCCAGAGTGCAGTTCTTGACCTCCAGATAAGCCGTCTGCCCGCTGGTCAGGGCAAGCCGAAAATCCAGCCGGCTGCGGGCCGAGACCTTCACCTCGGCCTGTATCGCCGCCACCGGCCCGAAGTCGTCGATGACCCTCTGCTCCAATCCCTCCCGCACCAGCCGGTTGGTCAGTCCCGTATTGATGCCGACCCAGACGTCATTGACCGCGATCATCTCCAGGGTGAGGGGGTATTTCCGGCCCGGGTTGCCGGCGCGGGAGAGATAAACCGCGCTCCCCGGCGCCAGACACCCCAGCATGCTGCCGGAGTTGGGGCAATGCACGGTGACCACCTGCCTGTCCGCCAGTCGGACATCGGCCAGAAACCGCTTATAACGCCGCACCAGGTGCCCTGGCACCAATCTCTGCTTGAATCGCATCGTCCAGCCGCTATAGTAAAGAAAACACCCGCAATCGCCTGGCCATCATGCCCGAAAAAAGCAAAACCGACAAGCAGGAAGCACGGAAAAAGGCGGTGGCCCTGCGCTACGACCAGGCCACGGACACGGCGCCCAGAATAGCCGCCAAGGGGGCCGGCCTGCTTGCCGAACGGCTCATCGCCCTCGCCAAGGAACGCAACATCCCGATCCACGAGGACAGCGATCTGACCGAGGTGCTTTCCCGCCTCGACCTCAATGCCGCGATCCCGCCGGCCACCTATGTGCTGGTTGCCGAGATTCTCGCCTTTGTCTACCGCGCCAACCAGCGCTTTTCCCCCTGATTTCTCGCCCTTCCCGGCTAGGCAAAAACTACCCACCGCGCACCCGCGCCCGGCCCCGGCCGCCCGGCAACCGCCGCAATCCCTTGCCGTTACCGGGCAAAACGCCCCACATCCATCAACGGCACATCTCTTGCATTATTCTTTCCCAAACCGCAACCCGAGGGGTGCTCCATGTTCATCCACAACCGGCTGGGAATGGTCGAAAGCGTCGAAACCCTGCTTGCCCAGCAGCAGCGGCTCAACCAGGTCACCAACAACCTGGCCAATGTCGATACCGCGGGCTACAAGAAGGAAAGCGTCACCTTCGGCGAAATGCTCTACAACGTCAGCCGCGACCGTCAACGGGTTGGCAAGGCGCTCAATATTCTGACAAGCCACCAGCAGGGGATGGTGCAACAGACCGGCAACGAGCTGGACCTCGCCATTACCGGCCCCGGCTTTTTCAAAATCGAGACCCCGCAAGGCCCCCGCTACACCCGCGCCGGCAACTTCGAACTCGATGTCGACGGCCAGCTCCGCATGCCCAACGGCGGCCTGGTGGTCGGCGAGGGCGGCCCCATCGTGGTGAAAGGCAACAAAGTGACCATCGACCGCGCCGGCCGGGTAGAGGTGGACGGCCAACGCGTCAATCAGCTAAGCATCGTCACCTTCGCCAACCTCCGCGACCTGGAAAAGGAGGGGGAAAACCTCTTCCGCGCCAAGGGCACCGCCGCCCTGGAGGAGGCGGTGGAAAATCCCGACGTGAAACAGGGGTTCATCGAAAAGGCGAATGTCAATACCATCAAGGAGATGACCGAACTCATCGACCTCCACCGGGCCTACGAAGGGCAACAAAAAATGATCCGCGCCATTGACGACATCGACAATCTGGCCGTCAGCCGGGTCGGCCGCCTGAACACTTAACAACATCACTTCTTAAGGGGTTTCGCCATGATCCGCGCACTCTACTCCGGCCGCTCCGGCATGAACGGCCAGCAGCTCCAGCTCGACACCATCTCCAACAACCTGGCCAACGTGAACACCGCCGGCTTCAAGAAAAGCCGCACCCAGTTCGAGGACCTTTACTATCAGGAACTCCGGGCCATGGGCACCGAAACCGTAGACGGCGGCCGGGTGCCCTCCGGCATCCAGGTGGGCCTCGGCGTCCAGCCCACCTCGGTGCAGAAGATCTTCACCCAGGGCAGCCTCACCGAAACCGGCAACGAACTCGACTGGGCCATCGAGGGCCGCGGCTTTTTCCGGATCATCCGCAACGGCGAGGAGTACTACACCCGCTCCGGCGCCTTTACCCGCGACCAGGACGGCTACATCGTCACCCAGAACGGCGACCGCCTGCAGCCGGAGTTTGCCATCCCGGAAGAGGCGGTCAGTATCAGCATCGACTCCAGCGGCCGCTTGAGCGCCAAGGACGCCACCCAAACCGAGGTGGCTTCCACTCAGATCACCCTCTACGACTTCATCAACCCCGGTGGTCTGCGGGCCGAAGGCGCCAACCTCTTCAAGGAGACCGAGGCCTCGGGCAACGCCCGCGAAGCCAATCCCGGCACCGACGGACTGGGCCTCATCATGCAACGCTATGTCGAGGTCTCGAACGTCGATGTCACCGAGGAACTGGTCAACCTCATCATCACCCAGCGGGCTTTCGAGTCCAACTCCAAGACCGTGCAGACCGCGGACCAGCTCCTGGAAATCGCCAACAACCTGGTACGGTAAAGGAACCCCTGATGCGCCTGCGGCTCTTTCTACTCATCAGTCTGTTGCTGGCTAGCCTCCTCCCCGGCCGTCCGGTCTCGGCCCTGGCTCCGGGTCATACCTTGGGCCAGGAGGACTTCTACCGCATCTTCCTTGAGGTCGTAAGCCAGGGGGCGCCATGGCCGGCCGATGACCTCGTTGCCCGCAACGTCGATACCCAACCGGCCACCCTTGCCCTCAGCAACCGGGCGTACACCGTGGCTGTACTGGACCAGCCAACCGCCAGCCGCCTGGGCAGAAACGTGTTCACCGTGGCCATCCTGGTCAACGGCAAAGAGGAAGGCCGACTCAAGCTGAGCGGCGATCTCCTCCTTTATGGCACCGTGCTCTGCACCACCCAGAAACTCGACCGCCACCACCGGCTCACCGCCGGCGACCTCACCACGGTACGCCGCGAGACCGGCAGCCTCGACCCGGCCATACTCCGCCGCCCCGAGGATGCCGTCGGCAAACAACTCAAAATCACGCTTCAGCCAGGCGCCATGGTGTATCGCCATCAACTGGTCACCCCACCTCTGGTCAAACGCGGGGAACGGGTTACCATCATGGCGCGGAACGGCGACATCCAGGTCACTGTGCCGGGCCAGGCCCGGGACAACGGCGCCGCCGGCGACCTCATCCGGGTAAAAAACCTGATGAGCCGCAAGGAGATTACCGCCCGGGTGGTGGAAAGCGGCGTCGTGCAAACAGAACTGTAAGGAGGTACGGTATGCCCCGACTTATCTTGTCTTTCCTCGCCTGCTCCCTCGCCTTGCTGGCGGGTTGCGCCACCACCGGCCAACAGGCCGGCGCGCCCGCGCCGGCGCTGCCGGAACGCTACAGCCTGCCGGAGGTAGGGCAGAAACAAGCCGCCCAGCCCGAAGGCTCGCTCTACAACAGCGCCACCGGTCTCAATCTCTATAAGGATACCCGGGCCTGCGCCGTGGGCGACATCATTCTGGTGCGCATCGTTGAAACCTCCAGCGGCAAAAAAGAGGCCAAGACCAAGACCGAACGCGAGTCGACGGTCTCGGGCGGCGTTGCCTCCTTCTTCGGCTTCGAGCAGTGGGTAGCGGATAAAAACTCCCGCTTCACTCCGTCATCCACAGAATTGCAGGCGACGTTGACCAACGATTACGACGGCAAGGGCAACACCGAACGCAAAAGTGACGTCAAGGCGACGATCTCGGCACGGGTGATCGAAAAGACCATGGACGGCAATCTCGTGATCCGCGGCTATCAAGAGGTGCGGGTCAACAACGAGACCCAGACCCTGATCCTCTCCGGCATCATCCGGCCGAGCGATGTCTCGGCGGACAACTCGGTGCTCTCCTCACGGATCGCCGATGCCCGCATCGAATATAGCGGTCAGGGCATCCTCGCCGACAAGCAGCAACCAGGCTGGCTCGCCCGCGCCCTTGACGTGATCTGGCCATTCTGATGCCCCGGATACACCCCGCCCCGATGCCCGGAAAATTCTGCCGGGCAGGGGCAGGAACGGCGATACCGTGCGGACTGGAACCAACCGGAACTACCGGAAAAAATTAGGGGCCATTGCCGCCCACCACGAGTGGCATATCCTTTGCTATTTCATCAGGACAGAAACCTCAACAGAGAATCGGGTGTTGCCATGAACCAACCGACCACCGCCAGCGCCAAAACCCTTGCTGCGCCGCCGACCCGGCAGGCCGCCACCCTCGTGGCTCTGCTCGCCGCCCTGCTGCTCGCCGCCACCCCGGCCATGGCCGCACGGATCAAGGACCTTGCCGCGGTCAAGGGGGTACGCGACAACCAGTTGGTCGGCTATGGGATCGTCGTGGGCCTGAACGGCACCGGCGACGGCAAGAACGCCGCCTTCACCACCAACGGACTGGCCAACCTGATGCGCAACATGGGGGTCAAGATCGATCCGCAGGAGATCAAGGTGAAGAACGTGGCCAGCGTCATCGTCACTGCCAAGCTGCCGCCCTTTACCAAGGTGGGCCAGGTCATCGACGTGACCCTCTCGTCGGTTGGCGACGCCTCGTCACTCCAGGGCGGCACCCTGCTCGCCACACCGCTCAAGGGCCTTGACAACCAGGTTTATGCCATCGCGCAAGGGGCGATCAGCATCGGTGGCTTCGAGACCCAGGACCCCGCCCAGGCCATCGGCCGCCAGAAAAACCACCTCACTGTCGCTCGCATCCCGGCTGGGGCCACGGTGGAACAGGAGGTGCCGGTCTCCTTTGCCCGGAAAAAGAACATCGCCATCACCCTCGGCACTTCGGACTTCACCACCGCCGACCGGATGGTGGGCGCCATCAACAAGGCACTGGGCGGTGACTATGCCGCCGCCAAAGATGGCGCCACGGTGGACGTCACCGTACCGGAAAAATTCAGGAACAAAGAGGTCGCCTTCCTCGCCACCCTGGAAAATCTGGAGGTGCATCCGGATCGCACCGCCAAGGTCGTGCTCGACGAACGAACCGGCACCGTGGTGATGGGTGAGAATGTACGGCTGACTGCCCTGGCGCTCTCTCATGGCAATTTAAGTCTGCAGATCACCCCGGCGCCACCGACCACGCCGCCGTCATCGGAAAAAAAAGAGAAGGTCATGGCCACCGGCAACAATGGCCAAAAACTGGTGAATTTTGCCGAAGGTACCTCGCTGGGTGAGGTGGTCCGGGCATTGAACGCCGTCGGGGTCGCGCCTCGCGATCTCATCGCCATCTTCCAGACCATGAAGGCCTCCGGGGCACTCCAGGCCGACCTGGAAATCATCTGAGCGAGACCGCGCAATCATGAAAATCTCTGCCATCCAGCCGACCCTACTCAAGGAAAACGGGCTGCCGGCCGATACGCTCAAAGAGAAAAAACTGCGCCAGGCCTGTGCCGATTTCGAGGCGATCATTCTGGCCAAAAGCCTGAGCCTCGGCCGCGAGAGCGCGCCGGAAGGCGGGATCATCGGCGGTGGCTTTGCCGACGAGATGTACCGCTCCATGTACGACAACGAACTGGCAAAAAAAATGTCGCGGGGCAAGGGCATGGGTTTTGGCGAAATGCTCTACCGCCAGATCAAGAACCAGCATCCGATTACGCATAAATAACGAGGCAGACACCATGCTTGAAACAGCCGATACAGCACCTCGAAATCTTCCTGATGAGCTTTTCGAACTCCTGTACAAGGAGGTGGATCTCTCGCAGGAAATGCTCGCCCTGCTCGACCAGGAAAAAACCGCCCTGGTGGCCATGGACATGACCACCCTAGTTGAATTGAGCCGCCAGAAACTCAAACAATTGGACCGCATCCGGGCGCTGGACGAATCGTTGCAGAAAACCAGCCGCCAGATTACCGACAGCACCGCATCGACCATCAAACTGTCCAGCCTGAACGAACACGCCAGCGAGACGGAACGGCCGCGATTGGAAAGCCTGCGGCAACAGCTCCTCGCCCTGCGGGAACAAATCCTCTCCAAAAACATCGTCAACAAGCGCTTTGCCGAGGATACCCGGCATTACCTCAACGACGCCATCTCCCTCATCACCACGGCGACGGCCGGGCAGCACCCTTCCTACGGCAAGGCAAAGCAAGGCGGTAAGTCGTACGCCAACCAGCCGACCATGATCAGTTGCGAGGTATAATACGCCATGTCCGGTGTCGGCCACGTCCTGAGTATTGCCAAGGAAGCGCTCCTGGCCCACCAGCTTTCGGTGCAGGTCGCCTCCCACAACATTGCCAACGTCGATACCCCGGGCTACACCCGCCAGACGCTGACCCTGCAACCCAACCAGGCAACGCCGATTTCGGCCGGCAGCCTGGGCGGCGGCGTGCGCGGCACCGAAATCATGCGGCAGTACGACCGCTTCATGACCCAGCGGTTGGTGAGCCAGCAGTCGATCCTGGGCAATCTCCAGGCCCAGCAGGAATCCATGCGGGTTGTGGAAACGGTTTTCAACGAGGCGCCGGGCCTGGCCCTCAACGACCTCCTGGGCCAATTCTGGAACTCCTGGCAGGACCTGGCCGACAACCCCGAACTTTTCGCCGCCCGCCAGACCGTGGTGCAATCCGGCCAACTCCTGGTGGACCAGTTGCAGACCATGAGCGCCGAGATCACCCGGGTCAAGCAGGATATCGGCATCAATCTCGATACCGCCATTAAAGACGTCAACTCGCTTACCAGCCAGATCGCGACCCTGAACGTCCAGATCACCACCGAGGAGAAACCCGGCCAGCAGGCCAACGACCTCCGCGACCAGCGGGACACTTTGATCAGGGAACTCGGTGATCTGCTCAACATCACCTACTTTGAAAACAGCCAGGGCGCCTATACCGTCATGCTGGCGGATGGCCACACCCTGGTGGAAACCAACGAGGCGTGGCAGATTCAGTGGTCGAACAATACCCTTTACTGGCTCAAAACCACTGGTGACGGCAAGCAGATACGGCAAGGTATCGGCTCTGGCGCCGAACTCGGGGGCAAAATCGGCGGTTGGCTTGAGGTGCGCGGCAATCTGACCGAAGGCGACCCGAACAACTACCTCGGCCGGCTCGACGCGATGGCCAACGCCCTTATCCGCGAATTGAACCAGCAGCACAGCCAGGGCGTCGGCTTGGTCCGCTTCGATGGCCGGGTCGTCGGCACCGAACTCGCGGCCAACACCGCCCGGCTCACCACGCAGGTGGAAGACGCCACCGCCAAAGAAACCATCCCCGCAGGCACCATCACCATCAATGATCGCTCTGTCGGCGAAATCCAAGGGTCCGGCACCACGACCACCGGCGGCCTGGCCATGACCAAAACGGCCAATGCAGCGACCGCCATCAATGATGCTCTTGCCGGCGTGACGGCCAAAATGACCACCCTGGTGGCGGGCGGTACGGTTTCCGCTTACGGCGTTCCGAACGACACCCAAAATGTAAATTTCACAGTCAACGGGGTAACGGTTAACTATACCATCAATACCACGGGCGGCCCCCCAAACGACACCGATCCGGCCACCCTGGCCCAACACGTCGTGGACGCAATCAACGATGCCATTGACAACCGCAACAACCCGGCCGCCCCGGCCCTGGAACCCAAGCCGCCGATCACCATCGCGGCCAGTGTAGGCACTGGCTTCAATGGCGGGGTGCTCAATTCCATCGTGCTCCGCAACATCAATGCAGGCGACGAGTCGCGCATCGTCATCAACGGCATGACCGACGATGCCACCGGGCTCCCAACCCTGGCCGCGAATCTGGGACTCACCGATGGCGAGTATGTGGCTGACGCCACCCACAACACCGGCCAGCTCACCCTTTTTTCCGATGCGCCCTTCACGGTCAGGGGCGGAGTCAACGATTTCTACCTCGACCAGCTCGGCATGACCGGCGTTACCGACGACGCCCCCGACGACGGTCAATTCACCTTCACCTACAACATGGGGCCGGCACCGGCCAACCTGCAAGGCTTCAAATATGCCGACGAGCTGAACCTGGACGGCACCACCTTCGACCTCTGGCTCTACAACGCCGACAACACCCTGGCGCTGTCGCAACCGGTAAAGGTAAGCCTGGAACGGGCCTATACCCTCCAGGATGTGGCCGGCGCCATTAATTATGCGGTCAACAACGCCGCCGGCACCACTGCCGATCCCTGGGTCGAGGCCTCGGTGGAGGACAACAAGCTCCAGCTCACGCCGGACGCCGCCCACTCCTTTGCCTTTGGCAACGACGCCACCAACTTCCTCCGGGTGGCCGGACTCAACACCTTCTTTACCGGCCACAGCGCCGGCACCATCGGCATCAATACCGCCCTGGCCAAGGATCTCGACCTTATTACCGCAGGAACCATCAACGCCAACGGCGAATTATTCCAGGGCGACAACTCCAACGTCTTGCTCATCAACAATATCCAGAAGAAGGAAAACGTGCTCTTCACCGGCGGCAAAAGCAACTCGCTCGATGGCTTCTACAACGCCCTGGTGGGTGAGGTTGGCAACGAAGGCCGCGCCATCAAACGCAGCCTGGAGTTCAACACCCTGGTGACTACCCAGATGAGCGAACTGCGCGATGCCACCGCCGGCGTCTCGCTCGATGAGGAAATGGCCAACCTGATCAAATTCCAGCACGCCTATACCGCCGCATCGCGGCTGATCACCATGTCCGACGAAATGCTGCAAACCCTGCTCAATTCGGTGTGACACAGGAGTAACGCCATGCGAGTCACCATGCAAACCATCCACCAACGCATCCTGGGCAATCTGGGCAGTGTCGTTTCGGACATGAACCGCATCAACAGCCAGATCTCTTCCGGCAAGCGGATGTCCAAGATCTCGGAGGATCCGGTCAACCTGGTCGGTGCGCTGGGCCTGCGCACCAACATCACCCAGATTGCCCAGTACCAGAAAAACCTCCGGTATGGCGATAACATAATCAGCGCGTCGGAGTCGGCCCTGAACAGCATGAAGGAGCTGGCCATCCGCGGCAAGGAACTGGCCATCCAGATGGCCAACGGCACCATGACCCAGGAAAACAGGACAAGCGCCGCGGAAGAGGTGCGCCACCTCTGGGAAGAGGCCATCTTTCTCGCCAACTCGGATGTCAATGGCCGGTACGTCTTTGCCGGCTACCGCACCGCCGGGTACTCCGAGACGGAGCCAACCCCCTTTATTGCGGACAAGGTGGATGGGTATATCATCAATGGCAGCAGCCTCACCCCCCTGGCGGCAGCCGCGGCAACGCAATACAATCTCAACACCGGCGACCTGGCCATCAACGGCATTACCATTGGCGCTACCGGGGTCGACGGCCTTTCCTCGGCCCACGCCAATGCCTCGGCTGCGGCCAAGATGGCGGCCATCAATGCCAAGCAGACAGAGACCGGGGTAACCGCAGGTTTCACCGCCGCCAGTGTGACGGCCAGCGGAGCAATAACGGCCGGAACCATGGACTCCGGGGATATGGTGATCAACGGCCAGAATATCTTTGACGGTACCATCAACCCCGCCTCGGCGGTCATCAGCGCCGGGGATGCAGACAACACCCTGATCAACGCCATCAACGCCCATTCGGCAACCACCGGCGTAATCGCCTCCAGGGACAGCGGAATCCTCACCCTAACCGCCATCGATGGCCGCAACATCGAGATCGACACCTCACAAAATGCGGGCGACGGCGAGGCTATCAGCCAACTCAACGGTGCTGCCGCGGACAAAGTCTACTTCGGCACCGTGCAGCTCACCTCGGATCGGCCCTTTACCCTGCAAACCACCTCGGGGCCGGCAGAGCCAGGCCTCGACGCCCTGGGTCTGGGCGGCGGTTCCGCTGTAACCAATGAGGCAAATGATGCTCCCAACGACGGGCTGTTACAGGTCATCACCATCCAGCAGAAGGAAGGCAATGTCCGCTATGCCGGTGACCGCGACAACAACATCGCGATCAAGGTCGGCCCCACCAGCAATCTCGAGGTCTCTAAAAACGGCGTGGAGGCGGTAATGACCACCGGTGTTTTCTCGGCGCTCAAAGGGCTGGAAAATGCCCTGCGCGCCGAAAAATACACCACCGTCACCGGACCCAACGAGGCCGCCATGCCCCCCACGGCGGCCCTGAATAGTGGCGCCACCGGCCTGGAGCAGGACGGCATGACCTTTGCCAACGGCACCCTCTCCTTTACCGTGACCGACCATTCCTACTACCCGCCCCGGAACAAAACCATCAACCTCGCGGTGGACATCGCTACTGACACCCCGGAATCCATCGCCACCCGGATTGGCCGGATTCCCGGCATGGACGCCTCCTGGTCTGCCGACGGCCATCTCACCATAGAAAGCGGCGATCCGGAGCGCTTCACCTTCACCTACACGGATTCCAGCAACTTCATGGCGATGAATGGCATCACCCAGGACGAGGTGCAATTCCAGGCCATCCAGAAGTCCATCGGCGAGATGGGGACCCTGCTGGACAACCTGAGCAACCAGGTTTCGGACTTCGGCGCCCGCGCCAACCGCATCGAGGTCCAGAGCATGCTCTATGTCAACCTGAACCTGGCGGCCCAGGAAAACCTCTCCCAAAAGGAAGATACCGACATGATCGCGGCCCTGATGGAGATCAAGGCCAAGCAGACCGCCTATGAGGCGGCCCTGGCCGCCGCGGCCCAAACGATGCAGCTCAGTCTGGTCAATTTTCTCGATTAGTCCTTGAATAGCAGGACCAGCATGAATACGCTGAAGAAGAGCGTAGGTGCACACTGCCAGGGAGGGCAAAGGACATGCTGATCTTGACCAGAAAGCACGGCGAAGGGATTGCCATCGGCAACGATATACAGATCAGAATCCTCGAAATCAAAGGGGGGCAAGTCAAGATCGGCATCGAGGCGCCCCATGATGTCACGGTGCACCGCGAGGAAATCTACCTGAAAATTTTAGAGGAAAATCAACGGGCGGCCCGGGATACCTCCATCGACTTCTCGTCTCTCACCACGGCCTTTGCCCAGAGCAAAGGGAAACTGGCCCCCTCCGGGGAAGAAAAAAACAAAAGGCAGCGCTGATTATGCACGCACAGACTACATCCCCATCAACAGACAGGGAACACCCCATGACCCAGCGCCCCAATCACGACATGCCGGCAGGGGAGCAAAAAATGCTTACCGTCTCCACCTCGCGCTTTGGCGAAATCAAGGCGGACCCGGACAAGATCATCACCATGACCTCGCCTTTTCTGGGGTTCCCGGAATCCAAACACTTCATCCTCATCCCCCATGGCGAGGATACGCCCTTCATGTGGCTGCAGTCGCTCGACGATGCGCAACTCGCCTTTGTGGTTATCCCGGCCTTGCCCCTGGTCGCGGAGTACCAACCGGAGCTGCCGGCCCAGGCCCGCCAGGAACTGCAGGCAGGGGCAGCGGACGAACTGAACATCCTGCTGCTGCTGACCATCCCGCAGAGCAATCCGCTCAAAATGACGGCCAATTTGCTCGGCCCCCTGGTGATCAACCCGGAAAAACGCCTGGCAAAACAGGTCATCCTGGACCCGAACAAATGGGATCCCCGCTGGCCGGTCTTCACAGACGATGGGAGATAAGGCTTGCATCGGGATAGGTGCCTGCCGTCGGCAGGCACCTCTTGGGGAAAAACGGGAAAGAACTAATTCACCGACTCGGAAAGCAGGTTAAGCAGCATGTTATCCGCTATCCTGTGCGGATCAACAACATATTCGCCGCTGGCGATCTGTTCTTTCAGCGCCTCGACCTTGTCGAGGCGCACATCGGGGGTCTGCCGCAAAATTTCCCGCGCCTTCCGGACGTCCTGGCTACCGGTGGACAGCTCAACCCGATCCGCACTCACCGGCGTACCGCCAACAGCGGTCTTGGCGGCGGAATCCCCTTCGGTCCGCTTGGACCGGACTTTGTTGTCCGTCTTGATCTGGGGTAACACGCTGGTCAGTTTCATCCCTATGCTCCGGTATACTGAGACACCCTGTCTCGTCGCGCACATATTGCTGCCTTTATATACCATATCGGCGTTAGGAAGAGAAACTTAAATAAATTTTCACCGACCCGGCAGCGCGCGTTGCCAAAGCCCGGCCTGATTGGTAGTATCATGCCATGCAAACTCCGGAACCGGTCTATCTTATTGACGGCAGCGCTTACATCTACCGTGCCTACCACGCTGTTGCCCCGCTCACCAACTCGAGCGGTCTCCCCACCCACGCCATCTACGGCTTCGTCAACATCCTGCGCCGGGTGATCCGGGAAAAGGCCCCGCGCTATCTCGCCATCGCCTTCGATGCCCGGGGGCCCAATTTCCGCCACGAACTCTACCGGGAATACAAGGCTCACCGGCCGGCGATGCCCGACGACCTCGCCTGCCAGCTCCCCTACATTAAAGAGATCGTGGCGGCCTACAACATCGTCAGCCTGGAACAGGCCGGGGTGGAGGCGGACGATCTCATCGCCTCGGCAGTGGCCAGATTGCGGCAACAGGGCCAGCCGGTGATTGTCGTTTCCGGCGACAAGGACCTTCTCCAGCTCGTGACCGATGACGTCACGGTCTGGGACCCCATGGGCGACAAATTCATGGACCCGGCCGGGGTGGTCAAAAAATACCATATGGGGCCGGAGCAGCTCACCGACCTCTTCGCCCTTATCGGCGACGCCTCGGACAACGTCCCCGGCGTGCCCGGCGTCGGCCCCAAGACCGCGGAAAAGCTCCTCCTCGAACACGGCTCTCTGAATCAACTCTACGCCCACCTCGATGCCGTGCCCCAGCAGAAGCTGCGGGAAAAACTCGCGACCCACCGGGAACTCGCCTTCCTCTCCCGCACCCTGATCCGGCTGAAAGAGGACCTGCCGGTGCCGGCTACCCCGGCTGCCTATGCCATCCCGGCGCCGAACGAGGAAAAGCTGCGCGAACTCTTCACCTTTCTCGGCTTTACCAGGCTGATCAAGAGCGAACTGACCAGCGCCCCGGTGGAACGTGGCGGCTTCCGGCTGGTGCGGGACAAAAAGGAACTGACAGCCCTGGTCGCGACCCTGGGCCAGGCAAAAACCCTCACCCTGGACACCGAAACCACCTCACTCGACCCGCTCACCGCCGATCTGGTCGGCATCTCGCTCTGCACCGACAGCACGACTGCCTACTACCTGCCGGTCGGGCACCGCCATGAAGACGGCACGCCCCAGCCGGGCCAACTCCCCCGCGACAACGTGCTCCAGGCCCTGCGACCGCTCCTCACCGGTTCCCAGCTCAAGCTCGGCCACAACCTCAAGTTCGACTATCAGGTGCTGGCCCACCATGGCGTGACCCTCACCCCGCCGCTGGCCGACACCATGATCGCCTCCTATCTCCTGGACCCCTCCCGGCGCTCCCACAAACTCGACGACCTCTGCGAGGAGTTCCTGGAACGGCGCACCACTACCTTCAGCGAGGTCACCAAGGCTGACAAACGGGAGGAGGCCTTTGCCTACGTTGCCCTGCCGGCGGCACGGGATTATTCCTGCGAGGATGTGGCGGTCACTACCATGCTGTGGGAAAAATTCCGGCCCGAGTTGACGGCATTGGGGCTGACCCCGCTTTTCACCGACCTGGAAATGGCACTCCTGCCCATCCTCGCCCGCATGGAGCAGGCCGGCATCCGGGTGGACCCGAAACAACTCGCCGAACTCTCCAGAGAGTTCAGCGCCGAACTCGACCGACTGGAACGAAAGATCTACCAGTTGGCCGGCAGCGAGTTCAACATCAACTCGCCGCGCCAGCTGGGCGAGATTCTCTTCGAACGGCTGCATTTGCCCCATGGCAAGAAAACCAAGACCGGCTATTCCACCGACAGCTCGGTGCTGGAACAGCTCGCCCCGCTCCATGAACTGCCGGCCACGGTCATGGCCCACCGCAACCTGACCAAGCTGCAATCCACCTATGTGGATAAGCTCGCGAGCCTGATCCACCCCGAGACCGGCCGCATCCACACCTCCTTCAACCAGACGGTCACCGCCACCGGACGCTTAAGCAGCAGCAATCCCAATCTGCAGAACATCCCGATCCGCACCAAGGAGGGCCAACGGATCCGGGCGGCCTTTATCGCCGAGCCTCGCCACCTCTTCGTTTCCGCCGACTACTCCCAGATCGACCTGCGGGTGCTGGCCCACTATTCCCAGGACCCGGCCCTGCTCGCCGCCTTCCGCTCCGGCGAGGATGTCCACCGCCGGACCGCGGCCGAGATCTTCCGGGTCAACCCGGCACTCGTCACCAAGGAGATGCGGCGGGTGGCCAAGACCATCAACTTCGGCATTGTCTATGGCATGAGCGCCTTTGGCCTGGCAACGCAGCTCAATGTGAGCCGCAAGGAGGCGGGCATGTTCATCGACCGCTACTTTGCCCACTACCAGGGAGTGAAGCGGTTCATGGAGGAGATCGTGGTGCAGGCACGGCGGGACGGCTTCGTCACCACCCTGATGAACCGCCGCCGGCTGCTGCCGGAAATCAACAGCACCAACAAGATGCGGCGCGAGTTCGCCGAGCGCACCGCCATCAACACCCCGATCCAGGGCACGGCGGCCGACATCATCAAGCTGGCCACCATCGCCTGCGACCGGGCGCTGCGCGAGTCCGGCCTTGCGGCCGAACTCCTTCTGCAGATCCACGACGAACTGGTCTTCGAGGTGCCGGAAAAGGAGACGGAAAACACCGCTGTCCTCGTCAAAGCGGCCATGGAAGGGGTATTGGCCCTTGACGTGCCGCTCACCGTCAATCTCGCCACCGGCCACAACCTCGCCGAGGTCTGAACCGGGCCCGCCGAGGAAAGCTGTTGACGACCGACACCAAAAAATTTAGGATATCCAGCCGACATTGTCCGTAAAAACCACAAGATACCCGCCGCGCCGGGGAGCACCGGCGCCGGCCCCACAAAGGACAGACCATGCTTGATTTTCTGCGCAGGAAGGCCCAGTCGCCCTATATCCAGGCCACCATCGTCATCATCATCATCGTCTTCGTCTTCTGGCTGCCCAAGATGGGGGGCAACGGCTCCCCCGATGTGGTGGCCACGGTGAACAACGACCAGATCGGCCTGCGCGAATACCAGCGAACCTACGAACAGACCGTGGCCCAGTACCGCGACCAGCTCGGCGGCGCTATCCCGCCGGGGCTGCTGGAGTCGCTCGGCCTCAAACGCCAGGTGGTGCGGCAGCTCATCGAGGAGCGCCTGGTGCTGCAAGGCGCGGCCGCCAGCGGCATCCGCGCCGGCAAACCCGAGGTGCAGGCCGCCATCCAGCAGATGGAATCCTTCAAGGAAGAGGGCATCTTCAACCTGGACCGCTACAAAAAACTCCTCGCCTCCTCGCGCCTCAGCGCCAAGGACTTCGAAGGCGGCATCCGCACCGATCTGCTGAAGCGCAAAGTCATGGGCCACCTGGCCCAGTACGCCCACGTCTCGGAGGCCGAGGCACGGGATCGCTTCAGCCGGACCTACGATAAAGTTCGGGTCCGCTACGCGGTCTTCGAACCGGCGGACTTCACCAGGGCGGTGGCGGTCACCGACGAGGCCTTGCAGAAATACTACGATACCGCCAAAGAGCGGTACAAGACCGAGCCCCAGGCCAAGGTGCGCTTTCTCTCCTTCCCGCGAACCGCTGGCGCCGAGGATGCGGCCTTCAAGGCAGCCAGCGAGGCGTATGAGGCGATCATCCTGGCCGGCAGCCTGGACAAGGGCGCCGCCGCCAAGCAGCTCACGCCGCAGCAGACCGACTTCTTCTCGCAGACCGCGCCGCCTCCGGCCCTGGCCGCCTACCCGGAGGTAGTCAACACCGCCCTCACCCTGAAACAGGGGGAATTGAGTTCGCTGCTGGAAACCCGCGACAGCTATTGCATCCTCTTCGTGACCGAACGCCGGGAGCCGGCGATCCCGCCGCTGGCACAGGTACGCGACAAGGTAACCCGGGACTTCACCGCCGAGAAGGCGAAGGAGCTCGCGAAGCAGGCAGCGGAGGCAATGCTCGCCGCAGTCAAGGGGGGGAAAGATTTTAACGCCGAGGCCACGGCGGCCAGGAAGGCGGTACGGGAATCCGCTCCCTATTCGCGGGCTTCGGTGGAGGCAAGCGGTCTGCCGGCCGCAGTCGCCGGCGCCGGCCTCGACCTTTCCGAAAAATCCCCCCTCCCGAACACGGTGCAGGCCGACAATGGGCGCTATTATCTGCTCCAGCTCGCGGAGCGCCGCCCGGCGGCCGAGGAACTCTTTGCCGAAAAGCGGCCGGAGCTGACCGCGATACTCCAGCAGGAAAAACGGCTGCTCCTGCTCAATGCCTGGGTGGAGCACCTGGAAAACCGCGCCAAGATCACCACCAACAGCCAGTATCTCTAACAGGAAAAGGCCCCGCTCAAAAGGTTATTTCGCGGGTTCGGATGCGGCGGGTTCAGGGATGAACAGCGAGCCGCATCCGCCTCGGAGGCGGACAGGATGTCCGCCGAGAATGAGCGAAATAGCCTTTTGAGCGGGGCCTTACTTCCCGCCCTTGCCCCACAAGGGGTCCTGCCCGAAACGATCCATCCACCAATCCTCGCCATCAACCGGCTGATCGCTCTCCTCGCGGCGAAGCGGGATAGGGTACTGCTCGCAATGGCGCAGCAGCGTCTGATAGGCGGTGGTGAGCTCATGCATGGCAACCCGCTCGTTCTCGGTCGCAGGGTTCGCCGTATCCGGATGATGCTCCTTCGACAACCGGCGGTAGGCCTGTTTGACCTCCCTGACCGTTGCCCGTTCGCCCAGCCCCAGCAGCTCGCGGGCCGCGGCCAGCTGTTGCCATTTGTCCCGGCTCATGGCTGATCCTTTTTCCGCCAGCTCTTCTCTTCATGGCGCATAAGACGGCCGATATTGTCCCGATGCTTGAGCCAGATGAGCGCACCAAGCCCGACGGCCAGCAGAGCCGGGACCGGCGCCCGATACATGAGCCAGATCAGGCCGGGCAGGAAGAGGGCCGCGGTGAGCGACCCCAGCGACACATAGCCCCAGTTGTACACCGCCAGCACGAAAAGCGCGGCGGCAGTCAAGGCAGCGAGCGGGGTCAGGTAAAGGAAGATGCCCAGAGCGGTGGCCACGCCCTTGCCGCCCCGGAACCGGAGATAAATCGGGAAAAGGTGCCCCAGGAAGGCGACCGCGCCGCAGAGCGCCACCATCAGCTCACGCCGGCCCGGATCCTCCACCAGCCAGCCGGCCACCACCATGGGCAGCACTCCCTTGGCCACATCAGCCGCCAGCGTCAGCAATCCGAGCTTCTTGCCGAGCAGGCGGCCGACATTGGTGGCGCCGATATTACCGCTGCCGGCCGAGCGAACATCCACGCCGGCGAGTTTACCGATAACCAGCCCAAAAGGCACCGCACCCAGCAGATAGGCGCCAATAATCAAGAGCGATTCCATAGTCCAGGTCCTTTTCGCGTTCAGTCAACGACTTCGGCTCGCTATCATAGCATTCGACTGTCCTGGCGTCCCGTTTTTTTCTTTCGCTGCTCCGGGACCCCTTCTTCCATAAAAAAACCAATCCGGACCGAAAAAATCCATTATGCTTGATATAAGTCAAAGCCGCTGTTGCCGCCTCCCGCTATCGTAAGGGCAACACAACAGGAACCCACGGTTCACTCATTCCAAGTACAAAGGAGGCTCACCATGTTCTGTTACCAGTGTGAACAAACGGCAAAAGGTCAGGGTTGCACCATTCAGGGCGTCTGCGGCAAGAACCCCGAGGTGGCGGCCTTGCAGGACTTGCTCATCCACGCCCTGCAGGGGCTTTCCCTTTACGCCGTCGAGGGGCGCAAGATCGGGGTCATCGACCCGGAGGTCAACCTCTTTACCGCCGAAGGCACCTTCTCCACCCTCACCAACGTCGATTTCGATCCGGCCCGCTTTGTCACGCTGATCAACCGGGCAGTGGAACTGCGGGAGAAGCTGAAGGCACAAGTCGCGGCCAAGGGCGGGAAGACCGCTTTTGCCGAGGCAGCCGCCACCTTCAAGCCCGCCGCCGCCATGGCCGAACTGGTCAAACAGGGCGAGGCGGTCAACCTCAAGGCCGACGCCGGCGAAAACGCCGACATCCAGTCGTTGAAGCACATCCTGCTCTTCGGCCTGAAGGGTGTCGCCGCCTACGCGGATCACGCCAAGATCCTCGGCCAGGAAGACGACAAGGTTTACGCCTTCCTCCATGAAGGATTGGCCAGCATCCTTCGCCAGGACCTGGGCCTGCAGGAGTGGGTCGGCCTGGTCCTGAAGTGCGGCGAGATCAACCTGCGCACCATGGAACTGCTCGATGCCGGCAACACCGGCACTTACGGCCATCCGGTACCCACCGCCGTACCGCTGGGCGCCAAGAAGGGCAAGGCCATCGTGGTCTCCGGCCACGACCTCAAGGACATGGAACTGCTCTTGAAGCAGACCGCAGGCAAGGGGATCACCATCTACACCCACGGTGAGATGCTGCCGACCCACGGCTATCCGGAGCTGAAGAAATACCCGCACTTCTATGGCCACTACGGCACGGCCTGGCAGAATCAGCACAAGGAGTTCTCCCGGTTTCCGGGCGCCGTCCTGATGACCACCAACTGCATCCAGAAGCCGCAGGACGCCTATAAGGACAACATCTTCACCACCGGCCTGGTGGGCTGGCCGGGCGTGACCCACATCGCCGACAAGGATTTCACCCCGGTGATCGACAAGGCCCTCGCCCTGCCGGGCTTTGATGCCGACACCGACCAGGGTTCGGTCATGGTCGGCTTTGCCCGCAACACCGTGATGGGCGTGGCCGGCACCGTGATCGAGGCGGTGAAGAACAAGGCGATCCGCCACTTCTTCCTGGTGGCCGGCTGCGACGGCGCCAAACCGGGCCGCAACTACTACACCGAGTTCGTCGAGAAGGTACCCCGGGACTGCGTGGTGCTGACCCTGGCCTGCGGCAAGTTCCGCTTCTTCGACAAGAACCTCGGCGATATCGGCGGCATCCCGCGCCTCCTGGACGTGGGCCAGTGCAACGACGCCTACTCGGCGATCCAGATCGCGGTGGCGCTCTCCAAGGCCTTCAACTGCGGGGTGAACGATCTGCCGCTCTCCCTGGTTCTCTCCTGGTACGAGCAAAAGGCAGTGGCAATCCTGCTCACCCTGCTTTACCTTGGTATCAAGGACATCCGTTTGGGACCGAGCCTGCCGGCCTTCATCACCCCCAATGTCCTCAATGTGCTGGTAGAGAACTTCAACATCAAGCCGATCACCACGCCGGATGAAGATCTGAAGGCGATCCTCGGCTAGGAAAACAACCCGGCAATCGGCGATCAGCCTCGGCTGCTCGCCGATTGCACAACAGGAACCAAGAACGCCATGCAATGCCCCGGACAGGACAGCCGCTACTGGGATTTTCACGCCATCTTCGAGGCGCAGTGCCCCAAGTGCGGCCACAGCGTCGAGTTCTTCAAGGATGACGCCAGCCGCAAATGCGGGAGCTGCGGCACCCGGATGCTCAACCCGGCCAACGACTTCGGCTGCGCCGCTTATTGCCCCTATGCCGAGCAGTGCCTGGGCACCCTGCCGCCCGAACTGCTGGCCAAGAAGAAAGAATTGCTCAAAGACCGGGTGGCCATCGCGATGAAGCGCTACTTCGGCGAGGACTTCCGCCGCATCGGCCATGCCAGCCGCGTAGCCCGCTACGCCGAAGAGATCGGACGCGCCGAGGGGAGCAACCCGGCAATCACGCTCATCACCGCCTATCTCCACGACATCGGCATCAAGGAGGCGGAGCGCAAATTCAACAGCTCGGCTGCCCGCTACCAGCATCAGGAAGGGCCACCGGTGGCGCGGCAGATCCTCACCGGTTTGGGGGCGGCCCCGGCCCTCATCGACGAGGTGTGCGACATCATCGGCCACCACCACACCCCGCGGCCGGAGGAAACGCTCAATTTCAAGGTCCTTTACGACGCCGACCTCATCACCAACCTGGAGGAAGAACACCCGGACAAGGCGGCGCATCAGGAGCACTTCCAGAAGATCATCGCCAGGTCCTTTCTCACCAAGAGCGGCGCCGCCCTGGCCCAAAAGGTGCTGCTCTCCGGCTTTGACCGGTAACACGACTGCTCCAGGAGGAGTTTTTTATGAAGGTTACTCGCAAGATCATTGAAATCGACGAGGCGCTCTGCAACGGCTGCGGCCAGTGCGTACCCGGCTGTGCCGAAGGCGCGCTCCGGATCGTTGACGGCAAGGCCAAGTTGCTGGCGGAGAAATATTGTGACGGCCTCGGCGCCTGCCTGGGCGGCTGCCCCACCGGGGCGCTGCGCATCGTCGAACGCGAGGCCGAGGACTTCGACGAGGAGGCGGTAGAGGAACTGCTGCACCAGAAAGAGGAAGAGCCCATGGCCTGCGGCTGCCCCTCCTCCCGGCTCCAGGTCTTCCAGCCGACGGCCACCCCTTGCCAGGCGGCGAATCAGCCCAAATCGCTCACCGGCCCTGGCGAGGTCACCTCGCGCCTGACCCACTGGCCGGTGCAGATCCGGCTGGTGCCGGCGACGGCTCCCTTCCTCAAAAATGCCGATCTGCTGGTGGCCGCCGACTGCACCCCGCTCGCCTACCCGCACTTCCACCGCGATCTCTTGGCCGGCAGGGTGGTGATGATGGGCTGCCCCAAGTTCGACGAGACCGGCGGCTACGTGCAAAAAATTGCCGAGATCTTCGCCACCGCCCGGATCAAGAGCGTCACCGTGGCGATCATGGAGGTGCCCTGCTGCGCCAACATGCGGGCCATCATCCGCCGGGCCATGGAGATGGCCGGCCGCGAGATTCCGGTAACCGAGATCGTCATCAGCGCCCGCGGCGAGATCATCCGTCAGGGCGCCATGGCCGCCTGATCCCTCCGCTCCTCCTTCTCCGCAAAGTGGGGCGCCGCCGCAACAACGGCCGTCCCACTTTGCCCTTTTGTTTTCCGGCAAAACGGGGTAAATAAATCGAAATCAAGCCCTCGTTGCAGTGCCACATGGTATCACCATCAGGAAAACAAACTCCTCCATAAGGAGCCGTGCATGAATCAGAACACCCGCCGTCATTCCCTGCTCACCCTCTTCCTGCTGGCCTTGGTGTTGCTGGCAAACACCGCCCACGCCGCCACTCTCATGCCACGCTTTGTGCTGCCTTCGGCCACCGACGGCAAGGCCGTCGACAGCAACACCTTCAAGGGCAAGGTACTGCTGGTGAACTTCTGGGCCACCTGGTGCCCGCCCTGCCGCAAGGAGATCCCCTCGCTGGTCGCACTCCAGGGAAAATACGCCGCCAAGGGCTTTTCCGTCATCGGCATCTCCACCGACCAGGGCGGCTCCTCGCTGGTGGCCAAGTTCGCCCGGAAAATGAACGTTAATTATCCGGTGGTCATCTCCGACAACGAAACCCCGCGTAATTTCGGCAACATCCTCGGCATCCCCACCTCCTTCCTGGTGGACAGGGGCGGCAATGTCCGCAAGCGGTACGATGGTTATGTGGACTCCGAAACCTTGGAGCGGGATCTGCTGCAAATCCTCAAATAACACAGCGTGGTACCGAGCAATTACACGTCTTTTTTCATATTGACAAGTCAGGCGGATTGCGTAATATCAACCGTAAGACTCCGTTGCGCTGCTGGTGAATGGTTCACCCGATAGCTTACAAACATTTGTTCAAGGAGAGATGGCATGAGCAAGAAGATTGTATCGCTGGCCCTGGCTATGACTTTTGTCGCAACCACCGCGGTTGCTTCCTTTGCTAACGACTGCACCGGCACCGTAACCGCCGTTGCTGGTAATTCCGCCACTGTAAAATGCGATGACGGCAAGGAAGTAAAGGCCACCGGCGCAGCCAAGGTAGGCGACAAGGTTACCGTAAAGGGCGATAAGATCGAGGCCGCCAAGAAGGCCAAGAAGAAGATCGAAGGTTGCTAATCCCCTTCAACCACGCTGTTGCTTGCAAGGAACCGCCCGGCAGCCGCCGGGCGGTTCCTTTTTTTGTCTAGCCCCCTTGCGGACCGCACCGCTGCCCGGCGCCGCCCACCTCAAAGCGTATCGTGGATGCCATGAACCTCCTCCAAGCCATCCTGCTGGGCCTGATCCAGGGCGCCACCGAGTTCCTGCCCATCTCCAGTTCCGGCCATCTCGCCCTGGCCCATTACTTCTTCGGGATCACCGAGGCAGGGCTCGCCTTTGACGTGGGCCTGCACCTCGGAACCCTGGTCGCCATCGTCATCTATTTCCGCGACGACCTGCTCACCATGGCCGCCGCCCTGCTCCAGCCCGGCCGTCAAGACGGCGAACGCCGGCAACGCCGCCAGCTCTTCTGGTTCCTGGTCGCGGCGACCATTCCCGGCGTGATTGCCGGACTGCTGCTGGAGAAGGCCGCCGAAACCAGCCTGCGCCACCCGGCCATGGTGGCTATCACCCTTTCGGTGGCCGGCCTGTTGCTGCTCATCGCCGACCGCAACGGCGTCCGGAGCCGGCCGTTCGATACCATCACCCTGAAGGACGCGCTCATCATCGGCTGCGCCCAGGCCATGGCTATCATCCCGGGCGTCTCCCGAAGCGGGGCCACCATCACCGCCGCACTTTTCCGCCATCTGGATCGCCAGGCCGCGGTGCGTTTCTCCTTCCTGCTCTCCGCCCCGATCATCTTCGGCGCCGGGGTGTACAAGATCCCGGAAATCGTCGCGAACGGCCTGCTCACCGACCATTTTTCCGCCTATGTGGCCGGTTTTATCGCCGCCGCCCTTTCCGGTTATCTCTTCATCGCCTTCCTCGTGCGCTTCATCAAGACGCGCTCCTTTGCCATCTTTGCTTACTACCGTTTCGCCTTAAGCGCCGTGGTACTGCTGGCGCTGCTGCTGAACGCCTAGCGCCCTTTCCAGGAAGAGGTTGGTCATGAATCCCGCCGAACTGCCGGAAAAACGATTCAAGCTCTATCGGGAGCTCCTGAAGCGCTACAAGGTCTCCTTCACGCCGCTCACGGTCCGCGGCCACCATCTGGAGATCCTCCAGGTGGATGATCTGGAACCATTGCTGGCCGGCAAGGATCCCTTCAAGGACGTGGAGCGCTTCCCCTTCTGGGTCAGGTTGTGGGAGGCCTCGCTGGCCCTGGCCGACCTGATGGCCTCGCTGCCGCCCAAGCCGGGCCAGACCCTGCTCGAACTGGGCGCCGGCCTTGCCGCCCCAGGTTTGGCCGCGGCCGCCGCCGGCTACCAGGTGACCTTGAGCGACTACGAACAGTACATCCTCAACTTCCAGAAGGTCAACGCCGCGGCGAACAAGGTAGAGGACCGGGTCCGCCACGTCCTCCTCGACTGGCTCAAGCCGCCCGCAGACCTGCCGCAGTACGACACCATCATCGGCGCCGAGATCCTCTTCCGCGAAAACTTCTTCGAACCGCTCATCACCATCTTCCGCCAACACCTCAAGCCCGGCGGACTCATCTACCTGGCCCACGACGTGCGGCGCAAGAGCCTGCCGAAATTCCTGATCGCGGCGGAAAAATACTTCGAGGTGGCGGTGAGCAAGCGCACCCTGCGCACCGAAGACAAGGAACTCACCATCATCGTCAACCGTCTCACCTCGCGCAGCTAAGGGAGGAGCACCATGCGCTACGACGAAATCGACTGGAACGCCCTCTGGCAGGAGGCGCGCCGCGCCAAATCCTGGAAAAAGAAAGGCCGGACCGATTGGGATCAGCGGGCCGCCGGCTTTGCCGCCCGCAACATCGACTCGCCTTACGTGACCCAATTCCTCGACAAACTCCCCCTGGAGCGGAAGTGGAGCGTACTCGATGTGGGCTGCGGCCCCGGCACCTTGTCGCTCCCTTTGGCCCACGAGGTGCGCCAGGTGACGGCCATCGATTTCTCGGCGGCCATGCTGGCTGAGCTGCGGCAACGGGCCGAGGCGATGGGCGTCGAAAACCTGACGACCATCCAGGCCGCCTGGGAAGATGACTGGGAGGCGCTCCATATCGCACCGCACGACGTGGCCATTGCCTCGCGTTCGCTCTCGGTGGACAACCTCGAAGGGGCACTCACCAAGCTCGACTGCTGGGCCACCAAGGCAGTCTATCTCACCGACCGGGTCGGCGCCGGCCCCTTTGACCCCGACCTCTTCGCCGCCCTCGGCCGCCCCTTTGCGCCGGGACCGGACTACATCTACACCGTGAATCTGCTCTACACCATGGGCATTCACGCCCGGGTGGACTTCATCACCCTGGCAGCCACCAGGCGTTACGAATCGCCGGACGAAGCGATCCAGTCCCATGCCTGGATGGTGGACGACCTCACCCCGGCGGAAACGGAACGGCTCACCGACTACGTGGAAAGACGGCTACGCCGCCATCCGGAGGGCGGCTGGGAATTCCGCCGCCGGCTGGCGCCCCGGTGGGCGCTCATCTGGTGGCGCAAGGCTGAAGAACGATGAACAGCCGGGCTGCCTACGACGTCATCGTCATCGGCGCGGGCCACGCCGGTTGCGAGGCCGCCCTGGCTGCCGCCCGCATGGGCTGCCGCACCGCGGTGCTGGTGATGAACGCCGATTCCATCGGCGCCATGAGCTGCAACCCGGCCATCGGCGGGCTGGCCAAGGGCCATCTGGTCAAGGAGATCGACGCCCTGGGCGGCGAGATGGCCAAAAACATCGACGCCACCGCCATCCAGTTCCGGCGTTTGAACACCAGCAAGGGGCCGGCGGTGTGGTCCTCCCGCGCCCAGGCCGACCGCCTGCTCTACCGGCTGCGGATGAAATCGGTGCTGGAGCGCCAGCAAAACCTCGACATCCGCCAGGCCGTGGCGGACCGGCTGCTCATCAGAAACGGCAGGGTGGCCGGGGTGGTCACCTCGCTGGACGAGGAATTGCCCGGCAAGGCGGTGGTGATCGCCACCGGCACCTTCTTGAATGGCCTGATCCACATCGGCCTCAAGAGCTTCCCAGCCGGCCGCATGGGCGATGCCCCCTCACTGAAGCTCCCCGAACACCTGCGCGAGCTGGGTTTTAGCATGGGCCGGCTCAAGACCGGCACCACCCCGCGCCTGGACGGCACCACCATCGATTACACCGAGCTGGAGGCGCAACCGAGCGACACCCCGCCGCACCTCTTTTCCTTTGCCAACCTCGGCAGCCAGCCGCCGCTGCCGCAACGCCCCTGCCACATCACCTACACCAACGCCGCAACCCACGCGATCATCCGGGCCGGCACCGGCCGCTCGCCCATGTTCACCGGGATCATCGAGGGCGTGGGCGCCCGCTACTGCCCCTCCATCGAGGACAAGATCATGCGCTTCCCGGACAAGGAGCGCCACCAGATCTTTCTCGAACCCGAGGGACTCGACACGGTGGAGGTCTATCCCAACGGCCTGCCCACCAGCCTGCCGGTGGATGTCCAGCAGGCCATGCTGAAGAGCATCAAGGGGCTGGAACAGGTGCGGGTCATCCGGCCTGGCTATGCCATTGAATACGACTACGTCGATCCGCTGGAACTTGCCCCCAGCCTTGAAACCAAGCGGCTGCCGGGCCTCTTCCTCGCCGGCCAGATCAACGGCACCTCGGGCTACGAGGAGGCGGGCGCCCAGGGGCTGATCGCCGGGATCAACGCGGTGCAGTCCGTGCGCCACGCCGAACCCTTGGTTCTCGACCGCTCCCAGGCCTATACCGGGGTGCTCATCGACGACCTGGTCACCAAGGGCACCAAGGAACCCTACCGGCTCTTCACCTCCCGGGCCGAATACCGGCTGCTGCTGCGGGAGGACAATGCCGATCTGCGGCTCACCGAGATCGGCCGCCACCTCGGCCTGGTAGATGACGCAGCCTACACGAAATTCCAGGCCCGCCGCGATGCCATCATTGCCGGCCGCGAGACCCTGCGGCAGATCACGGTGAAGCCCTCGGCCGCAGTGCATGAAAAACTGGCAGCCTTGGGCAGCACCCCGCTCAAGCAGACCATGAGCCTGGCCGAGTTGCTGCGCCGGCCGGAACTCAATCTGGCGGCCGTGGCCTCGCTCACCGACCACGACCTGACCATGCCGGAGGAGGTCGGCCAGGAGGTGGAGCTGGAGGTGAAGTACGAAGGATACATCAGCCGCCAGGAGGAGCAGGTGGCGCGCTTCCGCAAGCTCGAAGAGGTGCGGCTGCCCGGCGACATGACCTATAGCGGCCTGCCGGGCCTCTCCCGCGAGGTGGTGGAAAAACTCACCCGCATCCGGCCGCGCACCCTGGGCCAGGCCGGCCGCATCTCCGGCGTCACCCCCGCCGCCATCGCGGTGCTGCAGATTCACCTCAAAAAGGCGAATCTCCTGTAAGTTCAGCGTCCCAGCACGAAACGGAAAAAGAAGAGCAGGATCTCCCGCCGGAAGAAGAGATAGAGGAGACTCGCAATGGCCAGGAACGGGCCATACGGGATCACGGTCCGGCCGCCCTTGCGCTGCTTGACCATGGCGCCGACACCCACCACGGTACCCAGCAGCGAACTGATAAAAACCACAAAGGGCAGGGCCTGCCACCCCTGGAAGGCGCCGATCATGGCGAGCAGCTTGATGTCGCCGCCGCCCATCCCTTCCCGTTTGGTAATCAGGTAGTAGACCCAGGCGATCAGATAGAAGCTGCCGCCGCCGGCCAGGATGCCGATGGCCGCATCCTGCCAGCCCACGTAAGGATTGACCAGGGAGAGGGCAAGACCGAGGCCGAGGCCGGGCAGGCTGATGACATCGGGGATGAGCTGGTGCTCGGCATCAATGAAGATAATGGCCAGCAGGGCGGCGGTATAGAGAAAGTAGATGCCAAAGGCAACGGAAAGGCCGAATCTGCTCAAGAGGGCCAGGGAGAGGAGCGCCATGGCCAGCTCCACCGCCGGGTAGCGCCAGGAGATCACCGCATGGCAGGCCCGGCAGCGCCGCCGGAGAAGGAGAAAGCTGAGGAGCGGGATGTTGTCGTACCAGCGGATCGCCGTCTGGCAGGCCGGGCAGCGGGAGGCAGGGAAAACGACTGATTGCCCCTCCTGCGGCAGCCGCGCAATGACCACATTGAGGAAACTGCCGACAATGGCGCCCAAGGTAAAGGCCACCGCCCCCCACAACGACTCATTCATGCCTACTCCTCCAGATCATGGCCCATAACCGGCCACGGCCAACGAAACCGCATCATCATCTTGCATCCCCTTCCCTCTTCCTGCTATAGTAGCCGCGAACCAGCGCCGGGCCGTGCCGCCATCATACCTGATTTGTGCGGCGCGCACCAACCTCTGTTGCAAAAACAGCGGCCGCCCGGCACTCATACCACGAGCAGGCAAAAGACCCGTGACCCTTTCCATCGACGAATCGCTCCAGAAGCTCAAGGCCGAGATCCTGGCCCAGGATTGGCGTTTGCCGCCCAAACGAATCGAGCCCCTGGAGCAGGCCTTTGCCTGCCTCAAGCAGCGGTTCAAGAGCCGCAAACATGTCCTGGCCATCCTGACCATGGCCGACAGCGTCCTCATCCACCTCAAAAAGCAGGAGGGTGACCCGCTGCCGCAGTGCCTTGATTTTCTCAAGGAGGCCATGGCCCACGTGGTTTCCATACACGAGGACGGCAAATTCAATCCGGAAAGCGAGGAAGCGCTGTTCAAGCGGGTCTATTCCCAGTTCACCCTGCTCAAGCAATTGGTGCAGAAAGAGAAACAGTGCAGCGGCCTGGATGAGGCCACTCTGGAGCAGCATCCGCAGCCGGCGGCGACTTCGGAATCAGGAGCCGCGCTCACGGCAACGCTGAACCGCTCGGCCGCGGCGGCCAACACCTCCCCGGCCGAGCGGCCGGCCAAGGCACCCCAAATCTATGCCCCGCCGCCGGGCACCTCCTATCGCTGCATCACCCTCGGCGAACTCACCATCGGAATCGAGGAGGAGGCCCTGGCCTTCATCTCCACCCTCTCCCCCAAACGCTACAAGGCTTACACCAAGACCAGCCATATCCCGCTCAAGGACTTCAGTCCCTTCTTCGGCAGCCTTGCCCGCCAGTTCCACGGACCGCTCGCGGCCATCAAGAGCGGCAAGCTCAAGAAACTGGAACTGCCGCTGATGATCCCGCAGGGGGTGGGCCTGCCCACCATCCCCGACGAAAACGCTCAATTCCTGCTGGTGATCAGTTGCGGCCAGTGGCACGGTGTGATCTTCGCCAGCCACGTCAGTGAAGAACTCCGTCTGCTCCGCACCTTTACCCGCGGCAGAAACGGCGACATCGCCGGCAACGGGATCATGGACGACGAATCCCTGCTGCCCCTGCTCAATGCCGCGCCCCTGCTCGAACGCGAGGGCTTCCTCGCCGCGGTGGATCGCAATTTCCTGGCCTCATAACCAACAGGCTCTTCACTGCCGTCGGCGTGAGAAGGGGGCGCCCTTGCCCCCCTGGCCGGGGCTCTTCTTCTTTTTTGAATTCCCGCGCCGATCTGTGCTACAATGCGTCAGCCCGGAGGTGCCCCATGCCAGCGACCAACCGAAGAAAAAACAGCCGCGTTGCCTTCCACGCCACCGTCTCTCTCTCCTTTGCCGGGGCCCGCTATGAGCAATGCGAAACCCGCGACCTGAGCCTTAAGGGGGTGTTTGTGATCGGCGTCCATGGCCACAAACTTGGGGAACTCTGCGACGTGGCCCTCTGCCTAACCGGCACCACCAGCAGCCTCTGCCTCCGGATGAAGGGCGAGGTGGCCCGGGTGGAGGCGGACGGCTTTGGCCTGCATTTCCGGGAGATCGACCTGGACAGCTTCTACCACCTCAAGAACATCCTCTATTACAACTCGGAAAATCCCGATCAGCTCGACGACGAATTCAACGCCCAGATCCAGGCGATCCGCATCGACTGACCTTTTTTCGGGCCGGCCCCTTGCCCGCCTGACCAAAACACACTATGGTGTGGCGAACGAGGCAACCGCCATGGCGCTCATGCAGATCACCATCATCCCCCTAGGCACGGCGTCCGTCAGCGTCGGCGAGCATGTCGCCGCAGTCCAGCGCCTGCTGGCCGCAAAAGGTGTCCCCCATCAATTGAACGACATGGGTACGCTGATCGAAGGCGACCCGGCCGAACTGCTCCGCCTCGCCAGTGCCATCCACGAACTGCCTTTCCAGCATGGCTGCCAGCGGGTGGTCACGCAGATTTCCCTCGACGACCGCCGGGACAAAAAGACCGCCATCGGCGACAAGACCGCCAGCGTGCAACAACGCCTGACCACGAGGTAAGCCATGCCCGCCAGAGCCACCCACCGTGTCCGCCCGCCAATCCGCAAGGCGCCCTTCGTGGTGCTCACCATCTTCGTCCTCGTCTGGGTCGCCGGGGTCGCCACCGGAGAACCGCAACGCGTCCTCGAACAGGCCTGGCAGGTCTGCCTGAGCTGCATCGGCATCGGCTAGCCCATGGAACTGATCCGCAAATGGGTGCAGCTTATCGCCGCCGTGGTCATGAACGGCTCCTGGAGCTTTCCCTTCACCCGCACCCTCTACCAGGGCCCGCTCAAGGTGATCTGCGCACCGGGGCTCAACTGCTACTCCTGCCCGGCCGCCACCACCTACTGCCCCCTGGGCTCCATCCAGCAGCTCATGGGCAGCCTCCGCTTTTCCCTGGAAAACGGCCAATACTACCTGGGCCTTTTTGTCGTGGGCTCCATCGGCATCCTGGGCGGGCTCTTCGGCCGCATGATCTGCGGCTGGGCCTGCCCGTTCGGCTTCATCCAGGAACTTCTCCACAAGCTGCCCACCCGCAAATTCGGGGTGCCGCGGGTACTGCGCTACGCCAAATACGGTTTCCTCGCCTTTTTCGTGGTGCTGCTCCCGCTTCTGCTGGTGGATGAATTCGGCACCGGCCATCCCTGGTTCTGCAAATTCGTCTGCCCGGCAGGCACCCTGGAGGCCGGCATCCCCATGCTCCTGCTCCAGCCCAACCTCCGGAACACGGCAGGCCTCCTCTTCTTGAATAAATTGGTCATTATGGTTGTATTCATTATTTGGTCGATTTTCGCCAGCCGGCCCTTTTGCCGGACAACCTGCCCGCTCGGCGCGTTCTACGCGCTGTTCAAAAAGGTCCGCCTGGTGAAACTCCACCTGGACCCGGCCAAGTGCACCAACTGCAAGGCCTGTCACCACGTGTGCCCGATGGGAGTAAAGTTCAACGAATCTCCCGACGATGCCGAATGCATTACCTGCTTGGCCTGCATGAATCGGGCGTGCAAATTTGACGCCATCTCCCTTGAGATCGGCGGCCTTCCCCTCGGACACGGGGAGACCCGCCTGCCGGCGCCAAGCACGACGAAATAAGCCGTCTTTTTTCAACCAGAAGGAACGAGGGGCGGGGTTATCCGCTCAAGGTCGTGGACTTCGAAAACGACAGCGGCTGGGTCAAGGTCCGCCACGAGAAAGGGCTGACCGGCTGGGTCAAGCGCGATCTTCCCTGGGGATGGTGAAAACAAAACGGACCGGCAGCCCGCTGGCCACCGGTCCATTTCCGGACTACAACACTTTTGCCCTGACTTCCGGGCCTTACTTCTTGGCGGCCAAGGGCGGGGTCGGTACCCCATTGCCGTGGCATTCCAGGCAGTTGAACTGGCCGGTGATGCCGAAATCCCGCACCGGAGCATGGGTGCTTTTGGCAACATATTTGCCGTCCTTCCAGTCATTGAGCATGGTCACCAGGTTATAGGCGACACTGGCCGCCACCCGGGCGCAACGGTCCTTGCGCTCGGCGCTGCCGATCGGCTTGCCCGACGCCTTCATCCATTTGCCGACCGAGACATGGCAAAGGGGTGATTGGCTGGTGGTCTTGACGATCTCGCCGGCCACCTTGGGTTTCTTCGGAACAAAGACCGGCAGCGCGGTCTCCGAATACCACTGCAGAGCGTCCTCGCTCATCAGGTGACCCTCTTTCGCCCCGGCGATCCGGGGCCCGGCGATGAGATTGGCCACCATGTTGGCGCCGGCGTTGGAACCGCAGACCGTGCCCCAGCCCACCTGGCCACCCTCCAGAAAGACAAAGGCATCGACCGGAAACGAGGTGTACGGTTCGCCGACCTTTTCGCGCAACTGGCTGAACACGCTGCTGATCACCGCTGCCCCGCAGAAAACCCGGTACCACTCCTCATAGGCTAGTTCAGCGGTTTTGGCCGGATCGAGCTTGACGTATGGCCACGGCCACTGTTGCGCTGCCGCCTTGGCCTTGGCCAATTGCGGCATGGTAAAGCCCCCGGCCGAAACCAGCGCCGCGCCGGCAGCGATCTTGCCAGCCCCGACCAACAGCGACCGACGTTCCTGATTACACTGACATTCCTTGTTCCTGCTCATGCGAAAACCCCCTTGCTCTTGTCCCTGGCGCACGGCCATGCCTGCGCGTACGCGACTTAGCGGCCCTCGGCAACGCGCCGACCGCAAGGCACTACAAATGGCATGCCACATTGTAGTACCATCAAGACAACAGCTTGGGAATGCGGCAAAATGTCGCAGGGAACATCCCGGCGTTACAGGGGGACAAGCAAATCCCGCCGGAACCGGAAGGAGACGGCGTTTGGCCCTATTTCTCCAGGCCGTACTTTTTGAGCTTGCGCCAGAGAGAGACCCGATCGATGCCCAGAATCTTGGCCGTGGCGCTCCGGTTGCCGCCGTTTTCTTCCAGCACCCACTGGATATAAGCCTTTTCCTGCTCGTCCAGAGTCGGCACCTCGCCGTCCTCCCGGCGGCGGAAGGTCTTGATTGCCAACCCCCGCAGGTCGTCGGGCAACTGAGCCGCCTCGATGACCGGCCCCTTGGCCAGGGCCACCCCGCGCTCGATGATATTCTCCAGCTCCCGCACGTTACCTGGGAAATCATAGCGCGTGAGAATCGCCATCGCCTCGGGCGAAAGCCCCTCCATCTCGCGGCCCGTGAGAGCGGCGTACTTCTCTAAAAAGTGCTGGACCAGCAGCGGGATATCGTCCTTGCGCTCGGCCAGCGGCGGCAGGGTGAGCGAGACCACGTTGATGCGGAAATAGAGATCCTGGCGGAAATGACCCGCCCGCACTTCCTCCTGAAGGTTGCGGTTGGTGGCGGCGATGAAGCGCACATCGATCTTGATGGTCTTGGTGCCGCCGACCCGCAGCACCTCGCGTTCCTGGATGGCGCGCAGGAGCTTCACCTGCATGGGCAGGGCCATTTCGGTGATCTCGTCGAGAAAGAGCGTGCCGCCGTGGGCCATCTCAATGAGCCCCTTCTTCATGGAATCGGCCCCGGTAAAGGCCCCCCTTTCATGGCCGAAGAGTTCGTTGGTCAGCAGCTCCTCGCTGAAGGCACCGCAGTTGATCGACAAGAGCGGCCCCTCCTTGCGCGGGCTCGCCTGGTGGATGAAACGGGCAAGAAGCTCCTTGCCGGTGCCCGACTCGCCGCAGAGCACCACGTTGCTCTCGGTGGCTGCCACCTGCGCCGCCATCTCCAGCAGCTTACCCATCCTGGCGTTCTTGGTGATGAGGCGCACCCCGCCCCGGAAAACCTTGAGATGCTCCTTGAGCCGCTGATTTTCCCGCTTGAGCGCGGTCTTCTCCAGGGCCTCCCGCACCACCTTGCGCACCTCGTCAAGCTTGTAGGGCTTGGCGATGTAATGATAGGCCCCGGCCTTCATCGCCTCGATGGCCGAATCCACGGTGGCATAGCCGGTGATCATGATCACCTCGATGTCCGGGTGGCGCTCTCTGGCCCGGGCCAGCACCTCCATGCCATCGACCTTCTCCATCTTGAGGTCGGTAAGCACCAGATCGTATTCGTGCCGGGCCAGCAGCTTGACCGCCTCGGGCCCGCTCTGCACGCCGGTCACCGCATAGCCCTCTTTTTTCAGCACATAGACCAGGTTGATGAGGGCCACCTCCTCGTCATCGACCACCAATATCCGCTGCGCTTCGTTCATGCCGTTTCCTTGTGCTCATCCGGGAGCCAGATCACGAAGGACGTGCCATTACCAGGCCGGCTGTCCACCGTGATACGCCCCCCATGGGATTCAATAATGTCATAGACCACGAAGAGGCCCAAACCCGAGCCCTTGCCCACGTCCTTGGTGGTGAAAAAGGGATCGAAAATCTTCTTCACCACCTCGGGCGCCATGCCGGGGCCGTCATCCTCGATCACGATCTCGATGAGCGGCTCACCCGGAGCCGAGGTGCGCTGGGCATTGACCCAGACGTGCCCCTCGATGCCCAGCGCGTCCACGGCATTTTTGATCAGGTTCAGGAAGACCTGCTGCATCCGCTGCTTGTCGGCCTCGATGACGATATCGTCCGGCACCTCCACCACCACCGCCACCTCGCTCGGCACCTGCCCCCGCAGGAAGAACACCGTCTCTTCCACCAGGCCGCGCAGCAGGAGCGGCTCCTTCTTAAACTCCTTGGCCCGCGAGAACTCCAGGAGGTTGCGGACGATGTCCCGCGCCTTGTCGGTCTGGGTCTCAATCTGGCCGATGAGATTCTTCTTGAAATCGCGGTCGCTGGAATCAATCTCCTCGTCAAGAATCTGGGCCGAGGTGGAGATATTGGAAAGCGGATTGTTCAGCTCGTGGGCCACGCCGGCGAGCAGGGTGCCGAGCGCGGCCAGCTTCTCCGATTGCACCAGCTGGCGCTGCCGGGTCTGGAGTTCCAGATTCATCCGCTGGAAGGCCCGGAAAAGGGTATTGATCTCCTCCTCCACCGCACGGGCCGGCGGGTCGAGCATCTCGCCTTGGGCCACCTTCTTGGTGTATCCCTCCAGCAGACGCAGCGAGCCCAGGAGCTTGCGCCCCAGCACCGTGGTCATCACCACCGAGATCACCACCAGGGTCAGGGCCGAGACAATGAGAAGGGAACGGATAGTATGCAGCAATCCCCGGATGGCCGCCCGTTCCGCCAGCGCGGTCGCCTCCGCGAACTCGGTCAGCAGCTTGCCGTTCCGCCGCACCCCTTCCCGTCGCTTGGCAAAAAGGCGGTCATCCTGGCTTTTTCCCCGCTGATGCAGGGCATGGAGCATCCGGAGATCCTCGCGATAACTCTGCATCGTCTGCCGGATACCCTGCAGGCGGCTGGACGAGACCAGTTGGCTCAACTCCCGGGCGTTGCCGTCAAAGAGGGAGTTGAGCCTCTGCCAATAGAAGAGGGCATCGTCGAAATCTTTTTCCTGGGCATAGAGGAAGTAGTTCTTCTCGTACCGCCGCAGTTCCAGGGTGGTGTTGAAAAAATCGTCGATCACCTCGACCAGGCTGATCTTGCGCTCCACCTGAAGCACGATCCCGTAGTTCATCAGGGCGGTGCAGATCACCAGGAACAGCATCAGGGCCGAACCGCGGCTGATTTTTTTCCGGATACTCAACTCCGCAAGGTGCATACCATCCTCATCCGGGCCGAATTATCGCCTCTCCGTCGCCAGCAACGATCGCTGCTTCTCCAGCAGCCTCACCCACCATACCACACGTTGCATTTAGCAACAAACGTTTCCCGATGCAACATTATAGTCTTCTCCCTGGAATTCCGTGCATTTTCAGGGGGCACGCCGCCATGGTTGCAATGTGCAACATCGCTTGCAAACCGAAACAACCAGACAACATACTGAAAACACTTATTTTAATAATATGGCATGACTGTTGCTTAACCAAGGGGGCGACCACACCGTGTGACCCACAACGAAACAACGACCATCCCGATAAGAAGCACCACCATGAATACCGCACTCAACTTCTTTGACCGCCTGATGATCGCGGTCACCTTTGCCGAGGCCGGCGTTGATCCTGCCGATTGCACCCTGGCAAAGAAACCGGGAACCGTTGCCGGCAAAAAGGCCTTCCGCCATGGCCGCCTGGCCGATGCCACCAAGGCCCGCGGCTAGAAAACGATCACAACGTCGTATCAGGGAGAACCATGGCAAACCTCTTCAAGATATTTAAAGACACCATGACGGCTGCGGCCTTTGCCGAGGCCGGCGAGCATGAGGCTGCGAACCAGTATCTGGCCTCGGCCAAGACCGCCCGCAAAAAGGTGTTGCTCGGCACCAATGCTCCGGAGATTCCGCCCAAGGTGTTCAGCCATGCGATCGAGGTATGCAAGCGTCTCGGCGCCCGCTTGGAGATCCTGCATGTCCTGCCCGGCTCGACCGAACTCGAGAAACCCGCGGGGCTCGCAGCCAAGCTGGCGCGGCTCAAGGAACGTTTCAAGACCTTTGGCATCCCCTACGAGTTCGTCCTGGATGCCAAGGGACTGGAGGAAGAGATCATCCGCTATGCCGCGGAACGGCACGACATCATGTTGATCGTCCTGGGCTTCAGCAACCCTGCTGGGCGGCGGGGCAAGAAACAGCCTGATTCGCATCTGTTGGCCCACTTTCAATGCCCGGTGATTCTGCTGAAGGAACCGCGGCCGGCGTGAAGCTTTGCCACTTTTCACCACGTACTTTTTAAAAACCGGAAGGAAAACAGGAGCAATGAACAACATGACAACCCTTGACAAAAACATGGCCGCGGTGGCCTTTGCCGAGGCTGGCGACCATAAGACCGCCAAGGAAATGCTGGGCGACAACAGCGCCAAGCAGCCCAAAATGCCCGCGCCGGCACCGAAGAAGCCCTATGTCAAGACATTCATCTTCGGCGCCATCTCGCTCTCGGCCTATGTCCTGCTCTTCACCAACGAGGAGTGGGTAATGGACACCTTCACCAAGGGCGGTATCTATACGCTCTTCCCGGTTCTGGCCGCCTTCTTCTTCTCTTTCATCCATGGCCCCTTTGGCAGCGATCTCTTGACCTGCCTCGGCCTCGAGGCCAGGAAGAAGTAAGCCCTTTCCCCGAACGACACCGCGAAACGAACCGCAAGGAGCGAAACTGCAATGAAAAAGTTATTGATTCTGATAGTGGCCGCCCTCTTCCTCATGCCGCTGGCGGCCCAAACCGCCGCGGCAGCCGGCGGTGCCGGCCCGGACAAGGATATGCTCAAGGGCCTCATCACCCAGGTGGACGAGGCGAACCGCACCTTCACCTTTGTCCGCGAATCAGACAGCAAGGAGTTCACCTTCACCTTCGGCGCCAAGATGGAGGCCAAGGACCTGCCCATGGGCACCAAGGTAATGATCAACCTGGATCAGCATGCCGGCGAAGGCGTGGCCAAGGACGTCTCGCGGATGTTCCTCGCCATGGACCTCAAGACCGTGATCGCACTGTTGGTTATCGGCCTGATCGGCGGGTTGCTCTCCGGCTTCATCGGCTCGGGCGGCGCCTTCGTCCTCACCCCGGCGATGATGTCGCTGGGCGTGCCGGGCGCGGTGGCGGTGGCGAGCAACATGTGCCACAAGTTCCCCAAGGCCATGGTCGGCGCCTACAAGCGTTACAAATACGGCCAGGCAGACCTCAAGCTCGGCCTGGTCATGGCCGTTACCGCCATCATCGGCGTGCAGATCGGCATCCAGATCCAGAAGGCGATCCTCCATGCCTGGGGCAACGCCGGTTCCAACCTTTACGTCTCCGTGGTCTTTGTCTTCACCCTGGTAGTGGTCGGCGCCTATGTCTTCATGGATGCCCAGAAGCTGGCCAAGAAGAAAGACAGCACCGGCCATGAGGTTTCCAGGCTGGCCCTGGCCCTGCAGAAGATCAATCTGCCGCCGATGATGCACTTCAAGACCGCCAACGTGCGCATCTCCGCCTGGATCACCGTGCCGGTCGGCCTCTTGACCGGTATGCTGGCCGCGACCATCGCGGTGGGCGGCTTCATCGGCGTGCCCGGCATGATCTACGTGATCGGCGCCTCGGCCATGGTGGCCAGCGCCACCGAGCTGATCATCGCCTTTGTCATGGGCTTCTGGGGCTCGGTCCAGTGGGGTCTCTCCGGATTGATCGACATCCGGCTCACCCTGCTGATCCTCTCCACCTCGCTGATCGGCGTGCAGCTCGGCGCCCTGGGCACCACCTATGTCAAGGACTACATCATCAAGATCGTCATGGGTTCGGTCATGCTGATCGTCGCGGTCAGCCGCGGCGCCAAGATCCCCGGCTACCTCGCCGACCTCGGCTGGGGCGCGCAGCTTGCCCCGCAGACCACCGCCCTGCTCGAAGGCCTCAGCTTCTGGTCCCTGGTGGCGGCGCTGGCCACCGCCGCCATCATTATCTCCGGCGCCATGGCCAAGGGCATCATCAGCCATCGTGCGGACGAGCAGCGGAAAATCGTTGAAGTCAGGAACCATGGCTAAGTATCGCAAGATCCTCGCGGCCTTCGACGGCTCGCCTTCCGCCAGGAACGCCCTGGTGCAGGCATGTCACATGGCCAAGATGGACAAAAGCTGGCTCAAGGTGCTGGCGGTGTTGCCGGCCTACGAAGGCGAACTGGAACTGGTCGGCGTCAGCCGCATCCGGGAGACGATCACCGGCCCCGGCCAGACCCTGCTCAACGAGGCCAAGGCCATCGCCGATACGGCCGATGTGCACATCCTCGCCTCCGTGGAGCAGGGTGAGCCTTACGAGCGCATCATCCACGTGGCGGACGACGAAAACTGCGACCTCATCGTCATGGGACGCCGGGGGTTGACCCGGCTCGACCGGTGGCTGATCGGCAGCGTCACCGCCCGGGTCATCGGCTACACCCGGAAGGATGTGCTGGTGGTGCCGGCCACCGCCACCCTCGACTGGCGCCACCTCTTGCTGGCCACCGACGGCTCCTCGCACAACAAAGCGGCGGTGGCCAAGGCCATCGCCATCGCCAAAATGCGCCGGGCCAAGCTCACCGCGATCTCGGTGGCCTACACCAACGACGAGCTTTCCGACCTGGCGCCCGAGGCGGTCAACGTCCTGATCCGGCAGGCGCAGGAACTGTTACAGGCCACCAAACAGCAGGCCGCCCGGGAAGGGGTTGCTCTGGAAACGGTGGTCAGGGCGGACGAACCGCAGGATGCCATCCTGGCGCTGGCCGCGAAAATCAAGCCCTCCCTGATCGTGATGGGTTCCCACGGCCGCAAGGGGTTGACGCGGCTCCTCATGGGCAGCGTCACCGAGCATGTGATCGGCCTCGGCGACAGCCCGGTACTGGTCAGCCACCGCGGCGGCAGTGCCACCTGATCTCTCGGTTCCGGGGAAATTCCCCCGGGTCTTTCCAGGCATCTTTGAGATAGTTCCTCGGTTGTTTCCCTATCCCGGAGGGGCGCCGTTCGCGGCGCCCCTTCATCCCTCTGCTTTCCCAATGTTTCGGGCCGAGTTGACACCGCGGATGATTTACCGTTATGATGAATTGAACTTGAGTGTGTATGCCGTTTGCCCGATCCTGCCACGCCCAGTGGGGGAATCAATAAAAAGCCACCTATCAAGGGAGGAGAAAATCATGCACTATTTTTCTTCACGGATGCGCGTTGCACTGGTTTTCGTCTTTGCCATACTCTTTGCCGCAAGTTCGGCCCTGGCGGAGAAGCCGCCCTGGGCCGGCGACAAAAAAGGCGGGAACCCGAAAGGGAAAGAGGTACATGAAAAATATGACGGGAAAGGGAAAGGTGACCGCGGGGAATCACGTGGCCGGGAGGAACATCGCTTTTTCACCACCCGACAGCACGATTCCATCCATGCCTATTTTGCCGATGAGTTCCGGAGAGGCAACTGCCCGCCAGGTCTGGCCAAGAAGCGCAACGGCTGCATGCCCCCCGGCCTGGCAAAACAATGGGTGATCGGACGCCCGCTGCCAGCAGGGGTTATCTACTACGATCTGCCACCGCAGGTTCTGGTGGTGCTGGGACCGGCGCCCTCCGGGCACCGCTTCGTGCGGGTAGCACAGGATATCCTGCTCATGGCGGTCGGGACGGGGATGATCGTGGATGCGATTGACAATCTGAGTTGGGAGTTCAACCGGTAAGCGATGCCGGGAAAGTGGCCTGCTCCCATTTTCCCGCCTGAGATAGTTTCGCTTCGGCGGGGCGCCACGAAGGCGCCTCGCCATTTTTTTCGCTGCACCATTCTCCAGCGGCGGAAAATCAGGGACGCTCCCCGGTTTTCTTCCCAGCGACCTTATTCATAACTCATTCCTTCTATCTTTCCCCAAACTGCCCAATAAGTCACCCTGCCGTCTGGATACCTGGCACTTTGCAGCCATTTCCCCTGTGGTATCACCAAATTCCTGACCATCTTATAACACTTGACTCGTTGTATTCCATGGGGAAATTCTTGACAAGTTTTTCCTGCCCAATCCCCAGGGCCCGACAAAACAACGCCTCTGCCGAATCCTGGTTCGCACTCCTCCCTGAATCATAAAAATAAATAATGGACCTTTTAAGGTCTATTGTTTACAATATATTTATTAAAAGACCCAAAAGAGGCCTTTAATGAATTTAGAAAAGACAGCGGAAGAAATGGAGGGCGCCTTTGGGCAACAACTGCGCGACCTGCGGCTCCGGCGGAACATCAACCAGCGCCAGCTTGCCGAACGAGCCGGGGTTGCGCTCAATGCCGTGAAAAATCTGGAGAGCGGCAAGGGGGCGACCCTGGCCTCGCTGGTCAAGGTGCTGCGCGCCCTGGAACGGGCCGACTGGCTTGCCACCCTGGCGCCGACGGTAGCCATCAGCCCCTTGCAGATGCTGAAGGCCAAGCAGGCCAGGCAACGCGCCTCCCGGCCCAAAGGGACTCCTCATGTATAAACCGGTCCATGCCATCGAGGTGCGGATCTGGGGCAAAAGCGTCGGCGCAGTCGCCCTGGCGCCGAATCTTGGCTATTACGCCTTCGAGTACGACAGCGGGTTCGTCAAATCCGGCATCGAGCTGGCGCCGCTGACCATGCCGCTGACTTTGGCCAGGGAGCCCTTCGTCTTTGTCGATCTGCCCGAGTTGAGTTTCAAGCGCCTGCCGGCAATGCTGGCCGACGCCCTGCCGGATGATTTCGGCAATGCACTGATTGACGCCTGGATGGCCGGCAAGGGCGTTGACAAAGCCCGGATAACGCCGCTCGACCGTCTGGCCTACATGGGCAAACGCGGCATGGGCGCGCTGGAGTTCAAGCCGGCCCGCAGCCCCGCCACCGCCAGCAGCACGGCAATCAAGCTCTCGCGGCTGGTTGAAGGCGCCAGGCAGGCCGTGCACGGGAAGATTGACTCGGATCAACTGGCCAAGGCCGCGCTGGCCCAGATCATCCAGGTGGGAACCTCGGCGGGTGGAGCCCGCGCCAAGGCGGCCATTGCCTGGAACCCGGCAACCGACGAAATCCGGCCGGGCCAATTCGAGGTGGAATCCGGCTTTGAGCACTGGCTGCTCAAATTCGACGGCATGGGCGCCGACCGGGAATTGGGCGGCTCGCAGGACTATGGCCGCATCGAGTACGCCTATTCCCTGATGGCGCGCGCCGCCGGTATCGCCATGTCCCCCTGTCGCCTGCTGGAAGAAAACGGCCGGGCTCACTTCATGAGCCGGCGCTTCGATCGGGACGGCAACCGCAAACACCACCTGCAATCCCTCTGCGCCATGGCGCATCTCGATTACAAGCAGAAGGCGAGCCACGACTACAGCCAGTTCCTGCACACCATCAATCGACTGGAGCTGGGCTATGCCGCGCTTGAGGAGGCCTTCCGACGCATGGCCTTCAATGTCATGGCCGCCAACTGCGACGATCACACCAAGAACATTTCCTTCATGCTGCGCGAGGGGGAGCGCTGGGAGCTGGCCCCGGCCTATGATCTGACCCATGCCCATAATCCCGCCGGGGAATGGACCTGGCAACACCTGATGGCGGTAAACGGGAAGTTTGCCGCTATTTCGCGCGCCGATCTATTGGCGGTTGCCGATCGTTTTGGCATCGGCACGGCACCGAAAGTCCTGAGCCAGGTGGCTGACGCCGTTGCCGCCTGGCCGGATTTTGCCGCGCGGGCCAACGTGAGCCGGAACGAAACGACGAGAATTCTGGCGCACCACCGCGTTCTTTGAGCGAAGATTTCCACATGACGGGCAGTAAAGGAGCAACAAAAAAGCCCTGATTGCTCAGGGCTTGCGGGACGCACCGGGGATTCCCCGGATTATACAATGGCGGAGAGAGAGGGATTCGAACCCTCGGTAGGACTTTTGGTCCTACACTCGCTTAGCAGGCGAGCACCTTCGGCCTACTCGGTCATCTCTCCGCAATTCGGAGTAATTGTTTTCTTGGCGGAGGAGGTAGGATTCGAACCCACGGAACTTTCGTTCAACGGTTTTCAAGACCGCCGCCTTAAACCACTCGGCCACTCCTCCCAAGTGTGCCAACTTATGTACCATCTCGGGCCAGGGCTGTCAATCGCGTTATCCCCGCCAGCGGCCCGTGGCGGTCATTCCGCAGCCTTGACCAGAGCCAGGGCCTCGGGAAGCTTGCGAGCGCCGATGATCTCCATGCCCTTGACCCCTTCTCTGGGCACGTTGGCCGCCGGCACGATGGCCCGCTTGAAGCCGTGCTTGGCAGCCTCGCGCAGCCGGGCCTCGCCGTTGGGCACCGGCCGGATCTCGCCGGAAAGGCCGATCTCGCCGAAGACCACCAGCTCCTGCGGCAGCGGCTGATTGTTGAGACTGGAGACAATGGCCATGAGCAGGGCCAGGTCGGCCGCGGTCTCATCCACCCGCACCCCGCCCACCACGTTCAAAAAGACATCCTGGTTGTAGGTGGCGACCCGGCCGTGGCGGTGCAGCACCGCGAGCAGCATGGCGAGGCGATTCTGCTCCAGCCCCACCGCCACCCGGCGCGGCATCTCGGCGTGGCTGGCATCGACCAGGGCCTGCAACTCGACAAGCAGCGGCCGGCTGCCCTCCCACACCGCCATCACCACGCTGCCGGGCATGGGCTCATCGAGCCGGGAGAGGAAAATGGCCGAGGGGTTCTTCACCTCCTTGAGCCCCTTGTCGGTCATGGCAAAGACGCCCAGCTCGTTCACCGCGCCGTAGCGGTTCTTCACCGCCCGCATGATCCGGTAGCGGCTGTCGAGATTACCTTCGAAGTAGCAGACCACGTCGATGATGTGCTCCAAAACCCGCGGCCCGGCGAGATCGCCGGACTTGGTCACGTGGCCCACCAGGAAGATGGCAACTCCGGTCTGCTTGGCGAACTGGGTCAGCAGCGCGGCGGATTCCCGCACCTGGCTCACACTGCCTGGGGCGGACTGCACATTGGCACTCTGCATGGTCTGGATCGAGTCGATCACCATCACTGCCGGCCGTTCCTGCTCGGCCACCGCGCAGATCCCCTCCACCGAGGTCTCGGCCAGGAGCAGCAGCGCCTCCTGCGGCAGGTCGAGGCGCCGGGCGCGCATGGCGATCTGCTGGGGCGACTCCTCGCCGGTGACGTAAAGCACCTTGTGGGTACGGCTCAAGCCGCAGCAGACCTGGAGCAGGGCCGTGCTCTTGCCCACGCCGGGGTCGCCGCCGATGAGCACCACCGAGCCCGGCACCAGGCCGCCGCCCAGTACCCGATCCAGCTCGTGCATGCCGGTGGCGATGCGGGCCGAGTGGTCCATGGCCACCGCGGCCATGGGCTGCACCGTGGCCAGTGCGCCGGTGTAGCCCCCAAAGCGCGGGGTGGCCTTGGGCGCGGCCTGTTCGCTCAAGGTATCCCAGGCGCCGCATTCGCCGCACTGGCCCGCCCATTTGCCGGATGTCGCCCCGCAGGCGCTGCACACGAAGAGCTTTTTTTCCTTGGCCATATTCCCCCTTCTTCCGATTTCAAATCAAATGGAGAACGCGAAGGCAAGCGAGCAGCGACGAGACAGTACACCGAGTTACGGTGAGGAGCCGCGCAGCGCAGCCGACAAAGTTATCCGAATGATTTGGAATTACACCAATTCCGCCAGCACCTGATGGGCCACTGGCAGGGCCTGGTCGCTGAGCCGCATGAAATCGCCGCTAAAGACCAGCAACCCACGCTCCACCAGTCTCTCTAGTGTTGTGCCATAATAGGCCTGCGGCGTCAAACCAAAGCGGGCCGCAAGCCGCGGCAACGACACCCCTTCGAGCAGCCGCAGCCCCATAATCACGCTCTCGCGAAAACGCGCTTCAAGGCCCAGGGCCTCGGCCTCGGTATACGGGGCCTCGCCCGCCTCGACCAGGCTGGCGTAGTGCGCCGGGTCGGCCACGCTCTTGAGCCGCAGGCCGGAGAGGCAGGAGACCGATGACGCGCCCAGCCCCACATAGGAACCATTGTGCCAGTAGTTCAAATTATGGCGGCATTCATAGCCTGGCCGGGCGTAGTTGGCGATCTCGTAGCGCTGATAGCCACGAGCAGCCAGCAACTCTTGGGCCATGCTCTCCATCTCGGCCATCCGGTCGTCATCAGGCAGGGTGATCCGCCCCTCTTCCACCCCGCGCGCCAAAGGGGTGCCTGGTTCCACCATCAGTTCGTAGAGCGCCAGATGCTCCGGAAAACATTCCAGGGCGATGACCAGCGATTCCCGCAGATCGGCCAGGGTCTGCCCCGGCAGGCCGTAGATCAGATCGAGATTGAGGTTATCAAAACCGGCTGCGCGGGCCGCCTGGATGGCCGCCATGGCCTCGGCCTGGGTATGGCTGCGGCCGATGGCGGTGAGCAGCCGGTCGGAAAAAGACTGCACCCCGAGGCTCAACCGGTTCACCCCGGCTGCCCGCAATGTCGCAAGTTTTTCCGGGGTAACGGTATTAGGGTTGGCCTCCACCGTGATCTCGGCTTGGTCAACGAAGACGAAAGACGATCGCAGGGTGCGGAGCATCCCGGCCAACTCCTCAGCCTCGTAGATGGTGGGGGTGCCGCCGCCGATGAATAGGGTGGCGAACTGCCGCGCCTGCGCCCAGGGCGAGGCCGCCATCCGCGCTGCCTCTCGCTCTACTGCGGCCAGATAATCGGCGGGTGGCGCATCCAGGCAGGGATAGGAAGTAAAGGCGCAGTAACCGCACTTGGAGCGGCAAAAGGGAATGTGGATATAGAGCCCCGGCGGCCCCTCGCCCGACTCCGGGGTGATTAACGCGGTGTTCATCGCCCGCCGAGGAGCGGCTGGCACTCCTGCCGGATGGAGGCCATCAGCCCGTGGTCGGCAAAGCTGTACATCTGGCCGTTGCCGCCGACAATAACGTGATCGAGCAACTGGACATCCACCAGGGCCAGCGCCGCAAGGAGACGGCGGGTGAGTTCCCGGTCCGCCGGCGAGGGGGCGAGGTTGCCGGAGGGGTGGTTGTGCGCCACCACCAGGGCGGCGGCGTGGTGGTCAAAGGCGCGGCGGATCAGCTCGCGGGGGTAGACCGTGGCGCAGGCAATCGAACCCTCGGCAATGGTCTCGCTGCCCAGGATGCCGAAGGAAGCGTCGAGGAAGATGGCGACAAAGGTCTCGCGGCCGAGGTCGCGCATGGCGTGAACGAGATAATCGGCCACCTCGCGGGTGGAGCGGAGGTACTCCTTGCCGATGAGCCGTTCTTTGAGATAGCGGCGGGCCACGCCATGGACAAAGTGGAGGGCAAAGCTGTTGGCCGGGCCAATGCCGTGGACCTGTTCCAGCTCGGCCTGAGAGGCTTCGAGCGCCTTGGCCAGCGAGCCGAAGCGGGCGAGCAAGGCGCGGGCCATCTCCTTGCAGTCCTTGCGCGGGGTGCCCATGGTGAGCAGCAGTTCCAGCACCTCGGCCTCGGTGAAGGCGTCGATGCCGCAGCTCAAAAACTTCTCCCGCAACCGCTGCCGGTGGCCCTCGCCCTTCTTCTGCCAGTCGGTTTTATCCATGATCAAGAATGGCCACGAAAGACACGAAAAGTTAGAAAACGAATCGTTTCACGGTGGCTTTAGGATAGGCGAAATTCACCAATAGGCCAACCTTTTTTCCGGTTGCCTTGAGATAATTGAGAAGCTGGGCCTCGTTCGCCTTGTGCAGTTTCTCCTGGGCCTTGATCTCGACCACCACCCGTTCGTTCACCACCAGATCGGCAAAATATTCGCCCACGCTTTCGCCCTTGTAGGTGACCGCCAGAGGGACTTGGCACTGCACGACAAAACCCTGGCTGACGAGTTCCTGGCGCAGGGCGTTTTCGTAGACCTTTTCCAGAAAACCATGCCCCAGTTCGCGATAGACCTCATAGACACAACCGGTAATGGCGTAAACCAACTCTTTTTCCAAAAGTTCGGCGTCCACCTTTCGTGTCCTTTCGTGGTTTTCGTGGCTTTTTCGGCTATTCGGTCAGTGCCTTGCTGAAGAGATCGTTGGCAATCTGCGGGTTGGCCTTGCCGTTGGTCTTTTTCATGAGCTGGCCGACAAAGAAGCCCATCACCTTGGTCTTGCCCTCGCGGAACTGCTGGGCCTGCTCCGGATTGGCAGCGATGATCTCGCGGACCATGGCCATAAGCTCGCCGATATCGCTCATCTGTACGAGATTCTTTTCCTTGACCACCGTCTCCGCGTCCTTGCCGGTGGCCATCATCTCCTCGAACACGGTCTTGGCGATCTTGCCGCTGATGGTGCCCTGCTCCATCATGTTCAGCAGCGCGGCGAGCTGCGCCGGGGTGATCGGGCACTGGCCGAGGTCGATGCCCTCCTCGCCCTTCAAGACCCGCATCAGCTCGGTCATGATCCAGTTGCCGAGTTTCTTGGCCTGGGGGTAGCCGGCATAGGCCTGTTCGAAATAATCGGCCAGTTCGCGCGAGGAGGTAAGCACCTCGGCGTCCGCCTCGGGCAGGCCGAACTGCTCGATGAAGCGCGCCTTGCGCTCAGCCGGCAGTTCCGGCATGGTGGCCTTGATCCCGGCGACCCATGCCTCGTCGAGCACCACCGGCACCAGGTCCGGGTCCGGGAAGTAGCGGTAGTCGTGGGCCTCTTCCTTCGAGCGCATCGGCGCGGTCATGCCGCGGTCGGCATCCCACAGCAGGGTCTCCTGCACCACTGCCTCGCCCTCCAGCAGCAGATCGCGCTGGCGCCGCTCCTCGTATTCGAGCGCCCGCTGCACGTTGCGGAAGGAGTTCATGTTCTTGAGTTCGGTGCGGGTGCCGAATTTGCTCTCGCCCCGCGGCCTGAGCGAAATGTTGGCATCGCAGCGGAAGCTGCCCTCCTGCATGTTGCCGTCGCAGATGTCGAGATAGCGGACAATGGCGTGGAGCTTCTTCAAATAGGCCGCCGCCTCTTCCGGGGAACGGAGATCCGGCTCGCTGACGATTTCGAGCAGCGGCACGCCGGTGCGGTTGAGATCGACGTAGCTCCTGGGCTCCCGCTCGTCGTGCACCAGTTTGCCGGCATCCTCCTCCATGTGGATGCGGGTCAGCCCGATCTTGCGGTGCTTGCCGCCCACCTCGATCTCGATCCAGCCGTGCTCGGCAATGGGCAGTTCGAACTGGGAGATCTGGTAGCCCTTGGGCAGGTCCGGATAGAAGTAGTTCTTGCGGGCGAACTGGTTGCGGAAGTTCAAGCGGCAGTTGGTGGCCAAGCCGAGCTTGATGGCGAACTCCACCACCCGCCGGTTCAAGACCGGCAGCACGCCGGGCATGCCGAGGCAGACCGGGCAGGTGTTGGTGTTGGGCGGCCGGCCGAACTCGGTGGTGCAGCCGCAGAAGATCTTGCTCCTGGTCTTGAGCTGCGCGTGCACCTCAAGGCCGATGACGGTTTCAAAATCCATGGCACTTCCCTCGTTAAAGCGTACTGGCCTTGTGCACCCAGGCCTGCATCTGCGACAATTCCCTGGCCCAGCCGCCGCCGATGCGCACCTCGAGGAACATGCGGTAAAGCTGGTCCACGGTGCGGACCGCCATTTCGTAGAGCCCGATCTGATCGAGCAGCCGCGCCTCCATGGCCTCGGGCTCGTCCGACTCGTCGCTGTTCGCCATGGTCTTGGGCAAGCGCACGCCCTGGAACTCCAGCAGGCTGCCGCGCAGGGTGAGATGCCACTCGTGGTCGTCGCGGATCAGCTGAATCCGCGCCTGTTCGAGCTTCTTGCCCATGGCCAGGCCGGTGCGCGCCTCCTTGAGCTCGGTCTGCAAGCCGCGGCAGATCACCTTTTCGTGCGCCTCGCCCTCGCCGTACTCGAGCAGCATGTGCTTTTCAAAGACGAGCTGAATATCGCTGCCGCTCTCGGGCAGAAAGATGGTGCCGCCGCGTTCGTCGCTCTTGAACCAGAGCCAGGTCAGGAACTCCTGGCCTAAGAAACGCTTTTCCTCGATGAGATCGACTAAATCCATGATGATTCCTAGACGAAGATTACGGGAGCGACCTCGGCCAGGGCCGGGCGCGCCTCGGCGGGCAGCAGATGTTCGGCCACCAGGTACGGCACCTGGAGCATGAGGCCGAGGCCGAAGGCTTCGCGGAAAAACTCCTCGAAGACCTCCTGCGCCTTCTGGTTGGTGGAGAAGAAGAGCACCGTGCCCTCGGCCAGGTTCCAGCACATGTCGTAGACCGCCGGCACCGGCAGCGCCTTCTTCATCAGCGAGAGGGTGACGTTCTCCTTGATCTCCATGCGCTGGGCGCGACTCAATCGCGGCACCTGCTTCATCTTCTTCACCCGCTCCTCCTCCTTCATGCAGAACTTGTTGAGCACCTTGGAGGAGACCTTGCGCTCGTCGATCCGCATGGCAAGCACGATATAGTCGCCGGCCGCATAGGAGGCATAGACAAAGGCACTGTCGAACATGTTGGAGACCGAGACCCAGCCCACCGACCGCTCCTCGAAGGATTCGTCGATGTCGCGGAAGGCGTGGCGGGCAATGCGCTCGGCCGCGACCTCCCAGAGATTTTCCGGCACCTCGCCTTCCACCGCATAGCGGACAAAGCTGGCCGACCGTGACAAAAGGCCCATGGACTTCCTCGTTCTTGAGAATGGGAACCGGTGCGGCATTCCCGCCACCGGACCCACGACAATGTCTTGTTTTTATGGACAAAAACCGACTTGACCAGCCACCCGATGGCGCGCCGGTCAGGTTTGACAAGATATAGCAGACATCCGGCAGCCGAACAAGCACTTTGAGGCAGTCCCGCCGGCCGCGGCCAGTCGGCGGGGCTGCCTGTGGCGACGACGCCGACAACAAGGATGGGCGGATTTGTCAAAAGCACCAAACCCCGGCGGCCGGGAACACGAAAACAACGCCCTCCCGACCTTGGCCAATCGGCGGTGCAGCTTGTGACAACGCCGACAATGCTTGACACATCAAATCGACTATTGTAAAAGAGCGTTTTCTGTGATAAAGGGGGTCGTTAACTCAGTCGGTAGAGTATCTGCCTTTTAAGCAGAGAGTCGCGCGTTCGAGTCGCGCACGACCCACCAGCACCAAGGTCCCCATCGTCTAGTCAGGTCCAGGACACCGGCCTTTCACGCCGGCGACACCGGTTCAAATCCGGTTGGGGACGCCAGCAATTTCAAGGGATTAGCCGTTCTTCGGCTAGTGTTTAATTGCAAAAATCATCGATAGATGTATACTAATGGCAACCCTATCCCAAGGAGGTTGCCATGGCCAGAAAAGCACCAATACCAAATTGCTCAGAGGAAGACCGGCGCACAATTGACG
>JAJZRJ010000062.1 GCA_021802775.1 Deltaproteobacteria bacterium
TGTCTGCTCGTCCCCGTCCCGGTTGCCGCACAACTTCCCTTTGACAAAGGATACGAAAGCCGTCTAACTTCGGGTATGGAGAGAAGGATGCGCGTCTTTGGTGATCTTGCCCTGGTGTTGGCGGTTTGTACGACATTGAGCGGCTGTGTCTATTCCGGCAGACTGGACAGCCCCGATTCCGCCGAGCCGGAGCTTTACAAAGTGAGCGCCGTGGGGAGGGATCGCAAGGTCAGCCTCAAGGCGATCAAAAAGGCGAAGGAGTACTGTGTCAGCGACGGCAGGCGCTACCTCTTTGTCAAGCACCGCTACGACCGGAAGAGCAGTCTGGGGGTGGAGTGGTTCTCTTACGAACTCTATTTCAGCTGCATCGATGAAGGCGCTCCCCGTTCCGCCGCCCCTGCGTCGAAAGCCGGCCCCGTGATTTTGGCGCCAAAGAAGGCCGTCAGTCCTCCGCCTGCGGCACCCACGCCGGTGCCGCCGAAGGAAACAGCGTCCCCCGTCGTCACCCCTCCTTCCCAACCTGCGCCGGCCGCACCCGTTGCCGTGCCTGCGCCGTCAAGCGGCCTGCCGCCAGCGGGGACGCAGCCACCGGCCGCGGAACCGGGAAAGGCGCCGGCTCCGGTGCCGGCGGAAAGGGAACCGTTGGAGACGCTGCCTTCGGGGGTGGTGACTTCCACGCCTGCCGCGCCACCGGAACCGGAAGCACCCGTGGTCACTCCGCCGCCCGCCGAGACCAGGCCGCCCGTGGAGGCTCCGCCGCCTGCCGTGCCGCCGGTCAAGGCCAAGGAGGAGGCACAGGCGCCAGTGGCTCCCGCTGGTGCGCCCGCTTCACCCGAAGTGGCTGCGCCCCGGGATATTCCGCCAGCCGCCCCTCCTGCCGCGGAGACCCCTGCTCCCGGCGCGCCGGCACCGCCGACCGATGGCGCCGGCAAGACCGATGGCGCCTCTTCCGGGCAACCGGCAGTGGAGGAGCAACCAGCCCCCCCGGCGCCGACGGCCGATACTCCGGGGGAACCGGAAAGCCTCGACACCTCCGGCGTTGGTCCCGTGATTAAGGTGATCCCTGGTTCCTTCGATCGGAAGAAAATTAAGGAGGAAAAGCTGTGAGGAGGCACAAGGGTCGCCAGAAGGTGTGTTGCTGCTGCCCAGAAACTGGCCGGTCTTCCCGGCGCTCCGCGGCAGCCTTTATTGGGGTGGCTGGTTGGCGCGATGTGGTCAGGGGTGCCGATTCCCTCTCTTGCCACGGAATCTCCTTGCTCCATGGTATGTTTTTTGCTAAAAAATAAATAGGGGGCGTTCTTTGATGCCTGTCATGGCCCAAATGGTCGTGGCAGGCAGTTGATGAGGAGCGGAATAAGAATGAGTAGGGGGGGAAAATTGTGAATACGAGAATCATCCAGCTGCTGGGCGTGCCTTTCCTGGTTGCCGGCTCTTTACTCCTCACCCATGTGGTGCCGGCCGGCGCCAAACCCTCCGGAATCTGTTCCAACTGCCACACCATGCACAACAGCCAGAATGGCGTCAGCATGGCCATTGGCAGCAGCACTGGCGCCAAGGAGTTCCTGTTGCGCGGCACCTGCATCGGCTGCCATGCCCAGGGCAGCAATCAAAAGATTCTCAACATGGATGGCAGCCAGGTGCCCCAGGTGTATCATACCGATGGCTCGGGCGATCTGGCTGCCGGCAACTATGCCTATATCCTTGGCGGCAAGGGAACCCCTTCCGACAGCCATGGCCACAACGTGGTCGATCTGGGCAAGCTGGACAGCGTGCTCTACGGTCCGCCAGGCGGAATCGGGCAGTCCTTTCATGACAATGGCTACATCGTCAACTCCACCAACCTCACCTGTGCCGGAACCAATGGCTGTCATGGCCTGCGTGATCCATTTGTTCCCTCTGGTTCCCTGCAGGCATTGAAGGGAGCCCACCACAACAATGTGGATGGCCAATGCAACCTCGCCACCACCGTGGCCAACAGTTACCGTTTCCTGCGCGGGGTCAAGGGATACGAGAACCAGACCGATAAGTGGCAGAACGTCAGCGCCACCAGCCATAACGAATATTATGGCGCTACAAGCCCCCTGCAGTTGGGCTGTTCCACCACCAGTTGTCATGGGTCGGACAGTGTCATGCCGCCGAGCAATACCATTTCCGGATTTTGCGGCACCTGCCATGGCAACTTCCACACCCTGAAGACCTCGACGAGCACGGGTATCGGTACGGTCGCCTCCTCGCCCTTTATCCGCCATCCCAACGACGTCGTGCTCAAGAACGCCGGTGAATACCAGCACTATACGACATACAACGTAACCGCCCCCATCGGGCGGACGGTGGTGCCTTCTGCTGCCAGCGGCACGGTCACTCCGGGTGCGGACGTGGTCACCTGTCTTTCCTGCCACATGGCCCATGCCAGCCCCTATCCGGACATGCTCCGCTGGGATTACACCGAGATGGTGGCGGGAACCACCGGGGCCGGAGCCGGCAAGGGCTGCTTTGTCTGCCATACCTTGAAGGACGGATGAGAGGGCGGTTCCCTTTTCTTTATTCGGGCGTAGTTCTCTCCCTTTTCCCTTTTTCGATCCTGGCCCGCCCTCCACGCCTGGAAGGCGGGCAACACCGCCGGCCTCTTCAGCGCCGCCGATTTCTCCTCCCTCCAGGGCCTGAGCCAGTATCGTATTTCCCTTCCTGTGTCCCGTTTTGCCTCAGCTTCGCCCCACTGCCTGCCAGTTCTTGGCGAACACACCGGCCAGGAAGTGGCTGCCGTCCTTAGCTCCGGCACCATGCTCTTCTCTATCCTCTTGAAATATAAGAATAATTAAGTTTTTATCGGGGTGGTTCGTTTTTTGCTTTGCATCAGGGCAGAGCCGATGCGAGGGAAGCGAGTTGCGCAGCAGTGCCTCGGTGATCGGCCGGATGTCACAGGATGATGGGGAGTGTTGGTTCGCAGTCTCTTTGTTTCACACAAGGGGGAGATTTGATGCAGAACATCGCCAGTGAACGTCGTTCCCTTTTCCGCATGCCATTCAACTTCAAGTTCCATCTCCGCGACAGCCTGGGTGGGCGTCAGACATACCCGGCGAACAGCTTGGACGTCCACCCGTGCGGCATCCAGATCGAGACCGAAGCGCCAGTGGTTCCCAATATGATGGTGGAACTCTGGCCGGATGATTTTATCCCCAACAATCATTACACTCTCGGTGAGGTGTGTTGGGTGGAGAAGGTGAATGGCGGTGAAACCAACCGTTGCGGGATCAGCTTCAAGCGGCGAATCGACTGGCAGATCCCGTTGCCGCTTCTGAGCAAATCGTACGATCCGCCGTTGGGCAGCGAGCCCTTTGGGTGCTGTGCCTTTGTTCTCGACAGCATCATCGACGGCGTTTTCAGCGTGGATCACGAGTGGCGGATCACGACCTTCAACCGGGCCGCGGAACTGCTGACCGGCTGGAAGCGCGAGGAAGCCATCGGCAAGACCTGCCAGGAGGTCTTCCACGCCAGCGCCTGCAACAAGGAGTGTGTGCTGGCCGAGAGCGTCAAGACGAAGAAGCCGGTGGAGAACCGTTCGGTATTCATCACCCATGCCTCCGGCCGGCGGCTGGGGGTGACGATCAGCGCCATGCCGCTCCACGACGCCAAGGGAAAGGTGGTGGGCGGGGTTCAGGTCTTCCGCGGCGTCAAGGCCGTCCTCGACCGGGACATCATCCTCGACAACATCGCCGACGGTGTCTTCACCGTGGATACCCAGTGGCGGATCACTTCGTTCAACCGGGCGGCCGAACTGGTCACCGGTTTGTCGCAGGCAGAGGCGATCGGCAAATCGTGCAGCGAGGTCTTCCATGCCAGCATCTGCGGCAAGAGCTGCGCCATTGCCCACAGCATCAGCACGGGCAAGCCGCAGACAAACCGCTGTATTACGATCCAGAACGTGGATGGGGCCAAGGTGCCGGTCAGCATCTGCGCCGCGCCGCTGTACGACAATAGCGGCAATCTGATCGGCGGGGTGGAAACCTTCCGGGATTTGCGGGTGATGCTTTCGTTGCAGAGTCGCCTGTGTCGGCGGGAGAAACTTGGCAGCATCATCAGCAAGAGTCCCTCGATGAAGGCCATTTTCGAGATTCTGCCCCAGATCGCCGAAAGCGAAAGCAACGTGCTGGTACTGGGCAATTCCGGGACGGGCAAGGAACTGATCGCCAGGACCGTGCACGACATGAGCCGGCGGAGTGACGGTCCTTTTGTCGCCATCAACTGTGGGGCTTTGCCGGATACCTTGCTGGAGTCGGAGTTGTTCGGCTGCAAGGCCGGAGCCTATACCGACGCCAAGGGGGATCGCCAGGGCCGGTTCGCGGCGGCAAACGGCGGAACCCTGTTCCTCGACGAGATCGGCGACATCTCGCCTGCCATGCAGGTCAAACTGTTGCGGGTTCTGGAGTCCAAGAGCTACGAGCCTCTTGGTTCGAGCAAGAGCGTGCAGGCCGACGTCAGGATCATTGCGGCGACCAACCGCGACCTCGAGAAAGAGATGCGGGAAGGACGCTTCCGTGACGACCTCTTCTACCGTCTGAACGTGGTGAAAATCACCCTGCCGCCGCTGCGCGAACGGCCGGGCGATATCCCGATTCTGGCCGACCATTTCGTGGAGAAGCTCAATATCGAGAAGGGCCGCGATATCGGCGGGCTTTCCGACGAGGCGCTGCGCCTGCTGATGACCTACGAGTTTCCCGGCAACATCCGTGAGTTGCAGAACATCATTGAATATGCCTTCATCATCTGTCCGGGCGGCATGATCGAACCGCAGCATCTGCCCTCGCCGCTTTCCGGTTCCTTTGACGAGTCCCTGTGTGAAACCACGTCGAGGCGGATGACCCTCGACGAGATGGAAAAAATGGCCATCTACGCGGCGTTGAAGCGGAACAACTGGAAACGGATGGCAACGTGCAAGGAACTGGGCATTTCGAAGGACACGCTGCGGCGTAAAATTGGCAAATACGGGTTCAACGTGGTCGACGAGGAGGAATTCGTCGAGGCCCCGTAACACCCGTTTTCTGCACCCCTGTCTCTCTCCCCCTTAGGCGAGGGCCGGCGAGGAATATCCTCGCCGGCCCTTGTCTGCTTTCGAGGCCGGACAAAAAGGTCAACTCACCTGCCGCAACGGCAAAACAATGGTGAATTCGGTACCGCCTTCCGGGCGGTTGCCGCCGCTGATGGTGGCACCATGGTATTCGATGATTTTCCGCACGATCGCCAGGCCCAGGCCGGTGCCGCCGGGGCGGGTGGTGAAAAACGGCTGGAAGAGGCGACCGATTTTTTCCTTGTTGATTCCCGGCCCGTTGTCACGGATCTGGATCACGGCCTGTTCCTGGCCATGTTCGTCGCGATGGAGGCGGCCGGAGATGAAGACGGTCTCGTTGATCGGCGACCACTGGATGGCATTGGCCAGCAGATTGGCAATGGCGCGGGTGAACAGCTCCGGGTCGATCCGCAGCGGTATCTCGCCGAGGCTGTTGGTGCACTCGATGTTGACGGCCTTTTTCCGTTTCTCTTCCGCGCAGTCGGTGAGTGCGGCGTTGAACAGCTGTTCAAGGGTGGTGGGGACGAGGTTCAGGGTCAGGGGCCGACCATAGTTCAGCAGATCGTTGAGCATGCTTTCGAGGCGCAACGACTGCTGCCAGGCGATTTCCGCCAGCTCGGCAAAGGCGGGGTTCTCGTCCTGCAACTTCTGTTTGACTGCCTTGACATTCAGCTTGATGGAGGAAAGGGGGTTGCGCATCTCGTGCGCAATGCTGGAGGTCAACTGGCCGATGTCGGCCAGCGACTTGGTCTTGCAGAGCGCCCGCTCGACCTCGATCTTCCGCAGGATCTCTTCGGTCTTCTTTCGTTCCCGGATGTCGTTGGCAACACAGATCAGCGCCTCCAGTTCCTGATTCGGCGTGTACAGCACCGAACCGGAAAAGAGCACGGGAATGGCGACATTCTCCTTGGTGCGGAGGCAAATCTCGCGGTTGACCACCGGGTGGCCGTTGAGCAGGCTCTGCAGGATGTTGTGCTCGAAGAGCAGCCGGGATTCCTCGCAGATCAGCTCGTTCACCCGCTTTTCCTCGAGTTCCTCGGCATTGTAGCCGAGGAGATGGGTGGTGTTGTAGTTGACCTTCACGACCGTGAGGGATGGCGACAGCACCATGAGACAGCCGGTAAGGTGCTGGATGATGTTGTCCATGTACTCCTTCGAGACCATGGTTTCCTTGAGCTGTTTGGTCATGCTCCAGAAGGATGCCGCCAGGTTGTGGATTTCGTCGTCGCTGCTGCTGGCGACGGCCAGCGGCGGCAGTTCCTTGTTCTGGGCAAAGAGATTGACCATCTCCTGGAGGCGGGCCAGCGGGTGGATGAGTTGCTGGTTGGCGAACCAGCGGCTGACCAGCACGGAACTGGCCAATACCAGCACGAAGAGGATGCCGAGGAAGATGGTGTTGATTCTCGCCAGGCGCATCTCCTCCTGCAACGCCTCTTCGACGCCGATGGTGAGATGCTGGGAAAGCGTCTGCATGTCGTTGAGCAGCCTGGTCTGCATGCCGCCCAACTGTTGCACCTTTTTTTGAAGCTCCACCGAGATCTCGATGCTCTGGGTGCGGAGGTACGCCTCGGCGGCCAGTTGGGAAAATTCGAGGTACTGGCGGCGAAGGTTGCTGAGCATCTCCTTTTCGTTGTCGAAATCCTCCGCGCGGGAGCGGACCTCTTCCATCTGGTCGAGGAGGTGGAGAACGTCGGCGCTGAGACGGTTTCCCAGCACCGCCTGTTCCGGTTCCCCGGCGAGGAAGGCGTCTTCGTACTTGGCGATCTGGCTTTTATAGGTGTTGAGCGCCTCGTCGGCCAGGCGTGCCAGGGGGAAGTGGATGTTCTGCAGATGGGAGAGCCGGTTGGCCTGTCGGTAATTGGAGTAGAATCCGGAGAGGGTGGCCACGAAGTAGCCGGCCAGGGCGATGATCACGCAGGCCCAGACCTTGGTCCGCACGCTCCCGGAGAGCGCGAATGTCTTTTTCAGGGCACGGAGGTTCATTGGCATGCCAGTTTGATGCACGGTGCGGATTTGACCAGGATTTCGCCGGGGCGGTAGGGTTCTGCCGGTGGGTGGGGCGCGGCTGTTTCGTGATAGACGCGGTAACCGTTGCGCCCCTGGGCCTTGGCCTCGTACATGGCCTGGTCGGCCTTGGTCAAGAGTTCCTCGGCGCAGGTGCCGTTCGTCGGGAAGAGGCTGATCCCCACACTGGCGCCCAAGGTTTGGGAGATGTCGCCGATCACGAACGGCGTGGCAAGATCCCGAACGATTTTTTGGGCGACCTTGGTCGCATCTTCCACCCCGTGCAGGGCGTTGAGGATGATGATGAACTCGTCGCCGCCGATTCGCGCCACGGTGTCGTCGGCCCGGACGATGTGGAGGAGTCGTTTGGCCACGTTTTTCAGGATCAGATCGCCGATGTCGTGGCCCAGGGTGTCGTTGATCGGCTTGAAGCGGTCCAGGTCGATGTAAAGCAGGGCAAACGTCTGGTTGTCGTCGCTGGCGGAGGCAACGGCCGCATCGAGCCGCTCGAAGAGGAGGTTGCGGTTGCCCACTTCGGTGAGGGGGTCGTAATGGGCCAGCTGTCTCAGTTTTATTTCGGCGTTTTTGAGTTCGGTGATGTCGTTGAAGATGCAGACGATCCCCTGCAGCACTCCCTGCTCGTTGTACATGGGCGAACTGGAGAAATGAGTGGGGAAGGTTCTCTGTTCTTTGGTCAGGCAGAGGATCTCGTGATCGTAGATCGGGTGGGAGGCCAGCAGGGTGGCGGGAAATGGGCTGACGGCCGGGGAGGTTCCATGCTTCGGGCGGGCCAGCAGGAGATCGAGGGGTTGCCCGATGAGTTCGTTTTCGTGGTGGCCGAAGATTTCGACGATACGCGGGTTCACGGTCTGGATGATGCCGGCCGGCGAGGTGACCACGAGACCGCTGGAGATGTTGCGCAGGATGTTGTCCACATAACGCTGGGACACCATGGTCTTCTTCAGTTTTTCGGTCATTTCCCAGAAGGCTTTGGCCAGTCGGCCTATCTCGTCGTGGGGAGCGATGTCGCCGGTCGGCGGGGGCAACGGCTGGGAGAGGGAAAAACGGTTGACGTTTTCCTGGAGTCTGGCCAGGGGCTGGACGAGAAGCCGGCTTGCCACCCGATCGATGATAAGCGCCGCGGCCAGCAGCACGACCACGAAAAGGACGCCGACGAAAAAGGCGTTGCGCAGCACCCTGCTCTTGTCGTTTTCAATTTCCTTGGTGAGTTGGGCGGCAAGGTGTTTGTCCAGGGTGGAGAAGGCATGGAGCAGCGCCATCTGCATCTGGCCGAGATGCTGGATCTTTTTTTGCGACTCCAGCGAGAAATCCGCGGTTGCCACCCTGGTGTAAACCTGGGCCGCGGCTCGCGTATATTCGCGATAATCGCGGATAAGGGCGTCGATCTGCTCGCGGGTGGAGGCGGACAGGTCGGTTTGCGCCGCCTGGCTCCGCAACCTGTCAAGCATGTCGAGCAGCCTGCCGCTCATCAGGTTGCCCTGCACCGCCAAGTCCTTTTCGCCCGCGAGGAAGGCGTCCTCGTAGCGCTCGGTCTGCTTCTGGAAGGTGTGCAGGATGTCGGAACTCAACGCCGCCAGGGGGACATAGACGGTTTCCAGCTGGGAAAGACGCTGGTAGTGGGTGACGTTGGTGTAGAGGTTGCAGAACGTGGCGATGCAATACCCCGACAGGGCCACCAGAACACAGAGCCAGATCTTTGCCCGTATGCTGCCGAAACGCCGCCTGTTACCGGATCTCAATTCGTTTCACCTGACGGTCGAGGGAATCGGGGCTG
>JAJZRJ010000021.1 GCA_021802775.1 Deltaproteobacteria bacterium
CCTGAATCCGTGACGAATGATCAGTAAATTATCTCTGTCGATTCATATATCATGCTGAAATATCGAAATAAAACTGTTATACTCCACCTGTCCTCAAAACTCACTTGGCAGGTGAAAGCATGCAGCGATTCCTTCTCGAACAATCAGGCGACTTCTACACATCCCACTCCGGCCTGGCCCTGGTTGGGCTGTGTCTGGACAAGTACACCGACATGACCAAGCAGTTGAGCCGGGAGGTCGGGGTGGTGGTGTCCGGAGCCTCCCATTTCGATGTCCTGAAAAGCTATATCGGGCTGCTGAGCATCGGCAAGAGTGATTACGATGCGATCCGCAACCACCGGGACGACACCTATTTCAAGAAGTCCCTCGGGATCAAGCGGATCCCGTCACCGGAAATTCTGCGCCAGCGGCTGGACAAGCATGCCGAACCCTTTCGGCGGGTGGTGGAGCGGTGCAGCGTGGAGCTGCTGCGCAACGCCAATGTTCCGGTATCGGCGGTATCCAGCGGCCATGTGCCGGTGGACATCGACGTGTTCCCCATGGACAACTCCGACACCAAGAAGGAAGGCGTTTCCCGGACCTATCACAACACTGACGGGTACGCCCCTATTGCCGCATACCTGGGACAGGAGGGCTGGTGCCTGGAGATCGAGCTTCGCCCCGGAAGCCAGCACAGCCAGAAGGGCTTCATCGCCTTTCTGGAGCGGGTACTGCACAAGGCCAGGATGGTGACAGGAGGAAACAGGAAACTGCTGGTCCGCCTTGATTCGGCCCATGACGCGGTGGAAACCAGGGCAACCCTGCGGAAGCAGGAGGGGATTTCCTACATCCTGAAATGGAACCCCCGCAAGGAGGATACCGCGGCCCTGGCAGCCAGGGCCTTTAGCAAAGGCCGGGTGAGCACACCCCGGGATGGCAAGCGGGTTGCCCTGCTCACCACCTGGCAGGAACAGGAGCACGATGGCCAAACCTACCGTTTCACCAAGGTGCTCCGGGCCACTGAGCGCACCATCGACAAAAAGGGCCAGAGGCTGCTGGTGCCCGAACTGGTGGTGGAAGGCTGGTGGAGCAACCTGGTCATGCCCCCGGAGCATATTATCCGGCTCTACGAAGACCATGGCCTGAGCGAACAGTTTCACAGCGAGTTCAAAACCGATCTCGATCTGGAGCGCCTGCCTTCGGGCAAGTTCGCCACCAACGCCCTGGTCATGGCTCTGGCGGTGATGGCCTACAATATCCTGCGCTATATCGGGCAACTCGGTCTCCTGGGGGAGGTTGCACCGGTTCGGCATCCGGCCAAGCGGCGACGGATCAGAACGGTGATCCAAGAGTTGATCTATATGGCCGGGCGGCTGGTCAGCAGCGGCCGCCGCTGGAAATTGCGTTTTGGCCGCCACTGTCCGGGGTATCAGGCCTTTGCCCTGGTTTACAACCGGCTCGCCCTGGCCTAGCCGGGCAACAAAGGCTTAAAAAAGCGGAAACAAGGGGGGAGTCTGCCCGGAAAAGGGTAAAATCGCCTGATTTTCAAAGAACAAGGCCGCCAAAGGCCTTTATTGATCATTTTTTGTTTCACCCGACCCGGCAGAAAGACAGCCATGGCCGAAAAATCAACCCGCAAAGGACACGGAAACCTTCACCAGAAAACAGATCACGGATTCAGGGGTATTCCAGATTCCTTACTTTCTTCCACCGCTGTTTTGCTTAACGGTACAACGCTGACTGTTGACGCACATCCTGCAATTCCAATAATCGTGACTAACGACACAAATTTAGTGGCAATCTTCATCCTTGTTTCCTCCATGCAGATGCCCAACGTCTGAATTTTTTTATCCACATATTACGATATTATGTGATGGGATATGGAAAGTCAAAAGGAAAATAAGACCAAATTCCGCCCAGATCCCGGTCTCAAACTCATGGATCAAGTGCGCGAGGTGCTCCGGTACAAAGCCCGCTGGACCGTCTTTGATTCGGAGATAGAGGCGTGTTGCTGTTATTTCCCGGGCACCGTCGGACAATAAAAACCCCGCTTTCCTTGTCGGGAAGCGGGGTTTGGGACGATACCGGACGGTATCAACAAATATGGGGTGAGCGATGGGACTTGAACCCACGACCGCCGAGGCCACAACCCGGTGCTACCACCAGCTGAGCTACGCTCACCGTGCAATCGGAAATTCCGAAACGGCCCCATTTATAATAGATAGCCCGTACTTTGGCAAGGGCAAAGTCGGCCCCGCGGTTACAGCTCCTTGCCGCAGTGCTTGCAGAGTTTGGCCTGCGCCTTGATGATCTCGGCGCAGTAGGGGCATTCCCGCTGGTGCACGGCCTTCAGCAACTCGATGATGGCGAGGTTCACCAGCTGTTCCAAGTCGGTGTTGCGGAAGGTGTGGTTGCGCAGCGGATCGACGCAGGCGGGGTTCTTCAGCTCCAGCATCAGTTCGCAGGCGCGTTTGCGGATTGCGAGATCGGCGTGCTCATCGAGGAGCAGATAGAGCACCGGCTCCAGATTGCCTTCGGCGATACAGGTATCCAGTTGGGCAGTAGCCACCTTTTCCTTGGCATAGCGCTGGTTCTGGCGTTGCAGATCCTCGATGTTGAGTTCCGAGTTCTTGAAGGCGTCCTTGCCGCCTACCATCATGGATTCTCCTTCGGTATTGCCGGGGCAAAGGACATAGCGGCAGGAGGCGGAATGGCCGTATTGCGCATCAAACTGCTCCCAACTGCCGGCAAAGAGGGAGCATTCGTCGTTGAGGCAGATGAAGAGCACGTCGGTGCCCCAGCCGAGGCCGTCGCCGATATGGAATGGCGGCGCCTCGCAGCATGAGAGCTTCTGTTTGCAGTGGGGGCAGTAATGTTCTTCCTTGGCAAGGCGCAGGCAGCGCTCGGTCCTGTCTTCGAACTGCATGGTGGAACCTCCGGATTCCATGAGGAAGCAAGGGGCTGGCGGACCGGAGCGGCTGGAGCGGGTCGGCTTTCTTGCTTCTGGTTGCCGTTCCTGGTTGGAAACGGCTGGGGTTTAATTTTTCCCTAAAATAATGCACCTCGGCCGGATGTCAATGGAAGGCGCGAGAAAATCATGGAAATCGGCGGGATAGCGAGAGGGCGGGGTCAGTCGAGTTCAGCGGTGTGGAAGAAATGGGCGGCAGCGCCCCAGAGGGCAGTCTGGCTGTCCATGATAATGCGGACCGGGATTTGGGCGAGCAGGTGAGAAAGTCGGCCTTTGGCGAGAAAGCCGCGCATGAAGGCGCCGCCGGTGAGAATCGGCGTGATCTTGGGCGCGATACCGCCGCCCAGGCAGATGCCGCCGGTGGTGAGCCCCACCAGGGCCAGGTTGCCGGCCGCCGCGCCATACAGTGAAGCAAAGAGGACGAGGGCCTCGGTGCACCGCGGCTCATGGCCGTTGAGGCCAGCCTCGGCGATGACGGCGCCGTGGTCGGCGCCACGATGGTCGTGCAGCCATTCCGGTTCGGGTTGGCGCGCCTCCTTGCAGAGAAAACGGTGGATGGCGGCAAGGCCGGGGCCGGACACCAGGCGTTCCAGGCTGACGTGGCCGTATTGCCGGGCAAGATGCTGCCGGAGGCGGAATTCCTGCTCGTTTTGCGGGGCGAAATCCTGATGACCGCCCTCGGAGGCGCATGGAATATAGCCGTCCCGATGCCGGACCAGCAAAGCCTCGCCCAGCCCGGTACCGGCGGCGATGAGGCCGATGGTGCCCCGGCCGGGGAAGGGGACATCGTTCAATGGCAGGAGCTTGTCCGTCGAAAGCTGCGGCACTGCGCAGGCCGTGGCCTGCAGGTCGTTGATCAGGACGACTTTGGGGAGCGCGCAGTGATTCGCGATCTCTTCCTCGCTGACTGTCCACGGCAGATTGGTAGCGGTGGCCGTGCCACCCACCACCGGACCGGCGATGCCAAGAGCGGCGCCCGCCAAGGCGGGGCGGCCGGCCTCATCAAGGAAGCGGTCGATCAGTTCAAGCGGTGAGGTGGCCGAATGGGAGGCGTAGGTTTTGAGGCCCTCCATGGCCAGTTGGTCCACCGGGCCGCGAAAGAAGGCGAGGTTGGTCTTGGTGCCGCCGATATCGCCCGCCAGAACAAGGTTCATGGGGTGGAGTCCGCCTAGCATGGTTTGTTTTACTGATGCGTTAATTTTCTCATTCAATACCAACTTGGCAAAAGAATCAAGGGAGGAACAGGCAGGCCGCGGAAAGCCGAAAATTCGTTGACTTTTGGGGGTGGGGCAATTAAAAATAAGCGCTTTAGTGGGCATTTTGAGCGTGTCGGAGGATGCTGCTCCATCGACCATTTTGCAACATTCACTTCATCTTCGTGGCAATTATATTATGAGCAAGGGCGAGAAAAGCAGATACACCGAGGCCGGGGTTGACATCGACAAGGGCAATGCCTTTGTGGAACGAATCAAGCCGGTGGTGGCCTCCACCTTCCGGCCCGGGGTGTTGACCGGGATCGGCGGTTTTGGGGGGCTCTTTGCCCTGGGTGGCGGCAAGTACAAGGACCCGGTGCTCGTTTCCTCCACCGATGGCGTGGGCACCAAGCTGATGATCGCCAACATGTGCAAGAAGCACGATACCATCGGCATCGACCTGGTGGCCATGTGCGTCAACGATGTGGTGGTCTGCGGCGCCCACCCCCTGTTCTTCCTCGACTATTTCGCCACCGGCGGTCTCGATGTCGACGTGGCCACCGATGTGGTCAAGGGTATCGCCGCGGGCTGCGAGATCGCCAAATGCGCCCTGATCGGCGGCGAGACCGCCGAGATGCCCGGCATGTACAAGAAGGGCGATTACGACCTGGCCGGCTTTGTGGTCGGCATCTGCGAGCGGGAGAAGATGATCGACGGCTCCGAGATCAAGGTGGGCGACAAGCTGATCGGCCTGGCCTCCAGCGGTCTGCACAGCAACGGTTATTCCCTGGTGCGCAAGATCTGCTTTGACGAGATGAAGCTTTCGGTCAAGGAGAAGATCGACGAGTTCGGCTGCACCCTGGGCGAGGAATTGCTGCGGCCGACCCGTATCTACAGCGAGCCGCTGCTCAACCTGATCAAGAATTACAAGGTCAAGGGGCTGGTGCATATCACCGGCGGCGGCCTGATCGACAATATTCCGCGGGTGCTGCCCAACGGCTGCCGGGCGGTGGTCCACAGGAAGAGCTGGGACGTGCTGCCGATCTTTGAGTTCCTGCGGAAGCACGGCAGGATTACGCCACAGGAAATGTGCCGCACCTTCAACTACGGTCTCGGCATGGTGGTGATCGTGGACGCCAAGGAGGCCAATGACGCGGCGCAGCAGCTTGAGGCGCTGGGCGAGAAACCCTTCCTTATCGGCGAGGTCGCCCCGGTTTCTTCGACCAAGCAGGACGAGCCGCTGGTCGAGGTGGATTGCGGCTGAATCACGGCGTGACTGGGTTTGATTCCCGGAAAGCGGTGTGCCTCGGGCACACCGCTTTTTTTAGGTGCGCCCGGTACGGGCGCACTCCGGCGGGTGGTGCGGGAGGGGATCGGTCAGATTTCCTGACTGCCCAGATCCCGATTTTGAGTGTGAGATGGGTGAGTCGGACGAAACAAAGAGCTGGCGGCGAGATTGCTTGCCGGGCGCGGCAGATCGCACCGATTGCCCCGTGGGGGGCCGTCCGGTCCATCGGGTTGTGCGCAGTGCCGTGGCCTATGGCATATTGGTTCTGCTGCTGACCGCCTTTTTCGTCCACGGCCGGCAGCTGTCCTATCGCTATCTCGGCGGGGCAACGTTCTTGGGCATGGTCTTTGGTCTCGCCATCGCTGGTTTCGACCGCTTTGCCCTCTGGTTGCGCGCCTTTCTGGCGGCGCGTTGTAGCCGGGCGATCCGCGGGTTTGTGCTGTTTTTCGCCTATCTCCTCGGCTACCTGGTGCTTTTTTCCCTGATCGTCACTTACCCCGTCGGCGTTCTCATCGAACAGGGGAGCGGCTCGGCGGCCATGGCCATGGAATACGGCCTCTCCACCAGCAATGTCATTCTTTTTTTCGCGGTGTTGGGCTGGTTGGATCGGGGAAGGTTGACGGCCAACCGGATGTTCCCCTTACCTTGGCGCCGCGGCGGGTCCGTGCAGGAGGCTGACGGTGCGAAAACGCTTGACAAGTAGCGGGAATTGTCTATATTCCAACGTTCTATTTTCGGCGGATAGGTGGGCCTGTGCAGGTTCGGTTTGACGAAATTCCAGCCGAAGGGCGGGAGTTCGACATCAAGGATGCCTCCTGGTTTCCCGCGGGCGAGGTCCGGGCCGCTGGGCCGGCGCGGGCGCGGATTCTGCTGGAGCGCCGTGATGGAGAAGGAGTTTTTCTCCAGGGAACGCTGGCCGGTCAGGTGCGGCTGACCTGCGATCGTTGTCTGGCGGAGTACGATTTCACCCTGGATCATGAGTTCCGGATCGATCTGGAACTGGTGGATCAGGATGCGGCGCCGGTTGCCGAGGCGGAGCATGCCTGTCAGGATTCCGAAATGGATGTGATGTTCCTCACCGAGCCGCTGATCGACCTTGGCGAGATTCTTGCCCAGCAGGTCTTTTTGACGCTGCCCGCCAAGCGGTTGTGCAGTGAAACCTGCCAGGGGTTGTGCCCGCGATGCGGGATCAATCGCAACCAGGACCGGTGTGATTGTGGTGATTCCTCCGGTTCTTCGCCCTTTGCGGTGTTGCGGACCCTGAAACACTGAGATTTCCGTGGCCGGGAATCATCCTGGCGACAAAGATTCGGACCATCCCGCTTGGTGGTGGATCTGTATTGCAAGAGAAGAGAAGAAATCCCGTTGGCTGCGCGATGGTGGCGGAGCCAATACCTAATTGAATGCCACTGGAGGACGACGAACATGGCATTACCAAAGAGAAGACATTCCCATTCCCGCACCCGGACGCGCCGCGCCCATGACTTTTTGACCGCGCCGACCGTCTCGACCTGCGAAAAGTGCGGTGAGCCCAAGCTGCCCCATCGGCTCTGCCCCAATTGCGGTGCCTACAAGGGGCGTTCGGTTATCAAGCTCGACGAAGAATAACAGAGCGCTGGGATGGCGTTGCGAATCGCCCTGGATGCCATGGGCGGCGACAAGGGGCCGGAAGAGATGGTCGCCGGCGCCGTCTTGGCGGTTCAGGGAACCGGCCTCTCGGTAACTCTCCTGGGCGACGAAGCGCGGCTTAAGGCGGCGCTTTCGACCCACGCCTATGCTGCCGGCCGGATCGAGGTGGTGCACACCTCCCAGGTCGTGGCCATGGACGAATCCCCCTTTGACGGGATTCGCAAGAAGAAGGACGCCTCCATTGTCCGTGCCTTTGCCCTGCACCGGGAAGGCGCGGTCGATGCCGTGGTGAGTGCCGGCAACTCCGGGGCGACCATGGCAGCGGCCATCAGGTATCTGGGCCGGCTGGAGGGTATCTCCCGGCCCGGCATCGCCGGTATCTACCCCACTCTCAAGGGGCCGGTGGCGATGATGGACGTCGGCGCCAATGTGGACTGCCGGCCGCAGCATCTTTATGAGTTCGGGATCATGGCCGCGGCCTTTGCCCGCGAGCTCTTCGGTGTCGAACGGCCCCGCGTCGGCCTTTTGAGCATCGGCGAAGAAGGCGGCAAGGGCAACGTTCTGGTCAAGAAGTCCCACGAACTCTTCAAGAAAAGCTCCCTCAATTACATCGGCAATGTCGAAGGCCGCGATACCTTCCAGGGTGACGTGGACGTCATTGTCTGTGACGGCTTTGTCGGCAATGTCTGCCTGAAGTTGAGCGAAGGGTTGGCCGAGGCGGTGATGTCCATGCTCGGCGACGAGATCCGGAAGAGCGCCAAGGCCAAACTCGGCTATCTCCTGGCCAAGGACGCCTTTGCCTCCTTCCGCAAGCGGGTCGATTATGCCGAATACGGCGGCGCGCCGCTTCTGGGCATCAAGGGCACCGGCATCGTCTGCCACGGCCGCTCCAACGCCGTGGCGATCAAGAACGCCATCCGGGTGGCCGCGGAGATGGTGGCCCACAAGGTCAACGACCACATCGTCGAACTGCTTGCCCACGACAATCTCGGCGACCTGCTGGCCGAGACCGAGGCCGGCGGGGAATCGCCATGAGCCGCTCGATCATCATCGGAACCGGCTCCGCGTTGCCGGAGCGGGTATTGACCAACTTCGACCTGGAAAAAATGGTCGATACCTCGGACGAGTGGATCACCACCCGCACCGGCATCAAAACCCGCCGCATCGCAGGCCCGGGCGAGAATACCTCGAATCTGGCCAGTCTGGCAGCACGTAAGGCGCTGGCCATGGCAGGCCTTACCCCGGCGGACCTCGATCTCATCATCGTCGGCACCATCACCCCCGACATGACCATGCCCTCCTGCGCCTGTCTGGTGCAGAAAGAACTCGGCGCGGCCAAGGCCTTTGCCTTTGACCTCAATGCCGCCTGTTCCGGCTTCCTTTTCGGTCTTGATGTGGCGGATAAGTATCTCTGCGCCAATCCTGCCATGAAGATTCTGGTGATCGGCGCCGAAACGCTCTCCAGCCGGGTCGATTGGCAGGACCGCAACACCTGCGTGCTTTTCGGCGACGGCGCCGGCGCCTGCGTGGTGACCGGCAGCGACGCTGATCGGGGGGTTCTGGCCAGCCGGCTCTTTGCCGATGGCTCTCTCTGGGAGTTGCTCCACCTGGAGGCGGCGCCCAGCCAGAATCCGGAACTCCGCCGGCCGGGGCAGGAGGGTGCTGCGATCCGGATGGCGGGCCGCGAGGTCTTCAAGAACGCGGTGCGGGCCATGGCGGATGCCATCCAGCAGGTGCTGACCCAGGAAGGGGTCGCGGTCGACCGGGTGCGGCTCGTGATCCCGCATCAGGCCAACATCCGGATCCTCAAAAGTCTGGCCGACCATTTGTCCCTGCCCCTGGAAAAAATCTATGTAAATGTGGACAAATATGGTAATACATCGGCGGCAACCATCCCAATTGCCATCGACGAGGCCAACCGGGCCGGACGGCTCCGGGAGGGGGACCTGCTGCTGCTCTGTTCCTTTGGCGGCGGATTCACCTGGGGCGCGACGCTGATCAGGTGGTAACCCTTTGAATGGATAAGAGAAATACCATCGTAACCGAGATACAGGGGGAAGCGTGGATTATTTTCTGACTGAAGAACAGCAGATGATCGTGGATGTGGCCCGGCAGATCACCGACGAGCTGATCATCCCGCAGCGGGCCGAGCTGGACGAGACCGAGGAGTATCCGCGGGAAATCCTGAAGGCCATGGCCCAGGCCGATCTCTACGGCCTGTATATTCCTGAAGAATACGGCGGCTTCGGCGGCGGCCCCTTTGCCATGGTGCTGGCGCTGGAGCAGATTGCCCGCGGCTGTACCGGCGTGGCCACCGCCTATGCGGCCAGCGCCCTGGGCGCCTACCCGATCCTGATCTCCGGCAGCGACGAGATGAAGCAGAAATATCTGCCCGACATCGCCGCCGGCAAGCGCTTGGCCGCCTTTGCCCTCACCGAGGCCAATGCCGGCAGCGATGCCTCCGGCATCCAGACCACCGCGGTGCAGGACGGCGACCACTGGGTCCTGAACGGCACCAAGCAGTGGATCACCAATGCCGGCGAGGCCGACATCTACACGGTTATCGCCATCACCGACCGGAGCAAGGGACCGCGCGGCGCCACCATGTTCGTGGTGGAGAAGAGCGATCCGGGATTTTCCGTCGGCCCCAAGGAAAAGAAGATGGGCATCCGCTGCTCCTCTACCTGCGAACTCATCTTCAAGGATTGCCGCATCCCCAAGGACCGGGTGATCGGCCGCCCCGGCGCAGGCTTTATCACCGTGATGAAGACCCTCGACCTTTCCCGCCCCGGCATCGCTTCCCTGGGTGTGGGCCTGGGTCAGGGAGCGCTCGACGAGGCGGCCCGCTACGCCAAGCAGCGGGTGCAGTTCGGCAAGCCGATCATCTCCTTCCAGGCGGTGGCCCACATGCTGGCCGACATGGCCATCCAGGTGGAAGCGGCCCGCGCCCTGGTCTATGCGGCGGCCAAGCATGTCTCCGCCCATCCCAACAACGCCTCCAAGGCCGCCTCGATGTGCAAGGTCTTTGCCACCGACATGGCGATGAAGGTGGCCACCGACGCGGTGCAGGTGCTGGCTGGCTACGGCTTCATGCGCGACTATCCGGTGGAGAAGATGATGCGCGACGCCAAGATCCTCCAGATCTACGAGGGCACCAACCAGATTCAGCGCAACGTCGTCGGCCAGGAACTGAACAAGGAGTATACCTGATCCATGAAGATCGTTGTCTGTGTGAAGCAGGTGCCGGACGCCAAGGATGTGCGGCTCGACCCCAACACCAATACCATGGCGCGCGACGGTGTGCAGTCGATCATGAACCCCTATGACCGCCATGCCCTGGAAGAGGGGGTGCGGCTCAAGGAACAGTACGGCGGCACCGTGACCGTGCTCAGCATGGGCCCGCCCCAGGCCGGCGAAACCCTGCGCGAGGCCGTGGCCTGCGGCGCCGACGAGGCGGTGCTGGTTTCGGACCGCGCCTTTGCCGGCGCCGATACCTGGGCCACCACCCACACCCTCTCCCAGGCGATCAGGAAGATCGGCGGCGCCGATCTGATCCTCTGCGGCAAGCAGGCCATCGACGGCGACACCGCCCAGGTCGGCCCCGGCATTGCCGAGCGGCTCGGCCTGCCCTATGCCGCCTACGTCAAGAAGGTAGTGGGCTGCGAAAACGGCGCCATCCGCCTCCAGCGGATGATGGACGACGGCTACGACACAGTGGAGATGGACCTGCCCGCCCTGATTACCGTGGTGAAGGAGATCAACGAGCCGCGGATCGCCTCGCTCAAGGGCAAGATGAAGGCCAAGAGTATCGCCATCACCACCCTGAACGCCGCCGATATCGAGGCGGACCCCGACCAGATCGGGCTCAAGGGCTCCACCACCCAGGTGGTCCGGGTTTTTACCCCGGAAGTCCGCGGCGAGCGCGCCATGCTGACCGGCACGGTCGATGAAGTGGTGGCGCAACTGGCCGACAAACTGGAATCTCTGCTCTAAGGGGAACGGAGAGCATGCTACGGATTGATATCGAAGCCTGTATCGGGTGCGGGATCTGCGAGCAGACCTGCACCTTCGGTGCCATCAAGGTCGAAGAAGGTCATGCCGTGGTGGGGGATAATTGCACCCTCTGCGGCAACTGCGTCGATGCCTGCGAGGTCGGCGCGCTCACCATCGAGCGGGAGGAGCGGGCCACCAAGGGCGACCTCGCCGACTGGTCCGGGGTTTGGGTCTATGCCGAACACCGCCATGGCCGCACCGCGCCGGTGGCCTTTGAGTTGCTCGGCATCGGTCGCACGCTTGCCGATGAGCGCGGGGTAAAACTCGCCGCCGTGCTTATCGGTTCCGGTCTCGACGGCCAGGCCGAAGAGCTGGTCGCTGCCGGCGCCGACGTCGTCTACCGGGCCGATGACCCGGCCCTGGCCCATTTCACCGACGACGCCTACGGTAATGTGCTCACCGATCTCATCCGCGAACACCGGCCGGAAATCGTGCTGGCCGGCGCCACCGCCATCGGCCGCTCCTTCATCCCCCGGGTGGCGACCTCGTTGGCCACCGGTCTCACCGCCGACTGCACCGAGCTTGCCATCCGCGCCGAGGATGGCGCGCTGCTCCAGACCCGGCCCGCCTTTGGCGGCAACATCATGGCCACCATCGTCTGCCCCCATACCCGGCCGCAAATCGCCACCGTGCGGCCGCTGGTGATGAAGCCGCTCGCTCGCGACGCGGCCCGGCAGGGCGCCATTGTCGAGGTGAAACCCGCTGCCGACCGCATCAAATCGCGGGTGCGGGTGCTGGAAAGTGTGGTCGAGGAGCAGGACCAGGTCAACCTCTGCGAGGCGGATGTGGTGGTGGCCGGTGGCCGCGGCCTGGACGACGCCAAGGGCTTTGCCCGGATCCGCGAGCTGGCCGAGGTGCTGGGCGGGGCCGTGGCTGCCTCCCGCGCCGCGGTGGACAGCGGCTGGATCGGCTACCCCCATCAGGTCGGCCAGACCGGCAAGACCGTGGCCCCCAAGCTCTACATCGCCTGCGGCATCTCCGGCGCGATCCAGCATCTGGTGGGCATGCAGTCCTCCGAGACCATCATCGCCATCAACAAGGACCCCAACGCCCCGATCTTCGACGTGGCCACCTACGGCGTGGTCGGCGATCTCTTCGAGATCGTGCCGAAACTGGTCGAACGCATGCGGGAGAGGAACGCACGATGAGCAGTCTGAGCGGCAAGATTGCGGTGGTGACCGGCGGCAGCCGGGGCATTGGCCGGGCCATCTGCCTGCGCCTTGCGGCCATGGGCGCCACGGTGATCGTCAATTACGTGAGCAACCCCGCGGCCGCCGAGGAGACCGCAACGGCCATCCGCCAGCAGGGCGGCATTGCCGAGGTCAGCAGGTTCAACGTGGCCGACACCGCCGAGACCGAGGCGGCCTTGAAGAAGGTGCTTGACGACCACGGCCGCATCGATATCCTGGTGAACAACGCCGGCATCACTCGGGACGGCCTCTTGATGAAGATGAAGGACGAGCAGTGGGACGAGGTGCTCAACACCAATCTCAAGGGCGCCTTCACCTGCATCCGCGCGGTGTCGCGCTCGATGATGAAGCAGCGCTGGGGCCGGATCATCAACATCTCGTCGGTCATCGGTTTTGCCGGCAATGCCGGTCAGGTCAACTACGCGGCGGCCAAGGCCGGCATGGCGGGCCTCACCCGCTCGGTGGCCAAGGAACTCGCCTCGCGCGGCATCACCGCCAACGGGGTGGCGCCGGGCTATATCGTCACCGACATGACCAGGGACCTGCCCCCGGAGATCACCGAGAAGATCAAGGCGGAGATCCCGCTGGGCACCTTGGGCGAGGCCGACGATATCGCGGCGGCGGTCGCCTATCTGGCAAGCGAGGAGGCGCGCTACGTGACCGGGCAGTTCATACATGTAAATGGCGGCATGTTCATGGGATAGCAGCCCGTTGAAAAACGGGCTGCTGGCACCACAGGGAGGTGGCGCCGAATTTTGCCGGCCCGAAAGGGCCAAGAAATTCGCGAGGTTGGCCAAAGCGCCTTTGGCCAACCGACAGTTGAAAAAGCCAGGGATGGTTTTTTCAACGGACTGATAGAAGCGGGAAAACAGGCAGCAACACACAGCCAACTGTGCAGTCAGGAACCAGTAAGGAGAACAGATCATGTCAGTAGAACAGAAACTCATTGATATCATTGCCGAGCAGCTGAGCGTGGACAAGGCCAAGGTCGTGCCGGGTGCCTCCTTTGTCGATGACCTGGGCGCCGATTCCCTCGACCTGGTCGAGTTGATCATGGCCATGGAAGAGGCGTTCGACACCGAGATCGCCGACGAGGTGGCCGAGAAAATCACCACCGTGCAGCATGCCATCGATCATATCAAGAAGGTTGCCGGCTGAGATCGCTTTGCCCCGCACGGGGCATCGATTGCCGGATGAGGTAGGTGGCCGTCTTGGCAGGTGATTCGCCTGCCAGGACGTTCCTTTCTCAAGCATACGGAGAGGCCGAAGGTGAAGAGACGAGTCGTGGTCACGGGGGCGGGCCTGGTTACCCCGGTGGGAACCGGGGTGGCGAAAACCTGGGCGGCCTTGTGTGCCGGCAAGAGCGGCATCGGGCCCATCACCCGTTTTGATGCGAGCGGGCATGCGGTACAGATTGCGGCCGAGGTGAAGGATTTCCAGGTGGAGGAACACCTGGATGCGAAGGTGGCCAAACACCTGGAACTCTTTGTCCAGTATGCGGTGGCCGCGGCCAGGGAGGCCATGACGGACGCCGGTTTCACCATTACCCCGGAGAATGCCCCCCGGGTCGGCAGCATCGTCGGCTGCGGCCTTGGCGGCCTGCCCACCATCGAGAAATATCATAAGGTCTACCTGGAAAAGGGCGAGCGCCGGATCACCCCCTTTTTCATCCCCATGGTCATCCCCAACATGGGCGCCGGCCAGATCTCCATCATCTACGGCACCAAGGGGCCCAATCTTTCGGTGACCACGGCCTGCGCCGCCGGCACCCACGCGGTGGGCGAGGCGTTTCGTTCCATCGCCAGCGGCGAGTGCGACGTGGCCTTCACCGGCGGCAGCGAGTCGGTGGTCTGCCCGCTGGCCGTGGGCGGCTTCAACGCGATGAAGGCGCTCTCCACCCGCAACGACGCGCCGGAAAAGGCCTCGCGCCCCTTCGACAAGGACCGCGACGGCTTCATTATCGGCGAGGGTGGCGGCATCGTGCTGCTCGAGGCCTTGGAGCATGCCCAGGCGCGGGGGGCCAAGATCTATGCCGAGATCGTCGGCTACGGTCTTTCCGGCGACGGCTACCATGTGGCCGCTCCGCCCGAGGATGGCGACGGCGCGGTGCGCTGCATGCGGATGGCCCTCAAGGACGCCGGCATGCAGCCCACGGACATCGACTACATCAATGCCCACGGCACCTCGACCCCCTTGAACGACCTGGTGGAGAGCCGGGCGGTGAAACGGGTCTTCGGCGATCATGCGTACAAATTGGCCATCAGCTCGACCAAGTCGATGACCGGCCACCTGCTCGGCGGCGCCGGCGGCATCGAGGCGGTCTTTACCGCCCTGGCCATCAAGGATCAGACCGCGCCGCCGACCACCAATCTGGAGAATCCGGATACCGAGTGCGATCTCGATTACGTACCGGGCACCGCGCGGGCCATGACCATCCGGGCCGCCATGTCCAACTCCTTCGGCTTTGGCGGCACCAACGCGGTCATCATCATGAAACGGTTCGAGGGCTAGGATGAAGGTTGTCATCGGTTGTGACCACGGCGGCTTGCTGCTCAAGAACGGGATCGTGGCCCTGCTCCAGGGGCTTGGCCACCAGATCGAGGATGTCGGCACCTTTACCAACGACTCGGTGGATTATCCGGAGTTCGCCAAGACTGTCTGCGCCAAGGTGCAGGACGGCACCTGCGAACGGGGTATCCTCATCTGCGGTACCGGCATCGGCATGTCCATGGTGGCGAACCGCTTCGAGGGCATCCGGGCGGCGCTCTGCCACGAACTCTTCACCGCGCGGATGAGCCGGGAGCACAACGACGCCAACGTGTTGTGCCTCGGTGCCCGGGTGATCGGGCCGGGGCTCGCCGACGAGATTGTGCGGGTCTGGATGACCACCGAGTTTGCCGGTGGCCGTCATTTGAAACGGATCGAGATGTTTTAACCACCGCCGGATTTGCCGGCGGAGAAGAGGCAGTGTGAAGACGGCCAGCAGGGTGCCGGAAACAAACAAGCCCGCGGCCGTGCTTTCTTTTCAACGCAGCGTAACAATGCAACAAGGGCAGAGGCACACCGTGTCGTATCTCAAGAACAGTGATCCGGAGATTTACCGCTCCATCCGCCACGAACTGGAGCGCCAGAACAGCCAGCTCGAACTCATCGCTTCGGAGAATATTGTCAGCGAGGCGGTGCTGGAGGCGCAGGGCTCGATCTTCACCAACAAGTACGCCGAGGGCTACCCGCATCGCCGCTATTACGGCGGCTGCGAGTATGCCGACGAGGTGGAGTCGCTGGCCATCGAGCGGGCCAAGGCGATCTTTAACGCCGAATACGCCAACGTTCAGCCCCATTCCGGCAGCCAGGCCAACATGGCGGTCTATTTCGCCACCCTCACCCCCGGCGACGTGGTGCTCGGCATGGATCTCGCCCACGGCGGCCATCTCACCCACGGCAGCAGCGTCAACTTCTCGGGCCAGCTCTACCATTTCGTCTCCTACGGGGTGGATCGGACCAGCGAGCGGATTGACATGGCCGAGGTGGAGCGGATCGCCCTCACCCACAAACCCAAGATGATCGTGGCCGGTGCCAGCGCCTACCCGCGCATCCTCGATTTTGCCGCCTTCCGCGCCATTGCCGACAAGGTCGGCGCGCTTTTCATGGTGGACATGGCCCATATCGCCGGCCTGGTGGCCGCTGGTCAGCATCCCTCGCCGGTGCTCCACGCCCATTTCGTCACCACCACCACCCACAAGACCATGCGTGGTCCGCGTGGCGGCCTGATCCTGGCCAAGGAGGAGTTCGGCAAGAAGCTCGACAGCAAGATTTTCCCCGGCATTCAGGGCGGCCCCTTGGTGCACGTCATCGCCGCCAAGGCCGTGGCCTTCAAGGAGGCCATGGGCGATGGCTTCCGGCGTGATATGGCCCAGGTGGTCAAGAACGCCCAAGCCCTGGCCGCGGCCCTCACCGGCTATGGTTTCCGGCTGGTCTCCGGCGGCACCGACAACCACCTGATGCTTGTTGACCTCTCCAACAAGGGGGTAACGGGCAAGGAGACCGAGGAGGCCCTGGAGCATGCCGGACTCACCGTGAACAAGAACGCGGTGCCCTTCGATATCCAGAGCCGCTTCGTGACCGGCGGCATCCGCATCGGCACCCCGTCGGTCACCACGCGGGGGCTCAAGGAGGCGGAGATGGGGCAGATCGCCGCCTGGATCAACCGGGCGGTCGAGAACCGCGGCAACAGCAATGAGCTGGACAAGATCCGGGGCGAGGTGCGGCAGCTTTGCGAGCGCTTCCCGCTCTATCCCGACCGGATGGCCGCCGAGTGATGGTATGAGCGACAGCCGCCCCTCGTGGGAAGAATATTTCATGTCGATCACCGAGCTGGTGGCCCAGCGCTCCACCTGCCTGCGCCGCAAGGTTGGCGCCATTCTGGTGCGGGACAAACGCATCATCGCCACCGGGTACAATGGGGCGCCGAGCGGCATCCGCCATTGTCTCGATGTCGGCTGCCTGCGGGAGCAGCAGGGCATTCCCTCGGGGGAACGCCATGAGCTGTGCCGGGGGCTGCACGCCGAGCAGAACGCCATTATCCAGGCGGCGTTGCATGGCGTCGGGGTGGCGGGCTCCGCGCTCTTCTGCACCAACATGCCCTGTTCCATCTGCAGCAAGATGCTGATCAACGCCCGCATCGAGAAGATATACTACCGCGAAGGGTATGCCGATACCCTCTCCACCTCGTTGATGGCAGAGGCCGGCATCCCCTTGATCCAGTTGCAGTTCGGCTGAGGGCACCGGGGCGGCTCCCGGCCCGGCCACTGCGCAACCCATGAGGCAGCTGGCATGAAATGCCCCTATTGCGGTCATCTGGAAAACCGGGTGGTGGATTCCCGGCTGAACAAGGACTACACCATCACCCGTCGCCGTCGGATGTGCGATTCCTGCAACCGGCGCTTCACCACCTACGAACGGCTGGAAGTGACCATGCCGATGCTGGTCAAGAAGGATGGCCGGCGCGAGGCGTGGGATCGGCAAAAGGTGGCGGACGGCATGATGAAGGCCTGCGAGAAGCGGCCGGTAAGCATCGAGCGGATCGACGAGTTTGTCGACACCCTGGAGCGCGAGTTGCAGGATATGGGCGAGCGCGAGATTCCGGTGCGCCTCATCGGTGAGCGGGTGATGGAGGGATTGCGCCAGATCGACGGGGTGGCCTATGTGCGGTTCGCCTCGGTCTATCGCCAGTTCAAGGACCTGAACGAGTTCATGAACGAGCTCAAGGGCATGCTCGGCGGGCCGGAAGGGGCTGCGTGAGCGCCGCCGACCTCGACTACATGCGGCTCGCCCTGCGCGAGGCGAAAAAAGGTATCGGCCGTACCTCGCCCAACCCCGCGGTCGGCGCGGTGGTGCTCAAAAACGGCATGGTGGTGGGCAAGGGGTATCACCGCAAGGCCGGTACCCCCCATGCCGAGGTGCATGCCTTAAACGCAGCAGGGGCCAAGGCCAAGGGCGCCACGCTTTACGTGACCCTGGAGCCCTGCAACCACACCGGCCGCACCCCGCCCTGCACCGCGGCGATTTTGCAAAGCGGCATCCGGCGGGTGGTGATCGGCATGGCCGATCCCGACCCGAGGGTCGCGGGCGGCGGAGCCGAGTATCTTGCCAGCCGGGGGGTGAGCGTGGTGAGCGGGGTGCTGGAGGCGGAATGCCGTGCCATCAACCGCCCCTTTATCAAACATGCCACCACCGGCCTGCCGTGGGTAATCATGAAGGCGGGCATGAGCCTCGACGGCCGCATCGCCACCGCCACCGGCCACAGCAACTGGATCACCGGCAAAGCGTCCCGCCATTATGTGCACCGGCTTCGCGACCGGGTTGATGCCATTCTGGTGGGGAGCGGTACGGCGCTGGCCGACGACCCGTCGCTGACCACCCGGCTGCCGGGCGGCCGCGGCCGCGATCCGCTGCGGGTGGTGCTCGACACCGCGCTGCGGCTGCCGGCGATGGCGAAGATGCTGACCCAGGAATCGGCCGGCCGGACCATGATTTTCTGCGGCCCGCAGTCGGCGGCAAACAAGGTCAAGGCCTTGGCGGCGGCCGGTGCCCTGATCCGGCCGGTATCCCTGCACCCCGGCGGCGGCCTCGATCTGAAGCTGGTGCTGCGGCAACTGGGCAGCGAAGGGATTACCAGCGTGCTGGTGGAGGGCGGCGGCACCGTGCATGGCGCGCTGTTGCGCGCCGGCCTGGTGGATGAGGTGAAGATGTTCGTCGCCCCCATCTTCCTCGGGGCTGATGGCGTGCCGGTGGCGGACCGGTTGGGCGTGACGCTGATCAACGCGGCCCCGCGGCTTTCCGAGGTTCGCACCCGCCGCTTCGGCGACGATGTGCTCATTGAAGGATTGTTGGCAGGAGCCACGGCGGTCGGTTGACTTGTGGCGATCAGTGCTTATTGATACGACCTTAAGGATGCAAGACGCGATGTTTACCGGAATCATTCTGGGCAAGGGCACCATCTTCGAGAAGCGGCCGTCCGGCGGCGGCATGCTCTTTGGCCTGGCTGCGGACTTCGACCTGCCGGAGCCGGAAGAGGGCGAGTCCATCGCGGTGAACGGCGTCTGCCTCACGGCCAGGGAGATGCACGGTCGTCGTTTTCTGGTCGATGTCTCGCCGGAGAGCCTCTCCCGCACCAATCTCGGTCGCCTGACCACCGGCTCGGCGGTCAACTTGGAGCGGGCCTTGCGCCTAAGTGATCGCCTGGGCGGTCACCTGGTGAGCGGCCACGTGGATGCCACTACCGGGGTGCTGGAGAAGAAGCCCTTGGGCGATTTCGTGCTCTTTACCTTTGCGGTGCCGCAGGGGCTGGGCCGGTACATCATTGAAAAGGGCTCCATTGCCATCGACGGCATCAGCCTTACGGTGAATCACGTGGATGCCAAGACCTTTTCGGTGTCGATCATCCCGCACACCCTGCTGGTGACCACGCTGGGCGCCATCAAGGCCGGCGACAGCGTGAACATCGAGGTGGACCCCATCGGCAAGTATGTGGAAAAGCTGCTCGCGGCCAAGGATGCCGAGGGGGTGCAGACTTCCCGCATCAACCCCGCCTTTCTGGCGGAACACGGATTTCTCAAGTAGAATAGCACGTAAAGGGGTGACCCCATGCCGATAAATCGTATTGAAGAGGCCATTGCCGACATCAAGGCTGGCAAGATGATCATCCTGGTGGACGACGAGGACCGGGAGAACGAGGGCGACCTCTGCATGGCCGCCGAACTGGTGACCCCGGAGGCGATCAACTTCATGGCCACTTACGGCCGTGGCCTGATCTGTCTCACCTTGGCTCCGGAGCAGATTGAGCGGCTGCAGTTGCCGATGATGGTACGCGACAACAAGTCGCCTTTCGAGACTGCTTTCACCGTGAGCATCGAGGCGCGCACCGGGGTGACCACCGGCATCTCCGCCGCGGATCGGGCGCGGACCATCCTGGTGGCCGCCTCGCCCGAGGCGGGCCCCGAGGATATCGTCAGCCCCGGCCACATCTTCCCCTTGCGGGCGCGGCGCGGTGGCGTGTTGGTCCGCACCGGCCAGACCGAGGGCTCGGTGGATCTCGCCAAACTGGCAGGATTGACCCCGGCCGGGGTGATCTGCGAGATCATGAAGGATGACGGCACCATGGCCCGGATGCCCGATCTGCGCAAGTTCGCGGCCAAGCACAACCTCAAGATCGCCTCGATCGCCGACCTTATTGCCTACCGCATCCAGAAGGACATCCTGGTGCACCGGGCCGCCGAGACCCAGCTGCCCACCCGTTACGGTGATTTCAAGGCAGTCGTTTATACCAACGATGTCGATAAACTGGAGCACGTGGCGCTGGTCAAGGGCGAGATCGACCCGGAGAGCGAGGTCATGGTGCGGGTGCATTCCGCCTGCCTCACCGGCGACGTCTTCGGTTCCAAGCGCTGCGACTGCGGCTGCCAGCTCCGCAGCGCCATGCGCATGGTCGAAAAGGAGGGCACCGGCATCATTCTCTACATGCAGCAGGAGGGACGCGGCATCGGGCTCATCAACAAGTTCAAGGCCTATGCCCTGCAGGAACAGGGGATGGATACGGTGGAGGCCAACCTCGAACTCGGCTTCAAGCCGGACCTGCGCGACTACGGTATCGGTGCCCAGATCCTGCGGGAGCTGGGGGTGCGCCAGATGCGGCTTATCACCAACAACCCCAAGAAGATCGTGGGCCTTGAAGGCTATGGCCTCAAGGTGATCGGGCGGCTGCCCATCGAGACGGAGCCGGAGCCGGAGAACATCCATTATCTCAAGACCAAGAAGGACAAGATGGGCCACCTGCTCGAACTGCCCGCGGCGGGCGGCAAGAAGGGTGCCAAAAAGAGCGGCAAGTCCTGAAATAAACCACGGCCGGACCGTTTTACGGAAAGCGGTTCAAGGCATATCGGGTAATGATTCGTCGGCGGCCACGGGCAACGCCGGCAAGCCACCAGGGAGGAAAAGGGGATGGCAAAGTTCCTTGAAGGAAATCTGCAGGCCAAGGGCAAGAAGTTCGGCATCGTGCTCTCCCGCTTCAATTCGTTTATCGCCGAGCGGCTGCTTGAGGGCGCCATCGACGCCCTGGTGCGTTCCGGCGCCAGCGACAAGGATATCGAGGTGGCGCGGGTGCCGGGTGCCTACGAGATCCCGCTCATCGCCCAGAAAATGGCGCGCTCCAAGCGCTATGACGCGGTGATCTGCCTGGGCGCCGTCATCCGCGGCGCCACCCCGCATTTCGATTTCGTGGCGGGCGAGGCGGCCAAGGGCGTTGCCCAGGTCGGCATGGAGACCGGTATTCCGGTGCTGTTCGGGGTGCTCACCACCGACACCATCGAGCAGGCCATCGAACGGGCCGGTTCCAAGGCGGGCAACAAGGGCGCCGAGTGCGCCATTGCCGCTATCGAGATGGTCAACCTGCTCGGCGAAATGTAGCCCGCGATATGGGTCTCCGTCGCAAGGCCAGGGAAATCGCCCTGCATTGTCTCTATCAGAGCGAGATGACCGCCGCCTCGGCGGTGGAAAGCTTTCCGCTGCTCTGCGCCAACTTCGAGGTCAACCAGAAGGCCGTCCCCTACGCCCGTGAGCTGGTGGAGGGGGTGGCCGGCCACTGGGAGGCGATCAACGCCCTTATCCAGGAGAACGCGGCGCACTGGCGGCTGGAGCGGATGTCGTGCATCGACCGCAACATCATGCGCATCGCCATCCTCGAGCTCTGCTTCCGGCAGGATGTGCCGGCCAGCGTGGCGATCAACGAGGCGATCGAGGTGGCCAAGCGCTTCAGCACCGACGACGCGCCGCCGTTCATCAACGGCATTCTCGACGCGGTGAAGAAGAATCTCGACCAGGCGCGGGAAAACGGAGTTGATTGAGTTGCACTCCCCGCGGTTTGTGCTACCATAGGGCATGGCACGCGACGACAGGAAGCAGGAGCGGCCGCCGCTCGGTCAGGAAATCGCCTCGGTACTGGGGATCTTCACGGCCCTGTTTCTGCTGCTCGCCTTGCTCAGTTATTCCCTGCCCCAGCCGGGGGTAGTGGTCCCGCCCAACTGGGGCGGCGCCCTTGGCGGTTTTGTCGGCCGCATCCTGTTCGGCGCCTTCGGTCTCACCGCGCTCTGGTTCCCGGCCCTGTTGCTGATCCTTTCCCTTCGCGCTTTTTCGCCCCGCTTCTCCCTGGAACAGTTGCCGGCCATGGTGCTGGGAGCCACCGGCATTTTGCTGGCCAGCAGCGGCTTTTTCGGCTTGCTCGCCGGGGATAACCTGGCAGCGGTGGGCAACCGGGTCTATCCGGTGGCCGGCCACCTCGGCCGGCTGCTCCACGGTTTTGCCGCGCAATTTTTCGGCACTGCCGGCGCTCTGCTCTGTTATCTGGCGGTCCTGCTCGTCTCCCTGATGGTGATCCTCGATTTTTCCCCCTATGCGTTGTTGCTCTCCCTGCGGGCTGATCGGCAACGCCGCCAGGAGGGAGGGCGGGAGGCCGCACCCAGGACACGGGAACCGGAAGAGCCGGCCATGGCCGAGGAGGAGGATGCGGCGATCCCCAGTGTGCATGAGCCGATTCGGCTGCTGGCCCGGCAGGAGGAGGATTTTGAACCGCTGCCCGCGGCCCGCGGTGCGTATCAGCTGCCGAGCCTCGCCCTGCTCGACAAGCCCGAGCAGCATGATCTCGCCGTGGATCGCGACTACTACTACAAGGTGAGCAAGGAACTGGAGGAGAACCTCCGCAACTTCGGGGTGGAAGGCAAGGTGGTCGGCATCTCGCCGGGGCCCATCGTCACCACCTACGAGTTCGCGCCCGCCCCGGGGGTGAAGATCAACAAGATCGTAGGGCTCGCCGACGACCTGACCCTGGCCCTCAAGGCCGAGAGTGTGCGCATCGTGGGTTCCATTCCCGGCAAGGCGGCGCTTGGCATCGAGATTCCCAATCCGCAGCGCCAGACCGTGTCGCTGCGCGATATTCTGGCCCACGATAAGTTCCAGAAGGCCGAATCACCTCTTGCCATGGGCCTCGGCATGGACGTGGTGGGCAACCCGGTGGTGGCCGACCTGGCCCGCATGCCGCACCTCCTGATCGCAGGCGCCACCGGCTCGGGCAAGAGCGTGGCGGTCAACACCATCATCACCAGCATCCTCTACAAGGCCACGCCGGAAGAAGTGCGCTTCCTGCTGGTTGACCCGAAGCGCATCGAACTCTCCAGCTACGAGGCGATCCCCCACCTGCTGCACCCGGTGGTGGTCGACCCCAAGATGGCGAGCCGGGCGCTCCTCTGGGCGGTGCGCGAGATGGAGCGGCGCTACCAGGTGATGGAGGAGGCGCGGGTCAAGAGTCTTGCCAGCTACAACGCCAGCGCCGCGGTGAAGCTGCCGCTCATCGTCATCATCATCGACGAGCTGGCCGACCTGATGATGGTCTCTTCCCGCGAGGTGGAGGATGCCGTGGCGCGCCTGGCCCAGATGGCCCGCGCCGCCGGCATGCACCTGATCCTTGCCACCCAGCGGCCCTCGGTGGACGTGCTTACCGGCCTGATCAAGGCCAACTTCCCGACCCGCATGTCGTTCAAGGTCTCCTCCAAGGTGGATTCCCGCACCATCCTCGACGCCATCGGCGCCGAACACCTGCTGGGCGCCGGCGACATGCTCTTTTTGCCGCCGGGCAGCGCCAAGCTCCAGCGTATCCATGGTGCCTACATCTCGGAACAGGAGATTGGCCGGGTGGTGGGTTTCCTCAAGGAACAGGGGGCGGCGGAATACGATGAGTCGGTGCTCGCCCTGGCGGTTGAGCCGGAGGGAGGAGGCGAGGGCGGGGCCGAGGATTTCGACGACCGCTACGACGAGGCGGTGGCCATTGTCACCGAGAGCGGCCAGGCCTCGATTTCCATGCTGCAGCGCCGCTTGCGGGTGGGCTACAACCGGGCCGCCCGCATGATCGAGACCATGGAGCGGGAAGGGGTGGTCGGCCCGGCCGATGGCGCCAAACCCCGCGAGGTGCTGGTGCGCAGCCATTCTTAGCGGGATGCTGAAAAAGACGGCGATGCCTTTTTCAGCCTACGGAATCGCCGAAGTGAATTCCGCGATTCCTTGCAATTCCGGCGGGTGACACCTTGCCGGAATTTGGCGCCCCATCCATGGGCCACGCAGGCTGTCGAAACAGGTTGTTCAACAGTCTGCTCGATTTGGCCTTGCCAAGCCACGGGCAATGATTATTTGTATGAAAAAGTCCCGGGTCGCGGATCGACCGGAGCCGATTAAATCCTACCCGGCGAGATGCCGATAAAGATAGTGGGAGGAAACGATGCGTAAGATACCCGGCAGGGCCATTGATATGTCCAAAGTGCAGGCGGTGATCTACCACATGCCCGACGGCCAGGCCTTGGCCATCCCGGTGGAAGGGCTGGAGCAGTTCATCGAGTTCGGGCTCGGCACCATCTGCGATACCTCGGAGGTCAACGGCCTGGTTCATTTCTTCCCGCGCGGCAACGCTTAGGGATACCGGGAGCTGACGGAAGAGGGCGCGTTTCCGCCGCGGCGGAGGCGTGCCTTTTTATTTGCCATGCACATCGATCGCACCACCGACGGCCACGTCCACACCAAGTACTGCCACCATGCCCATGGCGAGATGGTGGATTATGTCGAGGCCGCCATAGCCGCAGGGCTCAAGCGGCTGATCTTCCTGGAACATCTGGAAAGCGGCATCAACTATTTCGAATCGACCTGGCTTTCCGAGGCGGAGTTTGCCCTGTATCGGGCCGAGGGCGAACGGCTGCGCGAGGCGTACCAGGGCCGTATCGAGATCGGGCTCGGGGTCGAGGTGGGCTACAATCCGCAGCGGGTAGCGGAGATTCTTGCGTTCCTCAAGCACCACTCTTGGGATCGGGTCGGCGTTTCCTTCCATTATTACGAGATCGACGGCCAGCACTACAACGTGGTGAGCCGGCGCAAGGCCAACCTGGAGCCCTTGGGCAGCCACGGGGTGGAGCGGGTGATTGCCGATTACTTCGCGACCCTGCTGGAGGCGGTCGTTACCCTGCCCGGCACCGGGCTCTGCCATCTGGACGCCGTGCTCCGCCACCACCCCGAGGTTCATTTCACCGCCGCGCACCAGCACCGGATCAGCGAGATTCTCCAGGCCATGGCCGCCAAGGGCATGACCCTGGAGGTCAATACCTCCGGCTTTCCCCATCGGGGCGAGCAGTATCCGACGCAGGCCATCCTTGAAGAGGCGGCGGCTTTAGGGGTTCCGCTGGTGGCCGGGTCGGATGCGCATCGGCCCAGTGAGGTGGGGCGGTATTTTGAGAGGTTAGGATAGTGGGGTTGAACAAGGGATTGCATGGAATCAGGGTGTTTGTGTGCCATGAAAATTCGGACAATCAGGCCGATATTTCTTGGTTCAGGGGAGTTCCATGGTGAAATGCAAAAGGTCAAACAGAGACTTGACCTCAAGTTTAACCACTTGTTTTTCTTGCTCTAATAATTTTTTTTCTTGATATTGCAGTATGCCCCATTTATATTTAGTTGTCGCTGTACGCAATCCCTACAGTATTCGGTTGCGACAGCCTATTGCAGGCCCCGAAAGGGGCCTTACTTATTTCTGGCTAAGAAGGGAGCGCGTATGGATCGCTTCGCCATCTTTGTCGATGCCGGTTATTTTTTCGCAGCCGGGGCCTACGCAATCACTTCCAGCCACGTTCCGCGACGTAATATCAGCCTGACCTCGGACGAGATGCGCAAAATACGCGGCTTGTTTGTTACCGCACTGCGTGGGAGAACAGCCAATCAGGGTAAATTGTAACCCTCTCGAATTCGAGGGGGTTAAAATCTGGTGGCCGTGAAGCTGGAATCGTCGCCCATGTGTAAGTAAATCCGGCCGCTCATGACCTTGCCCTTTACCTGCGCCCAAGCCCGGCCGCAGATTTGGTCGCCCTCGTCTTCCCCTTCAAAGGAAAATTCGAGTCGCTCCACCCCATTTACCGATTCCACCCGGCAGTCGATCCACGCCTCGATGGCCCCGAACTGCAATTCTCCATCGCCGTCCGCCTTGACCGTAAGGTGCCCCGGCCCCATCAGGTCGATGTACTCCTGGTCCCATTGCTCCATCTCGGTGATGCGCCATTTGCCGATGTAGGGTTTGTTGATTTGCATTGTTGCTATTCTTTATTACCGAAATAATTCAAAGTTTGTCGTTTTTCCCATAACCTGGGGGGCGACACGCGTGGCAATATTTCTCATGGAATATTTTCGTGTTGACGAATTTTTCGCAGATATCTCGTTTAGCAGCCCAATCGTTTGGCGAAGGAAGATCGCTGTTTTTTGACCATTTGAGGGGAGATGACGGAAGATGAAGACCTTGATTCCAGTTCACCGCAAGTGTAGCGAGGGTGGCCCCTTTCTTTAACGGCACGTCATATGGAATAACCCACCAGTCTGCGTACTTGCCGGAGCGAACTGCTTCAGGCAGGCGATCAACCGCAGATTTTGTTAGCGCGGCACCAGACCATTGCTGCTTTTTTTCCAGATCGTGGGCGTCAATAATGGGCTGGCCCACGAACAACGAGTTTTCTGGGTCGATGAATGCTTCTCCATATGCGATCCCAGCACGGATTCTGGTCTTTCCTTGCATCATGGTTTCAAAAATGAGCCACGCAACAGATGTTAGCACCTCGCGAACAGCATCATCTGTATCTTCTTTACTGTAAAGCAGGACTGAATCCGAGAACCAGGCAGCGCCTACATGTGTATGACTGTTAAGGTCAGAGGCTGGTGGTACTGCATCTGGAAATTCGCCCTTGTGGATCGAATGATTCAGTGCCTTTCGAAACCAAGCGAGATGCTGCTCGACTACCACGCAAAGTTTCTTGTCGCGAACAAGGTCTGAAAAGCCGAGAATATCGCAGACTGCAACGAAATATTTGCCAGGGCGATTTTTTTGATAAATTGACACAAATTCCTCCTATGGGCAGCCTATTACGCTTTGCACCACATCCGCGCTAGGGTAACTTGAATCTTCCTCTCAAAACGGGCGATCAGTTCACGGTTGGCGTTGACCAGGGCCTGCTCTGCTTCGAGCTGTTCAACCCGGCCTGCATTTTAATTCCGTCGAATTCGACGGAATTAAAACCAGGGTTGTTGAGTTGCTCCCAAATGCCGAGAAATTCGACCGTGTTACGGTTTCTGAGCCAGTTGTGCACAAGATCGTCGGAACGTTCGGCGTTCTTGACCCGTGCGATGTCCGTGAGGCAGATGAAGTCAGCTTCCTTCTGCGACAGGACAGAGACAGCGGTTCCCTGGACGTCGATGGTTGTTTTGCCGCTCTTGCGCATGGGACTCTCCTCGTGCCGCTTGCTTTACAAGGGGGCACGGTTCTTTCTGCCCATCATGCCAAAAAATACAACGGGCATCAAGAACTCTTTCTTTATGCCAGGCGGATGTGGAGCGGCACGGTGTGCAGGGCCTTGGAGACCTGCTGGGTGGTGCCGAGCCGCCATTCTTTCACCGTGGCGTTGCCGCAGAGCGCGGCGATCTCCGCCACCACCCCTTTGAGGTTGATGAGCGGGTGGCGGGAGAAGACCTCGGGCAGCCCGTAAGTGAGGTTGCAGGCCAGGCATTTGCCGGGCCGCTGGTGGAGTTCCAGGGCAAAGGTCAGACTCTTGGCCCTGCCGTCGTGGCGGGTGAAGGCGAGCCGGATGTCGTAGGCGCCTTCGCTGGCGTCGCCCAGCAGGGCGTCGAAGAACTGGTCGGCCCGGTCGGCGGGGAAGAGTCGGGTCAGGGTCTCGGCGGTGAAAAGTTGTTCCGGCGCGGGCAGACTCATGGCAGATTCCTCTCGCTGGGTACGGGTAACGTTTGGCGGTGACTAACGGCCTAATCTACCACCGTCTCCCGGCCTGTTTCAACGTTTTTTCCCCGGTGCGTCATCTCCCGAGCTGTGGTACAGTGCCCCCCATGCAGCGCTCCCTTTTCCCCCTTGATACGCCGCCGTCCGCCCCCAGGGTGACGGTCTCGCCGGTCAGCCGCCAGCATTTGAACGAGGCCCAGTACGAGGCCGCCACCACCATGGAGGGGCCGGTGCTGGTCATTGCCGGGGCTGGCAGCGGCAAGACCCGCACCCTGGTCTATCGCCTGGCCCATCTGGTGGAGCGCGGCATCAGTCCCGAGCAGATTTTGCTGCTCACCTTTACCCGCAAGGCTGCCCAGGAGATGGTCAGCCGCGCGAGCCTGCTGCTCGACGACTCCTGCCGCCGGGTCATGGGCGGCACCTTCCATGCCGTGGCCAACCAACTGCTGCGCCGCCATGCCGCCTGCCTCGGCTACGCGCCCAATTTCACCATCCTCGACCAGGCCGATGCCGAGGGCATCGTCAACCTCATCAAATCCTCGCTCGGCCTGGGCGGCGAGAGCAGGCGTTTCCCCTCGAAACGGCTCATCGTCGCGATTATCAGCAAGGCGGTGAACAAGGGCATTTCCATTGCCGACCTGCTGGACGGCGAGTACGGCCATTTCCATGATTTTCTCGACGACCTGCTGCTGATCCGCGACCACTATCAGAAGTTCAAGGTCGAGCACGGGCTGATGGATTACGACGACCTGCTGATCAACTGGCAGCGCCTCTTGGCCGAGCACCCGGCGGTGCGCGACGAACTGGCCGGCCGCTTCCGCTACCTCATGGTAGACGAGTATCAGGACACCAACCCGATCCAGGCCGAGATCGTGCGGCTGATGGCCTCTCCGCGCAACAACGTCATGGTGGTGGGCGACGATTCCCAGTCGATCTACAGCTTCCGCGGCGCCGATTTCCGCAACATCATGGATTTCCCGCGCCTCTTCCCCGGCACCAGGATCATCCGGCTGGAGGAAAACTACCGCAGCACCCAGCCGATCCTCTCGGTGACCAATGCCATCATCGAGCAGGCCCGGGAAAAATACACCAAGACCCTCTACAGCAAGATCGAGGCCGGCGAGTCGCCGGTGCTCCACGCGGCCCGCGACGAGGGCGCCCAGGCCCGCTTCGTGGTGGAAAAGATTCTGGCCTTGCAGGCGGAGGGGGTGCCGCTCTCCGAGATCGCCGTGCTCTTCCGCTCCGGCTACCACTCCTTCAAGCTGGAGCTGGAGCTGGCCAACCGCCACCTCGATTTTGAGAAGCGCGGCGGGCTCAAGCTCACCGAGTCGGCCCACATCAAGGACGTGCTCGCCTATCTGCGGGTGCTGCTCAACCCCCAGGACCACCTTTCGTGGAACCGCCTGCTGTTGCAACTCGACAAGGTCGGCCCCAAGACCGCCCAGAACGTGCTGAGCCGGATCAAGAGCGCGGAGGACCCGCTGGAGGCACTCAAGATCTGTCCGGCCGGCAAGTCGTGGCAGGCGGGGCTGCTGGCCCTGGTTGATCTGCTCGCCGCCCTCGCCGAGCCGGGACTTGCGCCGGTGCAGCAGTTCGACTTGCTCATGGCCTACTACCGGCCGACCTTCGAACGTCTCTACCACGACGATTACCCGCGCCGCAGCCGTGACCTCGACCAGTTGCGGTCGATCCTCGAAGGGTACACCGAGCTCCAGCCCTTTCTCGACGACACCTCCCTCGATCCGCCGCAGCCCAGCGATCTGCCCGCTGCTGATTTCGCCGGCAGCCGGGAGCGGCTGGTGCTTTCCACCATTCATTCGGCCAAGGGGCTGGAGTGGGACACGGTTTTCATCATCCACCTGGTCGAGGGCAAGTTCCCTTCCGCCCAGGCAGCGCTGCCCGAACAGTACGAGGAGGAGCGCCGTCTGCTCTACGTGGCCGCGACCCGCGCCCGGCGCCGTCTCTTCTTCCTCTACCCCCGGGAGGTGATGAGTCCGGACCGCTTCCGCACCGCCGGGGCTATGTCGCCCTTTCTGGAGGAACTGCCGCCCAATCTCATGCAAAGCGGGCGGGAGAGCACGCCGGCCTGGCTGGCCGATCCGTGGAAGAGCGAAACAGCGGTCACTCCTCCTGCCTTTACGGCCGCGCCGAAGGCAACCGCCGCGCCGGCACCGCCGCCCGAGGCGGAGTTAAAGCCCGGCATGGCGGTGAAGCATCCCTTCTTCGGCCAGGGCAAGGTGGAGCGCCAGGCCGGGCCCCGCACTTTTGACATCTATTTCCCGCGCCACGGCCTGAAAACCCTGCACCTCGACTACGCCCGCTTGGAGGTGCTCTCGTGATGGACTACCTGGCAGCCTGGGCGTATCTCGACCACCTTCAGTTCTTCAAGATCAAGCTGGGCCTGGAGAGCATGGAGGCCTTTCTCGACCGGGTCGGCCATCCGCAGCGCCAGCTCGCCTCTATCCACGTGGCCGGCACCAACGGCAAGGGCTCGGCTTCCTCGGCCTTGCTCTCGGTGCTCAGCCGGGCCGGCTACCGCGTGGGCCTCTACACCTCGCCGCATCTCAGTTCGGTGCGGGAGCGCTTCCGCATCAACGACACCTTTATCCCGGGGTCGGATTTTGCCGCCATGGCGAGCCAAATCCGCGATGTGCTCGGTGACGGGCAGATCACCTACTTCGAGTTCACCACTGCCCTGGCACTCCTTTGGTTTGCGCAGGAAAAGGTTGATCTCGCCATTCTGGAGGTGGGCATGGGCGGCCGGCTCGATGCCACCAACGTGGTGACCCCGCTGGTGAGTGTCATCACCAACGTGACCATGGACCATGAGGCGTATCTCGGCGATACCCTGGAGGCGGTGGCTGGCGAAAAGGCCGGGATCATCAAGCCCGGGGTGCCGGTGGTCTCGGCGGTGGCGGACGACGTGAGCCGGGTGGTGGTGGAGCGGACCTGCGCGGAAAAAGGCGCGCCGCTCTATCTTCTGGGCCGGGATTTTGTCATGCACACCGGCTCGCCCGGTGGCTGGGAATACGCCGGGATTGGCCACAGTCCGCGGCTGGCCGGGTTGCATTCCAACCTCATCGGCCGCCATCAGGCGGACAACATGGCCGTGGTGCTGGCGGTCTGCGACCTGCTGCGCGAGCGCTATCCAGTGCCCGAGGCGGCGATCCGCGAGGGGTTGGCAATGGTGCATTGGCCAGGGCGGCTCGAATCCTTTCGCCTCAGCCGAACCGGAGGGGAGGGCGGCCTTACGGAGCGCCAGGTGTTGCTGGACGGCGCCCACAATCCGGCCGGAGTGGCGAGTCTGGTGGCCGCGCTGCGCGACGATTTTGCCTACCAACGGTTGATCGTGGTCTGGGGCAGCATGGCGGACAAGGATCTGGCCGGCACCCTGGCCCGGGTGGCGCCGCTTGCCGACATCCTGATCCTGACCCGGCCCCCTGGCGAACGGTCGGCCACCGCGGAGCAGCTCTTTGCCCGGGTGCCGGCATCCTGCCAGGAGCGGGTGGTGCGGACCGCCGATGTGAGCGAGGCCCTGGAACGGGCCTGGGCCTTGGCCGGGCCGGAGGATCTCATCTGCATTGCCGGGTCGCTCTATCTGGTGGGCGCGGCACGCAGGGAACTGCTCGGCGAGGTGGTGGCATGAAGGATTATGAAGGATTTGCCGGCCTCGACGAGGCAGCGATCCGCCGTGAGCGGGACAAGGCGCGGGAGATGCGGCGCAGCCGCTGGTGGCAGCAAAAATTGGCCCAGGGAATCTGCTATTACTGCGGCCGGAAGGCGAAGCCCGCGGAACTCACCATGGATCACATCGTGCCCATTGCCCGCGGCGGGCAGAGCAGCAAGGGCAACGTGGTGACCACCTGCAAGGAGTGCAACAACAAGAAGAAGAGCATGCTTCCCATTGAATGGGAGGAGTACATGGCGGAGTTGGGGCGCCGCCAGGGATAGCGTTCGGCGCGGGTGGACCCTGGGTGGACGCGGGTGGACGGAAAAGCGTGGACGCGCTGGAGGCGGGCAGCGGCGGCCACGGTATCGGTTTGAATGCTCGTTGAAATCAGTCGCCGAAGCAGATGCCGATCTCGCGCGCGGTCATCAGCTTGTCGCTGTCCACCGGCACCTTTTTGCGCGCCTTGATCGCCTCGGCTAGCGGCACCGGCACCATATCGGGGGTGGAGAGTGCCACCATGTGGTCGAAGTTCTCCTGCTCCGCCATCCGCACCGCCGCGCCGCCGAAACGCAGGGCCAGCAGCCGGTCGAAGGTGGTGGGTGAGCCGCCGCGCTGCAAATGGCCCAGCACCAGCGAACGGGTGTCCTTGCCGGTGCAGCCCTTGATCTGTTTCGCCACCCATTCGCCGATGCCGCCCAGCAGCACTTCCTGGCGGCCGGCCTCGTTTTTCTCCTTGTGGAGCGCCTCGTTCATGCCCTTGGCCTTGGCGCCCTCGGCCACCACCACAATGCCGTAGTGCTTCTCGTGCAGATCGTTGTCATTGAGTTTGTCGCAAACCTTTTCGATATCAAAGGGGATCTCCGGGATGAGGATGGCATCCGCCCCGCCGGAGATACCGGAGTTCAAAGCGATCCAGCCCGAATCCCGGCCCATCACCTCGACCACCATGACGCGGTCGTGGGACTTGGCGGTGGAGTGGAGCTTGTCCAGGGCCTCGGTGGCGGTGGAGACCGCGGTATCGAAGCCAAAGGTGCGCTGGGTCGCCTGGAGGTCGTTGTCGATGGTCTTGGGCACGCCGATCACCGGCATATCCTTTTCCACGGCAAAGCGATGGGCAATCTCCAGGCTGCCGTCACCGCCGACGGCGATGTGGCAGAAGAAGCCCATGCGCTTGAAGTTCTGCATCACCCGGTCGGAGAGGTCGCGGATCTGCACCTCGCCGGCCAGGTTTTCCACCGGCATGGCAAAGGGGTTGCCCTTGTTGGTGGAGCCCAGGATGGTGCCGCCGAGCGGCATGATGTCCTCGATCTTTTCCGGGGTGAGGCGGATCAATTCCTCCGGGTCGAGGAGTCCTTTATAGCCGCTCTTGCTGCCGTAAATCTCCCAACCCCGGCGGTAGGCGGATTTCACCACCGCGTAGATCACCGCGTTCAGGCCTGGCGCGTCGCCGCCGCCGGTGGAGATGACGATCTTTTTCATACGGGTACGCTCCTGGGCAGCCCTTGCTTGTGTTGCTGTGTGGTTTTTCCTCGTCTTTGTTATAGGACCGTTTGGGGTTGAGGTCAAAACAAAACCTTCTACTTGACTTCTGGTTCCACATTTCTTAACGTATTCCTTAAATTTCGGGGCGGTCTGCCTACGATTTCTGGTTTCATTGCGGCCCGGCGAGTTCGGGTCGTGTCGTTTATGACGTGAATAAGGAGACACCATCATGCTTGAAGTAACGGAACTGGCGGTGGCCAAATTGAAAGGCTACCTGGAGGACAACAAGATCGACTCGCCGGTGCGGGTCGCCCTGATGCAGGGCGGCTGAGCCGGTCCCTCTCTGGGATTGGCTCTGGATGAGCCAAAAGCGAACGACGCAACCTTTGAAGACGGCGGTATCAAGTTTCTCATCGACAACAGCTTGAGCAACCAGTGCGGGGTAATCAAGATCGATTTCATCGATGCCGGCCCCCGCTCCGGTTTCGCCATCTCGCCGGCCAAGCCGCTGGGTGGCGGCGGTGGGAGCTGCGGCAGCTCCTGCGGCAGCAGCGGCTCCTGCAGCTGCTGATCCTGACCGGACACGAAGTGATGAAAGGCCCCTGCCGGCAACGGCAGGGGCTCCTTCTTGTTTATCGGCAGGCAGCGGCCGGGAGCGCCGGATCGCGCTGCTCCTTGCCGAGCCAGATGAGGTAGGCGGCAAGATCGGCCATTTCTTGACTGCGCGGTTCGAGTCTCTCGCCGCGCAGGGCCACCTCGATGCAGAAAATGACCACCTCGGTCAGTCCCTTCATGGCAATACCCATCACGTCAAAGTCGGTGCGCTGGTCAAGGTCGGGGCCGAGGTCGCGGCCCTGCTCGTGGCAAGTGGCGCAGCATTTGCCCGAGGTACCGTTCCCCAAGGTCGGGTCGAGGTAGAGGCGCCGGCCATGGGCCAGATCAGCCCCGAAGGCGGGAGACTGCGGCAGCAGCAGGATGGCAACAGCGATGGCAGGGAAGAGGCGCATGGTTGGTCGTGATCCGGAGGGTTGCAGGCCAGTGCTCCCGGGGGGATAATCCTGCTACAAGATAGTAGACCCCTGCGGAAAGGTCAAACAGGAGGAATCCGGATGGGCGGACCAGCGAAGGATGAGGCTCCGATCTGCGAGACCGAAGGCCAGGCCCTGGTGGCCTTGGCCCGCCAGACCATTGCCGGGCGGCTTTGCCTGCCGGTATCGGAGGCGGAGCGCGCGGCCTTGGCGCCGTTGCTCGCTGCCCCGGCCCTCCAGCGCCACCACGGCACTTTTGTTACCCTGAAGTGCCGCGGCCAGTTGCGCGGCTGTATCGGCAGCCTGCTTGGCACCACCTCCATCGTCGAAGGGGTGCGGGAGAATGCACTCAACGCCGCCTTCAGCGATCCGCGCTTTCCACCGCTGGCAGCCGAGGAATTTGGTGCGGTGAAGGTGGAGGTCAGCGTGCTCACCGAGCCCCAGCCCCTCGACTACACCGACGCAGCCGATCTTCTGGCCAAACTCCGGCCCGGCATCGATGGCCTGATCATCCGCCAGGGGGGCTGCTGCGCCACCTTCCTGCCCCAGGTCTGGGAGCAGCTACCCGACCCGCGCCAGTTTCTCGATCATCTCTGCCTCAAGGCCTGCCTGCCGATGGATTCCTGGCAGCGAGGAAAACTCACGGTGATGACCTATCAGGTGCAGTACTTCGAAGAGCGGTGCTGATCGCCGCATTTTCCCTCGCCGTGACGAGGTGAACGGTCGGTGGGCTTGATTCGTCATTTTGCAAAAGGCTCTACCGTGAACTTTTCCACCAGATGATCCGGGTAGTAGCTCTCTTTGGCCTGCCGGAGGCCGGGGATGCCGAGGTCCTGCTCGCGGTTGACGTAAGTGAAGCCGGTAAGGGCCTCTCTGGCGAACCAGTGGGTGACGAGCTGCCCGAGGCCCACTATATCCGGCATCGCCTTTTCAAAATGCCATACCGCCGTATCGGGACTGAGTGGTTCGGCCACGGCATAGGCCGCGATCTTGCCATCTACCCGAATGGCGCCGCCCAGGCAGCCGAACTCCTCGCAATGTTCCATGGTTTCGCGGATCGCCGCATCCTCGCCCCCGAGTTCCAGGTTCACCGCGCATTCGCGCATCTCGCACCAGTGGCTCTGCATGGCCAGGCATTCGGCGATGATGGCTGGTGAGAAGGGCTCGTACTCGCAGCGGTACCGGTCCAGGCAGTTTTTGATGTGATTGCGCTTCTTGGCGTACTTGCGGCCGGCCAGATTGGCCAGGTCGCTGGTCCGGTAGACGTAATCGGCATTGTCGCGGTCTTCTGTCACTTGATGGCCGGCCTGCCGCAGCCGCTCCGCCTCCGGGCCGGGAATCCGCACCATGCGGGAGAAAGGGGCGATCTTCGCCACCTCCTCGATGGGCAGGGGGCCAACCGGCGGGCCGAAAAGCACCGTGGGTTCGCTGCCTCCTTTCTCCGTTATCCAGAAGAGCAGGGTTTCAGCCGCCACCGAGAACCACACCGGCCGGGTGCGGCGCCAGGCAAAGAGGTTGGTGAAGGTCAGCTCCGAGATCACGGGCGGATGCCGTTGCAGCAGGTCATGCACCAGCGGTCGCGACGCCAGGGTAAGTTCGTGTTTGTCCATGGAAAGGCAAAAAGATGGCCCCCGGGCTGGCGGGCAGCCGGGGGCCTGGTCGGGGTTAGTAAAGAGCCTCGATATTCTTTTTGAGCTGGGCGATTTGCAGGCCGAGCGACACGCACTGTTTGCCGGCCATGCAGGTATCGGCCTCCGGCTCTTCGAGAAAGGTTTTCAATTCCCGGTCGCCTTTCTTGAGGTCCACCACCCACGCCTTGTTGGCGGTGTCGTAATCAACCGCGATGTTGATGCCGCAGGCGCCGATATCCGGAAAGACCTCGGTAATCTTGTTGCAGAGTTGTTCCTTGGTATACATGGATCCCTCCTTTGCCGAATGGCGGTTGATGTCTTGTCTTCTGTCTTATATTCATTATAAGCAGAGGAAACGCGGAAGTAAACCGCGGCAAGGGCGGCCTGATTTGCCGGGCCGCACGGCTCTTGCTTGCAATGGCCGGCCATTCGGTTTAAAGTGACCAGCCTGTTTCGTGATCCGACAAGTAACGTCGTGTGATTGTGTGATTCTATGGAAATCGTATTAGCCAAACATGCCGGCTTCTGCATGGGCGTGCGCCGGGCCGTGGAAACGACCATGGGGCTGGTGGACCATGGCCGCGGCCCCATCGCCACCTTTGGCCCGCTGATCCACAACCCCCAGGTTTTGCAAATGCTGGAGCGCCAGGGAGTACGGGTGCTCAGGGAAATTCCGCAACAGCTTGCCGGCATCGTGGTGATCCGGGCGCATGGCGTGCCGCCGGAGCAGAAGGCGCAACTGGAGGCCTCCGGCGCCACGGTGGAAGACGCCACCTGCCCGCGGGTGATGAAAGTCCAGGCGATCATCGACCGCTACCGCAAGGAGGGCTGCGCCACGGTAATCATCGGCGACCGCGATCACGCCGAGGTTACCGGCCTCATGGGCTATGCCGGCGACACCTGCCAGGTGATAAGTTCCCTGGCCGAGGCCGAGGCGCTCGAACTTGCCGGACCCTATATCATCGTCAGCCAGACCACCCAGGACGAGGCGATGTTCGAGCGGATCAGCGCCCGGATCCTCGAACGCTTCCCCCGGGGCAGGCTCTTCAATACCATCTGCGATTCCACCCACAAGCGCCAGGAAGAGGTGCGCGAGATGTGCCGCGCGGTCGAGGCGCTCATTGTGGTGGGTGGCAAGAACAGCGCCAACACCAAGCGGCTGGCCGAGATTGCCGAAGGGCTCGGCGTGCCGGTCTTTCTGGTCGAGACCGCGGCGGAACTGGACCAGGCCATCCTGCGGCGTTTTGCCAGGGTCGGCGTCACCGCCGGCGCCTCCACCCCCACCTGGATCATCGAGCAGGTGGTGGATCTGCTCGGCTCCCTGTAACCCAAGAGTGTGACACAACCATGCTGCGATGGTTCAAAAAGAAACTGGCAGGCGACACCCCGGCCGAAGCGCCGGTAACGGCTGTAGCCGCCCCGACCGAGTCGGAATCCGGCTCCTTTTTCCAGCGGCTGCGCGAGCGGCTCAGTAAGAGCCGGGAGGCCCTGGTCAGCCGGGTCGATTCCCTCTTCCTCGGCCGCAAGGTGATCGACGAGGAACTGCTCGACGAGCTGGAGGAGATTCTCATCACCGCCGACCTCGGCGCGGCCACGGTGCAGGAGTTGCTGGAACGCACCCGCGAGCGGATCAAGCGCGATCAGCTGCGCGACCCCCAGGCCCTGAAGGCGGTGCTCAAACAGCTGATCCAGGGCTATCTGATCCAGGCCGAGCAGGGCGCGGAGCTGGTGATGCCCGCGTCCGGTCCCTTTGTCATCATGGTGCTGGGCGTTAACGGCGTGGGCAAGACCACCACCATCGGCAAGCTCGCCTACAAGTTCCGGCAGGCCGGCCGCAAGGTGCTGCTGGTGGCGGCCGACACCTTCCGGGCCGCGGCCATCGAGCAGTTGCAGGTGTGGGGCGAGCGCATCGGGGTGGAGGTGGTGGCCCAGCAGCAGGGCGCCGACCCTTCCTCGGTGATCTACGACGCCCTCGACTATGCCCGGCCCCGCGACTTCGAGGTTATCATCATCGACACCGCCGGCCGCCTCCATACCAAGGTGAACCTCATGGAGGAGCTGAAAAAGATCAAGCGGGTCATGGCCAAGCAGTTGCCCGGCTCGCCGCATGAGACCATGCTGGTGCTCGACGCCACCACCGGCCAGAACGGCATCAGCCAGGCGCGCCAGTTCAACGAGGCAGTGGAGATAACCGGGCTTACGCTCACCAAGCTCGACGGCACCGCCAAGGGCGGCATCGTGGTCAACATCTGCCGCGAGTTCAGGATTCCCATCCGCTTCATCGGCATCGGCGAGCAGATGGAGGATCTGCGCGACTTCGACCCGGCCCAGTTCGTCGAGGCGCTCTTCGGCAAGAATAACGGGGGCGAGGCGTGATCGTCTATCACCGCCAGGGGTCGTCGGGCTGCGGCGGCTGCCTGTTCATCGGCGCCCTGATTCTGCTGGCCATGGGCGGCGCGCCGTTGCTGCTGAACGTCTTCGGTTTTCTGCTTGCCTCGGGCCTCTTCACCATCCTGGCGCTCATCGCCATCTTCCGCTTCTTCATCTACTATGTGCGCCGCCAGGCCAGCCGTTACGAGCGGAGCCAGACCGAAAGCCACAACCTCTTCGTCTTCCTGCTGGTGCGGATCCTGGTGCGCATCGCCCAGCTCGACGGCACCATCACCAAGGCGGAGACCGCGGCCATCACCAATTTTTTCCGCCTGCATCTGCGCTACACCCAGAGCCAGCTCTACTGGGTAAAGGACCTCATCAACGAGGCCACCACCTCCACCGAGCCGCTGGAGAGTCTGCTCGCCGAGTTCAAGGGCAAGTTCGCTTACGAGCCGCGGCTGATCCTGCTGGAGCTGGTCTATCAGGTGCTCTTCACCAACGAGCGGGTGAGCAACGAGGAGCTGGCGGTGTTGCAGCGTATTGCCGATTACCTTGAGATTTCCGGCTACGACCACCAGGCGATCCGCGGCAAGTACATGGCCCGTTTCCACCAGGGAGCGGCCCGCGAGGACCGCTATTACGAGATTCTCGGCCTCGCCCCCGGCGCGCCCTTCGACCAGATCAAGGCAGCCTATCGCAAGCTCAGCATGCAGTACCACCCGGACAAGGTGAACCATCTGGGCGAGGAGTTCCGGCGGGTGGCGGAGGAGAAGATGAAGGAACTGAACGAGGCGTACCAGTTCCTCAGGAAAAAGTTCGGCCAGTAGCGGTCAGTTGCCAACTGGCCGAGTGTCGAAGTTTTTTTCCAGAAAAGCGCATTCCGCCGGCGAGAGGTCGAAGCGGACCTGCGCCTCCTCGATAATCTGCCGCCGTGATTTGGTCGGGCAGTTCTGCACGGTTTCGCTCAACCAGCGGATGGCCCGTTTCATCTTGTCGCCTGTGGGTTGGAGTGTTTCGGCGTCACCCATGGGTCTCTCCTCAATCCTGATTTTAAACCTTGCGGACCATGATGCCGCCCAGCGGCGGGACGCAGACCCGTATGTGGCAGGGCGCCTCGCCAAATGGTTCGTTCACCGTTTCTCTCGGCTCCGGGTTGCTTACCCCGCTGCCGCCGAACTCCGTCGCATCGGTGCAGAATATCTGCTGGTAGCGCCCCGGTATTGGCACGCCCAGTGGATAATCGTGGAGTACCTGCGGTGTGAAGTTGAGCAGGCAGACCACCGGATCGCCTTGATCGCGGCCCAATCGGGCAAAAACGATGATGCTGTTGTCCACGTCCTTGAAATCCATCCAGCGGAAGCCCTCGTAGGAAAAGTCGATCTCCCACAGCGCCGGGGTCGCGCGGTAGACCTGGTTCAGGGTCCGGACAAAGCGGTGCATTCCCTGATGGAGCGGGCCCTGTTCCAGGAGATGCCAGTCCAGACTCACCTTGCAATACCATTCGGAAAACTGGCCGAATTCGCCGCCCATGAAGAGCAGCTTCTTGCCGGGATGGGCCCAGAGGAAGAGGAGGAGCAGGCGCAGGTTGGCGAACTTCTGCCACGGGTCGCCCGGCATTTTTTCCAGCAGCGAGCGTTTGCCGTGCACCACCTCGTCGTGGGAAAGGGGCAGGATGAAATTTTCGCTGAAGGCGTAGAGCAGGGAGAAGGTGAGCGCGCTGTGATGGTACTTGCGGAAGACCGGCTCCTTGCTGAAGTAGCCCAGCGTGTCGTTCATCCAGCCCATGTTCCATTTGAAGCCAAAGCCCAGGCCCCCCCGGTTTACCGGCTTCGAGACCCCGAAGAAGCTGGTCGATTCCTCTGCCACCACGATGGCGCTCGGATACTGGCCATAGACCACGGTGTTGAGGTGCTTGAGGAATTCGATCGCTTCGATGTTCTCCTTGCCGCCGTAAGGGTTGGGTACCCATTCGCCATCCGGTCGGGCGTAGTCGAGGTAGAGCATGGAGGCCACCGCATCGACCCGCAGGCCGTCGATGTGGTACTTGTCGAGCCAGAAGAGCGCGTTGGCGATGAGAAAGTTGGCCACTTCCTTGCGGCCGTAGTTGAAGATCAGGGTGCCCCATTCCGGGTGCGCGCCCTGGCGGGGGTCTTCGTGTTCGTAGAGGGCGGTACCGTCGAAACGGCAGAGGGCGTGGCCGTCGGTGGGGAAGTGGGAGGGCACCCAATCGAGGATGACGCCGATGCCGTTCAGATGGCAGGTGTCGATCAGGTACATGAACTCCTGCGGGGTGCCGTAGCGGCTGGTCACCGCATAGTAGCCGGTGACCTGATAGCCCCACGATTCATCGAGCGGGTGCTCCATGACCGGCATGAGTTCGATGTGGGTAAATCCCATCTCCTTGACGTAGGGCACCAGGGTGTCGGCGATTTCGCGGTAGGTGAGGAAGCGCGCAGGGTCGCCCGGGTCGCGGCGCCAGGAACCCAGGTGCACCTCGTAGATCGCCATGGGCTGCTCGTGTACCGGCCGGTTGCCGCGGTCGGCGAGCCAGTCGCCGTCATGCCAGTGGTAGGTGTTGATGTCCCAGGTCATCGAGGCGCTTTTGGGTCGCAGTTCGGCAAAAAACTGGAAGGGATCGGCCTTTTCGAGGACGGCGCCCTCCTGGCTGCGGATCTCGAACTTGTAGGGTTCTTCCGGGCCGATGCCGGGAATGAACAACTCCCACACCCCGGAGGAGCCCAGCACCCGCATCTGATGGACCCGGCCGTCCCAGTAGTTGAAATTGCCGAGCACGCTGACCCGCCGGGCGCTCGGCGCCCAGACCCGGAAGATGGTGCCGTTGATGCCGTCTATTTGCGTGATGTGGGCGCCCAGTTTTTCGTAGAGCCGGTAATGGGTGCCGTTATTGAAGAGATACTGGTCATAGTCGGAGAGCTGGGGCAGGAAGCGGTAGGGGTCGCGATAGCGGTGGATGGTGCCGTCGTAGAAGGCGGCCTCGTACTCGTAGTCAAAGGGCTCGGTGCAGTTGGGAAGGACGATCTCGAAGAGCCCCTCCTCCCTGGTCCTGTACATCTCGCGGCGTTCGTCGCCGGCAATCAGCGTTACCGCCGTGGCGTGGGGTTGGAAGGTGCGAATCACTGCCGCCTGACTCTGGTGTTCCAGCACGTGGAACCCCAGCACGCCGAAGGGATCGTAATGATCCGAGTGGATGATCCGGTCGATTTCGCGCAGCAGTTCCAGGGACATAGCCTCTTCTCGCAGGGGTTGGGGTTTGATAACGCCTATATTGTAGCACATCTTCGCGGCGGAAGTGGTTGCCTTTTTCCAGTCGCGGGTATTGTCTTGTCGCTGCCGCCGGCCGTAGCTTGCGTGATTGGCCGCCCGGTGGTAGAGTGGATGCCATGGAAAGCCTGCAAGGGTACTTTCTCCTCGCCACCCCCCACATGCCGGACCCGCGTTTTGCGGAGACGGTGGTTTACCTCTGCGCCCACAATGCGGAAGGGGCCATGGGGCTTATCGTCAATCAACCCCTGTCGGAACTCGGTTTGGCCGATCTCTTCCGGGAGGCCGGCGTTACCGTGCCGAGCCGAAGCCTGCCGCCGCTCTATCTGGGCGGCCCGGTGGAGGAGGATCACGCCTTTTTTCTCTATTCGGCCGACTATCATCTCGATCCCAGCCTTGTCGTGGCCCCTTCGCTATGCCTCACCCGCGACCCGCAGATCCTCCACGATCTTGCCGCCGGCCGCGGGCCGCGCCATTTCCTGCCGGCGCTGGGGTATGCCGGCTGGGGGCCGGGGCAGCTGGAGGCCGAACTGGCGGTGGACGGCTGGCTGACCCTGCCCGGCTGCGAGCAGATCATCTTCCACACCCCGGACGAGCACAAGTGGCGGCGGGCGGCCCAGGCCCACGGCATCGATATCACCCTCTTCGGCGACGTGGTCGGCTCCGCCTGATCCTTTTTTCCCTTCCCTCGCAACCATTCTTTGCTTGGCCAAATGTCCGGAACAGGGTATAGAATGGCTCCATCATGAAGGAAGCCATGCATGCGTATCCGCGTTTTCTGGCCGAGGAGTCCGAGGTCGGCGTTGCCCCCAGGGTGTCGATCCTCTCGGCGCCGCTGGCCGCCACGGTGAGCTGGGGTGAGGGCACCGATCAGGGTCCCCGCGCCATCCTCGACGCCTCGCCGGCCCTGGAGGTCTTTGACGACGAACTTCTCCAGGAAACGATACAGGCCGGCATCGAAACCCTGGCGCCGCTTGACTTTACCGGCTGCTCGCTGGAAGCGGTGTGCGAGCGCATCTGCCAGGCGGTAAGCGCGGAGCTGGCCCGCGACCGGTTCCCGGTGCTGCTCGGCGGCGAACACAGTGTCACCACCGGGGCGGTAGCAGCTTTGCTCCGTGAGTATCCCGACCTCCATGTGGTGCAGATCGACGCCCATCTCGACTTGCGCGACGCCTATGAAGGAACCCCCCTGAGTCACGCCGCGGTGATGCGGCGGCTCGACGATCTTGCCATCCCCTTTATCCAGGTCGGGATTCGTTCTTTTTCCCAGGAGGAGTGGCTCCTGGTGCAGGAGCGCGGCTGGCAGCCGTTTTTCATGCGCCGGATCAAGGCGGAGGCGGATTGGGTCGCGAAGGTTTGCGCCGGGATCAACGGGCCGGTCTATCTGACCGTCGATGTGGACGGCTTCGATCCGGCAATCATGCCCGCCACCGGCACTCCGGAACCGGACGGCATGAGCTGGGCCATGGCCACCGACCTCATCCGCGCCCTGGTTCGCGAAAAGCGGCTGGTAGGCATGGATGTGGTGGAATTGGCGCCGCGGCCCGGCGCCGAGCACGCTGCCTTTTGCGCGGCCAAGCTCATCTACCGCACCCTCGGATATCTTTTCGAACCATTGTTCGCCGGTCAGGGAGGACGGCCATGAAGAACGAACTTGCCAAGATTTTTGCCTGCCGCCAGTGCGGCCATTGCTGCCACGGCAAGACCACGGTTTCCCTCATCCCGGATGACCTCGACCGGATGGTCGCCTACCTGCGTCTGCCCGAGGCGGAGGTGAAGCAGCGCTACCTGCGGGAGACCGACGGCGTGATCCAGATGAAGATCGTGGACGGCCACTGCATTTTCTACAACCAGGGCTGCTCCATCCACCCCGGCAAGCCGTGGCGCTGCACCGAATGGCCGCTCCATCCAAGCATTTTCGCCGATCCCGCCAACCTGGGGGTGATCAGCGATTCCTGCCCCGGCATCAAGCGCGACGTGAGCTACGAAGAGTTTTGTCGGATACTGCGCAAGCTCATCGCGGCACGGTAGCCGGGCAGAGAGCGTGCGTTTCGAGTTCCTCTTCTTCGGCAGACCCAAGGCCGCCTATCTCGCCGCCGGCATCGACGATTTTGCCGGCCGGCTGGGTCACTACGCCGAGGTCTCGGTAAAAATCCTGAAAGAACAGAAGGGCAACGATCGCGAGGCCGAACGGGTGCTCGCCAGGGAAGGGGAGGAGCTGCTGCGCCACTGCGCCAAGGCGAGTTTCGTGGTGGCGCTCGATGTGGGGGGCAGGGAATGTTCCTCTGAGGAGTTGGCGGCGACGCTCACCCGCTGGGAGCATCAGGGGATCAATCAGGTCATCTTCATCATCGGCGGGCCGTTGGGCCTTGCACCGGCAGTGCGCGCGCGGGCCGATCTGCTGCTTTCGCTTTCCCGCCTCACCTTTACCCATGATCTCGCGCGGCTCCTGCTCATGGAGCAGCTCTACCGCGCCTACACCATCAAGGCCGGCACCGGGTATCACAAATACCATGCTGGCCATCTGATAAAGTCGTAGCCTTGAAGGAGTAACTTCAACCTACCGGATCAGAGGAGGCCAGCATGGCAAAGTCAAGTGTAACAAATCTTCGTCAATTTGTAAGCGGG
>JAJZRJ010000063.1 GCA_021802775.1 Deltaproteobacteria bacterium
GTGCATAGCCCATACGCCCCTCAATCTTTGGTTGGATGGAGAGGCTAAAGTGCTATACCACCTTGCCTTTTCATTCAACCTTGAGGGTGTTGCACTTGCAAGTTGAATCCGCCAGTTATTCTGATTTTAGTCCTGAAAGATACCGCCGCTATTATTCAGGAATGGATACGCTATCATCGTCATATACGCCGCTTTCCGCAGTTCGATGGCAAGCGATACAGTTCGACAATGAACCCACAGACTTTCTTTGGACCATCTGCGGCGTGATTTCATGATGCTCCTTGCGAAAACACGGAATGTCGGTTATTCGCAGCGGTGTCGTTCCCCCCAGGCAGCCCATTATTTTCGCAGCTATTTTGGCAGATGATGTTTCGGCGGCATTCGAGGCCAGATACTCACTGATCTCAAGCCTTGCGCCCTCATCGAGGTCCACCGTTTCTCCGAAATGATCATCGGTGCCTTCAAGGATTTTTTTCCACGATGCAGCAGGCAATAATTCCGGTTGATAGACGAAATGGCAGGCACCGCATGAGTCGGTATAGGCGGCGCTGTTGACCGGTTTCAGGTTCTTGTCACCCCTATGATTATGTTCTTTGTGTTTGCGCTCTCTGCGTTGATGCCTTTTATCGTCATCGTCTGCACTTATGGTCGGTGCAAAGACAACCAAAAGCATTAACAGCGATACCCACCACATGATTTTTTTGCGCGAAATGTTCATGGTCTGTTCCTTTCCGTTCCGTGCCGGTGATACAAGCAGAGGCCCGCCTTCCTTTAATGCGGGTCAAAGTTAATCGACGATCAGGTGCCCAACCGTCAACACCAGAAACATGGCAACAAAAATCACCGGTTGGGTATGGATCTGATAAGCATACTTGCGAAAAGTTTTGGGGCACAACTTGAATTTTATGAGAAAGCCCAAAGCGATCACGGTCACCATCACTATCAGCCCAAGTTCAGGCAGAGCCGACGATTTGCAGCGCGAAGACAACCAGTGCCATAGGGCAATGCCAAGGATCGCCGGATTGAGATAGTAATGCAGCCACATAAGGGCCTTTTTCTGCGTCCGGTTAAGATTCGCCAGTGCTTTCTTTAATTCGATTCGCAGAGGCGCAAATCGATTCGTCCCCTTAATCAGAAGACTCAAGGCTACAGGCAGGTTCGCCACAAGTAGGAGCCATGCGGCCATCTGCCCGGCGGTTTCATTGCCTTCATTATCGGACTCCAAAAATGGGATGCTGTGCTGGTCCTCTCGCTCAAAATGCCTTTTAAATCCATGATCATCATCCGCCATGCCGGTTGCTGCAAACAAGAACCCGAGTCCTGCAATACAGATAACTATCAATGATAACATTATAATTTTGTACTTGTTCATTCTTTCCCCCGCGGTTTCAAGTTCAAAGTGCAACACCCAGTCCTTGGGTATTGGCGTCTTCTAAAAAAACTTCATAGGGTGTCTTAAACCCAAGGCATTTTCTAGGCCGCCAGTTCAAGCGGCACATTGCCGCTATGATCTCATCTTGCGTGACCGATGCCAAGCTTACCCCCTTGGGGAAGTATTGGCGTAGAAGGCCATTGGAGTTCTCGTTCAAGCCACGCTCCCACGAATGGTAGGGGTGCGCAAAAAATCCCTGAGCCTCGAGTGTAGCTGACACATCGGCATGGTAGCTGAACTCCTTGCCGTTATCATAGGTAATAGTCTGAACAAAGTCCTTAATGGGTGTCAAGAGTCCTTCAATGACCCGCCTTACTTCGCTGGCGCTTTTGTTGGGAGCCTTGCCAAACAGGAAAAGACGGCTTTTACGCTCTGCTAGTGTTACCAAAACGGGGCCTCCTTTACTCCCTTCAACGGTATCAGCCTCCCAGTCACCAAGGCGCGAACGCTCGTCAACAATAGGCGGCCGTGTGTCTATGCTGATACGCCCCTTGATTTGACCTCGTCTGTCAGGTTTGCCATATCGTCGTTTGCGTTTGCGCTGGCAGCGCAAATGGCTGTGCAGCGTCCCTCCTCGCCTTTTGTCCGCCAGAATGTACTGGTAAATCCATTCATGACTGAGGGCAAAACCTTTGCGTTTGAGAACTCCAGAGATTTGCTCCGGACTGAAGTCCTGGTGCAGACACTGTTCAACATACGTCCATACCTCAAGGCCAATGCGCTTCTTCCCTTTACTGGTCTGCCTTTTCTGACTGCGCTTGTGTGCCTGCCTGTAGCGGTAGCCACGCGCCCCGGTATTTCGCGCAAGTTCGCGGCTTACAGTTGAGACGCTACGGCCTATCGCTTTGGCTATGGCCCTCAGTGACGTTCCACTTTTCACTGCCTGGCAGATGTAGTACCGTTCTTCCCTGGCAAGGTGTGCATAGCCCATACGCCCCTCAATCTTTGGTTGGATGGAGAGGCTAAAGTGCTATACCACCTTGCCTTTTCATTCAACCTTGAGGGTGTTGCACTTGCAAGTTGAATCCGCCATACTTTGCCCGCTTCTCAGGCCAATGTGCGGGAATGCTCCCGACCCAGCTTACTCCCGCGTCCTTGTATTCTGGATAAGGAGCCAGCTTCATCATTCCGCCTCCCCAACAATCTGTTCCAGAAGGCCTTCCGTCTCCTGCTCCAGGGCGTAGATATCGGCCTTGATCTCATCGAGGGTGCGCATGGGCGCGGGCCGGTAGAAATGGCGGGTGAAGGAGATTTCGTAGCCCACCAGCGTCTTGCCCGGGTCGATCCAGGCATCCGAGGTGTAGGGCAGCACCTCGCGCCGGAAGAAGGCCTCGATGCCGCCGTCTTCCAGCAGCGGCACCTGTTCGCTGTCGCGCAGGGCGGTATCCGGCTCGTATTCGACCACGCAGGGCTTGCCGCCCAGTTCGGCCTCGAACAGGCCGTGGATGGGGTCGGGCGTGGCCTTACCCGGCTTGTGGACCTTCTTCAGCACCGGCGCGGCGTCCTCGCGGGTGTCGCAAAGTTCGCCCTGCAGCAGCTTCTTGCGCTTGGCAGTGAGCTTGACACCGTGCTTGTCGGCATCGGCATGGGCGACGTCCATGAAGGCGTTGAAATCGATGTGCGGCCCGGCTCCAAGAGCCTCGGCCACGCGGCGGGCCAGCTTGGCCAGCGGTTCTTCCTTGGCCTGGGCGCAGGCCCGATCGAACCGTTCCAGCCGGGCCGGGCTCAGGTCGACGGCAAGGCGCAGTGGCCGTTCCACAATCACCTTCCAGTAGCCGAAGGCCTCGTTGGGGAAGATCTTGGATTTTTCGGTCTCGCGGGGATTGACCACCAGATCGACAATGGTTTGAATCTGCTCTTCGGAGAGTTCGCAATTTTTCTTGCCGAGATTGCGGCGCAGCGGCACGTACCATTCGCTGGCGTCGATGAGCTGGACCTTGCCTTTCCGCGTATCAGACTTGCGGTTGGTCAGCACCCAGATGTAGGTGGCGATGCCGGTGTTGTAGAACATGTTCTCCGGCAGGGCGATGATGGCCTCCAGCCAGTCGTTCTCGATGATCCAGCGGCGGATGTTGCTCTCGCCCTGACCGGCGTCGCCGGTGAAGAGCGACGAGCCGTTGTGGACCTCGGCGATGCGGCTGCCGAGTTTGGTGCTGTGCTTCATCTTGGAGAGCTTGTTGACCAGGAACATGAGCTGCCCGTCCGAGGAGCGGGTGATCATCTTGTATTCCGAGTCGTTTGCGTGCTGAGTGACAAAGCGCGGGTCCTTGATGTCCCCCTTGCCGCCCAGGCGCTCCAGGTCGGTCTTCCAGCTCTTGCCGTAGGGCGGATTGGAGAGCATGAAGTCGAATTCCTGCGACGGGAAGGCATCGCTGGAGAGCGTGGAACCGTACTTCATGTTCTCCGCTTCGGCCCCTTCGCCTTTGAGCAGCAGGTCGGCCTTGGAGATGGCGTAGGTTTCCGGCTGCACCTCCTGGCCGAACAGGTGAATGGAGACGTCCTTGCCGTGGCTTTCGGCCAATTCGGCCAAGCGCTCTTCAGCAACTGTCAGCATTCCGCCGGTGCCGCAGGCTCCGTCATAGACAAGGTAGGTGCCCGACTCGATATCGTCGGCCACCGGCAGGAAGATCAGATCGGCCATGAGCTTGACCACGTCGCGGGGCGTGAAGTGCTCTCCGGCCTCTTCGTTGTTCTCCTCGTTGAAGCGGCGGATCAGCTCCTCGAAGATGGTGCCCATGGAGTGGTTGTCGAGCGCCGGGAGAAGTTCGTTTCCGTCCACGTCCTGCACCGGCTTGGGGCTGAGATTGACGCGGCCGTCGAGAAACTTCTCGATCAGGTGGCCGAGGATATCGGCCTCGATCAAGGTCGGGATCTGGTTGCGGAACTTGAACTTGTCGAGGATCTCCTGGACGTTGGGTGAAAAGCCGTCCAGATAAGCTTCGAAATCGGCCTTGAGCTGTTGTTGCTTGGCGCGGTTCTTCAGGTCGCGCAGGGTAAAGGGCGAGACGTTGTAAAAGGCCTCGCCTGCAGCCTGGCAGAGCGCGGCGTGCTGGTTGGCAATCCCGGCCCCGTCGAGCTGCTTTTTCATGCCGAGCACTTTTTCCTTGCTCGGCTCCAAAAGCGCATCGAGGCGGCGGATGACCGTCATGGGCAGGATCACATCACGGTACTTGCCGCGCACATAGACATCGCGCAACACATCGTCGGCGATACCCCAGATAAAATTCACGATGCTGTTGTGGATCACATGGTTCATAGCCCGTTATTACTCCTTGCGCTTCTTGTCTGTTTCCGCAGGCTCGGCCGCGCCGCCAGCCTTGACCCACGCGTCCACTTCGTCCTTCTTGAACTTCCAAAGACGACCCATGCGGTGGGCGGGCATACCATGCTTGTCGATCCACTTGTAAACGGTGTCATTGCTGACCCCGAGGTACTTGCAAATCTCGGTTATTGATAACCAGCGGTCTTCCATCTCGTTCATTCTCTTGCTCCACGGGCGTTTTGGTTGTTTGCCACGTCCGCCAGAGGCGAAACGGGAGAGACTGGACGCACCTCTCCCAGGTTAAAAAACTTCATCAATATACAAAGGCACTATGTGCTATGTCAAACGATCTTTACCGATTTGAACCGATTATTTTCTATCACGCTCGATGCCAGACGCCGGAGTCAAGCCGGGTGCCGTTTTCAACACGGGGCATCCAATAGGTCCAGGCTGGAATCGAGGTGCGCCCGCATAGCACCGCCACCATCACCCGCTGGTACATGCTGTGCCCACCGGGCCGAAAGCCTTCCAGCCGGTCAATGGGCGGCAGATCGTGCTGCGGATCGGTGAAGGTCACCAGTTCCCCATGGATCAGATCCCAGTCTCCGGTCGGGCGGTCGAAACGCGGTGTGCCGATCTCCTGCTGTCTGCTGGCGTCGGCCAGTGGATCGTCGGTGCCCCGGGCCAGGATCAGACCTTCCGGCACCTCAAGCGCCGGGAACCCGGCGTGGAGGTGGTAGAGCCTGCCCCAGACCACGGCCGGTTCGGTGCTGCGGGCCTGGGCGCAGAAACGTTGATGGTTCCAGTAGCCCCGTTTCAGGGTGCCGTAGACGAAGAGCCGGAGGATGGTCTCGGGACTGTCTTCCGGGTTTGTGTTCAGCTTCGCGGTGTCTCCAATGTTCATGCATTCACTCCTTCGGGCAATGTCCCTTTGCGCTCCTGGGGTATGAAGCGGAATTCGCTGTTTTCGATGGCCCGCACATCCGCGTGGCGGATGGTGAGCATGGTCATGGGCGGCACTTCCAGCTCGCGCCAGCCCTTCTCGTTGTCCACGGCAAAGTCGATAAAGGCGGATTCCGAGGCGTAGAGCACCACCCGGTGCTGGCGGTGGATGCGCAGGCAGAGCGGCTTGTTGCCCTTGAGCACGGTGATGGTGCCGGGGTCGAGTCGCGAGGCCAGCACGGCGCTCATCTGACCGCGACAGAGAGCAAGCGCCTTTTTCAGGCCCTCCTGGTCGATGGGGCCTTCGGGCGCGAAGCGGTCGGCCAGGCGGAAGATCAGCTCGCTGTCCACCTCGGCGTAGCGCGGCAGCCCGAGACGGCGGAACAGATAATCGGCGTTGTAGATGGTGCCGTTGTGGGTGCCGATGACGATCCCGGCCCGGATGGGATGGTTGTTGCGGTTGTTGAACTCGTTGCCCCGGGTGCGCCAGCGGGTGTGGCCCATGAGGATGGTGGTCTCGTTGTCGACCTGCCCGAGCAGCTCCTGGAACGGCTTCTCGTAGACCAGCTCGTGCGCCCGCATCGGCCGCTTGAAGATGCGGTGGCTGCCGTCGGTTTTGAGCCAGGCCAGACCGGAGGCGTGAGGGCCGCGCTCCTCGCTGTGCAGCAGCATGCGGATGAAGAGCTCGCGCAGGTAATCCCGCTCGTCCGGCCGTCTGCGCTTGCGGCCGAAGATGATGCCTACTTGTCCGCACATGGAGCCGGGTCCTCCTTGCCGCCGAAGTTCTTGCCGAGCGGTCTCGTCCCTTCGAGAACGAAGGCCGCGTATTCACGCCGGTGGTCCGCCAGCCACTCGGCCACCTCCGGGTAGCCCATCTCGGCGGTCAGCCGGGTCACCTCCGGGTGATCGAGCATGTTGGTGCGCCCGGAGAGCCGCACCGTCTCCAAGGCTTCGAGGAAGCGTTCCGGCCAGGGATCGCTGGTCTTGTCGTCGGGCAGGAACTCGATCAGGCCGTGCCGGGCCAGACGGGTGAGAAACTCGGCCGCCGCAGCGGCGGCGTCATCCGGCAATGGCTGGATCGGCCCGCCTTCGATGCCGGAGAGCACCTCGGTCATGTAGTCCCGGGGCGGTCGGCTGGCGGTGAACGGCGTCTGGCCGCGCATCAGCTCGATAACTTCGAGGCAGTCGGCGGCCTGCAGGGTTTCCCCACTGCCGGGGATCGGTTCGCCGTCCAACGTGGTGGAGCGGATCAAAATCTTCATGGGGCACCTCCTTAAACAGTGAGGCCGGGAACTTGCCCGGCCTCGTTGGTGAGAGTGGTGGTTTCGGGTTCATCCGGAAGGACGTCCTCCGGTTTGGGCCGTCCGTTCTTGAAGGCGGCGTCGCCGGGCATGTTGGCCATCAGATGCTTGCGGGCGGTCTTGAACTCGTCGCCGATCAGACCGAGGTGGAGCAGGAAGACCCGGAAGTCGTACTTGGCGCTCTGAGGATCGAAGTCCCGCTTGCGGCTGGAGGCGGCCCGGCCATTGAGCGCCTTGGCGGCGACGGCGAGGCAGAACTGCAGGTAGGCCTTGATCCGCCCCGCGTGGAGGGTCGCCTCGAACCAGCGGAACTCCACCGTGCCCCGGTACCAGACGTTGTGCAGGTTGACCCCGTGGTAGCGGCTGTTGTCGTAGTGCTGGGGCTGGCGGTTGTGGTAGCCGTACCAGATGCGGTTGAGCTGGTCCTTGGTGCGGGGGCGATGCTGTTCGATGCGCTGGATCAGCTCGTCGCTGACCGGCCGGGTGTAGCGATTGAGCCTGTCGCGGCTGATG
>JAJZRJ010000022.1 GCA_021802775.1 Deltaproteobacteria bacterium
GATGATTCGGGAGAAAGACTTTCAGATATTTCTATTTTGTGTAAAAAATGTGCTCCGGAAGAATTAAGGCGGTCGTTAGACGAAATTCATGCCGAGCGAGAGGAGCAACTTGCCGAGCGAGAGGAGCAACTTAAAAAAAATCAACAGTTGTTTGATTCAATAATAATTACAACAACATCAACTATTGAAAATAGTATTATTACTAAATATATTGGTGTTGTTACTGCTCAAGTTTATATAGGTGTTAATATATTTCGCGACATTTTTTCTAGTGTTCGTGATGTAGTCGGTGGACGATCAAAATCTATGGAAAATGAATTAACAAGAGCGAAGAATTTGCTTATTAGAGAAATAAAAGAAGAGGCTGTTAAAATTAATGCCGATGCCGTAGTCGGTCTGAAGATTGATTTTGAAGATGTTAGCAAAAGTGGTAACGCATTCATGCTGTTAGGTACTGGCACAGCTGTTGTTTTGGAACCAAAAAAAATATCTACACAATATTCTTTGCCAACATAATATTTTATTAGGCCCTTTATGATTAAGGTATTATTTTCAATATGTTTTATTATTATTTCCCCATTTCCCGTTAAGGCAGAAACATATTGTCAAAATGTGAATAAGACAGGGCAAGTTGTTAATGCCGCGCCGTTAGCGCTAACTGCTAACAAATATCTAAAAAGAAAGGGGGTTGATTACAAATCATCTCCGCAAGAAATATCAACGACAATAAAAAATTATTGCAGTTCAAATCCATATGCTACCGTTGATGATGCAACTGATCATTTAGTTAATATTTTACAGGTTGCTGCTGAGCTTCTTAGATGAAGAATGAACAAATAAAAACAAATCAAAAAAAGGCTATAAAAATGAATAAAAAAATAATGGCTATGTTCATTGCGATAATTGTTAATTATCCTGTAGTTTCACTGGGAGCGCCCTGCGCGATACTCGAATATCAAGAGTTGAAAGAGATGCCGAAACAATCACTCATAAAGCTATATTGCGATGTTAGCAATCAATTTACGACTGAAACATTGAGTGCCAAGGCCCAGCGTATCAGTGTCGAATTGCATAATAATCTTGCCGCCACAGAAACGGGGAGTGAGCGCTTAATAGATAAGCAAGAAGCTGCCAGATTTAGGGCCGCTGAAGAAACTTCCCGCAGAGATGCACAGCAATGCCGTGAGCAGCTTGAGCGCATCGGGCGGGTAATTGAGAAAAGGGGCGGGAATCTTGTGGCGGCACAACGCGATTGTGAGCAACGCCTTAATAAGCAGCAATGATCGATCAGTTGCTAGGGTGGTCGTTGTTTGGGAAGCATTGCTGTCTGGGGAAAATCGTGAATAATATAGGGGAAATTGTGTAGGCGTTGGGTAAATTTATCGTACCGTTTCTTCGCGTCTAACGATAAATTCTTCCCCATTTAGCCAAAGAAGGTATTCATTTTCGTTTATTCTCTTTGATACTTTGGCACCACCTGACGCTTCAAATAGCAAATGACCGTTGATGCTGTTATTTGGCTCGCCAAATACGTTTGGTGTGTGAATTTCTTGGTAAATATAAATAACGAATTTACCTCTTTTCTCTGAAATAGTTGAAAACTTTTCAATTAATTTTTTTGTAATTTTTTCAAATTTATTGTTCATTATTAACCTCAATTTATTAATTTATATGGAAAATACCTAAAATTGATGAATATCAATGGTTTTTTTTAAGTGCTATTTGTCATCAGCCCACCTCCCACAATTAAATATAATGCCATTTCCCTTTGAATATCTATTCCATATGGTGGATTGTATTACCCGCCACTTTTTCGCACGATCCTGAGCCAAATATTGCCACATAGAGCAATATTCATCACGCTGTGTTCCTTGGTGGATCGTTTGTCCTGAAAGGGTACAATGCGCAAAGCGTGCAAGTGCATTTCCTGACTTCGTGTGATGCAAACCCCATGCATTCCTGGCAATGGTGAATGATCGCCTTTCTTGCGGTAAGCGTGACTACTTTTGTGTTGCCTTTGGAGTCTCTGATTATGTGTTGTATTGCCAATTGGTTATTCTCCTTCAAGTGTAAGCCGATTTCCGGTCATTTTTAAAAACAGCCGGAAGCGGCCAGCATTATATTTCACTTTCTTGGGCCGAAAATATAATGCTGGCGCGTTTACTGCCGGGCGTATATTGCCATACCGGGGGTCTCTTCATAAAGAAATAGGGCTATCCGGTGCCATAAATGCCTAAAAAACTATTCAGATATATTGTTTTGATATATGTTTATTCCTCCCAGTAAAACATGAAGAATGTAACTATATGTTTTATATTAAAAAAACAATATAGTTAATAATGTTATATAATACTTTTTTTCCCCACACTGGAGGTAGATTCTATATCTAATTCTATGTCTAGTTCTATATCTGTTTAGCTGTGCTTGGTGTATATATAAAATATTATTTATTGCAATGACATTCTTCTTTTTTCCTGTGCTCTTATTCCTCCATTTCTTCCTCTTTCTATTGCATCAATCATTGCTAACTGTGCATCGTCAAAATATTTCTTTGCTATCCTGTTGGTTAGCCTTGAATTAATAGATATTAGCCAACCTGCTTTCGTTAAAACTTCGCGATATTTGATCCAAGAATCGGCTGTTAACCCTAAATATCTTGCTATCTGCCAGTCGTCGTCTTCGATTGTGCCATCATCTTGTAGCCATGCAAACTGCTGTAAGTGTAAGGCTATTCTTTTTTCGTCTGGTGTCAGCATGGCCAACTCCGGTGCCGATTCAACTTCATTGGCAGTATATTTTATCCAATGGGGCTTTCTCGGCTCCAGTGGTGCCGGATTCAATACGCTTTCTGGTATCCACCCCTGTTCGAGCATGGCTCGAAGAAACTCCAGTCTGTCGCGATTAACGCAGTGATTGTGCATGCAATATATAGTGAAAGATTGATGCTCTGGCGGTGTCGCATTTACAACAAAGGTCGCCAAGTCTTCCGAACTATCAGTATGTTCATGAATAAATGGGCAAACAACGTGCTGCTTACCGTCCTTCATCGGCCCCAAGGCATATTCGGGGTTGATTGCCTTCACAATATCGAAATCGGGGTGTTGTGCCGCCCACTTTGCGAGGTCGATCACTTCTCCTGTGGTTGTGTTTGTGTAGGTGTAGTCTGTTCTGTCATGCGGCAATGACTCGTCTTTCCGTTTGGAAGTAGTTTTTCGTTCCTTGGTCAGCCCTAAGCCAAGCCCATCAATTACCTGTTGTGTCGTGTATTGTGGCAGTTCGTCGTTAATCTCAACCAGCTTTGTCATGACAGGCTGATCTTTGAGATGGTAAAACCCTGGCACCCTCAGAACCCGTGGGAGATCACAGCAGGATTTATCGCCATCAAACTTCATGGCAATGGCTTTCTGTAGGGTTGTGAACTGATCCAAGGGGCAATCTGACACCAGCCAGTAGAGGTGCCATTTCCCCGGTGACGACTCAACCCGCATATGGGGGGTGAGCGCCGTTGCCGCTGGTTCCCACGGTGAGCCATCCAGATCGACAAAAAGGGCACGAACTTTGACGACGTTTTCTTTTTTCCGGCCCTTGCCGTCGCCAGCATTGACCATCACCCACACTCCAGCCCCCTTTCTTTGCTTTTGTTTGGCAAAGGAAAAATCAATAGGGCGGTTTTTGTGCATGTGAAGCGCAAGGGGGTCATTTCTTTTTGGAGGTCTTGATGCCTTCAGTTCTTTGTTGTCCGTAAAAAACTGAAAAGTAGCAGCTTCACTTGTGCTGCCCGTCAAGACATCCAGAAAACGGTTTGCCATTTCCAGGTCTGGATTGAGGGTGGGCATCTTGTGCTGTGGTTGTGACAGTGTTTTTTTAGTCATTGGAGCACCGCCCTTCGAGCCACGTAATGAGCGTGTCAACGGGATAGGCGACATGCCTTCCGATTTTGCATCTTGGCGGGCCGTCCCCTAACGAATCCAAGTTCGCAAGATATTTTTCAGACATGATGCCGCCGGTGAACTCGCTAATTTTCCGACGAGCCACCAGGCTGGAGGGCCATTTTTCTGCCAGGTGTGATAACTTTTCTTTATAATTCAATGCCATATAATATTTTTTCCTTTTTTAAATTTAAACAAATAGAGTGCCTTTTGGTTGTTAGCCATTTTTTTTTAAATAAACGCTTGCCTGTTTTGTTTTTTTACTTTATCATATTTATTTCTCCTTTTTTGGTTTCCCCTCGAAGGGGGGAACAATAGGGATGGCACGCCGATGTGTCAATCCTCCCGCCTATATTTTTTTATTTTCTCCTTATCTTGTTGAGTTTGTGTAAATAAAAAAGCCTCTTGCTGCTGCTTGTTGATCTTTTGGGTCAACAAAGAGAAGCAAAAGGCTTTGGGTTGCTTGTCGGTCGCTTGGGCCGGGATTAGCCGTTGTGTCCTTGTGAATCCTGGGTGTTACCTCCTGGATAGCCTGTGGCTGGTGCGCAATATTTTTGTCGGTTGTCTAGCCTTGGTGCTTCTGGCTTTTGCCGTCTCTCATCCTGCCGCTTCAAGGCGTTGAACCGCCGTTCGTAGGGAATTTTCGCCAATATGGGCATAGCGGGCGGTGAGTTTTAAGTCGGAATGGCCAAGTAGTGCTTGGACATGGTAAATAGCCGTACCTTTTTCAACCAGCCAAGAGGCAAAGGTGTGCCGTAAGGTGTGAAAGGTGACGCGCTGCCGCCGGTCAGTGATCCCGTTGTTTAGGCCAATTTGGGCAATCGTACGGTTGAAAGTTTTTGAAATTTGCTCGATTTTTTTGCCGTTGCGGTCTGGAAAGACTGGGGTTGCGGGTTCGCCCTTTGGTTTGCTCTTGAGCATGGCTTTGACGGTTTCCGTCATGAATGCCGGGCGGTTCTTGTTGCTTTTGGTGTCGCGCAAGGTGAGCAGGCCGGCGGCAAGGTCAACGTCTGCCCAAGTCAGGGAGAAGATTTCTCCAGCCCTCATCCCGGTATGGAGTGAAAGCAGGGCCATATCATGCACGTCTTTGCTGGCTTTGCTTAGTTCGCATAGCAGGGTAGCTGCTTCTTCTTGCGAGAGGTGACGCAGTCGTCTGTTGTCGGCGGACGGCCTTTTTACTTTTCCAACCGGACCTGCTGGGTTTGTGCCTGTATATAGATTGTTGGTTTGGGCATAGTTAAAAACTTGCCGTATGACGGCAAGGGCATAAACGATGGAACGTTCAGCCCGTCCGGCTTTTGCCATGTTTTTCTTGATTTTTTCTAGGTCGAAGGGGGCAATGCTCTGGAGGGTTTTATTCCCAACTGCCGGATTAATCCAGAGCCGGAAGAGGCTTTCTTCGCTTTTCCATGATCTTTTATTCCGCCTGTTGGCTTGGATATGAGGCAGGTATTCTGTGCTGAAAATGGTGGCAAAAGTTAAGTTGCTGGTGGCGGATTGTCTTTTCCGTTCTTCTTTTTCCTGCCACTCGGCGTCAGCTAATGCCTTTTTCTCTTTTAGGGTGCGAGGGCCGGTGCCGCGCCGGTGATTTTCATGTAGCTCGGCCAAAATTGCAGCCGCTTTCTTTTCTGTCATGCCGTGGCTTGCCCAGCCTACGGCCTCTTCCGTCATCTTGCCTTTCAGTTTGTAGAAGATCGTGTAATAACGGTCGAGTTTATTGCCAACCCCGTGGCGGCGTGTTTCGTGCTCCCTGTATCTTACGCCTGGATATTTTGATTTGATCCACTTTGCCATGTGCGGTGCCTCCTCGGAGTTTGTCCAACTGCTGTCCAACCTTTTGGGTGATTTTGTGGGATTGTCTGGGAATATCGTATTGAATAAATGTCTTTATGTCAACACGTTATGTTGCTTTAAAGAAATATGGAATGGTTTGATAATCAGATTCGTAATCAGTAGGTCGCCGGTTCGACTCCGGCAGGTGGCTCCAGGAAAAAAGGGATTTCAGGCGACGGTCTGAAATCCCTTTTCTGTTTTTTTTCTGCCATCCCACCAAATTGTCCGACTCCATACCAAATTGTCGCCCCTGCGACAGCCGTGCCGCGCCCCACTATCGTCCGGCTGGACGCGCCTCTCGCTTTTCTCTTTCAACAAATTGAAAAGACACGATAATCACCGATCTTCGGGCTGTGGCATGCCCCTTGCTCTACTCCTTTGTAACAGTAACCACTGGCACGGGAGCAGGGCATGCGGGCGACAGCGATATTTACGGAACGGCAGGACCAGATCCACCGCAAGGGCGAGGCCCCCTTTGCCATCTCCTGCAACAAGGAGAGCCTGGCCGGGGCAGTGAGCCAGCGGGCCTGCGTCTTCTGCGGCTCGCGGGTGGTGCTCTACCCGATTGCCGATGCGCTCCATCTGGTGCACGGCCCCATCGGCTGCGCGGTCTACACCTGGGATATCCGCGGTGCCCTTTCTTCCGGGCCGGAACTCCACCGCCTGAGTTTTTCCACCGACCTTCAGGAGCGGGACGTCATCTTCGGCGGCGAGCAGAAGCTCCATGCCGCGCTCACCGAACTCATCGACCGCCATCGGCCCAGGGCGGCCTTTGTCTATTCCACCTGCATCGTCGGCATCATCGGTGATGATCTCGCCGCGGTCTGCAAACGGGTGGCGGCCGAGAAAGGCATTCCGGTGCTGCCGGTGCAGTCCGAGGGCTTCAAGAACGGCAACAAGCGGGCCGGCTATGCCGCGGCCTGCAACGCCATGCGCCAACTGGTGGGCACCGGCGACACCACCGGCATCCCGCGCCACAGCATCAACATCCTCGGCGACTTCAACCTGGCCGGCGAACTCTGGCTCATCCGCCAATACTACGAACGGATGGGCATCACCGTGGTGGCCAACATCACCGGCGACGGCCGGGTGGCGGACATCGAGCGGGCGCACGGCGCTTCGCTCAACGTGGTGCAGTGCTCCGGCGCCACCATGGACCTGGCCCGCATGATGGAGCAGGATTTCGCCATCCCCTCGGTGCGCGTCTCCTATTTCGGGGTGGAGGACATGGCCGAATCCCTCTATGCAGTGGCCCGCTTCTTTGGCGACGATCCGGCCATCATGGCCCGCGCCCAGGCATTGGTGCGCGAGGAGCTGGCCACGCTGCTGCCCGAACTGGCGCGGTACCGCGAAAAGCTGGCCGGCAAGAAGGCGGCGATCTACGTGGGCGGGGCGTTCAAGGCCTTTTCCCTGGTCAAGGCCTTCCGGCTCATCGGCATGCAGGTGGTGATGGTGGGGTCGCAAACCGGCACCCCCGAGGACTACGAGGAACTCCAGGCGATCACCGATCCGGGCACCATCATTGTCGATGATTCGAACCCCCTGGAACTCTCCGCCTTTCTCAAGGAGAAGGAGGTGGATCTCTTCGTGGGCGGAGTCAAGGAGCGGCCCATTGCCTACAAGCTCGGGGTGGCCTTCTGCGACCACAACCACGAGCGCAAGGAGATGCTGGCCGGCTTCGAAGGGATGCGGAATTTCGCCCGCGAGGTCTACGCCTCGGTGATGAGCCCGGTCTGGCGCTGGGTGCCACGGAAAGAAAGATAGCCACGAACACCACGGAGAAATGGCCACGGAGGCCATGAAGAAATGGCCACGAAACCCACGAAAGACACGAAAAAGGGATGGAGAGAGAGAAGGGACGGCGCGAGGTTTCGAGCGTCTACCGTGTGGTAACTATATGATTTTCTGTTATTTTCTTGTAACAACTTTCGTGTTGTTTCGCGGGTTTCGTGGCAAAGACAATTCGTGGCCAAAGAGATTTCGTGGCCAATCAAAAGGGATCGAATCATGGGCAAGAAGCTGCCGAACTATATCTCCACCACCAATGCCTGCAAGCTCTGCCGGCCGCTGGGGGCGTGCTTGGCCTTCCGCGGGGTCGAGGGGGCGGTGCCCTTTCTCCACGGCTCCCAGGGCTGCGCCACCTACATGCGGCGCTACATCATCAGCCATTTCAACGAACCCATCGATATCGCCTCCTCCTCCCTGGGGGAGAAGAATGCGATCTATGGCGGCGGCGCCAATCTGAAGCAGGGGCTCAAGAACGTCACTGCCAAGTATGGGCCGCGGCTGATCGGCATTGCCACCACCTGCCTCACCGAGACCATTGGCGACGACGTGGCCACGATCCTCCGCGAATATGGCCGGGAGTTCGGCCCCGAGGGCGACCTGCCCCTGATGGTGCGGGTTGCCACCCCCAGCTATTCCGGCACCCACATGGAGGGCTTCCACGGCGCGGTGCGCGCCCTGGTGGAGCAGCTCGCCGAGGGCGGCGAGTCGAACGGGGTCGTGAACCTGCTGCCCGGCTTTGTCTCGGCCGCCGATCTCCGCTACCTCAAGGAGGTGCTGGCGGATTTCGGCCTCGCCGCCACCGTGCTGCCTGATTTTTCCGACACCCTGGACGGCCCGGCCCTGGCCGACTATCCGCTGATCCCGGCGGGCGGCACCCCTGTCGCGGGTATTCGCGCCATGGGCAAGAGCCGGGCCACCATCGAGTTCGGCCGCACCCTGGGCGAAGAGGAGGGCGGCGGGTCGCTGCTGGCCGAACGCTTCGGGGTGCCGCTTTCCCGCCTCGGTCTGCCCATCGGCCTCTGCGAGAGCGACGCCTTTTTTGCCAAACTTTCGGCATTGGCCGGCCGGCCGGTCCCGGCACCCCATGCCGCCGCCCGCGGCCGCCTCCTCGATAGCCTGGTGGATAGCCACAAATACGTCTCCGGCAAGAAGGCGGTGGTCTATGGCGAGGAGGATCTGGTGGTGGGGCTGACCGGTTTTCTGGCCGAGATCGGGGTTACGCCGGTGCTCTGCGCCTCGGGCGGCAAGAGCGGCCGGCTCACCGAGGCGATCCGCGCGGTGCTCGGCGAACTGCCGGTGGCCATGCCGATGGTGCGCGAAGATGTGGATTTTCACGACATCGAGGAGGCGGCAACTGCCTTGCGTCCTGATTTCCTGATTGGCCATTCCAAGGGATACGCCATGGCGCGGCGGGCCGGCATCCCGCTCATCCGGGTCGGTTTCCCGATCCACGACCGCATGGGCGGCCAGCGCATCCTCCACCTCGGCTACCACGGCGCCCAGCAGCTTTTCGATCTGGTGGTCAACACCCTGATCGCGAAAAAGCAGGACGATTCGCCGGTGGGCTACAGCTACATGTGAGGTTGAAGGCTGAAGGCTGAAAACTGAAGGCCGGGCCGGCCGCAGATCGGAAGGCGGCATTCGTTGTCGCGATCGTGGTCGTAATCGAAATCGAAAACCCGATAGCACAACGATCACGATCACGACCACGACCACAAAAAATTCCAGGCAAGCACGAGAACAGAGTTGAAGGGCAAAGGAGGCCATCAATGACCAGTCACCTCGATCTATCGAAGCACCCCTGTTTCAACCCGGCCGTGAAAGGGCAGTTCGGCCGGGTCCACCTGCCGGTGGCACCCAAGTGCAACATCAAGTGCAACTTCTGCAACCGCAAGTACGACTGCGCCAACGAATCAAGGCCCGGGGTGACCAGCTCCCTGCTCAGCCCCTCGCAGGCAGTGCTCTATCTGCGGCAGGTGCTGGCCAAGGAGCCGCGGATCACCGTGGCGGGCATCGCCGGTCCTGGCGACCCCTTTGCCAATCCGGAGGAGACCATGGAGACCCTGCGTCTCATCCGGCGGGAGTTTCCGGAGATGATCCTCTGTCTGGCCTCCAACGGTCTGGGTATCGGCCCTTACATTCCGGAACTGGCGACGCTTCCGGTTTCCCACGTGACCATCACCGTGAATGGCGTGGACCCGCAGGTGGTGGAACAGGTCTACAGTTGGGTGCGCGACGGCAACGTGGTCTATCGCGGCCGGCAGGCGGCGGAATTGCTGCACTCGCGGCAGAAGGCCGCGGTGAGCGCGCTCAAGGCCCATGGCATCACGGTGAAGATCAACACCATCGTCGTCCCCGGGGTGAACGACCACCACGTGGAGGCGGTGGCGGCCAAAATGCAGGAACTGGGCGCCGACCTGCTCAACTGCATGGCCATGTTCCCCAACGTGGATACCCCCTTTGCCCACATCCCGGAGCCGAGCAAGCAGCGGATCGCCGAGATTCGCCAGGTGGCGGAAAAATATCTGCCGCAGATGCGCCATTGCACGCGCTGCCGGGCCGATGCCGTGGGGCTGCTCGGCGACGACAAGGCCGGCGAGTTCCGCGGCTGCCTCTCGGCCTGCGCCTCGACCCCGGCCCTGCCGCCGGAACAGCGGCCCTATGTGGCAGTGGCCACCATGGAAGGGGTGCTGGTGAACCAGCATCTCGGCGAGGCGACCAGGTTCCAGATTTACGCGCCGGAAGGGGAGGGCTTTGCCCTCATCGAGGAGCGGCCGGCGCCCAAGGCCGGCAACGGCGGGTTGCAACGCTGGACCAGTGTCGGCCGGGTATTGAACGACTGCCGGGCTCTGCTGGTGAGCGCCCTGGGTGACTCCCCTCGCGAGGTGTTGGAGAAGTCCGGCATCCGGCCGGTGACCATGAGCGGTTTTATCGAGGATGGCCTCAAGGCAGTTTACCGCGGCGGCAACCTCGACGCCATGAAGGGGCGGCGCGTCCCCTGCACCAAGGGGGTCTGCTCCGGCAGCGGCGGCTGCAACGGCTGATATTCAATAAACCGGCTACGGCTGGGACCAGCTCGCCGCGGTGCGCACCTCTGCCTCAAGGAATGAGTCTGGCGAAAACCCCTTGCATGATCGTTATGTTTTTGATAATATAACGACCATGCAAAAGCAGACCAAGAAGCAGGAAAGCACGGGAAAGGGGGCGCGCTGGCGCTGGCGTGGGCGGCTGTGGCTCGAGGGGCCGGAGGGCACCTTTTTGGGCTACGGCCGGGTGGTGTTGCTGGAGCGGATTCGGGAATACGGTTCCCTGGCCAGCGCGGCCCGCTCCATGGAGATGTCTTACAAGCACGCCTGGGATCTGCTGGCCTCCATGACCCGCCAGGCCGGTTGCCCGTTGGTGGTTACGGTGCGCGGCGGCAAGGGCGGTGGCGGCGCGACCCTTACCCCGGCAGGGGAGAAGGCCATTGGTCTTTTCTGGAAGTACCATGATCGCTTCCAGCGGGAGCTGACATGGATGAGCGCCGAGTTGCAGAAGCTTTTCTGCGGCGAGGAAAAACCGAAAGCGAAAAGGGGAACATCATGAGGCGGAAATCTCTGGTTGGAAAAAGCTGTCTGCTCCTGCTGGTCACGGCCGTAGTTCTGTCCGCCACCGCAGGCCGGGCCTGGGCGGAGACCGAATTGCTGGTCTCGGCCGCCGCCTCTCTCAGCGAGGCGTTCAAGGAGATCGGCCCCCGTTTTGCCGCGAAGAATCCAGGCGTCAAGGTCAACTTCAACTTCGCCGCCTCGGGGCCGCTCCTGCAGCAGATCGCCCAAGGGGCGCCGGTGGACCTCTTTGCCGCCGCCGACCAGGAGACCATGGACCGCGCCGAAAAGGGCGGCCATCTCCGGCCCGGCAGCCGGATCAATTTCGTGGCCAACACCCTGGTGCTGGTGACCCCGCCAGGCCAGAGCCGGATCCGCGGCATTGCCGACCTGCGTTCGAACGCGGTGCAGCGCATCGCCCTCGGCAACCCCGACTCGGTGCCAGCCGGCCGTTACGCCAAGGAGGCGCTCGAAAAACAGGGGGTATGGCAGACCCTCGTCCCCAGGTACGTGATGGCCATCTCGGTGAAACAGGCCCTGGAGTACGTCCAGCGAGGCGAGGTGGAGGCGGGCTTTGTTTACGCTTCCGACGCGGTTGCCGCCAGGGAGCGGGTGCGGGTGGCGGCGGAGGTGGTGACCACCACTCCCATTGTCTATCCCGCCGCGGTGGTGGCAACGAGCCCCCATCCGCGGGAGGCCGCGGCCTTGCTCCGCTTCCTGCGCGAGCCCGAGGCGCAGGAGATCTTCCGCAAATACGGCTTCAAACGGCCGTAACCACGGCCGGGAGGTAGGTATGCCCAATCTCGCTCCCCTCTGGTTGACCCTCAAGGTGGCGGCCGCCGCCACTGCCCTTTCCCTGGGCCTGGCCGTGGCCTGTGCCTGGCTGGTGGCGCGCCGCCGCTTTCCTGGCCGCGAGTTGCTCGATGCCCTCTGTACCCTGCCGCTGGTGCTGCCGCCCACGGTGCTGGGCTATTACCTCATCGTGCTCTGGGGCCGCAACGGCTGGCTGGGCTCCTTTCTGCACGACCACCTCGGCCTCTCCCTGATGTTCACCTGGCAGGGCGCGGTGCTGGCCGCCAGCGTGGTCTCCTTTCCGCTCCTTTTCAAGTCGGCCCGGGCGGCCTTCGAGTCGGTGCCCCCCGAGTACGAACAGGCGGCCCGCATCCTGGGCGACCACGAAATGGCGCTCTTCTGGCGCATCACCCTGCCGCTCGCCGGCCGCGGGCTGCTCGCCGGGGTCATGCTCGCCTTTGCCCGGGCCATGGGCGACTTCGGCGCCACCCTGATGGTGGCCGGCAACATCGAGGGCCGGACCCAGACCGCGGCCATGGCGGTCTTCGATGCGGTGGCGGCCGGCAACTACCCGCTGGCCAACACCCTGGTGGCGATCATGTCGATCACCTGCGTGGCGATCCTGGTTGCCACCAATCTCCTCATGGCGCGGCGGGGGTACGGACGATGAAGCTTGCGGTCGATATCCGCAAGACCCTGCGTTCGCGGGCGCGGGAGTTCCAGCTCCACGCCACCTTTGCCTCGGCCGACGACCTCACCGTGATCTTCGGCCCCTCGGGCTCGGGCAAGAGCCTCACCATCCAGAGCATCGCCGGACTCGTTGGTCCGGATTACGGCCGTATCGAGGTGGGTGATCAGCCGCTCTTCGACCACGCCACCGGGGTCAACCTGCCGGCGCGTCATCGCCGGGTGGGGTATCTCTTCCAGGATTACGCCCTTTTCCCGCATCTCACCGTGCGGGAAAACATCGCCTATCCGCTCAAGAAGCCGTGGCAGTGGGGTATCCCCGCCGCCATCCGGGCCGAGGTGGAAGAGATCATGGCGACCTTCGAGATCGCCCCGCTGGCGGGCAACCGCCCGCACGAACTGTCCGGCGGCCAGAAGCAGCGGGTCGCTTTAGCCCGGGCGCTGATCCGGAAACCCTCACTGCTCCTGCTGGATGAGCCTTTCTCCGCCCTGGACGCCACCCTGCGCCAGCGGATGCGGCTGGAACTGCTCGAACTGCGGGAGCGTTTTGGCGTGCCGCTGGTGGTCATCACCCACGATCCGGCCGACGTGGAGGTCTTCGGCGATACCCTGGTGATTTTCGAGCAGGGCCGGGTGGCCGAGGTGAGCCGCAGGCCCGCGAATTCCGGCGGCTGGCGCCAGAAGGTGTGCCACCTCTCGCGCCGGAAGGAACAGTCCCGCTGCCGCGAAACGCCGGCTGCCGGCTGAATCGACCACCACTGCCCAGTATCGGAGATTTGCCATGGCCATCATCGACAGCACCCTGCGCGAAGGGATTCAGACGGTGGGCGTCGCCTTTTCCCTGGCCGAGAAGGTGGCTGTTGCTGGCGAACTCGTCGCCATCGGCATCGAGGAGATCGAGATCGGCATCGCCACTTCCCGTGAAGCGGAGCTGGCACCGCTGGTGGCGGCGATCCGCGCCGCCTGTGGCCGCAAGGCCCGCCTGGCCCTCTGGTCCCGCTGCAGGGCGGAGGATATCGCTTTTGCCGCCAGCCTCGACCTCGACGTGCTTTCCCTCTCCATCCCGGTCACCGACCGGCTGCTGATGAGCAAGATGGGCTGCTCCCGCCGCGAGGCGCTGGCTCTGGTCGAGCGCTCGGTGCGGCAGGCCGGAGAGGCTTTTGCCTGCGTCTCCCTCGGCCTTGAGGACGCCACCCGGGCCGCGCCGGAGTTCCTCGACGCGGTGGTGGCCTGCGCCGCCAACGCGGGTGCGAGCCGGGTGCGGCTGGCCGATACGGTGGGCCTCGGCTCGCCCGGCAGCGTCGGCCGGCTGGTGGCGCGGGTGCGGGAAAAGAACGGCCTGGCCGTTGGTTTCCATGGGCATAACGATTTCGGCATGGCCACCGCCAACGCCATCGCCGCCCTGGAGGCCGGGGCGGGCTGGATCGACGCCACCGTGCTGGGCCTGGGCGAACGGGCCGGCAATGCCCGGCTGGAGGAGGTGGCGGCCTACCGGACCTTGCGGCAGGGGATGGGCAAGTACGATTTGATACGGCTGCGCGCCCTCTGCCACCGGGTGGCCAGGGCGGCCGGCCGGGAGGTGGCGCCGCAGCAGCCGGTGATCGGCGAGGCCATCTTTGCCTGCGAGACCGGGCTCCACCTGCTGGGGCTGCTCGACGATCCGGCCAGCTACGAGCCCTTTGCCCCGGCCATGGTGGGTGGTGAGCGCCGCCTCTATTTCGGGGCCAAGAGCGGCCGAAGGGCGGTGGAGCGCACCCTGGACGCCGCCGGGGTCAGGCTCTCCGCGCCCGCGCTGGAAAAGGTGGTCTGCTCCCTGCGCCGGCAGTCGGAGGAGGGTCCGCTGGCAGCCGCCGAGCTGCCCGACTTTGCCCGGCGGGTGGCCTCGTGGTGACGGGACGGCCGGGCCGCTAGGCAACCGCTCGCACCAGGGCGGCGAAGCGGGCGAGCAGCGAGGCGGCTGCCGGGCATGCCTGCGCGGTGGCCTGCAAAGCGGCAGGGTTCAGGCCCGCCGCTGCCAGTTGTTCGGCAGCGGCGGCAACCTCGGCCGCCATGATCTTCCGGGTGTATTCGGGGTGGAATTGCACGCCCCAGGCGCAGGTGCCCAGCCGGAAGGCATGGTGGGGTTCGAGGTCGTTCCGGGCCAGCGGCACCGCCTGGGGCGGCAGGGTGAGAACGCTCTGGCTGTGGAAGCAGTGGACGGGAAAAGAGGCGGGCAGGGCGGCAAAGAGCGGGTCGTGTTTCGCGGCAGGTAAGAGTTCGACGGCAACGGTGCCGATCTCAGGTCCGCACGGGTGGTGGTCTACCCGGCCGCCCATGGCTGCGGCCAGCAGTTGATGACCGTAGCAGATCCCGAGCAGCGGGATGCGCTTCCGCACCACGGCCGGCAACCATGCGGCCAGCGCCACACTCCACGGCAGGTTGTCGGTCACCATGGCGTGCGAGCCGGTGATTACGATACCGCCGCATTCGTCGGGGGGCGGCAGGGGTTCGCCCTCCGCTACCCGGATCAGGCGGAGATCCGATGCCGGCAGCCGAAGCCCTGCGCGCAACCAGTCCTCGAAATCGCCGAACCGCTCCCGCACCGGGGCCATGGCGCTGCCGGCCTTGAGGGTGGCGAGGGGCCGGCGCATCACCGGACAATGCCTCCGACCTGGCTGGTCACGAAGTCGCGGACCTCGGCGGCGGTGGCCAGGATCTGCGCCAGCTCCGCCTCGCCGGGCGGGGTGCGGCGGTAGCCCTTCAGGTCGCAGATCTCCTGAAATCCGTCGAGGAAGAGAAGCCGTTCCTTGAACTCCGGCTCCAAGGAGAGGTGGCGCTCCACCGAGTGAATGAGGTCGCGCATGGTGTGGTTGTCGGCCAGATCGCCGTGGGCCATGAGCAGGGCCATGAAGTATTTTTCAATGGCCATGGCCGCAAGATTGTAGAGGATCTCGGCGGTGAAGACCTCCCGCCGCCGGGCCGCGGCGCGTACCGCGGTGCCAAGGTAGTCGTCGCCCTCCTTGAAGAAGAGCCGCCAGTCTTCCAGTTGCACGAGCTGCATAGGGGGTCACCTTTGGGAAAGGGGCCTTTCGGTGGACCAAGTGGACGATGTGGACAGTGTGGACGGGGAGCCCAAGTCCACATCGTCCACACGGTCCACGCAGTCCATTCGCAGGCAGCGGCTGCCTGCCGTTTTCCTCAACCCGCCAGCCGTTGCCGCAGGCAGATGAGTGCCGTGGTCTGCCAGCCGAGTTGGCGGTAGAAATCGAGGGCCGGCTGGTTGTTGCGGTCGGCCAGGAGTTGGAGCCGGGAAATGCCCTGCTCCCCGGCCCAGTCGGCCAGGGCCGCAAGCAGGCGCCGGCCGAGGCCCTGGCCGCGCCACGCTGCCTCCACCACCACGTCTTCCACCAGCAGGGCGAAACCGCCTTCGGCGGTGGAGATGGTGGTCTGGCCGGTGGCCATGCCGATCACCTGGCCCCCGGCCTCGGCCACCATAATGGCGGCCGAGGGGGAGGCGAGCAGCATGGCCAGCCCCCGCCGCTGCCGCGCCTCGTCGCCCGCGAAATCCGCCTCGATGGCGAACAGGATCTGCAACAGAGCGGTGAGTCCATCCAGGTCCGCCATGGTTGCCGGCCGGATGGTGATCATGGCGCAACACCAATGCAGAATGAAGAATGCAGAATGAAGAATGGGCAGCTAAACCACTTATGCCTTGGGTGCGTCTTCATCCTTAATTTTTCATTCTTCATTCTTAATTCTTCACTATCAGATAACCGGCCGCCGGTTTGCCGTCCTCCAGCCCATCCAGAATGGCGTCGATGGCCGTCTCGCTGTCCACCCCCCTGAACCACCAGTTCTCCGGCTGTACCACCATGATGGGGCCGGACTCGCACTGCTTGAGGCAGGTGGTGGCGGTGACCAGGCAGTCGAGGCCGCGGTCGAGAATCTCCTCCTCCAGGTACTGGAGGAAGCCGTCGGTCTGCTTGTGGCAGATGCCTTTCTTGTCGCCAGCCACGCGGAAGCTCTGGCAGACGAGAACCTGTCGTTTGGGAATTGCCATGGGAATTCTCCTTGTCATGAAAGATTTACGGACTCAAGCGCCGTAGGAGCGCGTTCAGGCGCGAGGTCGCGGATGAAGCCATTCCTACCTTGGCTTTTTTTGCTGACTGCTGCCAGCCGATCGCTTCTTTTTGCCGCCGCCGTAGAGCAGGTCCACGGCGCCGTCGATCTCGCCCCCGGTGATGAGGACGCTGATGCCGTGGTCGGCCAGGGCCTGTTTCGGGCTCTCGCCTGCGCTGACGGCCAGCAGCGCGAAGCAGTCGTGCAGAATGCCGGCCATCTCCTGCCAGCGGGTCGCGCCGCCGCCCGGTTCGGGCAGCTCGCGGCTGGCGAGGAGCGCGATCAGCCCATCCTCCCGCGGGCCGTAAATCAGGGCCTTGATCGCGTGGCCGAGATGGAGGTCCACCTCCATGCCGCCGATGCTCACCACCGCCACGTTGGGCCTGGCCGGTGTCGGTCCGGGCAGCGGCGATGACGCCCAGCCGGGCTCCATTGCAGGCTGGGCCGCGACCAGGGGCAGATGGCGCGCCGCCAGGGCGGAACCTCTCGCCACCACGGCTTTATCCTCTTCGCTCTCCGGATGCGCCGGCAACAAGGTCATGCTCTCCGCGCCCAGGGCAGCCATCGCGCGGGCGATGGCCTCCACCTGCCCGTCGTTCACGCCGGGGCAGACCGTGGTCTGGATGTGCACCGCCATCCCCAGCCGTGCGAAGGCCGTGACGGCCCTGGCCTGTTCTTCGACCAGCACGGCCGCTGCCTGGGGCAGGGGAATGGTCTTGGTTCCCGGCCGCACCCAGGCATAGACCTTTGTTGCCGCCTCCGGCTCCACCGCATCCACCAGCAGGATCACCCGGCGGACGCCGAGATCGGCCAACTGCCGGGCGTGGGCTTCGCCGCTCAGCCCCAGGGTGGCAATCTCCGGCGCCACTTCGGGATAGTGACGCCGGAGCAGCGCCATGGTCTCGAAGAGGCGGCCGGGCACGGCCAGGGGGTCGCCAGGGCCGCAGCATTCCACCCTTGCGACGGCAACGTCGTGCCGCTCTACCTGCTCCAGCCAGGCCATGGCCTCGGTCGGCGTCATGGCCGGCATCGGCGGCTTGGTATCGGCGGCCCAGCGCACCCTGGCCAGGGCCTTGGGCGCCACCGGCAACCGGATCACCGGCTGCGGCTGCCTTTCGCCCCGCAGGCCCGGCGCCATGGGAATGGGGATGATCTTCATCGTGGTTACATCACCAGTTCAAAGGATGTCTCCGGGGCATCGCGGTCGAGGCGATCCATCAACACCCCGAGGATCTTTTCCAGCAGCCGGATGCCGCCCTTGTAGCCCACGGTGGGGAAGTACTGGTGCCCCTGGCGGTCGAGGATCGGGAAGCCCCAGCGCACGTAGGGGATGTCCTCGTCGCGGGCAATGTACTTGCAGTACGTGTTGCCGATGAGGAGGTCCACCGGCTCGTTCTTGATCCACTGGTGGAGGAGGAACATGTCGCCGGCGGCCTTGACGTTCACCCCGTAGGGCAGATCCTTGGTGATCTCCCTGATCCGTTTTTCAAAGCGGCTGCCCGGCGTGCCGGTGACGATGTGGGTGGGCCACATGTCGAGCGAGACCAGGAATTCGGTCATGGCGACGAGCTGGTCCGGATCGCCCACCAGGGCCACCTTCTTGTGGTAGAGGTACTGGTGCATGTCCGAGATCATGTCCACCAGCTGGCCGCGCTCATGGCTGATCTCCTCCGGGATGGTCACGCCGGCGATGGTTCGGAGCGCCTCGATGAAGCGGTCGGTGGCCGCCAGGCCAAAGGGCATGTCGAGCACCTTGCACGGCACCTTGCAGTTGGCGTCGAGCCAGCGGCCTGCCTCGGCCGAGCACCATTCGCCGAGCGCCAGGGTGCCGACTGAGTCGCCGCAGCTTTTCAGTTCGGCCACGGTGGTGCCGCCTGCCGGGAACATCTTGAACTCGCCGGAGAGCGGGCCATTGAGGACGCCGGAGGTGTCGGGGAACATGATGTATTTCACGCCGATCAACCCCATCATCCGTTTCAGCTCCTCCATGTCCGCCGGCTCCACCCAGCCGGGGATGACGTTGACCTTGCCGTTCTTCTTGCCCGTGGGTTCGGCGAGCATGGCCATGGATTTGGTCATGCTCGCAAAGCCGGTGACGTGCGAGCCCACGTAGCTCGGGGTGTTGGCACCGATGATTGTCTTGCCCGCGGGCACCTTGCCCTCGTCCTGCGCCTTCTTCCGGATCTGCTTGAGATCGTCGCCGATGGTCTCGGAGAGGCAGGTGGTATGGATGGCGATCACCTCCGGGTCGTAGACCGAGAAGATGTTGTTGATGGCCTGGAGCATGTTGGCCTGGCCGCCGAAGACCGAGGCCCCTTCGGTGAAGGAGCTGGTGGAGGCGGAGATCGGCTCCTTGTAATGACGGGTCAGGGTGCTGCGGTGGTAGGCGCAGCAGCCCTGGGAGCCGTGGCTGTGCGGCAGGCAGCCGTGGATGCCCAGGGCCGCGTACATGGCGCCGATGGGCTGGCAGGTCTTGGCCGGATTGATGGTCAAGGCCGTGCGCTCGGTGATTTCCTTGGGGGTATGTCGTAAGAGCATGGTTGTTTCCTCGGTTATTGAATGAACAATGAAGAATTAAGAATGAAGAGTTTGGGGAATTATCCTTTCATTCTGCATTGTTCATTCGTAATTTTTAATTCTTCATTCCGGCCCTGCCGGCTACTCCCAGACAAAGGTGGCGGAGAGCTGCGGGTTGGCCTGCCAGGGCGCCTTCATGTAACTCCACACCCTGCTGTTCACCAGCCGGTCGATCTCCTGGTAGAAGTTGATGGCGCCCTTGAATCCGGCATAGGGGCCGCCGGAGTCGTAGCTGTGGAGCTGCTTCATCGGCACGCCCAGCTTCTGGATCGAGAACTTCTCCTTGATGCCGGCGCAGAAGATGTCGGGCTGCATGAGTTCCACCAGCTTTTCCGCCTCGTACTGGTTGAGGTCGTCGATGACCAGCGTCCCTTTTTCCATGTCGGGAATGAGGCCGTCGTAGTGCTTGAACTGGTAGCCGGACTTGGCCAACGCCTTGAGTTCCTTGTCGCTCTTCCTTGGGCGGTAGCGCTTCTCGTCCGCCGTGACCTCGATCTCCTCGATGTTGCGGCTGTCGGCGTCCACCTCCAGGGTGGGGATGACCTGCCGGCCTTCGTAGTCATCGCGGTGGGCGAACTCGTAGCCCGCCGAGATGGTCCGCATGCCGAGTTCCGCAAAGAGTTCCTGATAGTGGTGCGCCCGGCTTCCCCCCACAAAGAGCATCGCGGTCTTGCCGGCGGTGCGGGGGGTGATCTCCTTGAGCGCCGCCTCAACGAGGGGCATCTCCTCGGCAATCACCGCCTCGACCCGGTCGGTGAGCTTCCGGTCGCCGAAGTACTCGGCGATCTTCCTCAATGACTTGGCCGTGGCCTGGGCGCCGATGAAGTTCACCTTGATCCAGGGAATGCCGAACTTGGTCTCCATCATGTCGGCCACATAGTTGATGGAACGATGGCACATGACGGTGTTGAGGTCCGCCTGATGCGCCGAGGCGAACTGGTCGTAGCTCGAATTGCCCGAGAAGGTGGCGATGTTGGTGATGCCGCATTTTTTCAGGATACGGTCGATCTCGAAGCCGTCGCCGCCGATGTTGTACTCGCCCAGCAGGTTGATCTTGAATTCGCCCGCCTTGGGCTCGTCGTTCTCGCCGACGATGTGGCGGAAGACCTGATTATTGGCGATGTGATGGCCGGCGGACTGGGAAACACCCTTGTAGCCCTCGCAGGAGAAGGCGTAGACGTTGCAGTCGCCGAATTTTTCCTTCATCCGTCTGGTCACGGTGTGGATGTCGTCGCCGATCAGGCCCACCGGGCAGGTGGCAAAGACGGCGATGGACTTCGGGTGAAAGAGGTCGTATGCCTCCTGAATCGCCCGCTCCAGCTTCTTTTCGCCGCCGAAGATGATGTCGGAGTCCTGCATGTCCGTACTGAAGCAGTAGGGCATGAAGTTCTCGCTGCCCTCGGGGGCCTGGGTCTGGTTGCGGCGGGTGAGCCAGGAATAGAAGCCGCAGCCGATGGGGCCGTGGGTGATGTTGACGATGTCCCGCGTCGGCCCCATGATGACGCCCTTGCAGCCGGCATAGGTGCAGCCGCGCATGGTGATGATGCCTGGGGTGGTGCGGACGTTGGCGGAAATCTCCGGGGTCTCGTTGCCAAGCGCCTCGTTGATCATGATCTGCTTGGCGCGCTTGCGCGCCACCTTGGCCGGATATTTGGCCAGCAGTTCCTTCTTGACCTCGGCCGGATCCCATGAGGCCGTATTCTTTTTGGTTGCCGTTGCGGTTGCCATAATGTTCTCCTTAGCGTTTACGCGATCGCCTTGCTGCCTTTCTCGCCGGTCCGGACGCGCACGGCATCCTTGAGCGGTGCCACGAAGATCTTGCCGTCGCCGGGCTTGCCGGTCCGGTTGACCGCGATGATGGCCTGGACCACGTCCTGGACCTGATTGTCCTTGACCACCGCGGTCACCATCCGCTTGGGATAGAGCTGGCCCTTGGCGCCCAGGAGCGCGGCGGCCTCCTCGTATCCCTGGCCGGCGCCTTCCAAGACCCTCGGATTGGCCAAGCCCTTGCCACGGCCCTGGGCCTCGTGGACAAAGAAGGCATCGATACCGGCGTCGGTAAGGGCCTGCTTGGTCTGGTTCATCATGTTTATGCGCACGATGGCGATCACCTCTTTCATGCCGGCACCCCCTCCGAGGCGTATTGGGTCTCCTTGACCCCCGAGCTGATGGTGTAGGACTCCTCCACCTCGGAGACAAAGATTTTGCCGTCGCCGAATGCCCCCTTGCCGCTGGAACGGGCGCTGTTCATGACGGTCTCGACGAAGAAATCCTTGTCCGCGCTGTTGATGACGCTCAGCAGCATTACCTTGGGAATCTCGTCGTAGGTCACATCGCCGATCTTGATACCGCGCTGCTTGCCGCGGCCGGCGACCGCGTACTTGGTGACTGCCGGAAATCCCGCCTCCATGAGGGCGGCAAGGACTTTATCTGCTTTCTCCGGCCGGACAATGGCCCTGATCATGGTCAACATGGTGTGTTCTCCGTTTGGTTGTTTCGGTTTGCATCCCGTGGGCGCGGCTTGAGCCGCGATCATCGCGCCTGAAGGCGCTCCTGCCCTGCGAACTAGCTCATCAGGCCGTAGTCCATGAGCAGCTTCTCCAGCTCCTCGATGGCCAGGGGCTTGGGCACCACGAACATCTTGTTCTCGTCGATGGCCTTGGCCAGCCCCCGGTATTCGTCGGCCTGCTGGGCCTCCTTCTTCCATTCGATCACGGTCTTGCGGTTGATCTCCGCCCGCTGCACGTCGTTGTCCCGCGGCACGAAGTAGATCATCTGGGTACCGAGCTTCTTGGCGAACTCCTCGATCATCTCCTTTTCGTTGTCCACGTTGCGGGAATTGCAGATCAGGCCACCCAGCCGCACGCTGCCGGACTGAGCGAACTTCATGATGCCCTTGCTGATGTTGTTGGCCGCGTACATGGCCATCATCTCGCCCGAGCAGACGATGTAGATCTCCTCGGCCTTGCCGTCGCGGATCGGCATGGCAAAGCCGCCGCAGACCACGTCGCCGAGAACGTCGTAGAAGGCGTAGTCGAGCCCCTCGCTCTCTTCGTAGGCGCCCAGCGACTCCAGCATGTTGATCGAGGTGATGATGCCGCGGCCGGCGCAGCCGACCCCCGGCTCCGGGCCACCCGACTCCACGCACCAGGTGCCGCCATAACCACGCTTGCGGATGTTTTCAAGCTCCACGTCCTCGCCCTCTTCGCGCAGGGTATCCAGCACCGATTTCTGGGCCAGGCCGCCCAGGAGCAGGCGGGTGGAGTCCGCCTTGGGGTCGCAGCCCACCACCATGACCTTCCTGCCCATCTCCACCAGGCCAGCCACCGTGTTCTGGGTGGTGGTGGACTTGCCGATGCCGCCTTTGCCGTAAATTGCTACCTTGCGCATTGCCAACCTCCTTCTTTGATATTTGGGTCGTGTTTGTTCACGATCACACTCGGGTGATGACCATGCTTAGGGCAAAGGGCGTGCCACTGTTGGCAGCGGTGCGGGATTTTTCGTGTAACAGCATGAAAACAAGGCATAAATCCATGGGGTTTGTTGCGCGGTCAGGCGCGGCGGGCACGGAGCGGTGCTGAGCAGCGGTTCGTTTTTGTCGCGAACGCGACAATCCGGAAGCAATTGCGTCGCTTCTGTGAACAGGAGGAGGCAGTTACGTTATTGCAATATGAAAATCTGTGAAAAACAATAATTATACATTTATGTAATCATGATGAACTGGGCGAAGCGTATGAATATGGTTGAAAAACAAATTGTTATTCTCGTAAAGGCGATTTCTTCTTGGAGGAACGGTTATTGCATAACACCATGGTGTGCAATGCCGCCGTGCCGGCGTGCCAAGGAGGGATATGACCACCGCCACAACCAGGATCCCGCAAACCGAGCACCTTGAAGTGCGGTCGCTCTACGAGATCGCGCAGCTCATCGGCTCGGCCCTCGACCTCGACAAGGCGCTGGCCGAGATTCTCCGCATCATGCACGAGACCTTGCGCATGGAGCGGGCCACCCTGGTGCTGCTCGACGACAGCGGTACCCGCCTCGCCATCCGCGCCTCCTACGGCCTGACCAAGGCGGAGCAGTCGCGTGGCATCTACAAGACCGGCGAGGGCATCATCGGCAAGATCTTTGAGACCTGCTATCCCTGCGTGGTGCCGGACATCCATAACGAGCCGCTCTTTTTAAACCGGACCGGCGCCCGCACCCACCTGCCCAAGGGAGAGATTTCCTTCATCGGCGTGCCGGTGGTGCTGCGCGAGAAGCCGGTGGGGGTGCTCACCGTGGATCGTCTTTTCGGGCCGGAGGTCTCTTTTGAGGAGGACATCCGCTTTCTCACTGTGGTGGCCATGCTCATCGGCCAGTTCCTCAACCTCCACCGGGCCATCGCCCAGAAGGAACGGGTGCTGGTCGAGGAAAACGTCTCGCTCAAGGCGGAGCTGCGCTACCGCTACAGCCACCATGGAATCATCGGTCAGAGCAAACCGATCCAGGAGGTCTTCCACGCCATCGACAAGGTGGCGCCCAGCCGCGCCACCGCCCTCCTGCTGGGTGAATCCGGGACCGGCAAGGAATTGGTGGCGCGGGCAATCCACGAGGCGAGCCCCCGCCGCGACCATCCTTTTATCAAGGTGAACTGCGCGGCGCTGCCGGAGAACCTGCTGGAAAGCGAACTGCTCGGCCACGAGAAAGGGGCCTTTACCGGCGCGCTGGCCATGAAGAAGGGGCGTTTCGAGCTGGCCGACACCGGCACTCTTTTCCTCGACGAGATCGGCGAGATGCCGGTCACTCTGCAAGCCAAGCTGCTGCGGGTGCTACAGGAGAAGCAGTTCGAGCGCCTGGGGGGCAGCCGCACCATCAGTGTGGACGTGCGGGTGATTGCCGCCACCAACCGCAGCCTGGAAGAGGCAGTGAATGAGGGCAGCTTCCGGGCGGATCTCTACTATCGGCTCAACGTGGTGCCCATCATCCTGCCGCCGCTGCGTGAGCGGCGCGAGGATATCCCGATCCTGCTCGACCATTTTCTGCGCGAGAGCAACCGTAACAACCAGCGTGACGTACGGCTCGCCCGTCCGGTCCTGCAGTTTTTTCAGGATTACGATTGGCCCGGGAACGTGCGTGAGATGCAGAACCTCATCGAGCGATTAGTCATCATGGCGGATCGCGAGTGGATCGAGATCAAAAGCCTGCCGTCCTACATGATGGAAGGCCCCCCTGCCGCCCGCAACCGGGAATTGCGCCATGTGGATGATGGTGCGATCCTGAGCGAAAGAGCGCCGCTTGTTCTTGCTGAGGGAAGTGGCGGGAGGCGCCGCCTGCATGATCTGGAAAAGGAGGAGATTTTCGCCGCCCTTCGCCGCAATGGCTGGGTGCAGGCCAGGGCTGCCAGGGAGTTGGGGCTGACCCAGCGTCAGATCGGATACAAAATGCGGAAGTATGGCCTGGAGCGACCCGAGTTGTAAGGCAGGAGGCGGTCGGCCGGCTGATGCCGCTTTTGGCCGTTCCGGTTCCTGTTGCCTCAGCGAATCAACCGCAGATAGCGAGCGAAAAACTCCCCGAATTCAGCCTCGATTCGCTGTTCGTGGATTCCGGCCTCGCCGAGAATTTTTCCGGGGCTGATATCCTGATCGCAGAGAGAGGAAAGCCATTTCTGGTCCTTTTGGAGCCAGTTAGCCACGTCTGCCGCGGCAGCGGCGTGATTGTCGAACTGAAGACCAACGAGGTGGGGGCGGTCGGCAACGGAAAAGGCCTCCACCTGGCACTCGGCCGAGGTCATCAAGACGGTGAGATGCTTGGGAATCGGCTCCAGCACGGTCTGCCCATGCCATTTGAAGAGGGGGATCGGCTGGCTGCTTCCGCTGAAGAGCGGGTGCTCGCGGCCGTCGTGGGTGAGGTGGCCCTGGACAAAGCCCACACTGGGGCAGAAGTTGGGGCCGATGCGGGCGCCGAGGGTTTGGGCCAGCAGTTGATGCCCCAGGCAGAAGCCGAGGCACGGGGTGTCCGCGGCGATGGCCTCGCGAAGGAACCGTTTTTCCGCGGTCAGGAAGGGGTACCGCGCCTCCTGATCCACGTTGGCGCCACCGCCCAGGAGCAGCAGGCCATCGTATCGGCGAAAATCCGGCAGCGCCTCGTCCCATACCCGAACCACCGAGAGATTCAGCCGGTGCTTTCGTGCCGACCGCATCAGGATGGCGCCAGGCCCCTCCCAGGGGCTATGTTGCAGAATCAGCAGCCGCAGACTCATGGGATACCATGTGATTGCGCCATGCATGCGGCGCAAAACGGGGAATGCCGCAAAAACGGAGCAGACGCCGCATGCGTCTGCTCCGATTCCCGGTTGTTCGGAGTGTTGCACTTGCTCTGGTCAATAACAAAAGGCGTGCCACTTTTTTGGCGGCACTCCTTTTGTTTGATTAATTAGTTGATTTTCTAGGGAAAAAATATAAAATCCAATGGGCAGAGAGCGGTAGAAAAGGGATGCGACGATACTTTTTTGTAAGCTTATGTCCGTCTTTGGTGTTTTGGTTGTATAATAATATAATAGAAAAGAAAATTACTATGACTGGCGTAGAACGGCATACGTTTTCGTCTGAATTCGGTTCGAAATGGTGTTGAGCTTTATTCGTGAGAATGGTGTGAGCTTTTTTCAAAAATCAGCAAGAAATGAGGAAATTGGCAAAAGGAGACGGATTGTTTTTTTGTTGTTGTTTCGAACACTTGACCAGCAGTGAGGCGTGGTGCGGTCCAAGGGCTCGTTATTGGTAAACAGTAGGGTGCCGGCAGTGCGATTCCGGCAGGGTGCTTCGGGAAAATACCGGGATTTCCGGCTACGCTTACGGAGAGTTCTGTCGGATCATTGCCCCCGGACCGGACGCTCTGGCTTGAGATTTCACTAATTTTCCAGCTGGATGCTAATTTCCGTTACATCGGTTTCAGCCAAAATGCCTGCAACTGCCTTTAGTTTCAGCCCCTGAAGCAAGGTATCGTAGCGTGCCTTGGCAAGATCGCGTTGAGCAGCATAGAGTTGTTGTTCGGCATTCAGTACATCAAGGTTCATTCGAATACCCAGCCCGAATCCTATCCGGTTGCCTTTAACTGATTTTTGGCTCGAGTCCACTGTTGATTCCAGTGCCGTGACCTGCGACAAGCCATTCTCGATACCCGCATAGGCCTGCCGGACCTCGGCAATCGCCTGGCGACGTGCTGTTTCCAGGTCGGCGCGAGCTTTAAATCTGTTGGCGATTGCTCCGGTTACGCGGGCATTGGTCCCTCCTCCTGCAAAAATCGGGATATTCAATTGAATTCCCGCCTGCTGTGAAGTGACTGCTGTCGTGTAATCATTAGGCGTTGTCAAGCTTCCGGAGGAGTAATTTTTCCCATAGGAAGCGGTAAGGTCCAGCGTGGGCAGATGTTCAGCGCGATACCGGCGGATTCCAGACTCTGCCGCCGCAAGCGCAGCTTTCTGTGCCCGAATCGCCGGGTTGTTTTCTTGGGCCATGTTGGTCCACGCCCGGATATCATCGGGGTGCGGTTTGGGAATCGCAACCGCGGGACGGAGCATCGCCAGAGGATACGAGATGGGGCCGGTTATTTTTTCCAACTCGGCACGTTTAGTGGCCAGCTCGTTGCGTGTTGCAACGAGCTGCGCCATTGCCAAATCGAAACGCGAACGGGCTTCATAAACATCGGTAACGGCATGGGTGCCGGCCTGAAAGCCGTGTGTCGCTATCTCCAGTTGTTCCTGCATGGCCTTTACTTGGGATTCGGTAACAGCAATGCTTTCCTGGGCGCTGACCACACCGAAATAGGCTTGGGCAACCCGCAGGATTAAATCCTGTTTCGCCTGATCGAACTGTGCCGTTGCCTGTTCGACAAGGCGTTGGGATTCCTGATAGACGAACAAATTTTGCAAGCGGATGAGCGGTTGTACAAGCTGGAGCGTCCAAGTCCACGTATGCACGTCGCGGGTCATCGTTGGAGCGGGATCGAATGTGGTCGAGGCCTCGGTGCGCGAGTCATTGCCGTTCATATTCACGGTTGGCAGCAAACCGGCTCGCGCTTCAGGGATTTTTTGTCGTATTGCCTCAAGGGTATACCGAGCCGCCTCGAAGGCGGAGTCATTATCCCGGGCAAGGTGGTACACTTCCAGTAGGTTTGCACCCCAGGCCGCGGAGTTCGTCAACAATATCGTCAACCAAGCGGCAGCCAGCGGCACAAGCCGCTTTTGCGAAACCCTCTCCCCCATTATCGTTCGCGTCCGCTGTCGTGGAGAGTTTTCCTCACTGGAGAGAGCAGGTATTCCATAACGCTTCGGCGTCCCTGATGAATTTCGGCAATCACCTGCATGCCTGGCACGATTTTGAGTTTTTTGTCTTCCGCATTGACTGCTTGGCTGCTAAGTGAAATGAGTGCCTTGTAAGGCAGGGTAGGGGAGGCGCTCTCCCTCGACAAATTTGCGGTGGCAGTTTGCTGCGTGTCCATGCCGCTTGCGTCGGGTCCAATGTGGATGACTTCGCCCGTAAGCATGCCGTATTTCTGAAACGGATAAGCCAGCAGTTTGAGTTTGACCTTCTGTTGCGGAAACACGAAGCCGACGTCATCGTTTTTGATCATCACTTCGGCCACCAGTGGTTCGTGTTCGGGAACGATGGAGAGCAGAACGGTCCCCGGGGAAACGACCGTGCCGATCGTGTGGGTGGCCAGGTCCTTTACGACGCCAGCTTGAGGGGCCTTGAGTTCGTGCAGTGCGGTCTTGTGCTCCTGCTTTACGCATTCTTGCTGTAATTTTCTGTATTGACCTTCCGTGTCGATGCGTTCGTTTCGCAATTCGCTGCGGTACCTGGAGGCAACCTCGGCCAGGCGTGCCTTGGACTGCATAATTGCGGCCTTCAGGCTCAACACCGTTGCTTCCTGCGCGCGCAGGTCTTGGGCCTTTTCAAGATAGTCACGCTGCTTGTCCTGGACCATGACCTGCGGAACGTAGCCCTCCTTGCCCATGCTCGCATAGGAATCTGCCTGGGCTTTGAGAATAGGTGTCACCTCGCGCAATTTGGTCAATATCTCTGTGCCCGCACTGTAATCTCCCTGCGCCTTTTCCAGTGCTTCGCGGGCTTGACTTAATGCGTCCCGATATGCCTGTTGATGATCCCGGTATTGTGCCTCGACCTGACGGAATAGATCCTCCGGCTCGTCGGAGGAGTTCCGGGTGAGTGGCCGATTGGCAAGCTCCGCGTCAATGCGTCGTAGCTGGAGAGATTTCAGGGACAATTCGGTTGTCAGGGTTTGCTGATCGGCCATGGCGAGCTTGGTATCCATCCGCATCAATATCTGGCCGGTTTTTACCGATTGGCCCTCTTTGACCAGGATTTCCTGGACAATTCCCCCATCGGCTGGCTGCACGATCTTAACGTAAGTTTGGGGCACCAAGCGGCCTTCCGCACTGGCGATTATGTCCAGTTTGCCGAAGATAGACCATGTCAGCAAAATCAAAAAGAGTGCCGCGACCAAGAACATCAGGGTCCGAGGCAATTTGGCTGGGGGGCGCTCCTGGATGGCCAGGAGCCCTGGCGCAAAATCCAGGGCATCCTTATGCAGGGCGCTGGGGGGCTTGCTGCTTATGGCGCCCATGCGAGTTTAAGTAACTGTTGTAGCGGAATTGACGGGTTCCCATTCGCGCACAGCCAGGCGGCTTCCCTGCTGTGTGCCGGGCAAGAGCGCACAGACTTTACGGCCGGCGAATTGTGTCCTGCGCAACTCTTCGACCATTTCCTCGGCATGGCCGAAGGGGGCGACGATATCGATCAGCCAGACATGCTCGCCGGATTTCCATTCGTGAGGTGCGATTTTGGGAATCTGCGAACGCAAGCGCTGATCAATTTCGTCGCTGACCAATGCCCAGGTAATGAAGGCCCAGGGTATCTCGTCCTTCAGGTACAGTTTGCACTGGTCGAGGACAACCGGTGGCATGAGTAACCAATCCAGGTCCGCGATAAAGGTGAATTTTCTGCGTTCGTCGCGCGCGTACAACCAAAACACGGGACCGAGAATGGGGAGCTTCTTGAGGGCCGCTTTGGCTTCCTGCAATTGCTGCAGATCTGTGGTCATAATGGACTCCTAAAAGTTAGCGACCGATGGCGACATCGTCGGGCAACCCCTGAAACGGCTTGAGCGCTTGCATGGTGCCAAAACCGGGGGCCTTCAGAGTGGTCTCGGTCGCGACTACTCCGACTTGGGCGAGCGAATTCATTGTGCCATATTCGTAGGCCAGTTCTCCGCCAAGCGCCGCACTGTCGCTGCCGTTCAGATGGGCATCCAACAGTCCGTTCATGAGACCCCATTGGTTGAGGCCGGGATTGGCGGTACTTGCCTGCTCGAAAGAATCAACCAGTTTTTGGAAATCAAAAAACACTACTTTGCTGTTGAGCATGCTGTCGGTGCTGGCCGGCGCATAATCCGGACTCGCCTCCTCGATCATCTGCAAGGTGACGATGGAGTGATGCGCGGAGGAGGTATACCAGTCCTTGATCGTAATAGCGTCACCGCGGCTCGCATCCAAGACCAGGTCGTTGCCCGAGCGGGCAAAGCTGAGGTCACGACAGCTCAACCCGCCGCCAAGGGAAAGGGCGCTGTGACCTCCCGAGGCGACCAGCAAGGTGTCGCGCGCATCGCCACGGTTGAACGCGACAATATTGTTTCCCGCACCAATGGTGATAGTATCATCTTGTTTGCCGCCGGCAATGAGATTATTCCCTGCCCCGGCAATAAGCTGATCGCTCCCGCTTCCGCCAAGGAAGAGGTTGTTCCCGTTGCCCGCGGTCAGTACGTCCTGATTGTTGCCGCCGGCAAGGATGTTGTAACCGCACCCGCCATTCAGCGTATCCGCGCCCGAACCGCCCAGCAGGGCGTCGTTGCCGCCCTCGCCGTAAACAGTGTCCCTGGCGGCAAAGGCATAGACAATGTCGTTGCCTGTACCGGAATAAATGGTATCGCTGGTAGAACCGGCGTAGATGATGTCGTCGTCGCGCCCGGTGCTCACGGTTCGGGTTTGCGGGCGGACCGTGGTTTCAACGGTTTTGAGCAAGAGGTCATCGAATCGCATGGCCGTGCCGTCGGCCAAGTAAAATTGTTCAATCGGTGAAACATACTTCCCATCGGCTCCAATGCTCACATTAAAATCAAGGCCCTGATCGTCCATTTCGCAGCCAGAGGCATTAAGTGCACGCACATGTGCCGTATACACGCCATCCAGGCTGGTCACTCGCAGCGCAAGATTGTCGAGATTCAGCCCGGCGCCGAACTGAACGCTGTCGTTGCCACCCGCATCGGAAAGCGTGTCGAGGCCGTCGCCTTGGCGCCAGCGGTAGGTATCGCTGTTGAGGCCACCGAGGAGCGTGTCGTTGCCCGTGCCTCCCGCGAAAAAGTCATTGCCGCCGTTGCCGGTCAACACGTCATTTCCGGCTTCGCCATCCAGCATATTGTTGCCGGTATTGCCGTTGATCACGTTGTCCAGCCCGTTGCCCGTGCCGTTGAGGTTGGCCGTGCCGGTCAGGATGAGGTTCTCGACGTTGTCGGCCAGGGTCCAGGAGCTGCCGGACAACACCGAATCAATGCCGTTGTCGGCCAGTTCGATGGTCTGATCGCCGATGTTGTCGACGATGTAGGTGTCGTTACCGCTGCCGCCGCTCATGGTGTCGGCGCCGAGGCCGCCATCCAGCATATTGTTGCCGACATTGCCGGTGATGACGTTGTCCAGCCCATTGCCGGTGCCGTTGAGGTCGAATGTTCCGAGCAGTTTCAGGTGTTCTACATTCTCGGTCAGTGCATAGGTGATCGAGGAGAGGACGGTATCAAGCCCTTCGCTCGGGTTTTCCATGACCAGATCGTTGTCGCTGTTGACCACATAGGTGTCGTCGCCGGTACCACCCAGCATGGTCGAGGCGCCGCCGGCGATCAGCCGGTCGTTGCCCTCTCCGCCGAGCAGGGTACTGTTTCCGGCATTGCCGGTAAGGACGTTGTCAAGACTGTTGCCGGTGCCGATGAGGTCGGCAGTGCCGGTCAGGGTGAGGTTTTCGAGGGTGTCCGCCAGGGTGTAATTTATGGAAGCGCGGACGGTATCGATGCCCTCGTTCAGCTTTTCGGCGACCACATCGCTTGCGTTGTCCACCACGTAGATGTCGTCCCCGGTGCCGCCGATCATCTCGTCCACACCCGCGCCGCCGTCCAGCAGATCGTTCCCTGCCCCGCCGTCCAGGCGGTCGTAACCATCCATGCCGGCCAGTTCGTCGTTGCCGTCGCGGCCGAACAGCGCGTCGTTGCCTGCCTCGCCGTATACCTGATCGTCGCCGTTGTCGCCGGAGAGCACGTCATTGCCCCAGCCGCCGGAAATCAGGTCGTTGCCCGCGCCGCCAAAGACGACGTCATTGCCCCCTTCGGCGAAAATGGCGTCATTGCCGTCGCTGCCAAAGACCACATCGCTGCCCAGCCCGGCATAGATGGCGTCATCGCCGGCTCCGCCCAGCACCAGATCGTTATCCGCTCCGGCATAGACAATGTCGTTGCCGCTGCCGGCATCGATGATGTCGTTGCCGCCGTCCTCGAAGATCACATCGTCGCCGGCATCGGCGTTGACGATGTTGTTGCCGTTCTTGCCCAGGATCAGATCATTGTCCGGCGTGCCTTCCAGCACCTCGCCGCTGGGCGAGAAGGGCGAACGCTCGACAATGTGGACGGTGCCATCCGGCAGTTTCACCTGCACCTCATTGGCGTAGGCCAGGGTGACGTCGGCCATGGCCAGGGTGCTGCCGTCGCTCTTGGCGGCCGTGCCGACGCCATGTATTGTCTGGCCGTTGATGGTGGCGAATCGGCCGTCGCTGGTAAGGGCGATGGATGCCACGCCCAGGTCGTCGAGCGTGCGGAATTCACCCGGATCGGTCATGCCGTCCTGGTTCGCATCCTGCCACACGCCGAATCTCGACCAGTTGTCGTCAGCAGCGGAGAATATCCCGTCGCCATTGGTGTCGAAGGCATTGAGTCCTTCCAGGTCGGTCTGCGCGTCGGCCTTGTACCCGACAAAGCTGATCTCGCCGGCCTGCTCGATCTTGCCGTTGCCGTCGGCATCGAATGCCAGCAGGCCATCACCCGGCGCCACCCAGGCGGTGCGCTCCTTCCAGCCGTCGCCGTTCACGTCGAAGAAGACATTGGAGTCGTCCACGTTGACGAACTCAAAGCCATTACCGTTGAGGTCAAGGGCAATGGGCTTCTTGCCGCCGCCACCACCCGGCGGGGTGGGCGGCAGATAAGGGCCGTAGTGCGGCACTGTAATCGACTGCGTCGTGCTGGCACCGTGCGGGTCGGTGATCCTGACCTGGAAGACATCCGAGGTCGGGTAGACCGCCTGGCCCGGCAGATTGTTTTGGGTATAGAGGGTGCCGTCCTTGAGGGCGCCATACTGTCCATTCATCACGATGTAGTCACTGGCCACGCCGGGTTCTTTCCAACTGGTATATTGGAACGTGCCGTTCGCGTTCAACGTGACCGAACCGTACTGAGGCTGATTGACAATCTGGTAGACCAGGGACGACGCGGGGTCATCCACGTCGCTGCCAAAGGCTTGGCCAGCGCCAGTATTTTCGTAGGCAACTGGGGTGGTATAGTAATCGTACCAATAGGTAGGGTTGCCGTCATTATCAGAGGCCATATGCGTTATTGTATAGGGGGCATAAATCGGGTTGCCGCCGCTTTGGTAGTAAAGTCTGTTGCCATCATCGCCATAGACGATAGGCGTATAGCCATATATCGCCTGCGAAGCAAGAGAGACCGGCCCGGCTGTTGGCGCGTCGTTGATGCCCTGCAAGGTCAGGTCGACAACGCCCGTGCCCACCTGGCCGTTGACAGCCACGACGTTGTAGCTGAACCCGGCATTCGTGCCGTAGTAGTTTGCCTCCGGCGTAAAGTGGATAAAGCCGTTGACATCGAGATACCCGGTGCCGTGCTTGAAGCCGGTCAGCCCGGTGATCGTCAGGTCACGGCCCAGGAAGCCGCCCAGGGTATCGTTGGCCAGCAGGTCGGCGCCCCCGATGATCATCTCGATGTCTTCGTAACCGGTTGCGCCGTCGCGGTTGGCCTCCACTGCGGTCAGGTCGTCGATGCGCGAGACCAGCAGGCTGGTCTGGCCGCTGCTGGTTTCGAGAATAATGCCTTCCGGCACCACGTTGATGCGGCTGCCTTCGGTGTCTGCCTCCAGATTCGGGCTGGCCAGCTGCCTGACCTGGCCGTTCTGGGTGAAGGTGCCCATGCTGTAGTTGAGTTCGGTGATGCCCAGCTCCGCCAGGGTCTTTTTCTCCCCGGCCTCGTCCACACCGTCGCCGTCGTCGAGCCACACCTTCAGCTCATTCCACACCGGGTCAACGGCGGTCAGCCTGCCGTCGTAGTTGCCGTCCACCCAGGCCATGCCCGCCAAGCCCCGGCGGCTCAGGTCCACCACGCTGTTACTGAACATCTCCCGGCCGGTATTGGTCTCACCGTTGTAGTCGCGGTCCAGGGTGAGGAAGGCGTCGCCGCCCGTGGCCCAGCCGGTTGCTTTCAGAAAACCCGAGTCGTCCACGTCAAAGGCCACGCCGCTGGCGTTTTTGCCCACGGTCTCGATGCCGTCGCCGTCCAAATCCAGCATAACCGGCCGGAAGATCTGGGTGGTGCCGGTGACAGAGGCGGCAAGCATGCCGTCGCGGCCGGCGCGCTCTTCTTCTGTCAATCCTGCTTTCGGGTCCCCCGCCTGGGTCTGGATGGCAGCGGTCTGCACCTCCCACAACGGGGCAATGGCCCCACGCGAAAGTGCGGAATAAACCATGCCTTCAACAATGGACTGGTACGATTCCGGACTGCCGGGAGTGGCGTTGTACGGATTGCCGCTGGTGTCGAAACGCAGGGAGGGGTGCTGCTCGGCGCCGGTGAGCGGATCGATGTCGGTGTAGCGGTAGCCGCTCATGTCATAAGCCACGCTGGGCATGCGGTTGGGGATGAGGCCAAGCTGGCTGCCCGGATTCTGCTGGCGCTCGCGCTCGACCAGGGCGTTCATGGTGGTGAGCACGCTGCTCATCACATTGCTCACTGCCTCGTTGCCGCCGGTCTCGCCCACGCTCTGGTAGCTGATGCCGGTGCCGTTCCAGACATAATGGCTATTGCCCCATGGATCGGGGATCTCGTCGTCGCTGCCGAAGAGGCTGTCGACAAGGGTGTACACCGCGTAGGCCCAGCCGATGTAAGGCACGGCGTATAAGGTGGACCCCAACACTTGCGCGAGAACGATGTCGGTGGCAGCAACGGCGGCGCCAATTTCGTCGCCGTGGGCGATGCTGTTGACAAGGTTGAGGTATGGCAATGCCTTGTTGAATTGTGTGATGGATCCGGCTACCTGGGAACTTACAGGAATTTCCATGCTGGCCGCAAAACTCACGTAGGCTTGCGCACCGAAACTAATCGTTTGCGCCCCTGCGGTAATCGCGGCCAATGTGTCGCCTTGCTTGATCGCCTCGTTGAGGCTCATCAGGCTCAATATGCCGCTGCCAACGCTGGCTGCACCGCTGAGATTGTAATTGGGATAACCGGCAAGGTTGCTGATGTCGTTTGCCAACCGCAGGCCGGACACCGTTACCGGTAGTGGGTCTCCAGATTGGATGGCTTTGAGAAGGGCGAGGGCGTCGACGAGAGTGCCGCCATACTTGCCAACAGCGTTGATAAGAGTTTGAGCGCCGCTTAGGTCGAGAAGAGAACTGATATCCTTGGTAAGGCTGTTGAAAAGAGTTCCAGTGCCGCTCACCGTTCCATCTGTAAGGTTAACAGTCTGCCCCAAGCCATCAACGGGTTTTAAGAGCACTTTCCCGTTTTCTTCCACAACTTCATATGTGGCAAGAGGCTCACCTTTTTCGTTCCGAACAACCGCATATTGATCGGAGTTAGGATCAAAGGCGAGCCAGATCTTCCCATTATCCGCCGTGTACTGCCGGGTTATTTCCTCCCAGACACGGTACTGCAAAAGCATGGGGCGTACTTGTTGGTTAACCAGATCATTGTATTGGATATTTTCTGCAAGTTGCGCGTCCAGGCTGGCTGCGGTCTCGGCGTCAACCGGAATAGGAGGTTCCCCATCCAAACTCGGGCTTTCCCAATTACCCGTATCCTGGTTGTAGTGATAACCGTTTATATCTTCGGTGGACTTGGGGGTAGCAATGGCATCCAGCACTCGATCCATATAGTGCTGACCCAACACCGAGTTGCCAAAAAGCAGTACTCCCACTGTGGGATTGACAAAGGACGCCATGATCGCACCAAAGAATGCCAACCCCTCCAGGCTGCTGGGGGGATAATTTATCATGGTGCCCATTTGTTTGCCTACATCGCTGATAACATCAAGGCTCATGTTGGTGTTAGTGATACTAAAGCTTTCAGGGGCGGCCGGCTCAATTGTGCCGTTAGACCGAATAGCCAGTTCTTTTTTGTAAATGTCATAGACGCCGGGCGCATTGTAGGTAAAGGCGCTGACAGTCTCGTTAAACGCCGAGATGAGTTGCGCCAATGCACCACCCAGGCTGTGCCCGACGACTACAAGATTAGGTCCAAATTTTTTCACGGTCTGGTCAAGGTATGCCTGGGCTTCAATTAATTGCCCAGGCACGTCGTTTTGCAGCGCCAGTTGGACAAAGTTGTTGGGAGCATCCCCAAATTCATCCGTCCCGCGGTAGGCAATAACGATTTCCTTCGTAATTTGGTTCTGGAAGGTAACTGCGGCAAAACCTTTATCCGATGGCCCCATGCTCTGAACGCTCGTATCGACGATGCTCCATCCGGGCGGCACGGCGCCGTTCTTGTAAGCCGCGTTGCTCAAGAGCCCATAGGTCAGATTTTGCACTGGAGTGATCGTATCCATTGTCGTGCTTCCCCTTCAGATTGTATGGAACATAAATGTGTTAGAAGCCGCTATCCTGCAATCCTTCTTTACCGGGAATGCCGAGATCGATCTTGCCTCGTTCTGTGGCGTCCCGGCACCTGCGGGATATCCCATCCCAAACCTCTTGAGATACGTGTTCGCCTCTTCTGGTTGAATGAGCAAACTCCTCACCAATGCACCAGTTGAGCATCTTGGCCAGCGTCACCTTCGGCAACAATGCCCTGTAGAGTGCTTCCGGCATACGAACATACCCTGACCGTTCAGGGTTCGGCCCAGGGTCGAAAGTGAGCTTGATATCTCGGGTGTAACTTCTTTGTTTAGGGGGACCCTTAATATCGTATGGGTTGTCCCCGAACAATGACAGCCAGATAATCCCTTTCTCGGCCTTCGGAGCCACCAACGAACCGAGGAAGGCGGAGGTGGACAAGGAAATGGTCGCCAGCCCCGGCACCAGATTCGGGTGATACCCCCACCCGAAAAGGCTTGAAAAACGCCCATCAAGCGGTTGATCGGAAAAGATGGCAGGTTGTATTTTCGGATACATCGGAGATTCCTCCGAAACATAGAGCGCCTTTTCATCCTCTGGACTGATCGGTACCAAACGCCGACAACTCACGGTTACGCTTCGCGGATACTTGTCTGATAATTTGCGGGGTCTCTCTGAAAGCGGGAGCTTAATTGAACTGTCGAAGTAAATGTCCATTTCGTATGTGTATTGCTCCGGGTAGTTCCGGTTCATACTAATCCAGCGGTTATGTTTGAATATCCGGGTAACTATTGCATGGACTTCGCCTTTGAGTTCGGGGTCGGCCCCTTCGAGCGGAAACCCCTTGAAGCGCTTGGCAAAAGCTTCACTATAGACCCAGAACTCCCAGTACGGCTTGTCGCCCAACACCGGGTCGGGCTTTTCCACCGCCACCTGCTTTGGCCAGGCTTTTACATACTCTGGGATGGGCGGTAACTGCGGTGCCACATAATTAGAAACATGCGGCAGCTTTTTCCTCGGCCCGGCGGCAACATCATCAGGGGCCGCCCAACCCTGTGCGGAAAAGCAAAATGCGAGGAAAAGCGTACAAAACTTAACAACCTCCGTCTAAAGACGGAGGGTTAAAATGAATGACTGAAAGTCAGGATACGGGTCGGATAGACCCGTTATGACTCCGTTTTAAAATCATCGTCCTTTTTGGGTTCAAAATGATGCTCAAGGTAATTCTTAATCATTTCGTCCGGTATTTGACCTGATGATGCACAAAAATAACCCCGTGCCCAAAAATGCCGGCCCCAAAACCGCTTGCGCAGGTGGGGAAAGTCTTCAAATAATTTGCTTGAGGTGCGACCCTTGATTCGACGCATTATTTCACTTGGCGCCAGCGTGGGTGGGGCCGACACAAAAATATGCACATGGTCTGGGCTCACTACTCCTTTGATTATTTGCATCTCAAAGGCCTCACAGGTCTGCCGTACAAGTTCCCGGGCCCGTAACGCTACCTCGCCCGTCAAAACTTTATAGCGATACTTTGTCACCCATACAAAATGATATTCGAGATTGAAAACTGTATGACTCCCATATCTGTATTCCATACAATGCCTCCTTCCTTAACGGCATTATACACAACCAAGTGGGAGTGATAAATCTGCCCGCCTAAAGGCGGGGGCTTAAACCTTATTTGAGACTAGTTAAGTAGTGATTTTCTCATTCCATGCCTCACGCTGCTTCTTGTAACCAGCGTTCATCATTCCACACCGGGTCAACGGCGGTCAGCCTGCCGTCGTAGTTGCCGTCCACCCAGGCCATGCCCGCCAAGCCCCGGCGGCTGAGGTCCACCACGCTGTTGCTGAACATCTCCCTGCCGGTGTTGGTCTCGCCGTTGTAGTCGCGGTCCAGGGTGAGGAAGGCGTCGCCACCCGTAGCCCAGCCGGTCTGCTTCATAAAGCCGGAGTCGTCCACGTCAAACACCACGCCGCTGGCGTCCTTGCCCACGGTCTCGATGCCGTCGCCGTCCAGGTCGAGCATGACCGGACGGAAGATCTGGGTGGCCCCGCTGAGTGGGGCGGCAAGCTTGCCGTCGCGGCCGGCGCGTTCTTCTTCTGTCAACCCCGCTTTCGGGTCGCCGTATTGGGTCTGGATGGCGGCGGTCTGCACCTCCCACAACGGGGCAATGGCCCCACGCGAAAGTGCGGAATAAACCATGCCTTCAACAATGGACTGGTACGATTCCGGACTGCCGGGAGTGGCGTTGTAGGGGTTGCCGCTGGTGTCGAAACGCAGGTAGGGGTGCTGCTCGGCACCGGTGAGCGGGTCGATGTCGGTGTAGCGGTAGCCGCTCATATCATAAGCCACGCTGGGCATGCGGTTGGGAATGAGGCCAAGCTGGCTGCCCGGATTCTGCTGGCGCTCGCGCTCGACCAGGGCGTTCATGGTGGTGAGCACGCTGCTCATCACGTTGCTCACCGCCTCGTTGCCGCCGGTCTCGCCAACGCTTGTGTAGGAAGTACTGGTGCCGTTCCAGACATAATGGCCATTGCCCCACGGATCGGGGATCTCGTCGTCGCTGCCGAAGAGGCTGTCGACAAGGGTGTACACCGCGTAGGCCCAGCCGATGTAAGGTACTGTATATGATGCGCACGTTTGCATAAGTACGATGTCGGTTGCCGCAACGGCAGCGCCAATTTCGTCGCCGTGGGCGATGCTGTTGAC
>JAJZRJ010000023.1 GCA_021802775.1 Deltaproteobacteria bacterium
CCATGCCGCCGTAGGTATCGACGATGATCTTGCGGCCGGTCACGCCGCAGTCGCCGACCGGGCCGCCGATGACGAAGCGGCCGGTGGGGTTGATGAAGTACTTGGTGTTCTTGTCCACCATGTTGGCAGGCAGCATCGGCTTGATGATCTCCTCCATCACCGCGGCCTTGAGATCCTCGTAGTCGATCTCCGGCGCATGCTGGGTGGAGAGCACCACTGCCTCGATCCTTTTCGGCTGGTCGTTCACGTATTCGATGGTCACCTGGCTTTTGGCGTCGGGCCGCAGCCACGGCAGCCGGCCGGATTTGCGCACCTCGGACTGGCGCTTGGTGAGCTTGTGGGCGTAATAGATCGGCATCGGCATCAGCACCGGAGTCTCGTCGCAGGCATAGCCGAACATCAACCCCTGGTCGCCGGCACCCTGCTCCAGATCCAGGCCGGAACCTTCGTTGACGCCCTGGGCGATATCGGGCGACTGCTTGCCGATGGAGGTGAGCACGGCGCAGGCCTGATAGTCGAAGCCCATGTCCGGCGAAGTGTAGCCGATCTCGCGGATGGTCTCGCGGACAATGGCCGGCATGTCCACCCAGGCCGAGGTGGTGATCTCGCCGGCGATGAGCGCCATGCCGGTGGTCACCAGGGTTTCGCAGGCGACCCGCGCCTTGGTGTCCTGGGCGATGATGGCGTCCAGGATGGCGTCGGAGATCTGGTCGGCCACCTTGTCCGGATGGCCCTCGGAAACGGATTCAGAGGTAAACAGGTAGTTTGCCATGTTTTTTTCTCTCTCTTCGAAACGGTTATGGCACCGCAAAGGGCCGGGAAACGCATACTCTGCTTAAACCCGGCAGAGTAGTCTACTCGCTGCTCCTGTCAAGAAAAATCTCGGGTAAATCCCTGTTCCAGCGCCTTGATCGCCGCGGTCAATTCCCGATTGACCGGGGTGGCAAGACCGAGCCGTTCGCCGATGGCCACGATGGCACCGTTGATCGCCGCGATCTCGGTGGGCCGCCGGCGGCGGACATCCTGGAGCATGGAGGAAAGATTGGCCGCCGTATCCCGGCAGACCTGGAGGGTCATGGCCACCGGGTCGGCGGCAAGGGCCACCCCTTCTGCCGCGGCCACGGCCGCCGCCTCCTGCACCGCGGCGATCAGCCGCTCCCGCGCATCCGGCAGTTCCAGGAGCATGCCGTTGGGGCAGTCATGAAGCGCGGTAAGCGCGTTGATCCCGACATTGACCAGCAGCTTCTGCCAGAGCCGGTCGCGGATATCCGGTACCACTTCGGCCGGCAATCCGGCGGCGTTGAACGCCGCGCTCGCCGCGGCCAGTTGCTGCCTGGCCTGGTCGGAGCGGGGGGTGACGAAACCGAGCCGGGTGAGGCCGTGACCGCCATGGCGCACCTGGCCAGGGGCGCGCAGATTGGCCCCCTCGGTGGTCACCCCCAGGCCCCAGGTACAGGCGGCGGGCAGGGCCGCCAGGGGATCGAGATGGGCGATGCCGTTCTGGAAGGCGAGCAGCAGCGCCCGTGGCGGCCAATGGCCGCGCATCCTCGCCAAGGCCGCGGTCACGGCCGCGGACTTGACACAAAGCAGCAGCAGCTCGGCATCCGCGATCTCGGCGGGCTCGGTGACAACAGGCAGGGCCAGGCGATGGCTTGTCCCGTCCTCCTCAAAAAGAAAGCCCTGCTCGTTGAGCAGGGCTGCACGTTCGGGATCATGATCCAGCAGGCAGACATCATGCGCCCCGCCAAGCCGCAACCGGGCGGCAAAGAGGGAGCCAAGGGCACCAGGGCCGACAATGACGATGTGCATGCTGGGCGCTCAAATTACTTCTGGGCCTTGCCCTCCTCGACGATCACGGCATAGACATAGCCGGCGCCGAAGTCCTTGTTGGTGGCGAGCACCCCTTCCAGGGTGACCACCGCGCCCTTGGCGGGCTGCTCGGCGCTGGTGATGACCAGGTCGTGGGTATTCTTCATGGGGTCGCCGGTGCCGTCCTGCAGGTGGATCCAGTTGCGGCCCATGATGTTGGCCGAGACCTTCATCACCTGGCCCTGCACCCGCACCTTCTTGCCGGCAAGGCCGGCGGACTTGGCAAAAACCTCGGCCACGGTGTAGGCGTTGGCGCCGGTGGCCTTGGCCACCTTGACCTCGGCCAGGGGCACTACCGCCTTGCTGCTGCCCGGCGTCACCTCGGAGCCGGCCGGGACCTCCTGCTGCATGGCCGCCTCAAAGGAGCTGCCACCCGTGCCTGTTCCCTTGGCTGCGCCCATTGCCGGCGTCGCCGTGCCGCCGTGCGGCGCCTCGCCCATCTTGGGCGTCTTGCCGGTCAGGCCGGTGGACATCACGATTTTCGGGAAGGTACGGCCCAGGCTCTTGCTGGCAAAATTCTCCATCATCTGACCGTCAGCCACCGAGACCTCTTCACCCACCTTGACCTCGGTCTCCGGCACCGCGATCCAGTATTCCCCGGAGGCCGCGGCCACCCGGACGTAACTGAATCCGCCGCCAGCCAGGGTTTCCTGTGCCTTGCCCTTCAGCGGAAAACTGATCGTCTCGGCCGGCGCCGGCGCGGTTGCCGCTGCCTCACCCTGGGCCGTCGGGGCCGGAACCCCCTCCTGCTTTTCCTTACAGCCGACTGCCATCAGGGCCACGGCCAGCGCAACGATCAGATATCCTTTTCCATTCCCGCCCATCTCGTCGTTTCCTCCCCCAACTGGTTCGTTATCCGTAAAAAAACGCTCCCACAGGATACCCTGCGGGAGCGCGGACGCAAGCAAAAACACCGAATCCCGGTCAATTACCGAAGCGGCGCAAAGGCAAAATCAAGCTTCTTTGCCTTGACGCCGATCTTCGCCTCGCCGCCCTTGGCCAGCTGGCCAAAAAGGATCGCCTCGGTGAGCACGTCGCCGATCTCCCGGAGAATGAGCCGCCGCAAGGGGCGAGCGCCGAAATCAGGATCGTAGCCCTTATCGGCCAGCCAAGCCAGGGCGGCCTTGCTCAGCGTGATGACCACCTTCTTGTCCGCAAGCTGCGCCTGCAGTTCAGCGACCATCTTCTCGACGATTTGTTCCATGAGCTTCTTGTCGAGGGCGTTGAAGGTAATGATGCCGTCCAGCCGGTTGCGGAACTCCGGGGCAAAGAGGTTCTTGAGCGCCTTCTGGTCGCGGCCCTTGGTGTCGCCGGTAAAGCCGATGGCCCGCTCGTTCAGTTCCCGCGCCCCGGCATTGGTGGTCATGATCAGGATGACGTTGCGGAAGTCGGCCTTCCGGCCGGCGTTGTCGGTCAGGGTCGAATGGTCCATGACCTGGAGCAGGATGCTGAAGAGGTCCGGATGGGCCTTCTCGATCTCGTCCAGGAGCAGCACACTGTACGGGTGCTTGCGGATGGCGTCGGTGAGGAGCCCGCCCTGGTCGAAGCCGACATAGCCGGGCGGCGAGCCGATGAGCCGCGAGACCGCGTGCTTTTCCATGTACTCGCTCATGTCGAAGCGCTCGAAGTGCACCGAGAGCGCGGCCGCCAGCTGCTTGGCCAGCTCGGTCTTGCCCACCCCGGTGGGGCCGGCGAAGAGGAAGGAGCCGGTCGGCCCTTCCTGGTGCTTGAGCCCGGCCCGGGAGCGCTTGACCGCGGTGACCAGCGCCTCCACCGCATGATCCTGGCCATAGAGGCTCTTCTTCAGGATGGTGTCGAGCTGCCGCAGATGTTCGATGTCGGAGCCCGTGGCGCTCTTGGCCGGCACCCGGGCCATGCGGGAGACGATCTGCTCGACATCATGCACGGTGACGGTCTTGCGCTTCTTGGCCGTGGTGGCCAGGCGGAAGGCCGCGCCAACCTCGTCGAGCACGTCGATGGCCTTGTCCGGCAGGAAACGGTCGGTGAGGTAGCGGCTGGCCAATTCGGCCGCCGCCCGCACCGCGCTCGCCGAATAGCGGATGGCATGGTGCTCCTCGTAGCGCGGCTGCAACCCCTTGAGGATGGCCACCGTCTCCTCGACACTCGGCTCCTCGACGTCGATCTTCTGGAAGCGGCGGGAGAGGGCCCGGTCCTTCTCGATGTAGTTCTTATACTCCTCGTAGGTGGTGGAACCGATGCAACGCAGGGTCCCGGCCTGGAGGGCGGGTTTGAGCAGATTCGAGGCGTCCATGCTGCCGCCGCTGGTGGCGCCGGCGCCGACGATGGTGTGGATCTCGTCGATGAAGAGGATGATGTGCGGCTGCTTCTCCACCGCGTTGATCACCGCCTTGAGGCGCTGCTCGAAGTCGCCGCGGTACTTGGTGCCGGAAAGGAGTCCGCCCATGTCGAGCAGCCGCAACTCCACGCCCTGGAGCAGCTCCGGCACCCGGCCCTCGTGGATGTGCAGGGCCAGCCCCTCGGCAATGGCGGTCTTGCCCACCCCGGGCTCGCCGACCAGGAGCGGATTGTTCTTGCGGCGGCGGCATAAGGTCTGCATCACCCGCTTCAGCTCCTGGGTACGGCCGATCAGGGGGTCGATAAGCCCCTGGGCCGCCCGCTCGCTGAAGTTGACGGTGTATTTTTCCAGGGCCTCGTCGGCCTTGGCCGGCTTGTCCTGCTTCTGCGGGTCGGCTTTCTCCTTGGGGGCCGAGGCAGGTGCCGCGCCACCGTGGGAGATGAACTCCACCACGTCGAGCTTCTTGATTCCTTCCTCGTTCAAGAAATAGACGGCAAAGGATTCCGGCTCGGCAAAGATGGCGACCAGCACGTCGCCGGCATCGACCTCCTTCTTGCCGCAGCTCTGCACGTGGGCAATGGCCCGCTGCAGCACGCGGTTGAAGCCGATGGTCTGCACCGGGTCGCCGCCAAATCCCTCTTTCAGAGCCGGCAGGCTGGAGACGAAAAAGGCCTCCAGCTTACGCTTCATCGACTCGACATCGCCGCCGCAGGCCGCCAGGACCTGGGCCGCGAACTCGTCGTGAAGCAGGCCGTAGAGGATGTGCTCCACCGTGACATGCTCGTGCTTCCGGACCTTGGCCTCGCGGATGGCGCGGACCAGGGCCAGTTCCAATTTCTCGTTGATCATATGCGAAAACCTCTCGCTTCACTCCCGCTCAATGGAGCACTTGAGCGGATATTCGTTTTTGCGGGCCAGATCGTGCACCAGCACCACCTTGGTCTCGGCGACATCCCGCGGGTACACCCCGGCAATGCCAACCCCTTTCCGGTGGACCTGCATCATGATCCGGTTCGCTTCCGACGGATTCTTGTGGAAAACCGCCTCCAGGATCATGACCACGAAATCCATGGTCGTGTAGTCGTCGTTGTGCAGCAGCACCTTATATAAGGAGGGCTTTTTGACCTGCTGCTGTTGCTCGGTAACTACCGAGCCTTCCTGCTGACGATGCGGCGCTCCCATGCTGCCGTACTCCTGCTTCAATCTCAGACAACGCGCCCTTGGCACGGTTACCGGTTCTCTTCAACTGTAATCATTCTTACACAAGATGCGCGGGGGGTGGGAGTGTTTTTTTCCCAGCCCCGGCAGGAGCTGGGTTTCAGGGCAGCAGCGCCGGCCACGGTATGGAAGAGAAAAGCCTCCAGCACGAGCGCCTCGGGCACAATGGAACCCTTGAGGCGGAACTCGGCCGCCAGCAACTCGCGCAGGGCGGCCTTGAGCTGGGTCGCGGTGGTGCGTTCGGCCTGGCGGAAGGTCTTGTAGAGCACATAGGGGTGGCCGGCCAGCAGGGGGGGCAGGGGCCGCGCCTCCTTGAGGCGGGCGAGATAGCTTTGTTGAAAGGCGGGAAAGGCGAGGCCCGGGCTATAGGCGGGCTCCGGCAACTCCTGGAGGGAACGGGCCAGCAGGAGCTTGCGCAGATGATTCCGGAGGCCGGCCAGGATGGCGAGCGGGTGCATCCCTGCCTCCTGGAGGCGCCGGCTGATGCGCAGCGATTCACCGAGGTTGGCGTCGGCATAGGCCTCGGTCAGTTCGTAGAGCGCCTCCTCGCGGGTGCGGCCGACCATGGCGTCGAGGGCGGCCCGGCTGATGGTCTTGGCCTCGCCCACCGAGAGGGCCAGCTTCTCCGTCTCCATGACCAGGGCCACCGGCTGGAAGCCGACCCGGTCGAGCAGCAGCGGCAGCACCAGGGACTCAAGGGTCTTGCCGAAGGGAGCCAGGGTCTTGGCCACCAGGGCGCGCAACACTTCCTCCTGCCCCTTCTTGGCCGCGCTGGTGGCGCCGCCCTCCACCGCGAGATCCACCACCACACCGTGCTGTTCGATGGCCCTGTAGAGCTTCTTGCGCTTGTCCACCGCCTCGGCGAGCAGGATCAGGGTATTGCCGCGGGGAATCCCGTCGGGCAGGGCCGCCAGGTAGAGTTCGGCTGCCTCGTCGGGTTGGGCCGCCGGTGCCGTGCCCGGCTCGGCCGTTGCCAGCACCTCGGCCACCCAGCCCAGATCCTGCGGCTTGGCAAAGCCAAAGAGTTCCTGCCAGCGATTGCTCGCCACCTCGGTCATCTCTTCGGACTGCCACTCCGCCGGGGTGAGATTGGCAAGCCCCAGCATCTGTATGAGATACCGCCCGGCCTGGCGATCATCCTGGCCCTCCTTGGCCTTCTTGGCCTTGTCCCACAAGGTCTTGGCCACGGTCTTCGAGTAGAGCAGCCGGGAATCGACCACCTTTACCACCTGCCGGCCACCAAAGAGGCTGTAGGTGCGGAGCAGGTTGAGGGTATGGGTCGGGTCCTCGCGGTCGCCGTCCACCACCCGGAGCCCTCGGCCGCGGGTAGCCTCATCGGGCAAGAGGGCGTCGATGATGGCGGCGGCGGCCTCCTGGCAGAGATAGCGCTCGCCCGCCAGGAGATAGAGCGGCGCCGGGGCTCCCGTGGTGATCTCGGCTGCGAGTTTGGGCACATCGTCCCGGCGATAAAGCGGCATGCGTGTGATTTCCCGTTGACCAGTGGCGAGGGGTGTTGCTACTCTTGGCGTATGCTCCTTGTACACCTTTTCCGGGGTTGAGGAAAGGGGGAGGGCGCCCGGCCCGCCATCACACCACGCAGCAGGCCCGCATGGACACACCAACGCTGCCGGCCGGAACCGCGGCCGGGCCGGCATCCTTGCCGGACGGCCGCGGGCCAGCGGCGCCAGCTATCTGGATCTGGCCGCGGAGCAACTCAAGGGGGGGGCGTGATTATGCCGTGTCTGGGGGCCCACATGTCGGTGGCGGGCGGGCTGCACCTTGCCTTCGATCACCTCCGCAAGGTGCATGGTGAGGCCCTGCAGGTCTTCACCCGCAACCAGCGGCAATGGCGGGCCGCCCCTATCACCGCAGCCGAGGCCAAGGCCTTTCGTGCCGCCTGGCAGGAGGCGGGACGGCCGCCGGTAGCCTCCCACACCTCCTATCTCATCAACCTCGCCAGCCCCAAGCCCGAGATGGCGGCGAAATCGGTACAGGCACTCACCGACGAACTGACGCGCTGCGGGACGTTGGGCATCCCTTACGTGATTATGCACCCAGGCGCCCATCTCGGGGCGGGCGTCGCGGCAGGTATCGCGCTGGTCGCCAAAAATCTCGACGCGGCCTTGGCCGCAGCCGCCAAGGCGAAAAAGGTCGCGGTGCTGCTGGAAAACACCGCGGGACAGGGAACGGCGTTGGGTGCCTCCTTTGCGGAACTGGCCGGCATCATCGCGGCCTCGCGCCATCCGGCTTGCCTGGGCGTATGCTTCGACACCTGCCACGCCTTTGCCGCCGGCCACGATCTGCGCACCCCGGCCACTTACCAGGCCACCTTTGCCGAATTCGAGCGGCTCATCGGCCTTAACCGCCTCAAGTTCTTTCATCTCAACGATGCGATCAAGGGGCTCGGCAGCCGGGTCGATCGCCACACCCATATCGGCCAGGGGCAGATCGGCCTCGAAGGCTTCCGGCTGCTGCTCAACGACCCCCGCTTCAGCGACCATCCCATGGTGCTCGAAACCCCGAAGGATGAGGACCTGACCGAGGATATCGAAAACCTCCGGGTCCTGCGGGGACTCCTGCGCCACTGACCGGCAAGCGCTCCGGCCTGATTTCAGGCAAAATCAAGGGTGACCGGACAATGATCCGACCCCATGACCGTGCTGAGGATGGCGGCATCCTTCACCCGGCTCACGTTCTTTCGGTCCACACAGAAGTAATCGATCCGCCAGCCGATGTTCCTGGCCCGGGCATTGAACCGGTAGCTCCACCACGTGTATTGCTGCGGCTCCGGGCGGAAGAGCCGGAAGGTATCGACAAAGCCGGCGGCCAGAAACGCGTCCATCCACGCCCGCTCCTCCGGGGTGAAGCCGGCATTCTGCTCGTTCTGCTTGGGGTTGGCCAGATCGATCTCCCGATGGGCCACGTTGAAATCGCCGCAGACCACGACCGCCTTCTGGGCGGCCAGCGCCTGGACATAGGCAAGGAACGCGGCATTGAAACGCAGCTTGTGGTCGAGCCGGGTGAGCCCATGCCGGGCATTGGGAAAGTAGGCGTTGACGAAAAAGAAATCCGGATACTCCAGGGTGAGCACCCGGCCCTCGGCATCGTGTTCGGCAAGGCCAAGGCCGTAACGCACGGCAAGCGGTTCACGCCCCTGTCGCACGTAAACCCCCACCCCGGCATAGCCCTTCTTCTCGGCCGGCGCCCAATGCGCGGTATAACCAGCAATATTTCCGACTGATTCGGGCAACTGCTCAGGCATCGCCTTCACCTCCTGCAAGGCCAGGATATCCGGCGCCAGTTCCGCAACGGTCGCGACAAAACCTTTCTCGGCCGCGGCCCGCAGCCCGTTGACATTCCACGAGACAAACCGCCACCCACCTTGGGCCTGTCGCCGCATTCTCGCCTGCTCCCGCACCGCCGGCGGGACCCGCGGGGTGATGCCGAGTCGCGGGCACCACTCCTCCACCGGACAGACATCGCAGTGCGGCCGCACCGGCAGGCAGATCCCCTGGCCAAAGGCGACCAGGATGGAGTTGACCGTCAGCCAGTGTTGTGCCGGCAGTTTCTGCCGCAAAGCCATTTCCGTTTCCAGCGGGGTTTTGGTGGCGACATAGCCCCAGATATTCATGATCCGATGGACATGGGTATCCACACAGATCGCCGGCTTGTTGAAGGCCACGACCACCACCAGATTGGCGGTTTTGCGACCCACCCCCGGCAGTTCGCAGAGTTCCTCCACGGTCTGCGGGATCACCCCGCCGAAGCGTTCGCGCAGCACGCCGGGCAGTTGGGCCAGATGGTGCGCCTTGGTGCGAAAAAAGCCCACCGGGCGGATGAGCGCCGCCATCCTCTCCTCGCCCAGGTGTGCCAAGGCGGTGAAATCCGGCGCCTTGGCAAAGAGTTTCGCCGCCGCCTTGGCCGTGGTCGCATCCTTGGTGCGGGCCGACAGGATCGTCGCCACCAGCACCTTGTACGGATCGTGGGTCTGCACCGCGATCAGGTCCACCACCGGCACGGCCAACGCCTGCACCGCCTCGGCCAACCGGGCCAGCACCGCGGAAATATCGAATCTTTTTTTCATCTTCTCCCCATATCCTGTTGCAAAATGCCATACCGTTTCATATCGGAACAATGCTTCATGTTTTAACTTGACACCCCGGTATGAGAGCATTATGGATAGGCACCTTCGCCCGGCCGGGTGAACGGGGAATTCACGCCGGCCGGGAAGGTTGAGCAGCGTTGGCCTGCCGGGGAACCAGGACAGCAACTGTTACATACTGTTACAGCATGATACTGGTCCTGAACGATACCACCTGTCCAGGACCATCATAGGGATTCAGGGATCAGGAATAAAGAAGGAAACGTATGGGTAGCAAATCAAGGGGCGGGATGTTGTTTGCATCCCCCATGTGTACGCTGTTGCTGAGCCCGGCCTGGGCACTGGCCGAAGAGACCGTGGCCATGACCCCGCCGGTGACCGACGCCACCTGGTGGCGGTGGCCGGTCATCCTGCTGTTCGTCACCTTTGCCATGGGCATCATCGCCGTCTTGGGCGGCGTTGGCGGCGGCGTGCTCTTTGTGCCGATCATCAGCGGCTTTTTCCCGTTCCATCTCGACTTTGTCCGCGGCGCCGGCCTGCTCGTCGCCCTTTCCGGCGCCCTGGCCGCTGGCCCCGGCCTGCTCAAGGCCAACCTCGCCAGCCTGCGCCTCGCCATTCCGGTGGCACTCATCGCCGCCACCATGGCCGTTGTCGGCGCCATGGTCGGCCTGGCCCTGCCCACCCACATCGTCCAGCTCGCCCTCGGCGGCACCATCCTCGGCATCGTGGCGATCATGCTCACCGCCAAGAAGAGCGCGGTGCCGGACGTGCCCTGTGCCGACAACCTCTCGGCGGCCCTGCGCATCTGCGGTATCTACCATGACCCGGCCATGAACCAGGATATCAACTGGAAGATCCACCGTACCCGGGCCGGCCTGGCCACCTTCATCATCATCGGCTTCATGGCCGGCATGTTCGGCCTTGGCGCCGGCTGGGCCAACGTCCCGGTCTTGAACCTGATGATGGGCGCGCCGCTCAAGATCAGCGTCGCCACCTCCAAGTTCCTGCTCTCCATCACCGATACCTCCGCCGCCTGGATCTACATGAACAAGGGCTGCGTCATTCCGATGATGGTGGTGCCGTCCTTGATCGGCATCATGCTCGGCTCCTTTGTCGGCGTGCGGCTGCTCAAGGTGGCCAAACCGGCCTTCATCCGCTGGATGGTCATCGCCATTCTCGCCTTTGCCGGCCTCAAGGCCCTGCACAGGGGGCTGACCGACACGGGCATCATCTAAACGCGAATGCACAAGAAGAACCATGACATGACTACCAAACCGTCCAAGAAAGCCTCTGCCGAGCAGCTCCTGTACGCCAACCTCCTGGAAAAGGGCATGTGTTTCGGCCTGGTGTCGATGATCATCACCTTTGCCCTCTATGTTTCCGGCATCATGCCGGCCGTGGTACCGCTGGGCGAGATTGCCAACTACTGGACCATGCCGGTCCATGAGTATCTGGAGGCGATCAACCGGAACTTCCTCCAGCAGGAGCATGCGCCGACTGGCTGGGCGTGGCTGCGCCTGCTCGGCAAGGGTGATTTCCTCAACTTCCTGCCGGTGGCCATCCTCTCCGGCGTCACCATCCTCTGCTGCGCCGCCATCGTCCCGGGTCTGTTCAAGCGCGGCGACAAGGCCGTGGGCCTGATGGCGCTGGCCACGGCGCTCATTCTCTTCCTCGCTGCCAGCGGCATTGTGGGTGGCGGCGCCCACTAAGCGCCAAGTATCGGCATGAGTATCAAAGGCCGGCGGGGCAACCCGCCGGCCTTTTTTTTCGGGAAATCCTTGACAGGAGCGGCCTGGCCCAGCACAATTCGCCCGGAGGAACGCCCACCATGAAGCGACATATCAGCCTGCTCCAGGAGTTCTCGGTCCCCCTCGTCTCGGGGGTCCTTGTTGCCCTGGCCTGGGCCAACCTGGCACCGGAAGGCTACCACCACTTCGTCCACGACCCGCTCTTGGGGCCGCTCAGCTTCCATTTCATCACCAACGATCTCTTCATGGTGCTCTTCTTCGGCATCGCCGCCGTGGAGATCACCGAGAGCTGCCTGCCCGGCGGCGATCTCCATCCGCTGCGCAAGGCGATCAATCCGCTGCTCGCCACCCTGGGCGGGGTGGTGGGGCCGGTGCTGGTTTTCCTTGCTCTCAACACCATGATCGGCGGCCCCGAGCTCCTCCGGGGCTGGGGCATCCCGACCGCCACCGACATCGCCCTGGCCTGGCTGGCCGCCGGCCTGGTCTTCGGCCGGAAGCATCCGGCCATCTCCTTTCTGCTGCTGTTGGCCATTGCCGACGACGCCATCGGCCTCGTCATCATCGCTCTGTTCTATCCCGATCCGGCCCATCCGGTCGCCCCGGTCTGGCTCGTGCTCACCGGCCTCGGCATGGGGGTCGCCTATCTGCTGCGGCAGCGCAAGGTCAACAGCTACTGGCCCTATCTGGTGATCGGCGGGGGCCTTAGTTGGGCCGGATTGTTCAACGCCCATATCCACCCCGCCCTGGCCCTGGTCTTCGTGGTGCCCTTCCTGCCCCATCCGCCCAGGGAACACAAACACCTCTTCGAGGAAGATCCGCGCGATCTCACGCCGCTGGCCCGCTTTGAGCACGAGTGGAAGGTGGTGGTCGATTTCGGCCTCTTCATGTTCGGACTGGCCAACGCCGGGGTGGCGTTCGCTGCCATCGGCACCGCCACCTGGCTGGTCCTTATCGCGCTCGCGATCGGCAAAACCGGCGGCATCTTCGCCCTGGGCTGGCTGGGTACCAAACTGGGCTACCCGCTGCCGCACCGCATCCACAAGAAGGAGCTGGCGGTCATCGGCATGCTGGGCGGCATCGGCATGACCGTGGCCCTGTTCGTGGCCGGCGAGGCATACACCGACCCCGTGATGCAGGGCGCGGCCAAGATGGGGGCCTTGTTCAGTGCCGGCTGCGCGGTGGCCGCCCTGATCGCCAGCCGCTTGCTCAAGGTGCGCCGTCTCTCCTGAGCGCCCCCTGCCTGGCAACGAGACACTGCCGGCCAGCGTGGATTTCTCTTGCCGCGGCAGGGCCGATATGGCACAAAGCATCGTGACAAGGGGAAGGTGATCGTTTTTTTGTCATGCTTACAGGGGAAAACATGCACGTCTTCATCCGGTCTCACCGCCGCCGGCAGGCTCGTGCCCGCCGCGCCGCGGAACACGGTTTTTCATTCATCGAACTGCTGGTGGTCATGATCATCCTGGGGCTCATCGCCTCGCTGGTCGGCCCCCGTCTCTTCGGCAAACTCGGCGGCGCCCGCCAGGATACCGCCAAGACCCAGATCGAGATGCTCATGGCCGCGCTCGACGCCTACCGCCTCGACACCGGCCGCTACCCCGGCGAGCAGGAGGGGTTGGGCGCCCTGATGCAGAACCCCGGCGTCAAGAAATGGGACGGCCCCTACCTCAAAAAAGAGGTGCCCATCGACCCCTGGGGCTACCCCTACCACTACCAGAACCCCGGCCAGCACGGCGAGATTGACCTCTTCTCCTATGGCGCCGACAACAAACCCGGCGGCGAAAAGGAAGACGCCGACGTCGGCAGCTGGCAGTAAGCCCGCGGCATGAGCCATGCTGTCTTGGTGGGGGATATTATTCCGCTTCGATCGGTACATCCGGCAGTTCCGGGAGAAGATGAACGAACTGCGCCAGGAGGTTGCCGGCAAGAAGGCAAAGAATCTGAATCCGTGAGCGTTCGAGAACGGTGCAGAGGCAAGGCGGCGACGATGTTGATGATACACCTGGTATATCAACGAGTCGCCAACGCAGCAGGTGCGCCGTTATCGGTCGCCCCGCAGGGCGGCGAGGTGAGCCCGGACAAAGCGGTGGCATTGACATTGAACAGCGGCAACAGCCAGATATCACCTGAACAAGCGCGAAGCCGTCACGGATTCAGGAAGAAGCCATAGCCATCGGGGTTATGGCTTGGCCACCTCGGTGCCGGCGAGAAGGTCTGCAACCTTGCGTTCGGTAATGGGCGCCAGCACCCCGCCGCCACCCTTGACATAGAAGGGCGAGGCAGAAGATTTCATCACATAGCTGCCGCCCAGTTGCTCGGCGGTATCACCTTTGGCGCCGACCGTAAGCGTCACGGTCCCGGCCCTGGTGGTAAGGGTGAGGGTGGCAACCGGCTTGTCCAGGCCATATTCCTTTTTCGCCTCCTGACCCAGATAGTCAACAAGCGCCACCCGGCTCACCGCCGCGACGAACTCCTGCACCTTGGCCGCATCCAACGTCTGGCCAGCCCCAGCCTCGGCCAGCTGCCACTCTTTATCACCCTTGACCAGCCGGATGGTTCCAGTCCGGTTGACCAGGCTGATCTCCCGCAACTCCTCGGGCGGCACGGCGACATATTCGCGCTGCCACCAGAACTTCTCGTCCGCCGGCAGCTGCCAGCCCGCCAGCTCGTTGACCAGGTAAACCCGGTCGTCACCCTCGGCCCGCACATGGGCGGTGGTGTGGTTGGGCGAGGAGCCGAGATAGAGGATGCGCTCGCCGCCGTCCGTAAGCGTCAGCGTCACCTTCTGGCCGAACTTGGTCCCGACCTGGAAACGGTTATGCGCCTCCTTGGTCTGGGCCACCAGCCGGTCGGACCGCAGGCCGGTGAGCCGGGTCAGCAGGTTTTCGATCTTGTCGCGGTCCGCCGGATACTGCGCCGGCGCATCGACGATCCAGCCCTTATCCCGGCGCTTGATCGTGACGGTGCGACCGTCCAGGGTGGCCACGGTGAGGCGGGCCACCGCCTCGGGCTTCAGGCCCGCGAAGAAGACCCTGGCCGGACCGCCCTGCGGCCGCGGCATGTACACAACGCCGATCAATACCACCTGGAGGCACAAAAGGCCCAGCAGGACCAGATTCCGTTTTGTCAGCATGGGTGTCACCTCAGGAAACCACGTCATCAAGTTGCAGCGGCTGCTCCCGCTGGCGGCGGCGGTAGCCGTACCAGCTCACGCCGATGAGCGCTGCCAGCGCCAGGCCATAGTTGAGCCATTCCCAGAATGCCTGCTCCCGGCGCGACATCGGGTAGAGGAGCCGGGTGTGGGAGCCGCGGGAGCGGATGGCCAGCAGGGCCTCGTCCTCCACCGACCAGTCCACGATGTTCTGCACCAGGGCCAGGCTGTTCATGAAGCGCTCCTGGCCAGTGGCCTGGGCCATGGAGATAACCGCATCGCTGACAAACTCGGAGGAGCCTACCACCACCAGCCGCGCGCTGGCGGCGGAAGAGGCGGCCACCGGCGCCAGGGCCACCGGCTCGCTTGTCCCCGCCTTGGCAGGATCTGCTTTCAGCGGCTGACCCTGACGCGGATCGGGCCGGTCGGCAAAGTAGCTCGGGAAGGTGCCGGTGAGGGAGACCGCCAGGGTCCGCTTCTGGAGATCGTCACCTACCGGGAAGCCGTATTGCGGATAGCGCCGGAAATCGGGCTGGATGCTCGTATCGCGGTAGAGCCAGGCCGAAGGGCTTGATTCCAGCAGCGTTACCACCTTGCGGTCAGCCAGCTTCTCCTTGACCAGCGCCAGCGGCGACGGCCAGTTCAGGGTGACGGCCGGCAGATTGGCCACAATCGGGCTCTGGCGACTCATGCCGGCGGCGCGCACATCGACGAAGAAGGGATAGGCGATGTGCTTGAGCTCCTGCACCGTCACCCCGCCGATGTCGCGGTTGACCGGCACCGGGAAGGGTTCGTTCTGTTTGTCCATGACCAGGGTCTGGTCGATGGCCACCCCGTAGTGGGCCAGCATCTCATGCAACCCGCCCTGCACCGGCTTGAGGGCCAGGTTCTGGGCGCCGGGCGGCAGGTCGAGCTGATAGGAACCGCCGAGCACCACCACGCTGCCGCCCCGCATGAGGAACTGGTCCACGGCAAAGCGCTCCAGTTCGCTCATCTGCTGGGGAGCCACCAGCAGCAGCACATCGACCTCGCCGCCCACCTGGCCGCTCATGAGGTTGACTGGCTCGATGTTGTAATTCTCCCGCAGCACCTGCTGGAACATCTGATACTGCTGGCGCGGCTGGCCGAGACCACCGAACTCGGGCCGCGGGGTCCAGATGCCCACGGTCTTGAGGAAGCCCGAGGCGGTGCGCTTGATCGCGGCCTCGATCTCCTGGCGGACGGCCACGGCATTCATATCCGCCGCCAGCGGGATCGCCTCCGCCTTGTCGCCCACCTTGAGCAGCAGGGCAAGGTAAAATGTCTGTTCCGAAAGAAGCGAGGCGCGCAGGGGCTTGACCCCGAACTGCTGGCTCACCCCCTCGCGGCTGATGCCGGCCGCCCGGTCATCGGGGTCGATCCACACCAGCTTCAACTTGCCACCCGCCTCCTTGGCCAGCCCCTCGGCCGCCTCGCGGATCTGTTCCGGCAGGCCGGCCACTGCCTTGGGCAGGGTGGCCGGGGTGACAATGGCGGTGAGGGTCATCGGCTTGCCGGTGCGGGCAAAGACGGTGTCGATGCCCTGGAAGCCGTGGACCACCTTCTTCACCGTGCGGGTCAGGTCATATTCCAGGTTGCGCAGCCCCACCTCCATCTGGCCGTCGGGCCGGGGCTTGACCTCGATGAGGTCGTCGAAGCCGAGGGTGACAAACTGGTCGCCGTACTTGACCAGGATGTTGAAATAGGAATTGACCACCGCCGCCTCATAGCGGCCCGCCACCTGGAAGGGCACCGGCTTGATGTTGTAGAGCTGGTTGGCCTCGCTCTCGGCCGCCTCGTCGTTGCGGGGATCGACAAAGCTCACCTGCACCTTGCCGCGGCCCGCCACGGCGTACTCCTTGAGCACGTCGCGGATCTGCGGCACCAGCGGAGCGAGGAGCGGATGGGTCTTTTCGCTGAAGTAGCCGCGCACGATGAGCGGCTCCTGGAGTTCGCCGAGCAGCTGGCGGGTGACCGGCGAGATGGAGAACTTGCGGTCGGCAGTAAGGTCGAGCCGCAGGGTGTGCACCGTATTGAGCCAGAGGTTGGCGGCCAGCAGGTTGGCGCCGACCAGCAGCAAAGCGAGTTTCACCTGGCGGCGGTGGCCGGCCGTGGCCACGCCCTTGCTCCAGCGCTGGCTTTCCAGCGACACCGTATTGAGCCAGAGGAAGAAGAAGGTGAGGGAGCCGTAATAGACCAGATCGCGCAGGTCGATGACTCCGCGCTCGATATTCTCGAAGCGGCTGCCGGTGCCTAAGTTACGCAGCACCTCGCCGGCCTGGTTGCCGAAGAAGGTGGTCAGCCCGGCCGAGCCGAGCAGGTAACAAAAACCGCAGGCCAGCACGGTGATGAGCAGGGCCACGATCTGGTTGTCGGTGCGGGAGGAGACAAAGAGGCCGATGGCGATGTAGGCCGCGGCCATGAACAGCACGCCGAGATAGCCGCCGACCACCGGCCCCCAGTCGAGGTTGCCCATGAAGGAAACGGTGAGCGGCAGCCCCAGGGTAAAGGCCAGGGCCAGGCCGATCAGGGCGAGCACCGCCAGGAACTTGCCGGCCACCAGGTGACCGAGGCGCACCGGCAGGGTGAGCAGCACCTCCAGCGTGCCCATGCGCTGCTCCTCGCTCCACTGCCGCATGGTCAGCGCCGCGGAGAGGAAGATCATCAGGAGCGGCATCCAGCGGAAGAGCGGCCGGATGTCCGCCAGATTACGGGCAAAAAAGGTTTCGAGCCAGAAAAAGGAGTAGAGGGCGGCAAGCAGAAAGGCGCCGATGAAGATCGGTGCCATGGGCGAGCCGAAGTAGGCCTTGAGTTCTTTTTTGGCAACGGCCAGCGACTGATGCATCAGACCCCTCCTCCGGCCGCGGCCAGCTCGTTGAAGACCGCCTCCAGCGTCCGCACGTCCCGCCGCAGTTCGCTGAGCAGCCAGTTGTTCTCCTTGGCCAGCTGGTAGATCGCCGGGCAGAGGTCGCGCTCGGTGGCGCCATGCACCCGGTAGGTGATCTGCTGGTCGCGCTCGGCCACCACCTCGGCATGTTTCACCCCGGCCAGCGCGGTCAGCCCGGCCAGCACCCGTTCCTCTTCGGCGGCGGCGGCCAGGGTCACCACCGCATCGGCAGAGGCGGAAAGCTCCGCCAGCCGGGCATCGGCCTTGACCTCGCCCTGCATGATGATGATCGCCCGGTCGCAGGTCGCCTCCACCTCGGAGAGGATGTGGGTGGAGACCAGCACCGTGGTGTGGGTGGCGAGGCGCTGGATGAGGTGGCGCACCTCGACGATCTGGGTCGGGTCGAGGCCGTTGGTGGGTTCGTCGAGAATCAGCAGCCTGGGCTGGTGGAGGATGGCCTGGGCCAGCCCCACCCGCTGGCGGTACCCCTTGCTCAGGGTGCCGATGGGCCGGGTCAGGCGGTCGGCCAGGCCCACCGCATGGATCGCCGCGGAGAGCCGCGCCCGCTGCTCGCTTGACGGAATCTGGCGCAGGTCGGCCATCATCTGCAGATAGCCCTGCACCGTGAGTTCCGGATAGAGCGGCGCATTCTCCGGCAGGTAGCCGATGAGCCGCTGCACCGCCTCGGGTTCGGCCACCACATCGAGCCCGCCCACCTCGGCGGTGCCGGCGGTGGGGTGCAGATAGCCGGTGAGGATCTTCATCAGCGTGGTCTTGCCCGCGCCGTTCGGCCCCAAAAGGCCGATGATCTCGCCGGGGGCGACCGCAAGCGAGACCCCGCGCAGGGCCTCAACCTCGCCGTAGGCTTTCCACAACTCCTGAACGCGAATCATCATGGTCACATCCGTTAAGGGGAAAAGGGGAGCCGCACCGGCCGCAATTATGCGCCGGAACCCACCAGGCGCGCAAGAATTTTATAGGTGCGCTCCACCATGCTCCGTGACTCGACCGTGAGGCCGGCCTGGATCATGGCATTATCGAATATCTGCTCGACAACGCTTTTCGCCAAAGGTTCGTCCGAAGCGCGCAAATTATTGAGCCCCTTGAGCAGCGGATGGCTGGTGTTGATCTCCAGCACCTTGCGGCCGAGGTCGGGCATTGCCTGGCCCGAGGCGCGCATCACCCGCTCCATGCTGCTGGTGAGGAAGCCGTCGGGGTTGACGATGATGGCCGGGCTGCCGGAAAGGCGCTTCGACTCCTTCACCTCCTTGACCTTGCCCGCCAGCACCTCCTGCATCCAGGCGACGAGGGCCGTGGCCTCGGCGCCGGGCAGGGCCGCTTCGGCCTCGGCCTCCGCTTCGGCCGCCTTGGCCGCCGCGGGCAGGTCGAGGTCGCCGCGGTCGGCGGAAACGAGCTTCTTGCCCTCGAACTCACCCACATGGTTCAAGGCGAAGTCGTCGATGGCCTCCAGGGTGTAGAGCACCTCGATCCCGCGCTTCCTGAACGCCTCCACATAGGGGCCCGCCTCGATGGCCTCCCGGTTGGCGCCGTTGATGTAGTAAATCTCCTTCTGGCCCTCGGGCATCCGTTCCACATACTCCTTGAGCGAGGTGAAGGCACCCGCCTCGGTGGTGGAGGACTCGAAGCGCAGCAATTTCGCCACCTCCTCGCGATGGCTAAAGTCGCTGATCGCCCCCTCCTTGAGGAAGACCCCGAAGGTCTTCCAGAACTTCCCATACTGTTCCGGTTCGGAACGGGAGAGTTCGTCGAGGAATTTCAGGAAACGGGTGGTGACCACCTTGTTGATCTTCATGACCAGGGCACTGTCCTGCAAGGCCTGGCGGGAGATGTTGAGGGGCAGGTCCTCGCTGTCGATGACGCCCTTGACGAAACGGAGCCACTCCGGCAGGATGGTTTTCGCGTGCTGCTCGATGAGCACCCGCTGGCAGTAGAGATTCACCCCCGGCTCCATGCGGCCGAAGCCCATGTTCTCCATGTTCTCCTGGGGCACGAAGAGCAGGGCCTTGATGGCCAGCGGTGCATCGGCGGTGAAGTGGAGCCTGGCCAGCGGCTCGTCGAAGGCGTTGGCCACGAACTTGTAGAACTCGGTGTACTCCTCGGCCTTGATCTCGTTCTTGCTCCGGGTCCAGAGGGCCTGCACCGTATTGACCGCCTCGCCCTTCACCTTGATGGGAAAGGGGACAAAGCTCGAATACCGCTTGATGATGCGGGTAAGGGTGGCGGCATTGGCGTAGTGGCGGGCCTCCTCTTTCAGCTCCAGGGTGATGCTGGTGCCGCGCCGGATACCGGGGCTCATGCTGATGGTGTAGGTGCCGGCGCCGTCGGAGACCCATTCATGGCCCATGTCGTCCTGCCGGAAGGAGCGCGACTTGACCCGCACCGTATTCGCCACCATGAAGGCGGCATAGAAGCCGACGCCGAACTGGCCGATGAGGTGGACGTTCTTCTGCTCGCCCTCGGAGAGCTTGGAGAAAAAGGTCTTGGAGCCGGAATGGGCGATGGTGCCGAGATTCGCCTCCAGCTCGCCGCGGTCCATGCCGATGCCGGTGTCGGTGATGGTGATGGTGTGGTTGGTCTCGTCGCAGTCGATGGTGATCTCAAGCGGCACATGGCTGTCGAAGACCTCCTGCTCCAGCAGCTGCTGGTGGCGGAATTTCTCCAGGGCATCGGCACTGTTCGAGATCAGCTCGCGCAGGAAGATATCTTTTTCAGTGTAGAGCGAGTGGATCACGATGTCGAGCATCTTCTTGACTTCGGCCTGGAACTCCTTGGTTTCCGCCTGGGGGGTGATGGCTTCTGCGCTCATGGAAAAACTCCTTCGTCACTATATTAATGATGATCGTGATGGGGGTGGTTGCCCAATTTTGGGCGAAAAGGTAAGCATCCCCCGCCGCCTGTCAACCCGGCTGGGCACCCCCTTCTTGCTGTTTACATTGCCCCCCGGTTATGGGATAATCTGGCGAAATACGCCAGGCACCAGGGAAAGCGCGGTCGTGAACGTCGAACAGGAATACATCAAGGACATCGAAAAACTGGCGCCCTGCCCGGAGGTGGCGCTGGACGTGCTGGCCATCGCCCACGAACACGACTGCTCCATCTCGGTGCTCGCCGACAAGATCGAACGCGACCCGAGCCTCACCGCCAACATGCTGCAGATGGCCAACTCGGCCTACTTCGGCCACATGAAAAAAATCTCCTCGGTGAACGACATCATCGTCCGCCTCGGGATCGAGAGCGTCAAGATCATCGCCATCACCAGCGCCTCGGTGGGGCTGCTCAAATCGGCGCAGGCGGCGTATGCCCTCTCAAGCGGCCAGCTCTGGCAGCACTCCTATGCCACCGCCGTCCTGGCCTCCATTATCGGCCGCTATGCCAAGGTCAAAGACAGCCCGAGCCTGTATACCGCGGCGCTGCTCCACGATCTCGGCAAGCTGGTGTTGAACCGCCCGTTGCAACTCGAAAGTTACAACCACCCGGAAATCCCGGCCGAAACCCCGCTGCTCACCAAGGAGCTGCTGCTGCTGCACACCGATCATGCCCGGGTGGGCATGGCGCTGCTGGAAAAATGGGGGTTGCCGGAGTCGATTTCGGTGCCGGTGGGCATGCACCACACCCTGGACCAGCCGCAGGCCCAGCGGGTGAACGCCAAGATCGTGCGCCTGGCCAACGCCCTTACCCACATCACCACCATCGACGAAGGAGCGGAGGGCGAATTCTTTTTTGACGTGCTGATGTATGAGGAACAAAAGGGCGATCTTCCCCGGGTGCCGCATTTCGAGGAAAACATGCGGAACATCATCGAGGAGTTCGTGGAAAAATATCAGGAAACCGTGACGCTCTACGTGCTGTAACCAGCCGACGCGCCATGGCCGCTCTACATCGCGGCGGCCAGGTGCACCACCTCCTCGCTGTGCATGAGCCGGTCGATGTCGAGCAGGATCGTGACCCCCTCCTTGAGCTTGGCCATGCCAAGGATCATGGTGGTGTCGACACCGCCGCCAAAAGTCGGGGCGTCTTCCACCTGGTCATCGTGGATGTTGGCCACCTCGGACACGTTGTCGACGATGATGCCCATCAGGGTCGAACCGCGCACCCCGGAAATCTCCACGATAATGATGCAGGTGCGGCCCGTGTACTCCACCGCCTCCATGCCGAATTTCAGGCGCAGGTCCATGACCGGGATCACCCGGTCCCGCAGATTGACCACCCCTTTGAAAAAGGGCGGCATTTTCGGCAATTCGTGGATTTCAAGCAGGCCGATGATTTCCCGCACATCGAGGATGCCGACCCCGTAACGCTCCTCGCCGAGGCTGAACACCAGGTACTTGCCCTCGCGGCTGGCGGGTTTCTGTGACTCCTCAAAGGCCTTGGGTTTCCGAGCGGCGCTGCCGGCCGCAACGGCCACCTCGTCTTCGGCGGCCTTGCGCCGCGAAGGCAGAGCGCCGGCACCGGCCTTTTCCGCAAAGCGGCTGTCGACGAACTCCGCCACCTTGATGGTCCGGCCGATCTCCATCTTGTCGACCATATACTCCTGGATGGTTTCGAGATCCTCGATCACCGGAAAGAGGTCGTCATAGATGATGCCCTGCGGGTCGGAGAGCACGTTGCGGAGCAGCCCCGCTTCGAGGCCCAGCTTTTTCTGGGGATCCAGGAAATCGACCGCGATCTCCGCCGCCTGATCGATGTTCTTGGCAATATACCGGCCGCTCTCCACCACCAGGTTGGTGAACTCCTGCACCGCCTCCGGGTACTGGCGGATGATCTCCTCGCGGAAGACCACCACGCAGCAGGGATGCCCCTCCCAGATCTCGCTGGACAAAAACTGCTTTTCCGCGATGCCCGCCGCGATGGCCCGCGAGCCGATGGGTTCGGCCACCAGGAAACCGCTGGCCTCGGGATTTTCCTTCAGGAACTCCGGCATGGCGATGGGCGGCACCACGTCGAAGAGCACGTTGACCGCTTCCTTGCCGGCCACGCCTGGTCGCAGGCCCATCTGGGTGAAGTACATGTGGGCCAGCATGTTGTGGATCGACATCTTGTGCGGGATGTAGAAAGTCTTGTGCTTAAAGAACTGCTGGTAGGGCTTCGCGTATTTGCCCGCCTTGTTGCGCACGCAGATGCTGCCGTTGCGATGGGCAAAGAGCACCAGCCGGATCGGCACCTGGTAGCTGAAGAGGTCCATGGCTGCCGGCGCCAGGATAAAGGCGCCGTCCACCTCGCCCTTTTCCAGCGCCGCCTGCACCGGGTTCCAGCTCGGCATGCAGAGCGTCTCCAGGCTGAAATGGGCCGGGTTCCGCTCGCCCTTCACCATCCGGTGCCTCAAGACCCCCAGGGCGAGATGGTCGGTGATCTGGATATGGGCCATCTTGAGGTGGACCTTGCCCTCGGCCGAGATCCTGGGACCCACCGCCGCCTTGGGCGCTTCGGCCTTTTTCAGGCCAACGGCCTCCTCGATGGCGCTCTTCAGTTCGTCCGGGGTGAAGGGTTTGGCCACCACGCCGTTGACACCCCCATTCCTGGCCTTGGCCACGTATTCCTTGTCGCCATGGCCCGTGGCCATGAGGAAAGGAGTCGCCCGGAACCGTTCATCGGCGCGCATCCACTGCACCAGGGCATAGCCATCCCGGTTGGGCATGGCCCAGTCGCTGATGACGAGCTGAACATCGCCTTCGGTTTCCAGTTTGGCCACGGCATCGTCGCCATCCACCGCCTCGACGATGTTGGTGAAGCCGATCTGGTTGAGGATGCGGGCCTCCATTTTCCGCATGGTAGCGGCATCCTCAACGAGCAATATCTTGATGGACGGATCAACCGGCATGGAATACCTCCTCAGGTCTTCCTATCATAGTGCAACTTGCGGCGAGACGCAACCCGGGGCCGCCGCTGCCTGCCTTCTTGCCACGAAAAGCAACGACGGGAAACCCCCGGTTAAGGAAAGAGGCAGACGAGACAGGGGAGCTTATTTGGATAAGGAAACCGGCACGGATCGAGGAACCGTTCACAACGGTAAAGAAACTACCGGTCCCGATCCGGAGGCTGACAGCCGCAACCGGGACCAGCGGGCTTGCCGGTCGAACAACTCCCGCCGCTGCACCCGCAGCCGCACGAACCCTTACCCGCAAGCTGCCGATAGAAGGTGCGGCCGATCAGCACGGCGCACACCCCCACCACCACAAGCACCAGCACGGTATCCCACATCTTAACCTCCTAAGCCCAAGGCCATGCCGATCTGATAGACCACAACGGCAAAGCCGAAGGCAAATACGGTGTTGAAGCCCATGGCGAAAAAGCCCCACTTCCAGGAGCCCGACTCGCGGGCGATGCACACCACGGTGACGAAGCAGGGCGCATAAAACATGACAAAGACGATAAGGGCAAAGGCCATGACCGGATTCCAGTTGGGGTCCTCGGCCAGGGTCTGGGCCAGGGATTGGGTGGCCTCCGGGTCCACCTCACCGAGCGAATAGGCGGTACCCAGAGTGGAGACCACGACCTCCTTGGCGGCAAAGCCACCGACCAGGGCGATGTTGGTCCGCCAGTCGAAGCCGGCCAGCCAGCTCACCTGCTCCAGGGCCCGGCCCGCCCGGCCGGCTGCCGAATATTCCAGGGTCTTTTCCGCCTCCTGGCGATCGAGGGCGTCGAGATTGGCCAGCAGTTCCTCGGCCTCGGGCGACAGCTCCGCCGCCGCCACCGCCTCGTCGGTCGCCTCCTGCACCACCTCCGCCGGATAGCTCGTCAACACCTCCTGGCGCAGCGCGTCGATCCGCTCCTGTTCGCTTGCCGGCAGGCCGGGGAAGGTCATCATCGCCCAGAGCAGGATGGAGATGGCGAGGATCACGGTGCCGGCCTTTTTGACATACTGCCAGGTCCGCTCCCAGGTGTGGATCAGCAGTCCGCGGAAGGTGGGCAGCCGGTAAGGCGGCAGCTCCATGACAAAGGGGGTCGATTCGCCGCGCAGGATGGTGACCCGGTAGAGCTTTGCCACCAAGAGGGCCACGCCCCAGGCCAGCAGGGTGAGCAGGAACATGATCTGCGCCTGGTTGTTGGCGAAAAAGACGCCGGTGAGCAACGCCAGCACCGGCAACTTGGCCCCGCAGTTCATGAAGGAGACGGTGAGCAGGGTGGCGAGCCGTTCGCGCTCCGAGCGCAGGGTGCGGGTCGCCATCACGCCAGGCACCGCGCAGCCGCCGGCAATACCGCCGGAGACGATATAGGCCATTACCGAACTGCCGTGCAGGCCGAACATCCGGAAGATGCGGTCCATCATGAAGGCCACCCGGGCGAGATAGCCCGAGTCTTCGAGAATGGCGATGCCGAAGAACATGAACATGATGAGCGGCACAAAACCGAGCACGCCGCCGACCCCGTCAATAATGCCGGAGACGAGCATCGACTTGAGATAGCCGTCCGGCAAGAGGCCGCCGACCACCTCGCGCAGCCAGCCGAAAAAGCCCTCCAGCCATGCCACCGGCAGTTCGCTGTAGGTGAAGGTGAACTTGTAAAGGCCGAGCAGCACGGCGAGCATGATGAGCGGCCCCAAGAACCGGTTGGTGAGCACCTTGTCGATACGGTCCGAGGCGTAGAGCCGGTCGGCATCGTACTTGCGGGTAATCACCTCCTGCCGGAGGAGCGACTTGATGTAGCCGTAGCGGTGGTCGGCGATGATCGCCTCGGGGTAGGTCTCCATGGTCTTTTGCAGGTGGGCGGTGGCCTCCTGCACCCAGCGGTCGAGGTCGGCGGAAATCGCGGCGCTCTCTTTCGCGCCCCGCTCGCGGATCTGGCTGTCGTTTTCCAGGTACTTGACCGCGAGCCAGCGCGGCGGGTAAAGCCGGGCCAGGAAGCCTTGTTCCGCGATGTGTTTTTCCATGGAGAACAGCACGCCGTCGAGATCCTCGCCATAGGAGATGTGCAGCGGATTCCAGTCCTTGCCGGCCTGGGTCAAGGCCGTGGCCATGAGCTCCGCGGTGCCCTTGTTGCTGCGGGCCACGATCGGCACCACCGGCACTCCCAGCAGTTCGGCGAGCCGAGACGCCTGGATGGTGATCCCGCGGTCTTCGGCCACATCCATCATATTGAGCGCCACCACCATGGGCACCCCCAGCTCCAAAAACTGGGTGGTGAGGTAGAGATTGCGCTCCAGATTGGAGGCATCGACGATATTGACCACCACGTCCGGCCGTTCCTGCACGAGGTAATCGCGGGCAACCACCTCCTCCACCGAATAGGCGGTAAGCGAATAGGTGCCGGGCAGATCGACGATGTTGATCGACTCTCCCGCCGGGGTGACATGGAGCCCCTCTTTCTTTTCAACGGTCACGCCCGGATAGTTGCCGACATGCTGCCGGGCGCCGGTGAGGGCATTGAAGAGCGTGGTCTTGCCGGAATTGGGATTGCCGGCCAGGGCGACGGTGATGGGTTTGGTCATGATTGCCTTCCCTCCCGCGCTTCGGACACTTCCACTTCAATATGATCGGCTTCGTTGTTGCGCAGGGTCAGGGTGCCGTCCATAACCCGGAGCGCCACCGGATCGTAGAGCGGGGCGCGGCCCTGCACTGTGATCTGGGTGCCGGGCACCAGCCCCATGTCCCTGACCCGGCGGCCCAACTCGCCGCCCACCTTGACGGCGGTGATCACCCCGGTCTGGCCTCTTTTCATCTGTCGCATCATGATGCGCGGCATTGGTCCTCTCCTTTTTGCAAAGCGGTGACCATCTCGGCCCGCCACCCGTTCTCGGTTGCGGGCACAGCGTCCCCGTCCTCCGGAAAGCTGTTTATACCCGAGCCTCGATTAAGAAGTCAACATCTTGTATCATGGCTAGAACAAAATTCATCCAGCCTAATTGTGAGGGCGTGCGACGCCGCTTCCCGCGGCCGGTGCCACCGGCAGGCCGCCTTGCTGCGGTAAGGCCCGCCTCCCCCCGCAAATCGTGGCGCGATGGGCAAGCAGGGCCGCGATCACCTCCGGGTCGAACTGGCTGCCGGCGCACCGCTCCAGTTCCGCCAAGACCTGCGTCACCGCCAACCCCTTCCGGTAGACCCGGTCATCCACCATGGCGGAAAAGGCATCGGCCACCGCAATAATCCGGGCGCCCAACGGAATCTCCCGCTGCCGCAGGCCGAAGGGATAGCCACTGCCGTCATAACGCTCGTGATGGTAGAGCACCATCTCGGCAATCCCGCCCGGCTGGGCCAGGACCGGCACATGCCGCAGAATCTCATAGCCCAGTACCGGATGGCGCCTGATCTCCTGCCAATCGTCCTGGCTCAAGGGGCCGGTCGCCTGCAACACGCGGTCCGCCAGGCCGATCTTGCCCAGGTCGTGCAGATGGCCGGCCACATGGATTTCCTCGCAGCGCACCGGCGGGAGCCCCATGGCCACGGCGAGCTGTTGCGCGAGTTCGGCCACCACCACCGAATGGCGGCGGGTATAACGGTCCTTGACATCCACCGCCTCGCCAAGCGCCTCGGCAAACTGGTGCAGCGAGATCAGCAACTGGCCGCACCAGGTGGCGCCCGTGTTGCCGGCAGCCGCGGCGGCCCCGGCCGGCGCCGGGAAACATGGCGGCAGGGGTTCGGGCAATGGAGCGGTTGGTTGTCGGGCCTTGGCGTTCATGCTGACCCCTCTATACGCCACCAGGGTTCGGTGGTCAACACTTTTTTTTATTATGCAAAAACTATTAGCCTTACCGAAAGAGAGTTTCTGGCGGCTGGCGCAGGCTGGCGCCTTTTGTTCGGCAACCCGGGCGGCTTCATATCTAATGAATTGGGTGACGTTTTTGCCTGTCCGGGCACCACCCCATCCGGAGGCAACGGCAATGAACGAAGCGGCTTCCGAATGGCGGCTGTTCACCCGCTTCCCGGCCAGGGACCACGCGATGATCGCCATCAACTCCCTGCGCGGCGAGTTGATCGATATCAGCTTCGGCGGGCTGGCCCTTCCTCTACGGGCGCCAAGCCCCGGCCGCGCCGCGGCATACCGTTGTCGCCTCTGAATCGGGGAAGAAAAAGGAAAGGGGGGCGGGCCGGGAAGCGCCCACCATACACGCTAGCGGATTTCGATGCCGCGCGCCAGGAGGTGCGCCTTCACCGCGGCAATCGGCACCTCCTGGCGGTGGAAGATGCCGGCCGCCAGGGCCGCCTCGGCGCCGGTGGCGGCGAAGACCTCGGAGAAATGCTCGACCCTGCCGGCGCCGCTGGAAGCGATTACCGGGACGGAGACCGCGCTCCGCACCTGGTTGATCAGCTCCAGATCAAAGCCGCTGTTGGTGCCGTCGCGGTCGATGCAATTGAGTAAGATCTCGCCGGCGCCCAGTTCCTGGCAGACCCTGGCCAGGGTCTGGGCATCCAGGTCGCGGCCCTCGCGGCCGCCCTTCACCGTGCACTGGTACCAGCAATACTCCTCGCCATTGGGGCCGGGAATCGCGGTCTTGATGGTCGGGTGACTGGTATCGGCCGGGGAGCTCACGTAGACTCGGCGCGGGTCGATGGAAATGACCACGGCCTGATTGCCGTAGACATACGCGATCTGCTCGATGGAACTTTTGCCCGTCTTGACTCCGCTCTTGAGGTGTTCCTCCACCACCGCCACCGCGTCGCTGCCAATGGAGATCTTGTCGGCGCCAGCCCTGAAGTACTGGGCCGCCACGTCGAGGGCAGTGTACGCCCGGCCCTCGGAATCGGTGTATTCGCGGATGCCGCCGCCGATGGTGAGCGGCACGAAGACCTGCTCCGAAGTGCGTTCCAGCACCTCCAGCATGGGCTGGTCCTTGAGCGGGAAATCGCGGAAGCCGGTGATGTTCAAGAAGGTGATCTCGTCCGCCCCTTCCTCGAAATAACGGCGGGCCAGCTCCACCGGCTTGCCGAGGTTGCGCACCTCGCCGGCCTCGCGCACATCGTACTGGTCGCCCTTGGTCACCACCAGGTCGCCGGCATCGTTGGTGCGCACGTCGAGGCAGGCGATGATTCGTTTCGCCAGCTGCGTCGCCACCGCCCCCCGCACCACCTGGGCCGGATCGCCGGCAGCGAGGTCGCTCGCGGTGAGGAAATTCCGCAGGAGCTGGAGCCCGGCCATGCCGCTCTTTTCCGGGTGGAACTGGGTGGCCACGATATTGCCCTTCTGCACCGCGCTCAAGAAGTCGCTGCCGTAGGTGGTGGTGGTGAGCTGCCAGTCTCGGTTCGCCTCGGAGAGTTCCGCGCGGTACGAGTGGACAAAGTAGAGCTTCTCGCCTTTATAGCCGTTGAACAGGGCCGAGGGCTTGCGGATGGCAATGCCGTTCCAGCCGATCTGCGGCACCGAGAGCCCTGGCGTGGTGAAGCGTTTGATCTGACCGGGGATCAGGCCCAACCCTGCCACGCCGGGCGACTCCTCGCTGCCTTCGAACAGGGTCTGGAGGCCCAGGCAGATGCCGAAAAAAGGGCGGTCGGCCGCCAGATACTCCTTGAGCGGCGCCAGATACCCGAGGGACGTGAGCCGCGCCATGGCGCTGCCAAAGCTGCCCACCCCGGGGAAGATCAATTTTTCTGCCTGGCGGATATCGTCGGGGCAGGCCACGTCCCGCACCGCGAAGCCCAGTTTGCGGATGGCGTTGCGGACGCTGCGCACGTTGCCGGCGCCGTAGTCGAGCAGGGTAATCATTTGACTTCCTTGACCATGATCTCTTCGGACCAGTCGTTGTGCTCGAACTGGGCATGGTCCGGCTTGGGGGGCTTTTCCTCATGCAGCCGCTGATCGAGCCACTTGAGCACCTTATCGAACTCGGCCGCCACCTGGGCCACGGCCATGCCGCGGTGGCTCATCCGGTTTTTCTCGGCCAGGTTCAACTCGGCAAAGGTCTTGCCCAACGGCGGATAGAAAAAAATCGGGTCGTAGCCAAAGCCGTCCTCGCCGCGCGGGGCGGTGAGGATCTCGCCCTCGCAGCGGCCCTCGAAGGTCAGCGCCGGGCCGCTCGGCACGGCCAGCGAGATCACGCAGGCAAAGGCGGCCTTGCGATTGCTCTTGCCCGCCATTTCCTTGAGCAGCTTGGCGATGTTGTCGGCATCATTCGCCTTTTCCCCGGCATAGCGGGCCGAATAGACCCCTGGCGCGCCGTCCAGGGCCTCGACCATCAGGCCGGAGTCGTCGGCCATGGCCGGCAGCCCCAGCACCTTGGCGGTGAAACTCGCCTTCTTGTAGGCATTGTCGTCGAAGGTGGCGCCATCCTCCACCGCCTCGGGAATCGGCCCGAAGTCGTTGAGGCTCTTGATCTCCACCGGAAAGCCCTTGAGCATCTCGGCGAATTCCTTCACCTTGCCCTGATTGCGGGTGGCCAGCACGATTACCTGTGGCATTGCAAAGTATCTCCCTGTTCTTGGAGGAAAAACCGCAGCGATAGAAGGCCCATTTTTAAACGGAAGCCGCGGCAAAGTCAAGCCGCGAATGGCTTATGAAAACCAGAGATGACAGATGAAGAGCGCGCCGATCAGGCCGGCCAGTTCGCCGCAGAGGGCGGCGGGCAGGGCGTGGCGGGTACGGAACACCCCGATGCTGCCGAAGTAGACGGCCAGCACGTAGAAGGTGGTTTCGGTGGACCCTTGGATGACGCCCACCAGGGCGGCCAGGAAGCTGTCCGGCGCCTGGCGGGTAATCTCGCTCATGAAGCCGAAGGCGCCGCTGCCGGAAAGCGGCCGCAGCAGCGCCATGGCCAGGGCCTCGGCCGGCAGGCCGACCCGTTCGGTGAGCGGCGACAGGCTCGCCACCAGGAGGTCCATGGCGCCGCTGGCGCGGAACATGCCGATGGCGACAAAGATGGCGACCATGAAGGGCACGATGCGGATGGCGGTGGTGAAGCCCTCCTTGGCGCCGTCGGTCACCGCCTCGTAGACCTTGACCCCGCGCAGGTAGCCGAAGATCAGCAGCCCGACGATGAGCAGCGGGATGAGCCAGGCAGAGACCGAGTTCACGGTGGCGACGGAAAAGAAGGGGCTGGCCGGCGCGTTCCACCACTGAAAGAGCACCCCGCCAAGGAAAAGGCCGATGAGCACGCCGATGAAGATGCGGCCCGCCCGGCCCGGCGGCGAGAGTTCCGTGGTCTCGGCGGAAGACGCCGCCTCGGCGCTCTCGACCGCGCCCGGCGCCACGGTCTGGTCCGGGGTGGCCAGGAACTTGGCCATGAGGATGGCAACCACCGTGGAGCAGGTGGTGGCAAAGATCGAGGGCAACACGATGGCAGCCGGGTCCAAGGCGCCGGCCGCGGCCCGCACCGTGATGACGCCCAACGGCAGCAGGGTGACGCTGGAGGTGTTGATGGCGAGGAAGAGGCACATGGCGTTGGTGGCGGTGCCCTTTTCCGCCGAGAGCTTGTCCAGCTCCTGCATCGCCTTGATCCCCATGGGGGTGGCGGCGTTGCCCAGGCCGAGCACGTTGGCCGCCATGTTCATGATCATGGCGCTCATGGCCGGATGCTCGGCCGGCACATCGGGGAAGAGGCGGGTCATCACCGGCTTGAGCCCGCGGGCAATGAGGCGCATCATGCCGCCCGCCTCGGCCACCTTCATGATCCCGAGCCAGAGCGCCATGGGGCCGATGAGGCCGATGGCCAGCACCACCGCATCCTTGGCCGACTCGAAGGAGGCCTTGGTCACCGCCTCCATGGTGCCGGTATAGGCGGCGGTCACCGTGGCAATGCCGACCAGACCGAGCCAGATGACGTTGATGATCGAGGGCTTCTGTTTCATGGCCGCCAGCTTACCCAATTCCCCCCCCAAAAAGCCAGCGGAAACATCCGGGAGCGCCTCGGCCCGGATATGGATCGCCCATTTCGGCACCTGGCATCGTGCGGCAGTTGCAAAAACCCGTGAAGGTTTTGTGCAACATCCTGCCGGGCGGCGGCCGAAAGAAGGCCCCCTGTCCCGGGGAAGGGGACAGGGGGCCGATGGGGGAGGAGAGGAGGAGGAAAGAGAGTGACTATTTCAGGGCATCATAGACCTTGCCCACCAACTCCGGCCCGGGGGTGAGGGTCTTGGCGCCCTGTTCCCAGCGGGCCGGGCACGCTTCGGCCGGATGAGCGGCCACATAGACGCTGGCCTGCACCTTGCGCAACAACTCCTTGGCATTACGTCCCACGTTATAGAAGTTGACCTCCGAGGCCACCAGGGTGCCGGAGGGGCTGATGATAAAGGTGCCGCGCAGGGCGAGGCCGGTTTTCTCGTCGTAGACGCCAAAGAGACGGGAGACCTTGCCGGTGCGGTCGGCAGCCATGGAGTACTTGGCCTTTTCCAGGAATTTTTCCGCCTGCTTCCAGGCAAGGTGGGTATAAACCGTGTCGGTGCTCACGGTGATCACCTCGGCCCCGGCCTTTTTGAGGTTCTCATGCTCGTCGGCCAGGTCGCCCAACTCGGTGGAGCAGACAAAGGTAAAGTCAGCCGGATAAAAAACCAGTACCGTCCACTTGCCGGCCTCACGCAAGGCCTTGAGCGACATCTTGCCAAAGCCGTAATCGCTCGGCTCATAGGTCTCCAGCTCAAAATCAGGCACCTGCTGTCCCACCTGAATCCCGCCGCAACAAACGTGTTCGCTCTCTTTCATGATCGATGCCCCCGTGTTGGAGTATTTATGTCAGGTTCCCTTTCGATAACAGTTATCATTATTTTCTAGTGCAAGTCAAACCGTTTTGTGCCGTTTGAAATTATTTTTTTTATTCCCTGTGATTTTCGATGGTTATGTGGTAGCCTTGGGCGGTTTCCAGCAAAACGGCTCTGCTCTGCCGTCCGCTGCCTGGTTGCTTGACACTTCTTCGCAGGATCACGTACATTTTCTGATATGATGGCAGCACCGCGCAAGATTTTTCTCATCGGCTACCGGGCCACCGGCAAAAGCAGCCTGGGTCGTGCCCTGGCGGCCCGGCTCGGGTTGCCCTTTCTCGATATGGACCAGGAGATCGAGACTCGGGCCGGCCAGCCGATCAGCGCCCTGGTGGCGGCCGAGGGATGGGAGAGCTTCCGCCACCAGGAGCAGGCGTTGCTTCGGGAGCTGGCCCACCGCCAGGAACCCCTGGTCATCGCCACCGGCGGCGGCGCCGTGCTGCACCAGGGACTCTGGCCGCAGCTCAAGGCGAACCATCTGGTGGTCTGGCTCACTGCCGACATCGCCACCATCGGCGCACGTCTGGCCGCCGATCCGGTGACCGCGAGCCAGCGCCCGCCGCTCACCGGTCAGACCGTCCAGGCAGAGATCGCCCCGGTGCTGGCGGAACGCGAACCGCTCTACCGGCGGAGCGCGAATTATATCGTCGATACCACCGCCACCCCGCTTGCGGTGGCGGTGAAACAACTCGTTGTGGCCTACCGCAACCAAACCGCAGGCTGATCAGGATACCGCTATGGCTGGCAATACCTTCGGCAAGGTCTTTCAAGTCACCACCTGGGGCGAGTCGCACGGCACCGGCATCGGCGCCGTGGTGGACGGATGCCCCCCCGGTTTCCCCCTCGCTCCCGAGGATATCCAGGCGGAACTGGACCGCCGCCGGCCCGGCCAGGGCGGCCCGGCCGCCAGCCCGCGCAAGGAGCCGGACCGGATCGAGATCCTCTCCGGAGTCTTCGAGGGCCGCACCACCGGCACCCCCATCTGCCTCGCGATCATGAACAAGGACGCGCACAGCAAGGCCTACGATCACCTGCGCGAGATCTTCCGGCCCGGCCACGGCGACATCACCTACCTCAAAAAGTACGGCATCCGGGACCACCGGGGGGGCGGCCGCGCCTCGGCCCGGGAGACCGCGGCGCGCGTGGCGGCCGGCGCCATTGCCAAGAAACTCCTGGCCCACCACGGCATCACGGTGATCGCCTATACCGTGGCCTTGGGCGGCGTGAGCGCCGAAAAGCGGGATCTGGCCGCGATCAGCCGGAACCCCTTGGGCTGCCCGGATGCCGCGGCAGCCGCCCGGATGATCGCCCGCATCGAGGAAGTCCGCGCGCAGGGCGACACCCTGGGCGGCATTGTCGAGATTCTCGCCACCGACTGCCCGGCCGGTTTGGGCGAGCCGGTCTTTGACAAGCTCGACGGCGAACTGGCCGGCGCGCTCATGAGTATCGGCGCGGTCAAGGGGGTGGAGATCGGCGCGGGTTTTGCCGCCGCCGCCATGCTCGGCTCGGAGAACAACGACCCGCTCACCCCAACCGGCTTTGCCACCAACAACGCCGGCGGCATCCTGGCCGGCATCTCGAACGGCGATGCCATCGTCTGCCGGGTGGCGGTGAAACCCATCCCCTCCATCGCCAAACCGCAGCAGACCGTGGACCTCGCCAACCAGCCGGCCACCATCACCATCGGCGGCCGCCACGACATCTCGGCGATCCCGCGCATCCTGCCGGTCTGCGAGGCCATGGTGGCGCTGACGCTCACCGACCACCTGCTCCGGCAGAAGACCATCGCGTAACCGCACTCAGGATCAGAACTCCATGGCAAAAAAGAAGGCCGCCCCGGCCCCCCGCAACATCTGGATGATCGCCCGCGAATACGAGGGCCTGGCCGGCGCCGGCGGGGTCAAGGATGTGGTGCGCCAGCTCTCCGAGGCCCTGGTCCGGGCCGGTCACCGGGTCAGCGTGGCGCTGCCCCTCTACGGCTTCATGGACCCGGAACGCCTCGGTTTTGCCTCCCTGGGCCTCGCCTTTGAGGTGGCCATGAACTACGTGGGCGAGGAACGGCGCGAACTGGTGCGGGTCTTCGCCAAAACCACGGTTGACCACGGCGAGCTGACCATCTATCTGCTCGATGCCCAGCGCTATCTCGAAAAGAAGAGCGTCTATACCTACACCGCCGAGGACGAGGCGCTAAATCCCTTCCACGCTCAGGGCTCGGGCCACTACGACTACTTCGCCATGAACATCCTGCTGCAGAAAGCGGCCCTGGCCCTGATGCTGCGCCGGGGCGAAAAGCCGGATGTGATCCACTGCCATGACGGCCATGCCGCCACTTTGGCTGCCATGATCCGCGAGACCGAGGGCTATCGCCACTTTTTCAGCCAGACCCCGGCGGTGGTCACGGTGCACAACGCCGGCACCGGTTACCACCAGGAGGTGGGGGATCTGCCCTTTGCCGAGGCGATCACCGGACTGCCCCGCCGGGTGATCGACGACAACCTGCTGGAGGGCAGCTTCGACCCGCTGCTCGCCGCGGCCTGCTATGCGCCGCTCAACGCGGTGAGCGAAAACTACGCCCGCGAACTGCGGGAGACCGATGCCGACGCGCTGACCGGCATGCTCGGCCACCGGCTGCTGGCGCGGGGTATCGCGCTTGCCGGTATCACCAACGGCATCAACCCGGCGGATTTCAATCCGGAAAACCCCAAACCCCTGGGGCTGCCCGCCGCCTTTTCCCCCCGCCGGCGGGACTTCGCCGGCAAGCGCCGCTGCCGGGCTCATCTCGCCAAGCGGCTTCGCCAGCACGACTTTGCCGCCCTGCGCCAGACCGGCGAGCTCTCCGCCGACCTCGATCAGCCCCTTTTTACCATGATCGGCCGGCTCACCACCCAGAAGGGGGTGGACAAACTGCTCGGCGCGCTGGAAACTCTGCTGCCCCTGGACCAGAACTTCCAGGTGGTGATCCTCGGCACCGGCAGCCGCGACCTTGAGGGGGCGCTTACCGCGCTGGCGAGCCAGGAGCGCCACCACGGCCGGGTCTGCGTGCTCCAGGGCTACGAGGCCAAGTCCGCCAACCTCATCTATGCGGCGGGCGACTTCTTCCTCATCCCTTCCCAATACGAGCCCTGCGGGCTTACCGACTACATCGCCCAGCTCTTCGGCAACCTGCCGGTGGTCCACCACGTGGGCGGCCTGGTCAAGGTCAAGGACGGCGTCACCGGCTTTGCTTACCGGGATCACAATTCCGCCGCCCTCATGGGCACCATGCAGAAGGCGCTGCGGGTATTTCGGACCAGGCCGGAAAAGATTCTTGACATGCGGCAGGCCGCGGTCCAGCATATTTATGAGCACTACACCTGGGACGCGGTGCTGCACAAGTACCTCGCCCTCTACGACAAGGCCCGTAAAACCCTGCCCGCGCCATGACGAATCCGGCCTCTGCTGGCTCGGCCAGCCGCAACCGCTGGTTTGAGGAACGCCGCCACCTGTTCGTCAAGAACATGTTCAAGGGGTTCTGCACCACGCACGGCTGCCTGCGCGCCATCGCCGATAACTACACCGCCTCGGGCCGCGTTACCTTTGCCGATCTCGACACCCTGGTCGGCACCGAATCGAACCGGGGCCATCTCTGGCTCCTGAAGGACCGCTGCCACCAGCTCTGGCGCCACAGCGATCCGGAGCATGACCCGAGCGGCAGCCTGTTCGACTGGGTTGTCGGCTCCATCTTCCATGAGGCGATGAAACTCAAGGAAAACACCTACATGCTCCAATACTACGGCCCGCTGGCCGAGGCGATGAAAAAGCGGAGCAAGGCCCACACCGTGAAGTTCTGCGACGACGAGAGCCAGCGCTTCATGGCCCGCACCCGAGACGAGGTGGGCCTCCAGATGGAGAGCCTGGGCTTCATGTTCCACCGGGCCACCCTGCTCATGCGCACCCTGCTCATCGACCAGCGGGAAAACGCTCTCCTGGTCCGCCACCTCATCGAAAACCCGGGCCAGGTGGAGCAACTCTGGTCCGAACCGCTCGTCCACCTGCTCGCCGACATGTTCCCCGAGGGGGCTGACCAAGCCTACTGCCTGGCGGCCCGCAGCTACCTCACCGGCGACTGGCACCAGGAGGCACACGCCGCCTATCGCCAGGCGCTCATCTTAAACCCCGCCTGCGAAGAGGCGCACCGCCACATTCACCAACTGGAGGGCCTGCTCCGGCTGCGCCCCTCCGCCGCACCTGCCCTGACCGCCTGAACCGCCGGGGAAAAACCCCATCACCTTTAAGGAGGGAGGACCGCCATGGCTATTCGGATCGGCATCAACGGATTCGGCCGCATCGGCCGCAATATCTTCCGCGCCATCGACAAGGACGCCGCCTTCAAGGACCTGGAGATCGTCGCCATCAACGATCTCACCAATCCCGCCACCCTGGCCCATCTGCTCAAGTACGACTCGGTGATGGGGCCGTACGGCAAGGAGGTTACGGCCGGCGAGGCGGACCTCACCGTGGCGGGCACCAAGGTAAAGATCACCAGCCACCGCAACCCGGCGGACATCCCCTGGGGCGAGATGGGGGTGGACTATGTCATCGAATCCACCGGGCTCTTCACCACCGACGAGAAGGCCCAGGCCCACCTCGACGCCGGCGCCAGGAAGGTGGTGATCTCCGCGCCGGCCAAGGGTAAGGTCAAGACCATCGTCATGGGAGTCAACGAGGACGACTACGACCCGCTGGAGGACCACATCGTCTCCAATGCCTCCTGCACCACCAACTGCCTGGCGCCGGTGGCCAAGGTGATCCTCGACCGCTTCGGCATCAAGAGCGGTCTCATGACCACGATACACGCCTACACCAACGACCAGCGCATCCTCGACTTTCCCCACGGCGATCTGCGCCGGGCGCGGGCCGCGGCCCTGTCGATGATCCCCACCAAGACCGGGGCGGCGGCCGCGGTCGCCCTGGTGCTGCCGGCCTTGAAGGGCAAGTTCGACGGCCTGGCGGTGCGGGTGCCCACCCCCAATGTCTCGCTGGTGGACGTGGTGATGGAGGTGGAAAAGGAGACCTCGGTGCCCGAGGTGAACGCAGCGCTCAAGGAGGCCGCCGGCCGTTACTTAGGCTACTCCGACGAACCGCTGGTTTCCATCGACTACCAGGGCAATCCCCACTCCTCGGTGGTGGATGCCCAGTCCACCAAGGTGATCGGCACCGCGGTCAAGGTGCTCTCCTGGTACGACAACGAATGGGGCTACTCCAACCGGGTGCTCGACCTCATTATGCTGATGGACAGCCAGAAGGCGTTGTGATGTGATGCACACCCCAGACTTAGAAAAATTACGGCGTCTTTCGCTTATAATAGCCCTTGTAACCCTGACCTATTCGCTAAGGGGGGTCTCGCTGACACCGGGCCAACACATTTCTTTCTTGGGTATTCCCCTTACGATATTAAGGCCGAATTTATTGCCAATCAGTTTACTCATGGCTTCAGTCTTCACAACGATACGTTTTTACTTCTATGGATTCATGCTCAAATCCGCAGGGCCGAGACCTTTCGATATTTCCCACCCTGCATAGAAAAAGGAGAAACACCATGGGACCTGGACATTACTGGTGGGGCGGTGGTTGGGGGATGTTTCCCCTCATGATGCCGTTTTTCATGATACTCATCGTGGTCGCGGTGCTCTATTTGCTCTTCGGGCGCCTGGGTCGCGGTGTCCGGAACACACAAGGACTGGTTAACTCTTCATCGCGAATGGCGACACCATGTTAAATTTTGTGAACAAGGTCGAACAGATCACGCTTAATCTGCTCATGTTGTTTCTGCTCTTTTCCGTTGTGCTCGGAACCGCGCACCTGGGAAACACCATACTCGTAGAAATACTAGGAGTCTGTCGGACTTAGCTGTCATCTCAAATTAACACACTGATATTGCTATGTTAATTGGCTATTTTTCGCAAAAATATGTTATACTCGTTCATCCCTGAAGACAAACCAAAGGAGTAGAGC
>JAJZRJ010000064.1 GCA_021802775.1 Deltaproteobacteria bacterium
AAACCCGCTTACAAATTGACGAAGATTTGTTACACTTGACTTTGCCATGCTGGCCTCCTCTGATCCGGTAGGTTGAAGTTACTCCTTCAAGGCTACGACTTTATCAGATGGCCAGCATGGTATTTGTTGCCCCGCCTGGCCGGCCCGCCATAGCAGGCCGCCATGCCGCGAATCTCCTCCTGCACCGCGCCGATCAACGCCTTGGGCGCCAGCACCTCGACCTCGCTTCCCCAGGAAAGGACCCAACGCTTGATCGCGGCGAGGTCGCCGGCCGTGAGGGTAAGGGTCACGCTGCCGTCGCGGTGGCGCGCCAGCTGCTGCTCCGGCTGCCAGACCCGTTCCAGGACGTAAGGTGCGGCCGCGGCAACAAAGCGCAGCCGCACCCGGTATTGCCCGGTTCCCCTGCCCAGCCCGAAGCTCCGGGCCACCACCGCGGCCGGGTCGAAATCCGTTGGCACCACGAAGGAATCACTCCGCACCACTGCCTCGCTGATGCGCGACAAGGCGAAGTTGCGCACATCTCGGCGCAGGTGGCAGTGGCCGATGAGATACCACGCCCCCTGGTGGCGCAACACGTGATAGGGGTCCACCGCCCGGATTTCCGGGGCGGCGGCGCCGGGCTTTTGGTAGGCGAGGCGGAGGGTGCGGCTCTGCGTAAGCCCGGCGGCCACCGCCGCCCAGACCGCGGGGTTGATGGTGGTTTGCTGCTCGGGCAGCACCGAGATGCGGCTGTCGAGCCAGGCCGCATCGAGGGAGACCCGTTCGGGCAGCGACTGCTCGATCTTGCGGAACAGGGCGGCGAGCTTGTCGTAAATCGGGGTGTTGCGGTACTGCTCCAGCCCCTTGTGGGCGATGGCAAGACCGAAGAGATCGCCCTCGTTCAGGTGGATGGCGGGCAGGGCGTAGCTCTCCTCGGTGTAGAAGTAGCCCTTGCGCTGCGGATCATAGGCAATGGGCGACTCCCAGTGGAGCCGCAGGTAGTCGATATCGCGCAGGATGGTCTTGCTGCTCACCTCGTACTCGGCGGCGAGAGTGGTGCAGTTGGCCAGCCGGCTGCCCTGCATGCCGCTGCGGATGGCGCGGTCGATGAAGAGCAGCCGGGCGAACTGGGATTTATTTTCCACCATTTTAGGATGCCTCCTCCATTTTTTTTTCGACCTGGGACACTCTATGTCCCAGGTCATACCCTACACTGGGGTCATGCACAAAGGCAACCACGAATCACGGCAGACAACGGAGGAAAAGATGATCACCCTGGGCATGATGCAGCGGCAAGCGGAAGAGGGGCGGTGCGCCCGGTGCGGGCAGCAGGAAGGAAGGGGCATGACGGCGCACAACGCCGCGCTCGTCCGGGATGCGCGGTGGCAGGCGGAAACCCTGGAGCAGTACCTCCAGATCCCCACCTTCCGGCGGCAGGGCAAGCGGTTGTCGTGCCGCTAGCCGCCCGGCGGCAGACTCTGCTCGTCGGCCAGCCGCCGGTTATTTCAGCCGCAGGACGGTCTGGTACAACTCGTTGGCCGTGGTGATCGAAACCGAGTTCGCCTGAAAAACGCGCTGGGTCATGACCAGCTCGGCAAACTGCTGGCCGAGATCGACATTGGACATCTCCAGGGTATTGCCTTGAACGTTACCGAAACGCCCCTCGCCGGGCACCCCGGAAATCAGGGCACCGGCCGCGCCGGTGGCGGCAAAAAGATTGCCGTCCAGCGATTCCATGCCCTCGAGGTTGGCAAAATCGGCCAGGACCAGCTGGGCCTGGTCAACCTGCTGGCCATTGCTGTACAATCCGGCAATGACACCGTGCTTGCCGACGGAGACATTCTCCAGATAGCCCTTGCCGAAGCCGTCCTGCTGCTGGAAAAGGGTGAGCGGCGGACTGGCGTAATTGGTGGTCCCGATGGCGGCCAGATTGTAGCGGTCATCCGCGGTTACGGCAAACGACGCACCATCAACACCAAAACACTGGGCCAGATTCGGGTTGGTGGCCGGGGTATCGCCCGCGGCATCCTGATAGGTGATGCTGGCGATCGCGAGCTGGCTCCCACCGATCACCCGGTCTGTGAGGCGTAACTGCCCATCGACGATAGCGGCATCACAATTGAACGTGTTGGAAAGCGCGGTAAGCAGGTCGCCGATCTGGTCGTCCGGGCCGGCAGAAACCGGATTGCCGTTGGCATCGAACCCGGTGAAGAAATCCACGGTATAGGCCAGGGAGACAGGGTTCCCGTCGCCATCGGTGCCGGTGAAGGTGATGACATCGCCGTCCCGCACCCGGTTGCCGGCCTGGTCATAGGCCTGATCCCAGAGGGTGACGGCGGAGGCGTACGCCTCATCGCTCGTTACCGCGGACTTCATGGCCGCGCCGGGGCTTTCGATGCGCTGCGGCAGCGGGTCGGTGCCGAAATTCAGGGTGCAGGAAAGATTGTTGCCGCTGCCGCTCACGTTGTAGGCAAAAGAATAATTCCCCTCCCCGCGGCCCAGGGTGATCTGACTGCCCAGGGTGCCATCCGGTGCCACATCCCAGCAGTCGATCCCGTTCAATTCGCCCGAGACATTGAAAAGCAATTTCCCGTAGAGCAGGGCGCCGGCACCCGTCTCCGTCCCGGTATACCGGGTGGCGGTAGTGCCGATCAGCCGGCGGTCCAAGGCCGGGTCACAGGTGAGCAGGAACTCCTGTTCATCGGGGTTGGCGGTGTTGTCGAAATAAAGGGTCAGATCAAACTGGGAGCCGGTGTCGTCATAGGCCGCGATGATGGTGTGATAATCAAAGTCCGTAGCGGCAAGCGGCCCTGCCGGATTGGCGCCGTTCCAGGCCGCATAGAGCGGGCTATCGGTGGCCTCTGTCTGGCCGCTATTCTGCAGATTCAGGGCCACGGTGAGGCTTTCCGTGGCCTTGGGCGGTGATTCGCGCCGGATCACGATATCCTCGATGGTGGTCCCGGGGGTTCCGGTGGCATTCATGTTATAGCCCTGAACAAAATAGCCCTGGGGAGAGACCAGATTCAGTTCCACAGGATTGACCACGCCAAGGGCGCCGGCCAGCCGGAATTGGCCATCCCGGGTGTACATCTCGGTCGCCGCCTGCAAGGGATCGCGCAGCATGAAAAACCCCCGCCCGGCAATGGCCATATCGGTGGCGCGACTGCTGGTCTCGAACTGCCCGACCCGAAATGGCTTGGTAATGGCGCCGAGCCGGGAGCCGTTGCCCACCTCACCCCGGGCGCCCAGCGCCGAGGTGATGGCATCCTGAAAGGTGGCGCGACTTGCCTTGTAGGCCACGGAGTTCAGGTTGGCGACGTTGTCGGAAAGCACCGCCATGTTATTGGCCATGCTGTTGATCCCGCTGGTCCCGTTGTACATCATGGTGTGGAGCGTCATCCCTTCACCTGTATCGTGCAAGTATGCAAAATATGCCTCTACCTGCCGTGAAGCAAAAACGATGCCATACAGCCAGGCCGCCCGGCACACCACCAACAAACTATTTGAGATAATTGGCTAAACAGAAAAAATCCGGATCGTTCACACCGGCGCCGGTGCCGAAAAAACGGCTGCCGCCCGAAGAACTCTGGGAAAGAATTACCTGCCCGCCGGAGGCGGAAGGGACAACCGCCGCCGGCAAAGGGCGGCAACCAACAAGGCCGGATCAACCCGAGACCAGGCACTGCGGCATCATTTCTCCGCCGCTTCTTCCAGCGCGGCGCGAATCGCACGGGCCAACTCATCCATCATCACCGGCTTCATGAGGAACTGGCGGATGCCGAGTTGCTTGGCCTTTTCCGGACTCATATTCTCGCTGAACCCGGTGCAAAGGATAATCGGCATCTCCGGTCGCACCTCCAGCACCTCACCGGCCACCTGCTCGCCGGTCTTCTTGGGCATGGTCATATCGGTGATAACCAGATCGAAATCCTGCGGCCGGGCCCGAAAGGCCGCAAGCGCCGCCTCGGAATCGCTGAACGATTCGACCCGGTAGCCAAGGCCGCCGAGCAGCTGCCCTATGACGGAGAGGATCATCGTGTCATCGTCCACCAGCAGCACCCGCTCGCTGCCGGTGGCCAGCCGCGTTGACAGCGCAACCTCCTCCTGGGGAGCCGCGGCAACAACCGGCAGATAGACATGGAACTCCGTACCCTTGCCCGGTTCGCTATAGACCTTCACCGCCCCGCCCAGCCGCTGCACGATCCCATGCACCATTGCCAGCCCCAGCCCGGTGCCCTCACCCTTTTTCTTGGTGGTGAAATAGGGCTCGAAGATCCGCTCCTGCAGCTCCCGCGGTATGCCGCCCCCGGTGTCAACCACCCTGAGCTGGAGGTATTGCCCCGGAGCCGCCATGTCGGCGGCACTCAACTCCACCGGCCGCAGGCTGACGGTCAAGACGCCGCCCTGCTCCCGCATGGCCTGATAGGCATTGGTGCAGAGGTTCACCACCACCTGCTGAATCTGGGTGGGGTCGGCCAGCACCACCCCGCACTCCGGATCGATATCCTCCTGGATGGCGATGGTGGTCGGAATGGAGGCGCGCAGCAGTTTCAGGGACTCCTTGACCACCAACTGTATCCACATGGGCTTCAGCTCCTGATCGCCGTGACGGCTGAAGGTCAATATCTGCTGTGCCAGGTCCTTGGCCCGCTTGGCCGCGACCAGAACCTGCTTGAGATCGTGAGCCGCCGGGCTGCCGGCCGGCAGCTGCAGCAACGCCATCTCGGTATAGCCGAAGATCGGCAAAAGGATATTGTTGAAATCGTGGGCAATGCCGCCGGCAAGGGTGCCGATGGCCTCCATCTTCTGCGCCTCGCGAAGCAGGATCTCCAAGCGCACCTTCTCCGCCATCTCCTGGCGGGAGCGCTCCAGCCCATGGAGGGTCGTGAGGATGCTCACCGGCTGGCCGGCCTCATCCCGCACAATCTTCACCGTGATCTCCAGGGGGCGACCCGAAGGGTTGTCGGCATGGTCGGCTTCCATGGTGATGACCGTGTCACACAGTTCCGTCTGGGCGCGACAGACCGGACATGGCGTCTTTTCCCCCCGGGGATGGACCACTGCCTCGATGTGACGACCAAAGAGCGCGGCGGGCTCCTGGCCCACCATGCGTGCGAAGGCCTGATTGGCCCGGAGGATACGACGTTCCAAATCAAGCAGATAGATCGAATCGTCCGAGGCATCCATGGCGGCAGACCACTCCAGCACGGCCTTTTCCAAGGCCTCTTCGGCGCATTGCAGTTCGACAACGCTTCTGCGGAAACGGACAAACCCGAAGGTGATGATTGCGGCGCCAATCAACCAGAGCGACAGATGGGCAGCGACCATGGTGTCCCGATGGGCGGCCGAGACGGCATAATAGGGAGCAAGCGGTACCGAAACGCTCAAGCCTCCCCGGACATCGCCCTCTTTGTAGCCTTGGCTGGCATGACATTTCAGACACCCCTTTTCCGTGACCAGCCGGCGCATGAGCCGCAGAGAGGGGACGCCGTTGTTGATGGTCTCGGCCACCACTTCGTCCTGCCCTCCCTTGGCAAGGGTCTCCAGGGCCTGACGTTCCCAGGCATCCGGCGCGTTGCCCGGGTTCAGCGGGTTGAGGCTGGTGATGTGCCCCCGCACCCCCCCATACGCTTCTTTGGCCATCTCATAAACCTGGCGGGTCATGTAGGCGGGGTTTATCAGGGTGAGCCGCCGGCCGGCCGGGGTGGTCAAGTCACGCTCCGGGATGTGGGCCAAATAGGGGTTGGGCGGGGTCTCCGGTGTGACCGGCGCATACACGCCGCCATGGCGGGCGACCCAGCGCCGATACATGAGATCCTTATCGAGGTTGCTCCGGCCCTCCACCGCGGCCAGCTTCGCTACTTCCACCTCGACGCCCCGGAGACTCCAGCCGAGCGAGATGGCCATGACCGCGGCCCAGAGCAGATGAAGAAGAATCACATAGCGGCGCAACCGGCGCTGCGTCAGATTGGCCACCGACATGCCGGATCGCTCCTGGTTCTGCTTCGTCCCCATTCCCACCTCCTCCGTCCCGTTCATATATAGCACAGCCACGCTCACGTTCTTTAAAAAAATCGCTCACCCCGCGCAAGAACAGCAGGACTCTGGCCCGCCTCTCCCGAGGGAAGAGTCGCCATCAGGGCAAGAAGATCAGGATGGACCAGGCGTACGCCATGATGCACTCCATCAATGTCGGGGTGCTCCTCCTGACCATGGCGATCCTGGTCAGGCTCAAACGCGAAAGCCGGGTGCATCGCGCCATGGGCGGCCTGCTCCACGACATGGGCAAGGTGAAGGTTGACCCGATGATGCTGTTGCGGTAAGCAGGAAAGGTCATGAACGATCCCCTGCACCGCTACCACCAACTGCTCGACGAGGTTGCCGCGGCGATGGCGCCTTTGCTGGCGCGCCACCGCGCGGCCATGCAGTGCGGCCCGGGCTGCACCGACTGCTGCCAGGCGCTTTCCCTCTTGGCCATCGAGGCGCGCGTGATCACCGTGGCGTATCAGGCACTGCCGCCGGAGACCCAAGCGGCGGTCCGCAGCCGGGCCAGGGAAACCGGCGAGCAGTGCCCTTTTTTGCTGGACGGCCTCTGCGCCATCTATCCGGCCCGGCCCCTCCTCTGCCGGACCCATGGCCTGGCCATCGGCTATGTGGACGAGGATCGCGAGGCGATCGAGGTCTCGGCCTGCCCGCGCAATTTTGCCGCCGATTTCCCCTTGGCGGCCGGCGACCTGCTCCTGCTTGATCCGTTCAACGCCCGGCTTGCCGCGGTCAATCAAGAATTCGTCACCGCGATGGGGATGCCGGCCGCCACCAGAGTGGAGATGGCCGACATCATTCTGCCCAGAACCTCGACTTAAGCCTTCTCCGCAAAAAAACGTTTTTTCCGTTTTTTTTTCCTTGCGTCTTTGTTAAAGAGACGTTAAGAATATTCTAAAATAGTAATTTACTGAATTGCCTGACGCCTGTCGCGGTCATCCGGACAGGAACGATGCACTTACCGGCCACTGGCCGTGACAAATTTTTCTTCCCCTCTCTCCTCAATGCAGGGGGCCGTGGGCTTCCAGCCCACGGCC
>JAJZRJ010000065.1 GCA_021802775.1 Deltaproteobacteria bacterium
ACCCGCTTACAAATTGACGAAGATTTGTTACACTTGACTTTGCCATGCTGGCCTCCTCTGATCCGGTAGGTTGAAGTTACTCCTTCAAGGCTACGACTTTATCAGATGGCCAGCATGGTATTTGTGCGCCCGGCACGGGCGCACTCTTGTGGGCGCAAGTCCCGCCGTGGGTTGACCTCAACTTCTCGAACCGCCCGGTGCGGACCTGCATGCCGGGTGGTGTGGCAGGGGCGCAGCCGGTTAGACTGCCCCCCCCATGCCGATTGGGTGGTGCTGGGCGCAGTCGGCCGGGTCCCCCTTGATCTTGGCGATGGCGTGGGCCAGGGCGGGCAGCACCGCGCCGAGGTTTTCGGTGGCGGCCTTCTGGCTGCCGGGCAGGGTGATGATCAGGCTCTGGCGCCGGATGCCGGCTACGCCGCGGGAGAGCATGGCATTGGGGGTTTTGAGGAGGCTCTGTTGCCGCATGGCCTCGGCGATGCCGGGAATCTCCCGGTCGAAGAGGGATTTTACCGCCTCGGGGGTGACGTCGGTGGGCGCCACCCCGGTGCCGCCGGTGGAGATGATGAGATCGATCCCCTGTTTGTCGATGTAGTCAACCATGGCTTCTTGGATGGCGTCGATCCGGTCCGGCACGATGGCGTGGGCCGCGATGGCATAGCCATGGCTGGTGAGCATTTCTCGTAAGGCCGGACCGCTGGTGTCCTGGCGTTCGCCGCGGTGGCCCTTGTCGCTGATGGTGAGGACGGCGCAGGTGTATGGGGTCATGGGGGCTGTCTCCCGTTGGTTGTCTTTGTCCGATACTATTTCCGAAAAACGTAATGAAGTCAAGGAACTATTCGGAATCGAGGTTGTGTTCCCCGGCGGAACCTGCTATGGTGCTTGAAAATCGTGGCACAGGGTTGCGGCTGGTTTTCCCCGTAGGACGCGGAGGCGCATGAACAAGGCTGCTCAGGATACCGGGACCATCGCCCGTTCGGCCGGCACCGTCGGCATTGCCGTCATGTGCAGCCGGGTGCTGGGGCTGGTGCGGGAGCAGGCCTTTGCCTTTCTCTTCGGCGCCGGCTTTGCCTTCGATGCCTTTGTCGTGGCCTTCCGCATCCCCAACCTGCTGCGCGACCTCTTTGCCGAAGGGGCGCTCTCCGCCGCCTTTGTCGCGGTTTTTTCCGACTACGACGAGAACCGGGGCACCGAGAAGACCTGGCAGCTCGCCAACACCGTGCTCGCCTTTTTCTGCGTGGTGCTGAGCGCACTGGTGCTGCTGGGCATCTTTTTTGCCGACGAGATCGTCCGTTTCCTGGTCGAGGCGGATTTCGAGCAGGTGCCGGGCAAGGTGGAACTGACCAGCAAGCTCACGGTCATCATGTTCCCCTTCCTGCTGGTGGTCTCGCTCTCCTCGGTGGTGATGGGCATTCTCAACACCAAGGGCCGTTTCTTCATCCCGGCCCTGGCCGCGAGCTTCTTCAATGTGGGCTCCCTCATCGGCGGCATCGGCATGGCCCTGATCATGCCCTGGTTCGGCCAGCCCGCCATTGTCGGCATGGCGATCGGCACCATGATCGGCGGCCTCTTGCAGCTTGCTGGCCAGCTGCCCACCCTGCTCAGGACCGGCTTCCGCTTCCGCTGGCATTTCGACCTGCGCGATCCCGGCCTGCGCCGCATCCTGCGGCTGATGGTGCCGGCAGTCATCGGACTGGCCCCGCTCCAGGTCAACGTGCTGGTCAACACCTATTTTGCCTCGTCGCTCGCCGAGGGTACCATCTCCTGGCTCAATTACGCCTTCCGCCTCTTCTTCTTCCCGGTGGGGATTTTCGGGGTGGCGCTTTCCACCGCGACCATGCCGGTCATCTCCCGTTATGCCGCCCAGCGCGATATGACCCGGTTGCGGGAGACGGTGGTCTCCTCGCTGATCATGGCCTTTTGTCTGACCATCCCGGCGAGCGTCGGCCTCATCATGCTGGCCGAGCCCATCGTGCGCCTCGTTTACCAGTATGGCCGCTTCGACGCCTTCACCACCATGCGGACCGCCGAGGTGCTCAGCTGCTATACCCTGGGGCTCTTTGCCTACGCCGCGGTAAAGATCATGGTGCCGGTCTTCTATGCCTTGAACGACACCAAGTTCCCGGTGGTGGGCAGCTTTGTCACCATGATCCTCAATGTGGTCATCATCCTGCTCACGGTCGGCACCCTGCACCATCGGGCCCTGGCCTTGTCGATCTCGTTCGCCGTGACCTGCAACTTTTTGTTCCTGAGCGCGGCGCTCTATCGCAAGCTGGAGGGCTACCCGCTGGCCTACGTGGCCAAGGGACTGGCCAAGGTGGTAGCGGCCTCGTTGATCATGGGTATTTGGCTTTATGGCGCCTGGCATCTGCTGGCAGGCGTTTTGCCGGCCACGCGCTGGGTCGAGGCTACCGGCCTGCTGGTAGTGATGGCGACCAGCGCCGGCCTCTATGGTGCAGCGCTCTATTTCTTGCGGGTGCGGGAATTGACCGTGCTGATCGACAAGTTCCGGCGTCGGCTGGCGGCTTAACCGGCAGTCGCTGGCAGCCGGCGCAGCAATTCGAGTTGGGCGAGCAGGGCGGGTACGGCGGAATCGACCCGCAGGATGCGGGGGCCTAGGGTGAAGCCCCGGAAGCCGCAGGCGCTGAAACGGTCGAGTTCAAAATCCACCCAGCCGCCTTCCGGGCCGATGGCGAGGATGGTGCGGCGGGTGAACGGCATCGGGGCGGCGCCACCGAGATCGGCTGGTGCGGTCGGATGGGCGATGAGCCGCACCGGGTAGTCGGCCAGATAGCCGGGGAGGACATCCTCGATGAAGGGGCGGAAGCGCTGATGGATGGAGAGCTCGGGCAGCCGGGTGTCCATGGCCTGCTCCAGCCCTTGAATCAGGGCGGTTTGATAGGCGTTGTCCTGGAGCAGCGAGGCCTGGAAAAAGCTCTTCTCCACCCGGTTGGCGTTGATGAGGAAGATGCGCTCCACCCCGAGGGCGCTGGCCTGGGCCAGCACCCGGCGCAGCATGATCGGCCGGGGCAGGGCGAGGATGAGCGCGGTGGGGGGAAGAGGCGGCACCGGGCCGTGCAGGTCGAGAAGCAGGGTGACGCCGCTGCGGTCCATGGTCTCCACGGTGGCGGTGCCCAGCGGCCCGTTGAGGACGCCGACCCGCAGGCGGTCGCCCGCTTTGCTGCGCAGTACGGTGCGGATATGTTCGGCCCGGCGGTCGCTGAGGCAGGCGCGGTCGCCGCTCACTTCCTCCGGGAAAAGCAGAATCAGGTTCATGGCTCGATGAGACGCGTGGTGGTTCTTTATAACATCCTGCAATGGCTGGGGCTGATTGTAGTCGCTCCCCTGCTTTTCGTCAAAAGTATCCTCACCCCGCGCCACCGGGGGCGGATCGGCCTGCGTCTCGGCATCGGCCTGGCAAGGCAGCTTGGCCCCCGGCGGGCCGGGCCCTGCATCTGGGTGCACGCCCTCTCCGTGGGCGAGGTCTCTTCCTCGCGGGCCTTGGTCCGCGCTCTGCGAGAGTCCTATCCGGCCGCGACCCTGATCCTTTCCGCCACCACCCGTTCCGGCCTGATCTATGCCCGCGAGACGCTCGGTGAAACGGCGGATGCGGTGATCCCGTTTCCCTATGATTTCCATTGGTCGGTGCGCCGGGCGCTCACTCTCGTGCAGCCCGATCTTTTCCTTTTGGTGGAGACCGATTTCTGGCCCAATTTTCTGAGCCAGCTTGCGAGCCGCCATATCCCGGCCCTGTTGGTGAATGGCCGCATCTCCGCCGCCGCTTTCCGCAGTTACCGGCGCTTCCGCTTCCTCTTCACGCCGCTCTTCAATTCCTTCCGGCTGCTCTCCATGCAGACCGAGGGCGATGCGGAGCAGATGCGGCAGCTGGGGGTGGCGGCGCAACGGGTGGAGTCCCTCGGCAACCTCAAGTACGCGGCACTGCCCGCCCCGGTCTCCGACCAGGAGCTGCGGCGGCGCTTCGCTATCCCTGCGGCCAAGCGGGTCTGGGTGGCGGGCAGTACCCATGCCGGCGAGGAGACAGTGCTTTTTGCCGTCTTTGCAAAGCTCATTGAACGCTTCCCTGATCTTTTTCTGATTCTTGCCCCGCGGGACGTGGCCCGTGCCGGTGCGTTGCTCGATGAGGCGCATAGCCTCGGCCTCAAGGCTGGCCTGCGTTCGGCGCCAGGGCTGCCTGGTGCCAACCTGCTGCTGGTCGATACCCTGGGCGAGTTGGCCAGTCTTTATGCCCTGGCCGAGGTGGCCTTTGTCGGCGGCAGCCTGGTGCCGGAACGGGGGCACAATCCCCTGGAACCGGCCGCCTTGGCCAAACCGGTGCTCTTTGGTCCGCACATGGAGGACTTTGCCGAGATCGGCCGCGATCTGCTGGCCTGCGGGGCCGCGGCCATGGTGCAGGACGAGGCAACGATCTCCGCCCGCTTGTCCGCCTGGCTCGCTGATCCGGAGGCAGGGCATAAGGCCGGCGAGCAGGGGCGGAAATTGATCGCCGAACGCCAGCAAGGGGTGGTGGCCCGCTATCTGGCCACGGTGGAGCGGCTGCTGCCAAAGGAGAAGGCCTGATGCCGGCGAAATTGCGGATGCTCTTTGCGGTGGGCTGGCTCTTTTCGCCGGTCTATAGCCTGCTCATGCGTCTTCGGGCCTGGCTCTACCGGCAGGGGGTATTCTGCAAGAGCGAGCGGCTGCCGGTGCCGGTGGTGAGTATTGGCAATCTCACCCTGGGCGGCACCGGCAAGACGCCGCTGGTGCTCTATGTGACGCGCCAGTTGCTGGCCATGGGCCGGAAACCGGTTATTGTCAGTCGGGGCTATGGCGGCACTGTCAAAGAGGCCGTGAATGTGGTCTCCGATGGCAACGCTGTTCTCCTCTCCGCGACCGAGGCCGGGGACGAGCCGCTGCTGCTGGCGGCATCCCTGCCCGGCGTGCCGGTGCTGGTGGGGCCGAGGCGGGCAGTGGTCGGCCGGGCGGCCCTGGAACGCTTTCCGGTGGACACCGTGGTGCTGGACGACGGGTTCCAGCATCTGGCCCTGGCGCGCGATCTTGACCTGGTGCTCTTCAGCGCTCGCACTCTCCTCGGCAACGGCCGGGTCTTTCCCGGTGGACCATTGCGGGAGCCCTTCGGGGCGCTGGCCCGGGCGCACGGCTTTGTCATCACCGGCGTGGACCGCGAGACTCGCCATGGGGCCGAGGCGTTCAAGCGGCACCTCGCCGACCTTTTTCCGGACAAGCCGGTCTTCATGGGCGAATACCTGCCATCCTGCCTGCTGCACAGCCAGCACGCCAAGACCTATGCCATCGACAAGGCCCGCCGCCTGCCCCTCTATGGCTTCGCCGGCATCGCCAATCCGGATTCCTTCCGCCACACCCTGGAAAAGGAGCGTTTCCTGCTCACCGGTTTTGTCGGTTATCCGGACCACCACCGCTACAGCGCGGCGGATGTCGATGGGTTGATTGCCGCGGCGCGCGCCCGCCGGGCCGCGGCCCTGGTCACCACCGAGAAGGATTATGTGAAGCTCGCGCCCTTTTTCAAGGAGTTTCCGATCCTGGCCCTGCGGGTGGAGCTTTTCATGGAGGAGGAGTTTGATCTCTTCCTTGCCCAGCGGATGATCGGCAAACAGCCGCGGCCATAACCGGGGGGGGGCAGCTGTGGGATATTTGCCACACCGCCGTGTCCCATGGGGCACGGTGTGTCTTTTTTGCAACATGGCAGCAGCGGCGGTGGCTCGTGGCGCGTCACCTTGGTTGAATTTATTTATTCGGTTTTCCGTGATTGTTTTCGCATTCCGGGCCTCGTTCTCCAGGGTGGACCGATTCGTGCATAGTTGTTAGGCGACAACGAAACAGGTTCGTTCTTCCTCAACGAGGTTGCAATACGATGGAATCCTTTCAGCACACCCTCAAGAAAAGCGTACGCTTCGCCGGTATCGGCCTCCATTCCGGCAAGATGGTGACCGTGGCGGTGCATCCCGCCGAGGTCAACAGCGGCCTCCGCTTTCTCCGCGCCGACCTCGGCCAGCAGGTGCCGACCCCCGCCTTCATGGACCGGGTGGTCGATACCCGCCTTGCCACCACCCTTGCCAACGACGACGACGCCACCGTGGCCACCACCGAGCATCTGCTCTCCGCCATTGCGGGTCTCGGCATCGACAACGCGCTTATCGAGTTGCAGGGGCCGGAGGTGCCGATCATGGACGGCAGCGCCGCGCCCTTTGTCCATGTCCTCCGCCGCATCGGGCGGGAGCGGCAGCGGGCCTGCAAATGGATGCTCAAGTTCAACCGGCCGGTTTCCTTCGAGGAGAATGGCCGTTCGGTCCGGATCGAACCCTACAACGGCTTCAAGGTCACCGGCGAGATCGAATTCAACCACGCCCTGATCCGCCGTCAGACAGTGACCGTCGAGGTGACCCCGAAATTTTTTGCCGAGGAGATCGCCGCGGCCCGGACCTTCGGCTTCCTCCATGAGGTGGAAATGCTGCGGGCCAACGGGCTGGCCCTGGGTGGTTCTTTGGACAATGCCATCGTGGTCGATGATGCCGGCGTGCTCAATGCCGGAGGGCTGCGCTACGTTGACGAGTTTGCCCGCCACAAGGTGCTTGACCTGATCGGCGACCTGGCCCTGCTCGGCTTCCCGCTGCTCGGCCATGTGATTGCCAGGAGGTCCGGCCATACCCAGCACCTCGGCTTCATGCGGGCGGTGGCTGCCCATCCCGAGGCATGGAACATCGTGGCCTATGAGAAACAGGGCGAGAGCCGGGTGCTCAAGCAACTGGCCGACACCACCAAGGCAGCCGGCGACCGGCTGCTGCCCTACCTGATGCCGCCATCCCTCGCCTTTGCCGGGCAACGCTGTCCAGCGTAAGAACTCTGCCGGAAGATTGCCACGAGGCCCGCGGGAGCAACTCCGGCGGGCCTTTTTTGTGCGCCCGGCACGGGCGCACTCTTGCGGGTGCAAGTCCTGCCGTTGGTTAATGGCTGGGGGTAGCGAGGGCGATACCGTCGATCCGTTTGATATGCGCCAGCACCTTGGTGGGGCAGGT
>JAJZRJ010000024.1 GCA_021802775.1 Deltaproteobacteria bacterium
GATGAAGATTGCCACTAAATTTGTGTCGTTAGTCACGATTATTGGAATTGCAGGATGTGCGTCAACAGTCAGCGTTGTACCGTTAAGCAAAACAGCGGTGGAAGAAAGTAAGGAATCTGGAATACCTTATTACCTTCCCAGGCCATATCTTCTAATAACAAAAAACTTTAACGGAACGAAACAAACAACCACAAAAACGAAGGAGGAAAAGAAAAAAGGGGATGAAACATCAACTGCTACAACCGAAGCCACATCCTCCGAGCCTATATTGAAGAATGAATCAGACAACTATTCCGTCCAAGTAATCTATTTGCCAGACTTAAAGCGCAGATATGGCTTAAAGATAGATAAGGGTACCGGGACATTTGACAGCACGATTACGCTTGTAGATGGATGGAAGCTAACGGGTATTAATGTCAAAAGCGATAGCAAGACTGCCGAGATTATCTCTGCAGTAGGAGGTGCTGCAAAAGATATTGGCACTTTGGTGAAAAAATAGCTCCCGAAGTGACAGAGAGTCTTGTAGCCGAAATCGCTAAGCAACCAAACGCTCAATTATGGCTGTATGAGCTGGCGGATGATCTGCGGTGGAAGCCGGTTGTTCAATGGCCAAGCCAAGATGGTCGGGCCAATTAACTCGCGTAACGTGCCCAGATACTTTGACCTGAATCCGTGAGCGTTCGATAACGGCGCATCTGCTGCGTTGGCGACTCGTTGATATACCAGGTGTATCATCAACATCGTCGCCGCCTTGCCTCTGCACCGTTCTCGAACGCTCACGGATTAAGGATTTCCATTTTTTGCTTTTGCTGTGTTCGTTTTTGATCTGGCCTGGCGGATACTTCGCCTTGTGCGCCGCGAACTCGGTATAGGGTTTGTCGGAATCCATCTCGATGGTAACCGAATCGCCCAATTTCACCCGAAGGCTGTCCGGCAACGATACCCCGATCTTCCAGTCGCCATTCTGCATGTAGAAATAAAGCTTGCGGTCCACATCGAAATAGACCAGCGCCCCAGGATAGTAGCGGTAGCCGTACTTGGCCCGATAGCCATGAGCAGGCGCATGGGGCGGCGGTCCGTGGCCGTTGCCGGTATCCACAGCCACGGTTTCGACCGGCAGACAGCCTGCCACAACAAATCCCAAACACGCGCCGAGCATCCCGCCCAGCACCGCCTTTCGAATCCCCTCTTGCATGGAACCTCCTGTTGAAAGGTTTTGCCTATCATAGCGCAGCCCACCAGAGGATGCAAAACGGTTTTGTGGCACAGGCGATTGACACGCCGCGGACCTGCGGTATAGTCGGACCACAGGAGGAGACCCATGCCAGTTGCTGCACCGGAGATGACCCTGACGTGCCTCGCCTGCGGCGGCAAGGCCGAACTCAAAGGACGCTGACACAACGCCACGGTGGTCTGCACGGTGTGCGGCCTCACATCGTCCGCCAAGGCCTGTCGGGAACAAATCGAGGCCTGGCAGGAACAGGTCTGCCGGCAGCTCATCGCCGGTAAGACCGCGGAATGAGCATCGGCACCTGCCGCTGATACTCCTGATACCGCGCGCCAAGCGCCGCCACCAACTTGCGCTCCTCCAGGACGGCGCCCACCAGCAGATAGCCGGTCAAAACACTCTTCACTGCCAGACTCACCGTGGTCACCGGCCCGCCGGCCCAGACCAGGGCCAGGCCGCCGGAATACCACGGATGGCGCACATAGCGGAGAATCCCGTTGGTGGTAAAGGAAAATTCGGGCAATGATTCTCCGCGGCGCCAGGCCTTGATCTGCCGCAGTCCCAAAAAATAGTTCATATCGTATTCCCTGGCCCCGCCGAGGAACATGAAGAGCGCATAGCCGAGCAGCAATGCCTGCACCACCCGCCCGGGGCCGTCCCAGGCGAAAAGCATTTGCTGGGGCAGGTGCAGCGAATAGAGAAACAGCGGCAGCAGCGTCAGGCTGCTCACCGCCACGTAGACAAGGCGATACCAGGCAAAGTTCCCACCCAGCCGTTTTTGCAACCAACCGGTAAACGGCCGGCTGATCAACAGGCTGTGCAAGGCGCACCAGAGAACCCACAGCCCCGCCACCACCGCGATCATCATCCCGCTCTCCGCCACAATGTCCTTCCTCCATGGGCTGTTGCCCCCTGCCCATTTATCCGGTTTACGGAACGGTCACCATCGGTTATATATGGTGGTTTACCCATGCAAACACACCGTATTTGAAGGAGGCATATAATGGATTTAACATTCAAATCCCAGGTTTTTGCAACCGAAACCCTGAGACTCGCCGACACCGAGGAGACCATCGTCCGCGGCGGCCGCGACAAGTTCCACCTGCTGCCCCAGGCCTTTGCCGGCATCAAGCAGATCGGCGTCATCGGCTGGGGCTCCCAGGGCCCGGCCCAGGCCCAGAACCTGCGGGATTCACTCGAAGGCACCGGCATCCGGGTCAAGATCGGCCTCCGGCCGGGCAGCTCCTCCATGGCCAGCGCCCGCGCCGCGGGATTTACCGAGGAGAAAGGCACCCTGGGCGAGATGTATGAGGTCATCCGCGAGTCCGGGATGGTCATCGTCCTCATCTCCGACGCGGCCCAGGCCGAGAACTACCAGCAGATCTTCGACAACCTGAAGGATGGCGCCACCCTGGGCCTTTCCCACGGCTTCCTGCTCGGATACCTGGAGAGCATCGGCAAGTACTTCCCCAAAAACGTCAACGTGGTGGCGGTCTGCCCCAAGGGCATGGGCCCCTCGGTCCGCCGCCTCTACGAGCAGGGCAAGACGGTCAACGGCGCCGGCATCAACGCGAGCTTCGCGGTGGAGCAGGACGTCAACGGCAAGGCCGTCGAGCACGCCCTGGGCTGGGCGGTGGCCGTCGGCTCCCCTTACATCTTCAAGACCACCATGGGTTCCGAGTTCCGCAGCGACATCTTCGGCGAGCGCGGCATCCTGCTGGGCGCGGTGCACGGCATCGTCGAGGCCCTGTTCCGCCGCTTCGTCATGGAACAGGGGTTGAGCGAGGAGCAGGCCTTCATCGACTCGGTGGAAAACATCACCGGCCCGATCAGCCGCACCATCTCCCACCACGGCATCAAGGCGGTCTACGACGGCCTCGACGCCGAGGGCAAGAAAACCTTTGAAAAGATTTACTCCCACGCCTACGGACCGGCCTTCGACATCCTGCTCGAGATGTACGACGAGGTGTCGAGCTGCAACGAGATCAGGAGCGTCATCATGGCCGGCCGCCGCCACGCCCGCTTCCCCATGGGCAAGATCGACGGCACCCGCATGTGGCAGGTGGGCGAGAAGGTCCGCGCCAAGCGCCAGGGCGATCCCGCGATCAACCCCTTCACCGCCGGCATCTACTGCGCCACCATGATGGCCCAGATCGACCTGCTCATCGAAAAAGGCCACTGCCTGAGCGAGGTGGCCAACGAGTCGGTGATCGAGGCGGTGGATTCGCTGAACCCCTACATGCACTACAAGGGCGTCGCCTTCATGGTGGACAACTGCTCCACCACTGCCCGCCTGGGCTCCCGCAAATGGGCACCGCGCTTCGACTACAACCTCAGCCAGCAGGCGCTCACCGCCTACGATGCCGGCGCACCTGCCGACGACAAGCTGATCGCCGCCTTCAAGGCGCACAAGATTCACAGCGCGCTGGCGGCCTGCGCCGCGCTGCGCCCGCCGGTGGATATCGCGGTCATCGGCTGATTCCGCCCCTGCCCCAGCGACGCCAAAGCCGCTCTGCCGAAAGGCCGGGCGGCTTTTTTCTTGACCAGCAAAAACGGAACAGCCTCAGCGCTGTTTCTTCCGTAATTCTTCTTCCACCTGCTTGAAACAAACGGGGCAATAGGAATGGGAGGGCTTGATCCCGGTCCGGCGGGAGAAATATTCCTCCATGCTCAACCACTCGCCGCTGCCGTGCGCCTTGCCGCAGTCGTCGCGAATTTTCCGGCAGACCGAACAGATCGGCAAAAACTCCTCGTAGATTTTGATCCGCCGCTGCAATTCCTGCTTCTCAAGACACCGGCTGATCCGTAAGTGCAGATCATTGAAATCGTAGGGCTTCAAAAGATACTCGTCGGCACCATGGCGTACCGCGGCAATGGCCGAGGCAAGATCGCCGAAACCGGTCAGGATCACCACGCAGACCTCCGGGTCGTACTCCTTGGCCGCCTGCAGTACCTCGATGCCGTCCATTCCCTCCATCACCAGGTCGGTCACCACCAGGTCGACATGGCTTTGCCGCAGGAACTGCATCACCTGCTCGCCGCCTGCCGCGGTAAGCACTTCATAACCGCCCTCCTTGAGGTCGCGACTCAGGGTCTCCCGGATGAGTTCCTCGTCATCGACCAGCAGGGTCACCTTGTTGCTCATACCACATTCCCCTCGCTGGGCAGGACCACGGTGAAGCGCGCGCCGTGCCCCGGCTTGCTTTCCACCTTGATGTCGCCGCCGTGGCGCTGCACGATGCCGTAGCTCACCGCCAGCCCCAGACCCGTCCCTTTCACCTCCGGCTTGGTGGAGAAAAAAGGCTCGAAGATATGATCGAGAGCCTCAGGGGCAATGCCGCAGCCGGTATCCGCGAAACGGATCACAATCTGGTCGCCCCACCCTTCGGTGGTCACGGTCACGGTGCCGCCTCCCTCGCCGATGGCCTCGCGCGCGTTGGTGAGCAGATTCAGAAAGACCTGTTTGATCTGATCTGCCACCGCCCGGATCGTCGGCAAATCCTGCGCATACTCCTTGTGCAGGATAATGTTGTGGCTCTTGAACTCCTTCTTGCATAGCAGCAGAATGTCGTCCAGGGCCGCACGCACATCCACCTGCGACACCTTGCCGGAGGTGGGACGGTTGAAGCTCTGCAGGTCACTGGTCAGCTTCGCTACCCGGTCGCACTCGCGAATGGCCAGCTCGACCAGGTGCCGGTTCTCGGCATCGAGCCCGTCCCGCCGCCGCGCCAACCCATCCAGCACGTTACGGATACCGCAGATGGGATTGTTGAACTCATGGGCAACGGAGGCGGCAAGCTTGCCCACCGCGCTCATCTTGGCCGCATGCAGGAGCTGCTGGTACAGCTTTTCGATCTCGGCCGTGCGTTCGGCAACCCGCGCCTCCAGGTCGTCACGGGAGCGGGACAACGCCGCCTCGGCCGCCTTGCGGGCAGTCACATCAAAAGCCAGCCCCATCTTGACCAGTCGCCCATCAAACCAGCGGATGACACGATCATGCTTTTCGAACCAGCAGCCCGCCTTGCTGTTATACTTCTCCCAAACCACCGGTTCCCGGGTTTCAACCATATCGGCACGAAACCGGACAATGGGGCACTCGGCGCACGGACCCTGCTGATCGTTCTGGGACAGCGCCCAGCAAGATCGGCCGGTGCCGCCACCCAACTGCTTCTGGCCAAAACGGTTCATGAAGAGCACTTCACAGCTCTCCAAATCCACCACGTGGATAAAACAGTCGATGCCATCAAGAATGCTCAGGAACCGTTGATTCGACTCCTCCAGTTCCTGCGTCCGCTGCCGCACCTCCGCCTCCAGGTGCTCCCGATAGCGGGCCATGTTCGCCTCGCCCGCCTTGCGCTCCGTCACATCGTGGAGGATGACCAGCATGGTCTCGGCCTGCGCACCACGCGCCGGCAGCAGTTGCAGCGTCACCCGACGGTTGCCCAGCATGACGGCTTCCTCTTCGCCAAATTCCTGGGCCACACCACGCCAATCGGTAAAAATGGCCGCTACCCTGGCCTGTGAGTCACCGCTAAAATAGTCGAGAAAATCGGTGGAAAGCAGCTTCTCTTCCGGCGTGGCAAGCAGGCCGGCCGCGGCGCGGTTGGCGAGAATGATCTCCCGGTGGCTGGTGAGTTGCAACACGCCCTCCACCATGTTTTCCAGGATGACGGTGAAACTGCGGTTGGCCTCCAGCAGCTCCCGGGTGATCTCGCGCTCGGTAAGCCCTTCGATCCCGATGATCCGGTCATCATCCACCGCCAGCTGCCGTTGCGCGACCTCGTCGAGTACCGCACTGATATGTTCCTGCATCTTGGCCAGCGGCCCCTTGGCAATGCAGGCATTGGCGCCAAAATCACGGAAGTTGATCTCATCGTCCACCACAATGGCCGAGAGGACGATGAGATAGACGTGGCTTAGGACCGGGGTCGCCCGCACGATGCGGCAGAGCTTGTCGCCGCTGATGTTGGGCATGACGAGATCGACGAACATGATGTCCGGCACAAAGGTGTCGAGCACATGCAGGGCCGAGAGACCGTCCTCGGCAGCGCGCACCTCATGGCCGCCCTGCTCGCTGAAGAAATGGCTCAGCAGCTCAATGATGACGGGGTTGTTGTCAACAATGAGAATCTTGCGGGACGTCCGTGCAGGAGGAGGAGCCGCCATACGTCATTATACTCTCGACCAGGAAACAAACCAAAGGAAGAAAAACAGCGTTATATGCGTCTGCCTGAAACCGCGAAGTTCCGGCGCAGGGCCAGTGACGCCGCCCGCTTATTTTTCCCCGATACCGCGGCGGACGATCTCGCGATTGTAGGCGGCAATGGCGTCGCGCCGTTTCAGCATTCCCACCACCCAGCGGTCCTCCGGCGATTCCACCACCGGAATCTCCTCGATCCCCTTGGAATCGAAAAGGAGCATGGCGTCGTACAGGGTGTCGTCCGGGGTAAGCACCAGCACCTTGCGGGAGCAGATGCTGCCCACCGTGGCGGAGAGACGCAGTTCCTTGTCGTGCAGGATGCTCTTCACGTCCTGGAGCGAGACCACGCCGGTCATGCGGCCGCTGGCGTCCACCACCGGGAAGTAGAAACCGCTCTGCGCCATGCTGAAGATGGTTAGCAGTTGATCAACATTGGCCTCTTCGCTGATGAAGTCCACGTCCTCGATAATCACGGCGCCAACCTTGATCGACCGCATGACCGCGGTTTCGCGGCCCTCGTGGATGTCGATCCCCTCCCGGCTGAAATCCACGGTATCGATGGAATCGTGATTGAGGCGGGTCGCCACCATGGTGCCGATGATGCTGGTGAGCATGATGGGGATGATGATGCGGTAGTTGCCGGTCATCTCAAAAAGCAGAAAAATGGCGGTGAGCGGCGCGTGGGTGGCGGCGGCGAGGAAGGCACCGATGCCGACCGCGGCGTAGGCCCCGGGATTGGCGGTCTGCCCTGGCAGCCAGTGGTGAACAAGGCCACCGAAGGTGCCGCCGGCCATGCCGCCGATGAAGAGCGACGGCGCGAACACGCCGCCGGCGCCACCGGAGCCGAGGGTGATGGCGGTGGCGACGATCTTGAGGAAAATCAGCAGGAACATGGTGAGCACCAATCCCCGGCCGTCCAGCACCTCGACGAGATAATCGTAGCCGTTCCCCATGATCTGCGGAAAGGAGATGGCAATGGTCCCGACCAGCAGGGCGCCGAGGATCGGCTTGAGTTGCGGGTGCAGGACAAGGACGGCAAAGCGGTCGCGGACCGTGTAAAAGACCTTGATATGGAAGACGGCGATCAGCCCTATGATCGCCCCCATCAACGAATAGAGCGGGATTTCCACCAGCGGGCTGACCAGATGATAGGGCGGCAACGGGAAGGCGGGGGCGGCGCCGTAGTAGGCCCGCGATATCACGGTGGCCATGGCCGAGGAGATAACCAGCGCGGCAAAGGAACCAATCTCGTAGGTGCCGAGCAGGATGATCTCGGCAGCAAAAAAGACCCCGGCAATCGGCGCGTTGAACATGGCCGCCACGCCGCCGGCGCAACCGGCGGCAATATAGACCTTCATCCGCACCCCGGAAACCCGGAAGAACTGGCCGACGGTCGAGCCGAGCGCCCCGCCCACCTGGGCGATCGGGCCTTCGACGCCAGCCGAGCCGCCGGTGCCGATGGTGAGCGAACAGGAGAGGATCTTGAGCACCACCGTGCGGAAGCGGATGATGCCGCCTTCCAGGTTGACCTGACGCAGGAACTTGTTGAAGCCGTAGCCGTTCACCTCGCCGGGAAAGCGAAGGGACAGGGGGATGAGCAACACCATGCCGGCCATGGGCAGGAGCGGCAACAGCAGCCGACGCCAGCCGCCCAGGCCGATGGCCAGCAATTCGTGGCCGCGGAGAAAGATCTGCTGGTGGACAAGATCCACCACCGTGCGGAAGATGATGTTCGCTCCACCGGCAATGACCCCGATAAAGGTGGCGATGAGCACCACCCGGAACTGCTCGTTGCGGAAGAACCGCCTGATCGGCCGGCCCATATCGTTCATCGCTTGTGCGGTACCTCACAACCCAGGGCGGCAGCCCGGGCAAGGAAATAGTCGTCGGTCATGCCGGCCAGAAAATCGCGAACCATGGCGGCCGGCGGCGTGGATTCCCGGTACTCGTCCGTCATGGTGGCGAGGAACTCGGCAAAGACCGTTGCGTGCCAACGCTCCTCTTCGATATCCCGCACAAAACGGGTAAAGAGCCCCCGGTAGCAGGTTTCAATCTGGGCCAATCCCTGCTTGATCGCGGGATTGAGGTAGATGCGCTCGTAATTGAACCGTTTGAGCCGCTCAAGAGTCGCGGAAATTTCCGGGGAAAAGGCGATGGCATCGTCGCGGATACCGCTGGCGATGAGGTCGGTGACCAGGCGATAGACAATGGCCCCGTTGGTGCGGCCCAAGGCCTCCCGGCACTCGGCCGGGATCTCGTCGCGCCGGATCAGCTTGAGTTCGATGGCATCCTCGATGTCGCGGCCGATGTAGGCGATGGTGTCGGCAAAACGCACCACGCAACCCTCCAGGGTCATGGGCACCAAGGGCCGGCGCGGCGCGGCCGCCTTGGCCGCGAATTCCCGGTCGAACTCGGCAAAGGTTTTGTCCCGCCGGGGCCGCAGGTTTTGGTTGTGGATCTCGCCGTCGTGGCACATGATGCCGTCGAGCACCTGAAGCGTCAGGTTCCAGCCCTTGCCGTCCCGCTCGATGCGCTCCAGGAACTCGACGCTCTGGAGATTGTGCTGGAACGAGGGCAGACCATGCTCGCGGCAGAGGGCGTCGAGCACCTTTTCGCCGTCGTGGCCAAAGGGCGGATGGCCGATGTCGTGGCCCAGGGCAATGGCCTCGATCAGGTCTTCGTTGAGGCCCAGGAAGCGGCCGATGGTACGGGCGATCTTCGACACCAGCTGCACATGGAGCACCCGGTGGGTGATATGGTCGTTCACGACCATGTAGAAGACCTGGGTCTTGTCGATGTAGCGGGTGTAGGCGCGGGAATGGAGGATGCGGTCCGCATCGGTGGCAAAGGTCTGGCGGTGGCCGGCGCGCTCCTCGACCCGGCGCCGTACCCCGCTGCGGCTCAAGCTCGCCAGCGGCGAGAGGTGAGCCGCCTCCTTGGCATCGAGCTGTTCCTTGAGCGCCAGCAACTGCGGCGCGGTGGTGTAGTCAGTCTCCATGGCAACCATTTAATTTTTCTATAAAATATAAGCGAGACACCTTCCTTATGCACTCATTCCCGGGAATTTGCAATCCATCTCTTGCGAGAAGCCCGGAAATGACCCATTTGGGCCAACACCTGACCCAGCAAAAAACGCCTTTTTCTTCGTATTGACATGCAGGTATCGAACGCGATACATCAAGGATGAACCATTCATCCGCCGGGCTCTTCCATCCTCTGCGAGAGCGTGATGCCCACGTTGCCACTCACCGTCATCACCGACCCCTTATGCCACCGCCATGATACCGGCGGCAACGGCCACCCCGAGGATCCGGCCCGCCTCACCGTCATCGCGGGGCGTCTCGGGCAAAGCCCGCTTGCCCCGATGATTACCACCATGCCGCCTCGCCCGGCCGAGCGCCAGTGGCTCACCACGGTGCACAGCGAGGAGTACCTCTACCGCTTCGAGGAGACCACCCTGGCCGGCAAGAGCTACCTCGATCATCCGGACAACCAGCTCTGCTTCGAGTCCTACGAGGCGGCACTGCTTTCGGCCGGCGCCGGGCTGGCGGCCATCGACCTGCTCGAAGGCGGCGCCACCAGCCGCGCCTTCTGCTGCGCCCGGCCGCCGGGCCATCATGCCGAGCGCAACCTGGCCCTGGGCTTCTGCTTCCTGAACAACGCCGCGGTGGCGGCCCGCTACTGGCAGCAGGCCCATGGCCGGCGCAAGGTGATGATCGTCGACTGGGACGCCCACCACGGCAATGGCATCCAGTCGGCCTTCGAGGAGGACCCGGAGGTCTTTTACCTTAGTCTCCACGAGCACCCCACCTGGAGTTTCCCCGGCACCGGCTGGAAGGAGGAGACCGGCCTCGGGGCGGGCAAGGGGACCACCTGCAACATTCCACTGCCGCCGGGCAGCGACGATGCCGCGGTGATGAAGGCCATCGCCGAGCAGGTGGAACCGGCGCTCAGCCGCTTTGTGCCCGAGGCACTCGTCATCTGCGCCGGATTCGACGGCCATGTGGCGGACGACATGTCGGGCTTAAGCTATACCACCGCACTCTACCGCCAGCTCGGCCACTGCGCGGCCCGCTGGGCGGAGCGCTACTGCCGGGGCAAGGTGCTCACCCTGCTCGAAGGCGGCTACGAACTCAATAGCCTTGCGGCCAGCGTCGAAATGTATCTCACCGGTCTTGCCACCCCTGAACCGTAAGGAGTTTCCCCATGTTCATCGCCCGCTATATGACCACCCCCGCCCTCGCCATCCCGCAGGAAATGACCATCCCCGCGGCCAGGGAGCTGTTGCAGTCACGCCACTTCCGCCATCTGCCGGTGGTGGATGATACCGGCAAACTCATCGGCATGATCACCGACCGCGACCTGCGTTCCGCCTACCCGTCGTCGGTGCTTTCGGGCGAGACCATCAAGACCTGCCTGGCCGAACTCGACAAGACCCCGGTAAGCGCCATCATGACCCGCTCCTTCTTCACCGTGAGCCCGAGCTCCACCCTGGATGACGCCCTCATCCTGCTCGATCGCGAACGGGTCGGCGCCCTGCCGGTGCTGGACGAGGGCGGCAAAGTGGTGGGCATCTTCTCGATCCGCGACCTGATCAAGGCGTACCGCACCCTCTTCGGCCTCGGTGAGCGGGGTTCGGCCATGATCGTGGTGGAAGACGACGGCAACCCCAAACCCCTCACCCGCATCTCCCGCGTGCTCGAGGAACACCGCATCCGCTTCACCCGGCTGATCCGCAAGGACAAGGACGATGCCTTGGACAAGGCCACCATCTACCTGCGGGTCAACACCTACAATCTCTCGGCAGTGCGCAATGCCCTGAAAGAGGCCGGCTTCAACGTCACCATCCCCACCATCACCCTCAAGCCGGAGTAGCCGCCATGGTCGATTTGAGCGCACTCCTCTACCCGCAAGCCGTGGCCGTGGTCGGCGCCTCGCGCACCCCGGGCAAGGTTGGCCACGATCTCCTGGCCAACCTGATCAGCGGCGGTTTTGCCGGCGAAATCGTGCCGATCAATCCCTCGGCCCCGGAACTCCTCGGCCGCAAGGCCTACCCGAGTCTAAATGAATACGGCAAACCGGTGGATTTAAGCCTCATCGCCGTGCCGCGCGCCGGGGTGGTGGAGGCGGTGAAGAACGCCCTCGATGCCGGCACCAGGGCCATTACCATAGTCACGGCCGGCTTCAAGGAGACCGGCCCGGAAGGCGCCGCCCTGGAACGGCAGGTGGCCGAAATGTGCGCCGCCCGCCAGGTGCGGCTCCTGGGGCCCAACTGCCTCGGCCTCATCAACACCGACCATCGTCTCAATGCCTCCTTTGCCGGTCGGATGCCGGAAGCGGGGAATATTTCGGTGATCTCGCAATCCGGCGCCCTGTGCACCGCCATCCTCGACATGGCCGCCGGCCGCCACCTGGGGCTGGCCAAGCTCGTGAGCATCGGCAACAAGGCGGATATCTCCGAAAAGGACCTGCTGCTGGCGCTCGCCGCCGATGAACAGACCAGGGTGATCATCGCCTACCTCGAAGACATCGCCTCGGGTGACGATTTCGTCAAGGCCGCAGCCGAGGCCTCCACCCACAAGCCGGTGGTGATCCTGAAAGCCGGCACCACCGCGGCGGGGCAGAAGGCCGCCTCCTCCCACACCGGGGTGCTGGCCGGGGTGGATATCGCTTACGGCGCCGCCTTCAAGCGCTCCGGCGTCATCCGCGCCGACACCTTCGAGGAACTCTTCGATCATGCCACCGCGCTGGCCATGCAGCCGCTGCCCCGGGGCAACCGGGTGCTGATCGTCACCAACGCCGGTGGCCCCGGCACCATGGCGGCGGACGCCGTGGAAAAGGCCGGGCTCATTGTGGCGGAGCTGGACCGCAACACCGCGGCCGCGCTCCGTGCCCGCCTGCCCGCTGCCGCCAGCGTCGGCAACCCCGTCGACGTGCTGGGCGACGCCGAGCCGGAACGCTACGCCGCCGCACTCAACGCTGCCCAGGACGACCCGGCGGTGGATGCGGTGGTGGTGATCCTCACCCCGCAGGCCATGACCAAACCAGCGGCCACCGCCCGCGTCATCACCGAGAATCTGCGCGGCGACAAGCCGGTGGTGGCCGCCTTCATGGGCGGCGCCGATGTGATGCCCGGCCGTGCCGAGCTGGTCGCCGCGGGACTGCCCGACTATCCTTCGCCCGAGCGGGCGGTGTCGGCCATCGCGGCCATGCATGAATACGCGGCCTGGCGCAGCCGTCCCCCCAGGGTGGTCACCCGTTTCCGCGTCAACCGCCGCCGGGTGGAACGCATCATCACCCGCCGCATCCGCACCCAGCGCTATCAGGTGAGCGAGGTCAAGGCCAAGAGCATGCTCCAGGCCTACGGCTTCCATATCCCGGAAGGCTATCTCGCCACCACGGCCGGCGAGGCGGTGGAGATCGCCGAACGCATCGGTTATCCGGTGGCAATGAAAATCGTCTCGCCGGACATCATCCACAAATCGGACATCGGCGGGGTGCGGCTCAATGTCACCAACAACGACGGGGTACGCGACGCCTTCGACCTGATGATGCTCCGCATCAGGGAGCGGGCGCCGGAGGCGTGGGTGGAGGGCATCTACGTGGAAAAGATGGTGAACCGGGGGCTGGAGGTCATCATCGGCATGAACCGCGATCCCCTGTTCGGCCCCATGCTCATGTTCGGCCTGGGCGGCATCTTTGTCGAAGTGATGAAGGACGTCACCTTCCATCTCGCGCCGATCAGCGAAGCCGAGGCGATCCAGATGCTCAAGTCCACCCGCTCCTACGAAATTTTGCAAGGCAAACGCGGCCAGCGCGGCGTCGATCTCGCGGCCATCGCCAACGGCCTCCAGCGCATCAGCCAGCTCACCACCGATTTCCCGCAGATCGCCGAACTGGACATCAACCCTTACATCGTCGGCGAGATCGGCACTGAGCCGGTGGTGGCGGATGCCCGCATGACCCTCCAACCCGCGCCGGAGGAGAGCATATGACCACCCAATCCCTGTTTGTCGTCGATCCGGAATGGCCGGCAAAATACCGCGACATGATCGTCCCGCCCCACCAGGCGGCCGGCCGCATCAAGCCGGGCCAGCGCGTCTTCATCGGCACCGCCTGCGCCGAGCCGGTGGAACTGGTCGAGGCCTTGACCAAACGGGCCGGCGAATTGGCCGATGTCGAGATCGTGCAACTGCTCACCAAGGGCGATGCCCCCTATGCCAGCCGCCAGCTCACCGACTGCTTCACCGTCAACAGCTTCTTCATCGGCCAGACCATCCGCGAGCACATCCAGCAGGGATTGGGCGACTACACCCCTACCCTGCTCTCCGACATCCCGCGCCTCTTTGCCTCGGGCCAGCTGCCGCTCGACGTGGCCCTCATTCAGGTGACCCCGCCCGACATCCGCGGCAAGGTGAGCCTCGGCGTTTCGGTGGACATCGTCAAGGCCGCGGCCGAGAATGCCTCGCTGGTCATCGCCCAGGTCAACCCGCAGATGCCCTGCACCATGGGGGACAGCTACCTCGACATCTACGACATCGATCTCCTGGTGCCGGTGGACCGGCCGATCCTCGAACGGGAATCCACCCCTCCCACCGAGACCACCCGCCGCATCGGCGAATACATCGCCGCCCTCATCGAGGACGGCTCGACCATCGAGTTCGGCATCGGCCGCATTCCCCACTCCCTGGTCGAATATCTCAAGCACAAAAAGGAGCTCGGCATCCACACCGAGATGCTCACCGACTCGATCATCGACCTGGTGGAATCCGGCGCCATCACCGGCAGCCGCAAGACCACCGACCGCGGCAAGATCGTGGCCAGCTTCTGCATGGGCACCAAACGGCTCTACGACTACGTGCACAACAATCCGCGCTTCAGCTTCCGCCCCACGGAATACGTGAACGACGCCCTGATTATCGGCATGCAGCACAAGATGGTGGCGATCAACATGGCTCTCGAGGTCGACCTCACCGGCCAGGTCTGCGCCGATTCGCTGGGTTCGCTTTTCTATTCCGGCATCGGCGGCCAGGTCGATTTCAACCGCGGCGCCGCCCGCTCCATCGGCGGCAAGCCCATCATCGCCATGGAATCCACCGCCAGAGACGGCACCATCTCCCGCATCGTGACCAGGCTCGCCCCCGGCGCCGGGGTGGTGACCACCCGCGGCGAGGTGCACTACGTGGTCACCGAATACGGCGTGGCCTATCTCCACGGCAAGAGCGTGCAGGAGCGGGCCATGGCGCTCATCTCCATCGCCCACCCCAGGTTCCGCGACCAGCTCTTCCGCGAGGCGATCGAGGCCCACTATCTCAAACACGAACTGGCCGACCTCGAAGGCCGCTTCCTCCTGGCCAGCCAGGAGATGAACACCACCATGCTGCTCGACGACGGCACCCAGATCTCCTTCCGGCCGGTGCACCCCACCGACGAACCGCGGATGCGCGACATCCTCTACGCCCTGTCGCAGGAAACCCTCTACTACCGCTTCATGACCCACAGCCAGCGCTTTGCCCACAAGCAGGTCCAGGAGTTTGTCTACATCGACCACCGCAAGGACGTCGCCATCGTCGGCACGGTGCCCGAAGCGCACGGCGAAGACATCATCGCGGTGGGCCGCTATTACCTCGACGAAAAAACCAACCGCGCCGAGGTTGCCTTCATCATCCGCGACGAGTGGCAGAACCGCGGCATCGGCTCCTTCCTCTTCCGCCACCTGGTGACCATTGCCAAGCGCAACGGCATCTCGGGCTTTACCGCCGAAGTGCTGCGCGACAACCGGCGCATGCAGGCGATCTTCAACCACAGCGGCTTCCGCATGAAGAGCCGCCGGGTGGAGGACGTCTATTCCTTCGCGATCGATTTTGATTGATTTGGTCGTCCGCCTCCGCTACCCTTTCCGGAGGGGGATGTGTATTTGGAAAGCGCGGCGCTAGAGAGGGTACGGCCCATGAAACTCCTGCTGGTCGATGATGAGATCACCGCTCGCTCGGTCCTCCGGGAGCATCTCACCCGTCTCCTGCCCCACGCGGAAATCACCGAGGCGGAAAATGGCGCCGAGGCGCTCTTCCGCCTGCTTGAACAGCCACCGGAGTTGGTGCTGCTCGACCTCATGGTGCCGGTGGTGGGGGGAGAAGTCTTTCTCGATGTCATCGAGGAATGGACCGCCAAGGGGTTCCTCGCCGAAATGCCGCGCGTGGTGGTGATCACCAGCTTCAACGATGCTGCCAAACTCATGGAGTTGAGCAACCGGCCGAGCGTGGTCAAGGTACTGCCCAAACCCATCTCCTCCAACACCATCACCCTGCTCAAAAATCTACTGCGCGAACTCTAAGCACCCAGCCGGCGGAGGACACGCATCACCACCCATTCGCGCCTTTCCCAATCACTCGGAGTACCATGAAAAGCTACCGCCAGGAACTCTGGTTCCATATCCCGGGCCGTCGGGCCTTCATCAACATCACCCCGCAGGTGGAGGACTGCCTCCGCGACTCCGGTATTTCAGAGGGGTTGCTACTGGTCAATGCCATGCACATCACCGCCTCGGTCTTCATCAACGACGACGAACCCGGCCTGCATCACGACTACGAGGTGTGGCTGGAAAAACTCGCCCCGCACGAACCGGTTTCCCATTATCGCCACAACGGCTACGAGGACAATGCCGACGCCCACCTCAAGCGGCAGGTCATGGGCCGCGAGGTGGTAGTGGCGGCAACAAACGGCAAACTCGACTTTGGCCCCTGGGAACAGATCTTCTACGGCGAATTCGACGGCGGCCGCAAGAAGCGGGTGCTGGTGAAAATTATCGGGGAATAGGACCGGAGTGCCCATGGATCCCGCCAGCATCTTTCCCGCCCTCATCCAGAACACCGCCCTGCTGCTGGCCATGGCCTTTATCTACGATGTGCTCACCAGCCGTCACCGGCTCGAGAACTGGCCGCTGCCGGTCCAGGTCGCGGTCGGAGCGGTACTGGGAATTTTGGGCATCATCATCATGCTCTCATCCTGGATCTACGTGCCGGGCATCATTTTCGACACCCGCTCGGTACTGCTCGGCATCGCCGGCCTCTTCTTCGGGGTGGTGCCCACTGCGGTGGCCATGGTCATGACCGCCATCTTCCGTCTCTCTCAAGGCGGGACCGCGACGCTAACCGGAGTGGCGGTGATTTGCACCACCGGCACCCTCGGTATCATCTGGCGCCACCACCGCCGCCGCCCCCTGGAAGAGCTGACCTGGAAAGAACTCTACCTTTTCGGTCTCATCATCCACCTGGGCATGCTGGCCCTGATGCTCACCCTGCCCTGGCCCACGGCCTTGCAGGTCTTGACCCGCATCACTCCGCCGGTGCTCGCCATTTACCCCGTGGCCACGGCGCTCCTGGGGCTGCTCATGGTCGTCCGCCTGCGGCGGGAAGGCATCGCCACGCTGTTAGCAACCAGCGAAGAACGGCTGCGACTCGCGCTCGCGGCTGCCAACCAAGGGCTTTACGATCTCAACGTGCAGACCGGCGAAGCCCAGGTGAGCCAGGAATACGCCACCATGCTCGGTTACGATCCGGCCACTTTTCGCGAAACCAATGCCAGGTGGCTCGAACACCTCCACCCCGACGACTACCACCGGGTTGCCGCTGTCTACCGGGATTATGTCGCGGGCACCATCCCAGAATACCGCGTGGAGTTCCGGCAGCGGACCAGAACCGGGGAATGGAAGTGGATCTTGTCCGTCGGCAAGGTGGTCGAATACGATGCCGAAGGCCGCCCCTTGCGGATGCTCGGCACCCACACCGACATTACCGAACGCAAACAGGTGGAAGAGGCCCTGCGTGAAAGCGAGGAAAGCTATCGTACCCTGATCAACAACCTGCCGGGTCTGACCTACCGCTGCCTGAATGACGAACACCGGACCATGCTCTTTTTCAGCGAAGGGGTCAAACAGATGACCGGCTACCCGGCCAGCGACTTCATCCGCAACGCGGCCCGTTCGTATGCGAGCATCATCAATCCCGAAGACCGCCTCCACGTGAATCGCGCCGTGCAGGACGGGGTAAACGTCCACCACCCCTATGAGCTGGAATATCGGCTCATCCGGGCCGACGGCACCATTATCTGGGTCTACGAAAAAGGGCAGGGGGTCTTCGATGCCGCCGGGAAACTGCTCTGGCTGGACGGGGTCATCATCGACATCACGGAGCTGCGGCAGGCGCACGCGGAAAAGGAACGGTTGCAGGCCCAGCTGCTCCAGGCGCAGAAGATGGAGTCAGTCGGCCGGCTGGCCGGCGGCGTGGCCCATGATTTCAACAATATGCTCCAGACCATCCTCGGCTACTGCGACCTCACGCTCTGCGAACTGGAGGCGGAAAGCCCGCTGCAGGACAATATCCGCGAGATTCGCAAGGCGGCCGTCCGTTCCGCCGATCTCACTCGCCAGCTCCTCGCCTTTGCCCGCAAGCAGACCGCCGCGCCCAGGGTGCTCGATCTCAACGAAACGGTGGCCGGCATGCTCAAAATGCTGCAACGGCTCATCGGCGAGGATATCGAACTGGTCTGGGCGCCAGGCCCTGACCTCTGGCGCGTGAAAATCGACCCCTCGCAGCTCGACCAGGTGCTGGCCAATCTCGCGGTCAATGCCCGCGACGCCATCTCCGACACCGGCAAAATCACGATCGCCACGGAAAACACCCAGCTTGATGCGGCCCACTGCGCCGGCCGCCCCGAGTGCCTCCCCGGCGACTATGTCATGCTGACGGTGAGCGACACCGGTTGCGGCATGGATCAGGCCACGATCACCCAGATATTCGAGCCGTTCTTCACCACCAAGGAACAGGGCAAGGGTACCGGCCTGGGGCTCGCCACGGTCTATGGCATCATCCGGCAGAACCATGGCTTTGTCAAGGTGCGGAGCTTCCCCGACCAGGGCACCACCTTCCGCATCTATCTGCCGCGCGTAACGGCCGAACTCACGGATTCTCCGCTGGCCAGCGTGGTGGTCACGCCGGCAGGCGGCGGCACCGAAACCGTGCTGCTGGTCGAGGACGAAGAGGCGATCCTGAAACTCGGCAAGGCGATCCTCGAATTGGGCGGCTACCACGTGCTCGTTGCCCGCCAGGCGGCCGAGGCGATCCGTCTGGCGCAAGAGCATCCCGGCCGTATTCATCTGCTCGTTACCGACGTGGTAATGCCGGAGATGAACGGCCGCGAACTGGCGCAGACCATCATGGCGCAACGGCCAGGGATACGCTGCCTCTACATGTCCGGCTATACCGCCGACATCGTTGCCCAGCACGGGGTGCTGGAAGAGGGCGTGCACTTCATCCAGAAACCGTTTTCCGTGCGCGATTTTTCCAACGCCGTCCGCCGGGCGCTGGAACACCAGCCCACGGAGAAAAAACAACCATGACCATTGAGACCATCCGCGAGATGCTGGGCTGGTGCACGCTCATCAACATGGGTATTCTGCTCCACTGGTTTCTCATCTTCACCTTTGCCCGCGACCGGATTCACCGCTTCCACGGCCGCTGGTTCCGGCTCGCGCCGGAGCGATTCGATGCCATCCGCTACAGCGGCATGGCCTTTTACAAACTCGGCATCTTCCTGCTGAACCTGGTTCCCTATCTGGCCCTGCGGATCATCGGCTGAATCTCGCACCAAAGGCAGTGGCAGAATTCTCCTGCCCGTGATAAGGTACCGGGCAAATGCCGTCCGCCCCTGGCCAGGCACGCAACATCCGAGGGATATCATGCATACCGCTGCCGAACGTTATCGACTTGCCTTCAGTTGGGTCGTTGGACTCCTCCTGGTTTTCCTCATCATCTTCTCCCAATCCGTTTATGAGGAATCCGCTGCCTACGAAGTGCTGGAACTCGTTGGTTACGGCCTGATCGTCGTTGCTACCCTGGGCCGCATCTGGGCCACGGTCTATATCGGCGGCCGCAAGGATACGGAACTCTGCCAGGACGGTCCCTACTCCCTCTCCCGCAATCCTCTCTATCTCTTTACCCTCTGCGGGGTCATCGGTGTCCTTCTCGGCGCCCAAAAACCGGCCCTGATTCTTATCATTATCCCTTTCTTCTTCTATTATTATTCCGTCATCAGAGGGGAGGAGAAGCGGCTGCTCCAGTTCTTCGGCAGCACTTACGCCGATTATTGCCACCGGGTCAGCCGTATCTGGCCGACCAGTTTCAGACACTATACCTCCCCGGAGAGCTTCACGGTCTACCCCAAGGTACTCTTCCGCTCCATGGTGCACGCGAGTCTCTTCATGTGGATTTTCATGGGGCTGGAATTTCTGGAATATTTCAGGGAAAAGACCCAACTGATCCCGACCCTGCTCCATCTGCCGTTCTAACCAAGGCCTTACAGCAAGAGCCGACCATGACTGACCCGCCGGAACTCCCCAACCTCCCGCTTGACCCTGTCACCGAGGGGCTCTTCAACTTCGCCATCGATCGCGAGGACGTGAAATGGCTGGTGGCGAATCTGCCCGCCGAGGCAACCGCCGAGGCCAACACCGTGGAATACGAACTGCAACTCGTCAAAATCATCTTTGTCGGCTGGTCCATCCTCTATTCCATGGAGGAATGCGCCCGCCGGCAGGAGATGGCCGAGCGCTACTGGCAGGCAATCCACGAACTCTCCGCCAATATCTCCCAGACCACCGGCCTGATGATCGGCAAGGAAGTGGACTATTTCGCCGCGGTACGCGAACGGCTCGACCAGTACCTCGGCGCCCTGCAGCAGGATAACGGCGCCGACCCGGCCGGGGTGGTGGGCCGCGAGTTTGCCCGCTGCTGCGGCGCACCGGACGACCTCTTCACCGCCATGGCGGGCTCGCGGCTCTTTGTCGCAACGATCAGCCGGACCAAGGAAATTTTGCCGCCGTCTCCGGCGCGGAGCGGACTCAACTAAACTAACCCGGTTGCCTGCCGCTCTTTTCAGCCTTTCCTCGGCGGCGGCAGGGTCATGCACTCCAGGAAGATTCGCGCCGTGCAACGATCGCAGACCGACCGGTCGAGCCGCTGGAAGATGGCGGCAATCGCCTCATCCTTGGAATCAAAGATGTTCTCGGCGCCGATCTCGTCGAGATACCCTCCCTTCTGGAAGTAATCGCACACCCCTTTCTTGATGTCGTAGAGATAGAGCACGCCACCCGCGGCCCGTTGCTCCCCGGCCAGCGCGGCCAGAAAATCCGCCCCGGCCATGTCGATAAAATTGATGCCCGAGGCCACCAGCAGCAGGTGTTTCTGCGCCGGGTGCTCCTGCCGGAAGGCGCGCAACTGTTCCTGCACGTGGTTGATGGCGCCGAAAAAGAGGGAGCCGTCGATGCGGACGATCTTGAACTGCGGGCACTCGGTCAGGCTGGAGTCGGTGGTAAAGGCCCGCATGGGATGCCGCGGGTCCGGCACTCGGCTGAGCACCCGGGGATGCGAGGTGCGGTTCAGATAGAGGATCAACGAGAGCAACACGCCGAGGAAGATGGCGAATTCCAGCTCCAGAAAAAGGGTGGCCAAAAAGGTGGTGACGAGGATGACGGACTCGTACGGACTGGTCCGGAGGATCCGTTTGATGTGGCGGAAATCGATGAGTCCCCAGGCCACCAGAAAAAGAATGCCGGCCATGGCGGCGTTGGGCAGATAGGCGGCATAGGGCGCCACCAACAGCACCACCACCATCAGCAACCCGCCGGCAAAGACCGCGGCCAACGGGGTCTTGCCGCCGGCCTGGTAATTGAGGGCGCTGCGATTGAAGGAACCAGTGGCCACGTAGCCGGAAAAGAAGCTGCCGGCAATGTTGGAAAGCCCCTGACCGATGAACTCCTGGTTGCCGTCGAGGCATTGACCGGACCGCAACGCCAGCGACCGGGCAATGGAGACCGCCTCGGTGAGGGCGAAGAGGGTGGTCGCCACGGCAACCGGCGCCAGCATCCGGATATTCGCCAGCGACAGGTCCGGCATGGAAAGAGGCGGCAATGAGGCCGGCAGGACACCGACCACGTCGATGCGGGTGACCTCGTCCCCCAGTTGCCACGAGAACGCCACGGCCGCCAGCGACCCCACCAGCATGGAAACAATCATGTAGGGCACCTTGGGCAGAAACCGCTTGACCAGGAGGCCGGAGAGCATGGTGATCACCCCCACCGCCGCAATGTAGGGGTTGATCCCGGTCCACTGGCTGATCACGGTATAGAGAATCTGGTGCGGATGGCTGCCCCGCGGAATGGCGATCCCGAAGAAATGCTTGAACTGGCTGGCGACAATGAGGATGGCCGCCCCGGCGGTGAAACCCACCACCACCGAATGGGAGATGAAGTTGACCAGCGCCCCCAGGCGTGCCATGCCCATGACCAGCTGGATAAGGCCGACCATGATCGTCAGCGTCAGGGCCAGCTCCACGTACTGGGCCGTCCCGGGGGTAGCGTGGCTGCTGAGGGTGGAAAAGAGCACCAGCGAGGCGGCGGTGGTCGGCCCGGAGACCAGATGCCAGGAGGAGCCGAACAGGGCGGCGACGATGGCCGGGACCATGCCGGCATAGAGGCCGTATTCCGGCGGCATGCCGGCGATGGTCGCAAAGGCAACGCCTTGGGGCAGCGCGACGATCGCCCCGGTCAGCCCGGCCAGCAGATCATCACGGAAGGTCCTCGGCGTGACCAGCGGCCACCAGTTAAGAAACGGCAGCAATATCGCCTGCCAGCCATGACGTTCAATCTTACAGGATTGCACTTGCATCGTCGGTACCTCGAAAGCAAGGAATAATAGAGAGAAACCAACCGACCGATCCGGCACCATTCGCCGGATCGCCATGCCTATTGTATCATGGCATGCCCTCTGCCGGGATGCAAAGCGGCTTTCCCCGAAAAAACAGCAACACGACCCGCGCCCTTCCCCATTTTCCACATGGCTATTCTCGCAACAGCATGATACCTATGAGGGGACGGGAGTTGCCCGCCGGGGAAAGACCACCGCAGACCAAACACGCTGATGCAAGTTGCCAATATCTACGACCAGCTCCCCACCGGGGCTCCCCAGGAGGCCTTCGAGGAAATCCTCCGCCGCGGTGGCCTGCGGCTCGAACGGATTGTCTCCAAAGGGCACGCCACCCCTGCTGGCGAGTGGTACGATCAGAAGGAGCATGAATGGGTGCTGCTCGTCAGCGGCAGCGCCGGCCTGCGGATCGAAAACGAACCGGAATTGCTCATCCTGAAACCGGGCGACCATCTCAATCTGCCTGCCCATTGCCGCCACCGGGTGGAGTGGACCGACCCGGCCACCGAGACCATCTGGCTCGCCCTCCATTACCGCGACCAGGAGTAACGCCGCCCCGCTGCCATGGAAAACTTCGTTCTCACCATCGCCTGCCTGCTCATCGGCATGGGTCTCAAGCGGCTGCCCGAGTTCCCCCGCGAGGGCGGCAGCGTGCTCAACCTCTTTGTCATTTATGTTGCGCTGCCGGCCCTGGTACTGCTGAAGATCCCGGAGCTGACCTTCTCCCGCGCGCTTCTGATCCCGGCCTTGATGCCGTGGGCCATGCTGATGGTGTGGGCCGCGGCCATTCTGGGGCTGGCCGGCCTCTTTCGCTGGCCGCGCCCGATCACCGGCTGCCTCCTCCTGCTGGTGCCGCTCGGCAATACCTCTTTTCTCGGCATCCCCATGGTAACCGCCTTTTTCGGCCAGGAGGCCGTGCCCTACGCCGTGCTCTACGACCAGCTGGGCTCCTTCCTGGGGCTCGCCACCTACGGCTCGCTGGTCATCGCCCTCTACGGCCGCGGCACCAAGCGGCCGACCCTGGCCGGGGTGATCCGCAAGATCCTGCTCTTTCCCCCCTTCATCGCCCTGCTTGCCGCCCTGCTGCTCTCACGCCTCCCGTACCCGACGGTGATGACCGCCCTGCTGCAAACCCTGGCCGCGACCCTGGTGCCGGTGGTGATGATCGCCGTGGGCTTCCAGCTCACCCTGAAACTGAGCAAGGAGACGCTGACCCCTCTCAGCCTCGGCCTCGCCATCAAGCTCGTGGCGGCCCCCCTCTCGGCCCTGCTCTTCTGCCGCCTGCTCGGATTCGACAGCGAGGCCGCCAGGGTCGCCATCTTTGAGGCGGGCATGCCGCCCATGGTCTCGGCCGGAGCACTGGCCATCCTCGCCGATCTTGCGCCACCGCTCACCGCCGCCCTGGTGGGCCTGGGCATTCTCTTCAGCTTCGCCACCCTGCCCCTCCTCTACCAACTGCTGTAACCGGCAACCACCCAAGGAGCCCCATGGAAAAACTGGAAGAGCTGATCGACCGGATCAAGAAGCTCGAAAAGGAACTCGCCGTTGAAATCCAGAAAAAGGAAGAGGAGTTCTTCTACACCATCCAGGGCCGCAAGGTCTTATTCGAAAAAGAAATCCGCCGGCGCCACCAACAGTACGCCACCCGCCTCGCCCCCTATCTCGCCACTGCCACCCTCTTCAACCTCGTTACCGCCCCGGTCATCTGGTCCTGCCTGCTGCCCGCCCTGCTGCTCGACCTCACGGTGACCATCTACCATGCGGTCTGTTTCACGGTGTACGGCATTCCCAAGGTGCGGCGCAGCGACTACATCGTCGTCGACCGCCACGCCCTGCGCTACCTGAACCCCATCGAAAAAATCAACTGCGCCTACTGCGGTTACTTCAACGGCCTCATCGCCTACGTGCAGGAGATCGCCGCCCGCACCGAGCAATACTGGTGCCCGATCAAACACGCCCGCAAGATCGCCGCCATCCACAACCGCTACGCCAAATTCCTCGAATACGGCGATGCCGAGGGCTACCGCAAGCGGCTGGAACGGCTGCGCCATGACTTTGCCGACCTGAACGAAGAGGGATGAGGCCGTGACCGCCGCCGCCATCTTCCTCCTCACTTAGCCGGGGTGGCCTTGGGCCGCATTCCCGGCCTGATGCTCGACCGCACCGGCATCGCGCTCTTCGGCGGGGTCATCATCAGCTTCCGGGAACACGCCGGGCGTACCAGTCACCATCGGCTCCCTGCCGATTCTGGCCGGGTGGCTTGCCCTATAAATCAGGAAGGAGGGGACCAGGCAACCGGAGCGGCGGACCGTACTTCTTGCGACGTGGCGCCTGGTTTGGCCTTGCGGTGGTACTGAAGCACCGTGTCGGCCAAGGTCTTGGTGTGGAAGGGCTTGAGGATATACCCCTGGATGCCGAGATGGGCACAGGCCACGATCTCGTTCTTGGCGGTCACCGAACTGACCATGATGATGGTGGTCCTGCGGTCGCCCATGGTGGTGCGGATCTCCTGCAAGACCTTGTAGCCGTTCATGTGCGGCATCATGATGTCGAGCAGGATGATGTCAGGCTTGAACCGCTTGTACTCGGCCAGGGCATCCTCGCCATTGACGACCAGGCGCAGCTCGAAGCGCTTTTCGTCCTTAAGCCCGAGGCGGATAAGTTGCCGCGTGACCTCTTCGTCCTCAACCGCAAGGGTCTTCAATGGTGCCATGGTCGTCTCTTTATGTTCAACGAAAATAGGATAGCCGTAATAGATAAAGCATTTTATAACAGAACCATGAACCACTTTCATCCGGAAAATTATTTTTCTCATCTCCCTCACCGGCGGCCATGCCCACACTCCCCAATCTCCTGAGCCTCTTCCGCATCCTGACCGCGCCGTTGCTGCTGGTTGCGGCCTGGCTCGATCTGCCCGGCCTCTTCCTCACCCTCTTTGCCGCGGCCCTGCTGAGTGATGCCCTGGACGGCTTTCTGGCCCGTCGGTTGGGCCAAACCACCGCCCTTGGCGGCCTGCTCGACAGCTGGGGCGATTGCGCCCTCTACTGCGTCACCCCGCTGGCGGTCTGGTGGCTCTGGCCCGAGGTGATCTGGCAGGAACTTCCTTACGTCGTGGTGGCGATCGCCGCCTTTCTCCTGCCCGTGGCCGCGGGTTTCGTGAAGTTCCACCAGCTGACCAGCTACCACACCTGGGGGGCCAAGGCAGCGGCCGTGGCCCTGGGAATCACCACCCCGCTCCTGCTCCTGGGCGGTCCCTCCTGGCCCTTCCGGCTGGCGGTATTTATTCTGACGTGCTCGGCGCTGGATGAACTCATCATCACTCTGCTGCTGCGCCGCTGGCAGGCGAATATCCCCTCCTGCCTCCATGCCTGGCGGCTCCGGCCCAGGAACGGCTGATGGCCACCGATCGGCAACGCCTTGTCGCCTGGTGCTTCTACGATTGGGGCAATTCGGCCTTCACCACCCTGGTGGTGACCTTCATCTACTCCACCTATTTCAGCCAGGCCCTGGCCCCCACCCCGGCAGCCGGCACCGTGCTCTGGTCGCGGGCCATGGGGACAAGCGCCTTGCTCATCGCCTTGGGCTCGCCAATTCTGGGCGCCATGGCCGACCGCGGCAGCAACCGCCGGCGCAGCCTGCGCATTGCCTCGCTCCTCTGCATCGCCTTGACCACGGCCCTCACCTTCATCACCCCCGGGCAGCCCCAGGCCGTGCTTTTGTCCCTGCTGCTCTTTGTCGGCGCCAACACCGCTTACGAAATCGCCATTGTCTTCTACAACGCCTACCTGCCGGAACTGGCCCCGCCGGGCCAGAGCGGCCGCATCTCCGGCTATGGCTGGGGGCTCGGCTACGTGGGCGGTATCCTCTGCCTGCTCGCGGCCCTGCTCCTGCTGGTCGGCAACCAGCCGCTCCTGCCGCTGCCGACCACCACCGGCTTCCACGTCCGGGCCACCAACCTGCTCACCGCCCTCTGGTTCCTCATCTTCAGCCTGCCATTCCTGCTGCTCGCCCCGGCCGAACCGCAGCCGCAAAAATCCGGCTCCATCGCCGCGGCTCTGGCCGATCTGAAAGCAACCTTCCGCGCGCTCCGGCAGTTCCGGCAAGTCACGCGCTTCCTTCTCGCCCACCTCATCTACAACGACGGGCTGGTAACCATCTTCGCCTTTGGCGGCATCTATGCGGCCGGCACCTTCGGCATGACCATCGCCGAGGTGGTACTCTTCGGCATCGCACTCAACATCGCGGCCGGCCTCGGCGCCTTTCTCTTCGGCCACCTGGAGGATGCCATCGGCGGCAAGCGCATCATTCTGCTCACCCTCGCTGGCCTCACCATCGCCACCCTCGCCGCGGCCATGGCACCGGACCGTTTCCGGTTCTGGCTGGCCGGCCTTACGGTCGGCCTCTTCGTCGGCCCCAATCAATCCGCCAGCCGCGCCCTCATGGGCCGCCTTACCCCACCGGCCCACAGGGCGCAATTCTTCGGCTTCTTCACCCTCTCCGGCAAAGTCACCTCCTTTCTCGGCCCGGTTCTGCTCGGCACCGCCACCGCCTTTTTCGAAAGCCAGCGGGCAGGCATCGCCACCATTGTCCCTTTCTTTCTGATCGGCGCCATCCTGCTCTTCACCGTCCATGAAACCACCCGAGCCCCCGGCCCCTGCCCGCAAAACTTTTGCCGCCGCCGACTGATTTTTTGATGACGAGCGCTTTTGTTTTGAGGTAGATTTTGCCTGAATACCCTGTCATTCCAACCAGCCACCAGCAAACCATCCACAAGGAGGTTTCCCATGTCTGTCGCCCCGGCAGATTTTAACCAGGCATTAACCGTCGGCCGGCCGCCCAACATCGCCAGGCTTTTCCCCAATTCGCGGGCCCTCATCGTCAGCGGCAAGGTGATCGACCGGGCCATGCTGGCCAAAGGCAAGTGCATGACCATGGCGGCCAACGCCCGCAACTCCTTCGTGATCCGCGGCGCCTTGCGGGCAGCGCAGCGGGCCAACGCCGCGCTGATCATCGAGATCGCCCGTTCCGAAGGCGGCGCCAAAGCCTACTGCCCCATCAACTACTGGAACATGGCCACCATGGTCGATCAAGCCATGAACGAGATGGGCATCACCGTGCCGGTGGCCATCCACGCCGACCACTACGGGATCAAGAAGGAAACGGACATCGATTTCGCCAAGGTGGAGATCCCCACCATGTTCGAGGCAGGCATCACCTCCATTGCCATCGATGCCTCCCACCTGCCGGACGACAAAAACCTGCTGACCAATCTCTCGCTCGCCCAGCTCGTTCCCTCCTGGGCCGGCTACGAGACCGAGGTGGGCGAGATCAAGGGCAAGGCCGGTCTCTCCACTGCGGCCGAGGCGTTGTTCCTCATCCAGGGGCTCAACGCCCACAATCTCTTCCCGGACTGGATCGCCCTCAATAACGGCACCACCCACGGCATCGAGGCAAGCGACTCCGGCATCCAGGTGGAACTGACCGCCGAGATCCACGCGAAACTCGCACCCTACAAGGTTTCCGGCGCCCAGCACGGCACCTCTGGCAACAGCGCGGAACGGCTACGGGCCATTGCCGGCAGCACCCGCACCACCAAGGCCAACGTTGCCACCGCCTTGCAGATGATCTCCTGGGGGCTGGAGGTCAACGATTACGGTAATGCCCAGCTTGATGAGGGCGGCAACTTCAGGAAGGTGAAGAACGCCGGCATGACCGAGGCAATGTGGCAGGAGATGGTCAAATACGCCGAGGAAAAGGGCTGGAGAAAAGGCGACTACAAGAACCTCAACCTGGTCTTCGAAAACCGGCTGCTGGGCCAGCCCCAGCCGGTGCGGGAGCGGATGGTGAAAAGGGTGGAGGATTTCGTCTACACCCTGCTCACCGGGGTCTTCAACGCGCAGGATACCGCCCCGCTGGCCATCGCGGCGATTCTCGCGGCCAACAGCCACGACCTCGGCCCCAAGGCGAGCCGCATCGAGGACCCGGCCCGGTGGACCGGCGACCAGATCGCCGCGCGGGCCGCCGGGCTCGGCAGCGACAAGGGACCGGCCGGCAACTTCGACGACTGATCGGTCCCGGCCAGAAACGACAAAAGGGGTGGCGCGAGATTCGCACCACCCCTTTTTATTCCCTTCCGGGAGTAATCGGCTTTATTTGCCGATCACGCCGCCCAGCGTCTTGACGTTGTCCACTTCCTGCTTCACCGCGGCAATCTCCTTCACGCCGGGCACCTCCTGCACCAGCTCCTTGCCGGACTCCTCCACGTCACGCATCCCTTTCTTGAAGGAATTGATCGCCTTACCGAGTCCCGAGCCCAGCTCGGGCAGCTTCTTGCCGCCAAAGACCAGAAAGGCGATGGCAAAAATCACCATGAGTTCCGGGGTACCCAATCCAAACATAGAACCTCCTTACGGCGCAATCCGGCGGCCGGCGGAATTGCCTAGGCCGCGTCGTCATCCTTCTTGTTTTCGAGCTTCTCGGGCGCATCCGCCTCGCGGGTGGCCTTCTTGAAATTCTTGATCCCCTTGCCGAGGCCGGCACCAAGTTCCGGCAGCTTGCTCGCCCCGAAGATGATCACCACGATGACCAGGATGATCATTAACTCCGGCATTCCGAGTCCGAACATAGTATCTCCCCTCGCCTGCGCGTTTTCGGCCAAATACTTCCTCAAAATTCATTATGTACCCCAAATCCGGCGGGATGCAAACATCTTTTCCTTTCCGCGCCATCATGCCGCACCGCGAAACACCTTGCCGATGGTAATATTTTGTAATACAATATCCGAACCGGAGGCCCATGTGAGCAATCACAAAAAACAGAGCATCATCACCTTCAAGGCGGATACCGCCCTGGCCGAGGCGCTGCAGGCCGTGCCCAACAAATCAGAGTTCATCAGGAACGCGATCCTCACCGCGCTCGCAAACAGCTGCCCGCTCTGTCAGGGCACCGGCATCCTCACCCCGGAACAACGGAAACACTGGGCACGCTTCATCGCCAGCCACTCCCTGGAAAAATGCGACACCTGCCAGGCGGTGCATCTGGTCTGCGAGGCCGCGCCAGAAAGCCACGGACACTGACATGACTCCCCTGCACCGACCACAACCGCCAAGATATCGATCACGCCTGCTGGCAGCGCTCCTCTGCTGCCTCACCCTCCTGGGTGCTGCGACCGGGGTACTGGCCGCGGAAAGGCTGCGGGTTTTCGTCACCATTGCGCCCCAGGCCTTTCTGGTCGAGCGCTTGGGCGGCGAGGCGGTGGAGGTCTCCATCCTGGGCGCCAAGGGGCAGGACCCGCACACCTTCGAGGCCACTCCCAGGCAGGCCGCGGCGTTAGCCCAGGCCCAGCTCTTCTTCACCGTGGACCTGCCCTTTGAAAAGATCCTGGTGGCCAAAGCCCGGGCCGCCAACCGGTCGCTCAAAGCAAGCGACTCCACCCGCGGTATCGCCCGATTGCCCATGGTCGAGGATGAGCACGACACCCACGCCGACCACGGCGAAGCCGATCCCCACCTCTGGCTTTCCCCGGCCAACCTGCGCGTGATGGCCAACAACATGACCGCGGCCCTGATCGCCGCCCGGCCGGAGCGGAAGACACTCTTCCAGCGGAATCTGGCCACCCTCGATGCCGAACTGGTTGCCCTCGACCGCCGCCTCACCGCCAGCCTCGCCCCCTACCGGGGCCAGGCCTTCTACGTCTTTCACCCGGCCTTTGGCTATTTCGCCGCGGCCTACCATCTCACCCAGAAGGCAGTGGAGACCGGCGGCAAATCGCCGTCGCCCAGACGCCTTGCAACGCTGACCCGCCAGGCCAAGGCGGATGGGGTGAAGGTGATCTTTGTCCAGCCCCAGTTTGACACCAAGGCCGCCGCCACCGTGGCCCGCGGCATCGGCGGCAGCGTGGTGGCCATCGACCCCATGGCCAAAGAGGTCACCACCAATCTGGCCGCTATCGCCACCGCCATCGAGCAGGCCCTGCGGCAACAGGCAGCAGGCGAAGGAGTCAAACGGTGAGTGCGCCGGAAGCCGTTGTCGCCATCCGGGGGCTGGATTTCGCCTACAACGGCAACCCCATCCTGCAGGACGTCACACTGGAGATCGCGCCGCTCGATTCCCTCTGCATCGTCGGCCCCAACGGCGGCGGCAAGACCACCCTGCTCAAGCTGATCCTGGGCCTCCTGCAACCCACCCGCGGCGAGATCCGGGTGCTGGGGGAAAAGCCCGAAAAATCCCGGCTGCGAGTGGGCTATGTGCCGCAATACGCCCATTACGACCCGCTCTTCCCGGTCACGGTGCTCGACGTGGTGCTCATGGGCCGGCTGGGCCGCCAAGCCCTCGGCCATTACACCAGGCAGGACCGCGAGGCCGCCCGCACGGCCCTGGCCGAGATGGGGATCGCCGACTTGGAACGCCGCCTCTTTGCCGAGATCTCCGGCGGCCAGCGCCAGCGCACCCTCATTGCCCGCGCCCTCGCGGCCTCGGGCGAACTGCTGCTCCTCGATGAGCCCACCGCCAACATCGACGCCGCCTCGGAGGAACATCTCTTCGAGGTGCTCAAAAAACTCAACGAGCGGCTCACCGTCATGCTGGTCACCCACGACGTGGGCTTTGCCTCCAAATTCTTCAAGAGCATCGCCTGCGTCAACCGCGAGGTGGTGATCCATCCCACCAGCGAACTCACCGGCGAGCTGATCCGCAACATGTACGGCGGCGATATCCGCATGATCCGCCACGACCACCGCTGCGCCAAAGAAGGGCACTGCACCCATGGACTTTCTTAACGCCCTCACCGACCCGGCCATCCCCTTCCTGCGCCATGCCTTCCTCTCCGGCATCCTGGCCAGCCTGGCCTTTGGCATCATCGGCACCTACGTGGTGGCCCGCCGCATCACCTACATCGCCGGCGCCATCTCCCACTGCGTGCTGGCTGGCATCGGCGCCGGGCTTTACCTGGAATACGCGATAGGGCTCACCTGGTTCGGGCCGCTGACCGGCGCCATCGTTGCCGCGCTGGCCGCGGCCATCATCATCGGCATGGTAAGCCTCCACGCCAACCAGCGGGAGGATACCGCCATCGGCGCCTTGTGGTCCATCGGCATGGCGGTGGGGTTGCTTTTTATCGCCAGGACCCCGGGCTACGTCGAACCGATGAGCTACCTCTTCGGCAATATCCTGCTGATTTCCCAGAGCGATCTCTGGCTGGTGCTGGCCCTGGATGCCCTGGTGGCCGGGACGGCACTGCTCTTCTACCACCAGCTGCTTGCGGTCTGCTTCGATGAGGAATACGCCCGGCTGCGCGGCATCCGCACCGATCTCTTCTACCTGCTGCTGCTCTGCCTCACCGCGCTCACCGTGGTGCTGCTGGTGCGGGTGGTGGGCATCGTCATGGTCATCGCGCTGCTTACCCTGCCAGCGGCAGTGGCCGGCAGCTTCGCCCGGAATTTAAGCCAGATGATGGTGCTCGCCACCCTCTGCTCCATGGCCTTCATCGGCAGCGGCCTGGCCGTGAGCTACAGCTACGACCTGCCCAGCGGCCCGACCATCATCGTGCTGGCCGGCCTGACCTATCTTCTGGTGCTGGCAGGCAAACGAATCCTGCGCCGCAAAACCGCTTGAATCGTCCACCCGAGGAAGCCGTATGAAAACCCGAAGCAAACGGCAAACCAGCGAACCGGCGGCCGCGTTTCTCAATGGGGTGCGCGGGGCGATTTCTGCGGCCGACCTGCAACTCGACGTCATGGCCCATATCATCCGCTCCTGGCATCCTGAGCCGCAGCGCATCCTCGACCCGGGCTGCGGAAAAAATCCTCGCCGAATCCGTTGATCGCTATTGGTGCGGAGGAAGCAGGCAACGTCCTTGTAGCCGTAAGCCATCCTTTTCAGCCGCTTGATTTTGTTGTTGCCGCCCTCGGGGATGGCCGAGGTGATCCGCCGCAGGAAGAAGTTCAGGATGGACGAATCATGCCGCACGCTGACAACCTGAAAGTTTGGCAAAGTAAGCAATTCCGTGATAGTTTTGGAATGCATCGGATTTCTCCCCCCTGTCATGGTTCTGTCGGGAAACAAAACCTTAACAAAGTCGGCTAAATCCGGTGCATTTTCTTTTTCATGCAGCTACTGGCATTGGTTGATTTTCAACTTCCGTACGAATGAGCCAAAATGATCAACTACCGCCTTCTCTTTTTTGTCTCCCTCCTGATTATCGGCTGCGCCGTCGCCGGCAAGATGCGCCTTGACATCGACACGGACCTGGCCCGTTCCTTGCCGGCCAGCGAACGGGTGATCGCCGATGCCCTGGAGATCTTCAACCACCATCCCATTCATGACCAGGTCGCGGTGGACATCATGCTCAACCGCGATGACAAGGATGTTTTGGTCGAGGCCGGCGCATTTCTTGAACGGAAGATGACGGAAAGCGGACTTTTTGCCCAGGCCGGCACCAATGCCATGGGTGAGCTTATCCCGCGTCTTGCCCTGCATGTGGCACAGAACCTGCCTCTTCTTTTCTCCAGCGACGATCTCCGGAAGATCGCCCCCCTTCTTGATCGCGACCGGATCAATGCGCGGGTGCACAAGCTCCATGAGGATTTGGGCAGCCTGGAGGGGGTCGGCCAGGCGGAGTTCGTCGGCCTTGACCCCTTGGGCCTGAAGGACCTGATCCTGGCGAAGATGGCGCTGCTGGCCCCTTCCATGAATGCGCAATTTTACAAGGGGCGCCTGCTGTCAGGAGACGGCCGTCATCTCCTGGTCACGGCCAGGCCGCTCTCGGCAGGCAGCAACACGGCGTCAGCCCGCTCCATTTCCGATTTTTTTGCGCACACATCGCAGGAGATGGCCAAACGCCATGCAGCCCAGGGGATGCAGGTAACCCTGACCCCGGTGGGGGCCTATCGGGCAGCCCTTGATAATGAGCGCATGATCCGCCATGATGTGCAGTTTGCCCTTGTGCTGTCAACAGCGGGCATCGCCCTGCTTCTGTTTTTGTCCTTTTCCAGGCCCCTGATCGGCCTGTTGTCGCTGCTCCCATCCTTTGCCGGGACAGCGGCGGCCCTTTTCGTCTATTCCCTGTTCCGTTCTTCCATCTCGATTATGGTGCTCGGTTTTGGCGGGGCCCTCATCTCCATTACCGTGGATTACGGTATCGCCTATCTGCTTTTTCTGGACCGGCCCCATGAATCCTCGGGCAAAGAGGCCGCGCATGAGGTGCGGGTTGTCGGGATCATGGCCATGGCGACCACTGTTGCCGCATTTCTGGTTCTCTGCGGCAGCGGGTTTCCGGTCTTTATGGAACTGGGCCTGTTCTCTTCCCTGGGCGTCCTGTTTTCCTTTCTCTTTGTCCACACCATCTTTCCAAGGATCTTTCCGGTCATGCCCGCGGGCAAGGACCGTGTTCGCCCCCTGCAAAAAATTGTTACTTTCTTCTATAGCACCGGCAAGCCAGGCGCCATTGCCGCGATTCTGCTGGCCTGCGGGCTGATCTTTTTCGCCCGCCCGCAGGTGCATGTCAGCATGAGCAGCATGAACACGGTCAGCCAGTCCACGGAAGCGGCTGACGCCATGTTTACCGAGGTCTGGGGCAAGATCGGGGACCGGATTTTTGTGATGAATAAAGGCGATACGGTCTCCGCCATTCAACAGAGTAACGATCTCTCCCTGGCCCGGATGGAAAAGGATGTGCAGCAAGAGATCCTGGCCGCGGCCTTTGTCCCGTCGGTGATCTTTCCGGGCCAGGAACGGGCAGGCCAGAATATGGCCGCCTGGCATGCGTTCTGGGACACAAACAGGGTGGCGCAGGTGCAAGAGGCGCTGGGCAGCGCGGGCGCCGGGCTCGGGTTTACCCCGGACGCCTTTGCTCCTTTTTTCTCGCTGCTGGACCCCGGATTTGCCGCCCGCCCCCAGGAGATTCCCAAAGAGTACTACGGGCTGCTGGGGATTTCGGAGAATGCGCGCGAGCCCGGGCTGATTCAGTTCCTTACCGTGACTCCGGGAAAAAAGTATGACGGCGCCGACTTCCTGGCCCGGTATGGCGGTGACACCAAGATCTTTGATTCCGCCTTTTTTACGAAGCGGTTGGCCGATCTCCTGTTTTCCACCTTTACCTCCATGCTGGTGATCATTGCCGTCAGCGTGACCCTGCTTATTTACTTGGTCTCCCTGAGCCTGCCCTTGACGGCTTTAACCATGTTGCCCTCTGCGTTTGCCTATATCTGCACCCTGGGGACCATGAACCTTCTGGGCCGCCCCCTGGATATCCCCGCGCTCATGCTGCTCTCCATCGCCATCCTCGGCATGGGCATCGACTATGCTATTTTCTGTGTGCGGGGCCACCAGCGGTACCGGGATGTTGCCCATCCCTCATTTGTCCGGGTGCGCAGCAGTGTTTTTCTCTCCGCAACCTCCACCATGATTGGCTTCGGCGTGCTCTGTTTTGCCGAACACCGCTTGCTGCAAAGCATTGGCATCGCCTCCCTGCTCGGTATCGGGTACTCCCTGCTCGGAAGTTTTCTCCTGCTGCCCCCGTTGCTGGAGGGCTACTTTTTCGGCAAAAGCACGGAAGAGCGCTGCACGGCCAAGGATCTTGCCCAATGTATCCGCCGCCGTTTCCGCACGGTTGAGGCCTATCCCCGGATGTTTGCCCGTTTCAAGCTGCGGCTTGATCCCCTGTTTGACGACCTGCCCAGGATGCTGGCCGCGAAAAAGGAGATCACAACCATTGTCGATATTGGTTGCGGCTATGGCCTTCCTGCCTGCTGGTGTCTGGAGACCTTCAAAGAGGCACGGATCATGGCCATCGAACCTGATCCGGAACGGGTGCGGGTCGCGGGGCTTGCCTTTGGCGAGCGGGGCGCCGTTACCCAAGGGTGGGCGCCGGAGATGCCAGCTGTATCGGGCAACCCGGCGGACATTGTCTTGCTGCTGGACATGCTCCATTATGTGGACGATGAAATCGCCGCGGCCATCTTCCGCAAAAGTTTTCAGATGCTGGCCGAGGGAGGGCTTGTGGTGGCCAGATGCACCCTCCGGCCATCCGGCCGGCCTTCGTGGTCCTGGCGGCTGGAGACAACGCGCATCAGGCTCTCGGGCCACAAGGCCTGGTTCCGCTCCCCGGAAAGAATGGCCGGGCTCCTTGCCGAGGCCGGGTTTACGGTGATCGTGCAGGAGGTCAGCGCCAATCCGGAACTGGCGTGGATAGTCGGCCAGGCAAAAAAAGAGGCCGCCGGTGCCGCGCCCATCCAGTAAGCCGTCTCCGGCGGAAATAAGCGGGGGTGCGGCCCTGGTGCTTGCCCTCCTGCTCTGGGTGTTCAGCCCGGTGCTGGCGCTGCTGCCCCTGTCGCTTTTTCTGCTGTCCTGTCTTGTTGCGCCTTTTCTTCCCGGCTCCGGCTTTTTTCTGCCGGTTATCAGCCGGGGCTACGCTGATAACAAGCAGGTTGCCCTGACCTTTGATGACGGCCCATCCCCGGCATCCACCCCCATCCTGCTCGATCTTCTTGCCCGCTATAAACTGGTGGCCACCTTTTTTGTGGTGGGGCAGCAGGCAGCGGAATATCCGGAGCTGATCGCGGCAATCCTGGCGCAGGGGCACAGCATCGGCAACCACTCCTTGCGCCACGACCCGCTCCTCATGGCGCGGACGCCCAGGACGCTGCGGGAAGATATTCGCCGTACCCAGGAAATATTAACACAACAGGGGGTCAGGCCCCTTGTCTTCCGCCCCCCGGCAGGAGTCACCAATCCTCGGCTGAAAAGCGTGCTGGCCCAGGAAAACCTCATTGCCGTCGCCTTCAGCTGCAGGGCCTATGACGGCGGAAACCGCTTCATCCGCAATCTGGCCGGCAGAATCCTCCGCCGGCTGCGGCCGGGGGACATCATCATGCTCCACGACCTCCCCCCGCAACGGCAGGCATGGTCACGCTGCTGGCAAAAAGAACTTGAGCGGCTTTTTGCCGCGTTACAAGAAAATTATCAGGTCGTTTCCCTGGAAAAAATCATCCGCCATCCCGTGATGATGAGCGAATCAGCTGGTGCTCATTGTAGAAGCAGGCCTTAGCGCCATCAGCAGCACCCGCAATAAAAATGGGTTTAGACAATGCTGTCTAAACCCATGATATCGCTCTGGTGACCCCTACGGGACTCGAACCCGTGTTACCGGCGTGAGAGAATGCTCTAGCTCGTACACTTCCTAGTATTTTCGAGCCATTACGTCCACCTGGCACCATCAAAAAACATCCTGTGGAACTTCAAAAGCCCACACGCGGCCCACACTATACACCAAGCTCGGAGCGGAGCCAAGATCAGGCTTTTGAATCTTCTCCTGTTCTCAAGCAGGAATAAGGTCAAGCAACGCCTCGGGGTGCGCGGCAGCCACCCGGAGCAAAACCCTGGCCGGACCTTCCGGTTTGCGCCTACCCTGTTCCCAATTACGCAACGTGCCCACGCTGATTCCTATGAGCGCGGCGAACTTGTCTTGCGTCAGGCCAAACTGTGACCGCAATTCGCGCACCTCTACTTCCGGAAACTGGAACGACCTGGAGGGACGCGCATTCCCTTTCATGATGGCCGCACCCTGCTTTACGCTTGCCAGCAATTCCTGAAAATGTTTATCGTCCATGGTATTCCTCCTCAACAATTGCTTTCAGTTGCCGCAACTGGCTGGGCGTCAGGTTATCCTGCACGTTTTTGGGGTAGATGTAGAGCAGTAAAACAACATCATCCCCGACAAACCAATAATAGATAACCCTGCTTCCGCCGCGTTTACCACGGCCTTCTGCGGACCAGCGCAGTTTTCGCAAGCCGCCGCTTCCCGGAATCACCGCACCGGCGTCTGGACTATCCACAAGGGCCTGCTGCAAGAAGCGATATTCATCGTCTTGCAGAATACCAGCAACCAGCTTGGTAAAAATCGGGGTCTCAATAATGACCATAATCACATATACGCCATTGGCGCACAAAAGTCAATCGCCTTGTTCGAAATCCTGAATCCGTGAGCGTTCGAGAACGGTGCAGAGGCAAGGCGGCGACGATGTTGATGATACACCTGGTATATCAACGAGTCGCCAACGCGGCAGATGCGCCGTTATCGGTCGCCCCGCAG
>JAJZRJ010000025.1 GCA_021802775.1 Deltaproteobacteria bacterium
TCCAGTTTGATCTCTATCGCTTCCCAACCATATGGTCAGGTCACTATTCGCTAAAAACTCGTCCTGCTTTGCCCCAGGACCGGGCGGGCCCATCTCGTTACTCTACCCAGTTCTCAAAGATCGCTTGGTATCTGCCGTCGAGGGCAGCTTCACTCTCCCGTGCTTGGGAGAGCGCTAAAGTAGCCGAAGTGAGAGGGAGAGTCAACGGTAATTTTGCGATCCGCAAAGAAAAAAACCGGCCACCACCTAACACCTCAACATTACGCTACAAAAACATCTCGCCATTCCCTGTACCAAAGGGCATTGCTCCGATATAATGAATATGTCCCAAGCCCCTCTCCCGCCATCTTGCCAGCGAGGTGCGCCATGCAGGAAGCTCGATTTTACCGGATTCACGACGCGGAAAAACACCAGGTGCGTTGCCACCTCTGCGCCCACAACTGCATCATCAACAACGGCAAACGCGGCTTTTGCCAGGTACGGGAGAACCGCAAGGGTACCCTGTACTCTCTCAACTACGGCCGGCTGATCAGCGAGAATATCGACCCCATCGAGAAGAAGCCGATTTTCCACCTGCTGCCCGGTTCGCTCTCCTTCTCGATTGCCACGGTGGGCTGCAACTTCCGCTGCAAGCACTGCCAGAACTACGAGATTTCCCAATACCCGCGCCTCTACGGCGGCGAGATCGCCGGCACCATGCGCACCCCGGCGGAGGTGGTGGCCGCGGCCAAGGAGGCTGGCTGCCAGAGCATCAGCTACACCTACGTGGAACCGACCATCTTCTACGAATTCGCCTACGACTGCGCCCAACTCGCCCATGCCGAGGGCATCAGGAACATCTTTGTCTCCAACGGCTACACCGGCTCCGCGGCCACCCGCGAACTGGCGCCGATTCTTGCCGCCAACAACATCGACCTCAAGGCCTTCACCGACAAGTTCTACAAGGAGGTGTGCAGCGCCAAGCTCCAGCCGGTGCTGGACACCATCAGCCTCATGCACCAGCTCGGGGTGTGGGTGGAGGTGACCACCCTGATCATTCCGGGCTGGAACGACTCGGACGACGAACTGCGGGACATCGCCCGCTTCATTCACAGCCTCTCGCCGGAGACGCCGTGGCACGTCACCCGCTTCTGGCCGACCTACCAGATGACCGACCGTGCTCCCACCCCGCACGAGACCCTGCGCCGCGCCCGGGAGATCGGCCTCAATACCGGGCTCAAGTACGTCTATGTAGGCAACATCCCGGACGTGGCCGGCGAAAACACCTACTGCCCCCAGTGCGGCAAGACCGTGATCGAGCGGAGCGGCTTCAGCATCCTCGCCAACCGCCTCGACCATGGCCACTGCCCGGCTTGCAAGGGCAAGGTTGCCGGCGTTTGGGAGTAGTCGGGCGTGGCATTCGCGGCCGAGCCCTCTACGCCGGCAGATGGAGCCGTGCCACCAGCGCAGGTGGCGGCGGACCGTCAAGGCTTGCCACCCAGACCTGCTGATGTCACCACGGTATAACGATCAGATGACTTGCGTTGCAACGGCGGGGGCTTTTCGGCTGACCACTGCCAACGTGAAGCTGACGGCTCGCTACATCACCGCCGCGCCGTTTTCGGCCTTGGCCTCTACCCTGGGGCCGCCGGCGGGTTTGACCAGCAGTTGCTGCTGGCCGATGAGCTTCTTGTCGTGGAAGATCTGGACGACCCAGGTGCCTTCGATGTTCCGGGCATTGGCCGGGATGGTGTAAGACTCCAGCTGGTGCTGGCTGAACTTGACCTTCCTGCTCCTGGTCTGAATCACCTGGCCGCCGGGGGCAATCCATTTGATCTCGAGCGGCAGTTCGACATTGGCCGGCATGAAGTTCACCGAATAGAGCACGCCAAAGGTGGCGCCCGGCTTGCCGGGAATCTCCCGGGCGCCGGCAACGAACATCTGCAGCTTCACCATGTTCGCCTCGATGTCGGGGATGTTCTCAAAGGCCTTGCCGATGTCCGGCATAGCGGCGAACCGCTCCCGCACCAACCCCGCACCCTCCACATCCAGCCGCCAGATCTTGATATTCTTCGGCGGTTCGGCAGCCGGCGGTCCGGTAACGACCGCGGCGGTGCGCTGGCGCTCCGGCCCGGTCTCCTTGCGGTTGGTTTTGGCCAGCGCCTTGTCGAAGCCGGTGGCCGCGCGGATTTTCTTGGCCTTCTCCAGATTTTTCACGCTGTAGAGGGCGGCGCCGGAAAGATCAGCCCCCTCGAAGTTGGCGCGGTTCACTTCCGCATCGTTGAGGTTGGCGCCGGTGAGCCGCGCCCTGGTAAGATCGGCGTCGGTAAGGTTGGCCCAGCGCAGGTCAGCCTCGTCGAGATTCGCCTCGCGCAGATTGGCGTTGGTGAGATCGGCATTGGTCAAATCGACGTGGCGCAGATCCGCCTTGGCCAAGTTGGCGTTGATCAGATTGGCGTTGCGCAGGTCGAAACTGGTGAGCTTCACGTCGGTAAAGACCGTGGCCTGGAGATTCTTAAAGGCAAGGCTGCCGGCGGTGAGATTGACGCCGGTAAGGTTCGCCTCTTTGAGGTCGGCGCTGCTCAAATCGGCGTCGGAGAGATCGGCGTTGGTCAGATTGGCCTTATTGAGGTAGGCGTGATTGAGCTTGGCCTTGGACAATTCCACCTCGCAGAGATCGGCGCCGGTGAGATTGGCGCTACTGAGATCGGCACCGGAAAGATCGGCCTTGCGCAGCGAGACATTGGTGAGATTGGCATTCACCAGGGTAGCGCGGGACGAGAGATCGACCTCGGTGAGGTTGGCACCGGTGAGGTTGGCGCCGCCGAGGTTGGCCTTGGAGAGGTCGGCCTTGGCCAGATTGGCCGCGGTGAGATTCGCCTCGACAAAATTGGCACCGGAGAGATTCGCGCCGGTGAGATTGGCCCGGGTAAGGTTGGCCCCCCGGTAATCGGCGTATTTGGAGGAGGCCCCGGTCAGATTGACGCTGTGCAGGTTGACCCGGACCAGCACCGTGCGGGTGAGGTCGGCGCCGGAAAGATCGGCGCCGGAAAGATCGGCATCAGCGAGCGATGACTCGCCCAGATCCACGCCCCGCAGGCTGGCACCGTAGAGGTTGGCCCCGGCCAGCTCCGCCTTGGCGAGGCGCACGGTATCGAGCTGCATGCGGCTCAAATCGGCCCGCGTCAGCTTGGCACCGGCCAGGTCGGCAGCGAGGATATTGGTGGTGGTGAGGTTGGCGCCGGTGAGATTCGTTTCCTGCAAGACCGCCTCGGTAAAGTTGGCCTGGGTGAGGTTCGCCTTGGTAAGATCGGCCTGGCGCCAATCGCTTTGGGTACAGTCCGCCTCATGCAGCAGGACGCCGCCGGCGTTCGCCGCTTTGAGCTTGGCACCGGTGAGATTCGCGCGCGAGAGATCGGCATTGACCAGATTGGCCCGGGAGAGGTCGGCGTGGTTGAGATCGGCCTTGGCCATCTTCGCCTCGCCAAGGTAGGCCCCTTCGAGATCGGCTTTACTGAGGTCGGCAAAGGTGAGGTCGGCCTGGCGCAGGTCGGCGCCGGAAAGATCCGCCCCTTGGAACCGCACGCCATTGAGGCCCGCCCGCTGGAAGTTGACCCCGCGCAGGTCCACCCCGGTAAAATCGACGGCCGAGAGATCGCGGCCGGAGAAATCGCGGCTGGTGGCGAGAATCCGCTGGACGTCGGCCAGGCCGGTGGGGTCTTTAAAGGCGGTTGCAGAACCGGTGAGCGGCGCCGGTTTGGGAATGGCGACCTTGGTCCACGGCAAATGGACGCGGTGGGTGGCGAGGTAGCCGGTGCCGCCGCCAACCCCCACGGCAAAGACCGCCAGCACAAGCAGCAGCACGCCCGCATAACCGCCGCTCTTTTTCTTGGCCCTGGCCGTCGGCGTCGAAGAAGCCGCCGCCTTTTCCGCCGGCGCCTCCTCGGCGTGGATCTGGCCGACGCTCCGGCACTTGGGGCACGGCACCCTGGTCCCCGCACGCGCCTTCTTGGGCACGGCCTGGTGGTGGCCGCAGCGGGTGCAGAGAAAATAGGCGCCGGTGGCAGGAGCCGGCGCGGCCGCACCTTTGCGCACAGTTACCGGCTTGCGGCACTGCGGGCATGGCACGGTCTTGCCGATGTGTTCGGCTGCCACTGTTTTACTGTAACCACACTTGGCGCACTGAAATTTTGCAGACATCGGTAAAGAGGCTCTCTCCCCTCCAGAGCGGCTCCATGCCCGGATCGCGGACGGGCTGCTGACCAAAACCATCCCCAAAACAGCCCGCTGGTTTCACTGCAATTATCGGCACTCCCCGGCCCGAGCTTCAATACTTTCCTCGGTCGGCAAGCAAATTCACCAGAGCCCCCGGCGGGACTCACCGGCAGCAGCCCTATCCGCGCCTTCTCCTCATGCTTTCCTGTTGTCTTCCCGATAAAGTCAGGTACAATAGGTGATGACGCATCTCAGCAAGGAGGGCTGCCGTTTGTTATTTTCCCGTTTTTTCATGCTCTTTTCAACGAGAAAGATCGCGTTGCCCTGCGCCTGACCACCTGCCGCCAATCCGTCGTGACCACCCCGAATCAGAAAAAGCCCCCGCAACCCGAAGTCCCGCCCAGCGGCGATCCGGAACGCAGGGGGCCGATCGACCCGAAGGAACAGGCCATCAAGTACAAGGCCTTCCGCCATATCTTCACGGAAAAGGAGATCGCCAAGGGGCTCGACGAAAAAACCATCATGAAGAAGCTCCGGCGGAGCAAAAGCCTCGCCGGCCGCTATCAGCAATACGTCGAGATGCTGGAGGAGGAGGGGCTCGGCAACAAGCACCTCTATCCGTGGCACAACCCCTTCAACCGCTTTCTCTTCTGGATCGCCTATTGGTCCCCGAAGGTCGCCAAATGGGGGGGGCTTGCCTTGCTGGTCCTGATGGTGATCAACTACATCCCCGGCCCCACCCAGCACATCCTCGAGGTGGTCTTTGCCCGCGCCATCTACGATACCGCGCCGGTGGACCGGCTGCCCGACGATCTTGAGAACTACGCCCATTCGGCCCGGATCGTCGATGCCGGCGGGGCGGTGATCAAGTCGTACGGCAAGCGCCAGGTCACCCAGCCGATTCCAGCCAAGGTGCAGAAGGCGGTGCTCGCCTGCGAGGACCACTACCTGCTGCCGCACCCCAACAATCCATGGTACGTCAACGCCTTCCTCATCCACCCCGGCGTGAGCTGGCCCAACCTCTTCGGTGCGGTGCTCGATGTCTTCCGCGGCCAGACCCGCGGCGCCAGTACCATCGTCATGCAGAACGCCAAGAAGATCGTCGGCAACGCCGACCGCACCATTGCCAACAAGCTCGAGGAGATCATTCTCTCCTACATGATGGTCTCCAAGTTCGGCAAGGAGAAGAACCTCAACTTCTACGCCAATACCGTGCCGGTCGGAGCCAACATCTACGGCTTTCCCGAGGCGGCGGCCAGCTATTTCAAGAAGCCGCTGGCGGAACTCAACTATCAGCAACTGGTGTCGGTGGGCGCCTTCATCCCCAACCACCACCGGCAGATCGCCTTTTACGAGATCATCCGCGGCAAAAGCCTCGCTCAGCTCGATCCTGCCCTGGCCCGCCACGCCCGCGAGGCCATGGGCAAAATCAACCTGGCGCTGACCCATCTATACAAGCTCGGCGAGATCAGCGAGGAGGAATACCGCAGCTGGTACCTGCGCGACGAAGACGCGATCCGGCGCATCGGCTTCCGCGATTTCCGCTCACCCCTCTATGGCGAAGAGGAGTGGACCTCGTGGAACGTGATCAAGGAGGTCACCGGCCGCAATTATCGCATCAACGGCCGGGAGGTGAGCGGCACCGAGCTCATCCTCGACGAACGCGGCGACGTGGTGATCGAAACCGCGGTGGACCTCACCCTGGTGGAAAAAATCAAGGCGAGCATTGCCACCTACCTCGCCAGCCCCGGCTACCGCGAGGCCCTGCGCCGGAGCAACGCCGGCATGTGGCAACGTGACCGCGAACAATATCTGGCCCGCAAGATCGAGCCGCCCTATACCGACTTCGAGAGCTACATGGAATTCCTCTACCAGCATCTCAACGTCGGCGTCATCGCCGTCAACCGGCAGGGCGAGGTGGTGGCTTACGTGGGCGGCAAGGAATTCCTCCAGCACAACCCGGACGAAGACTTCATCGCCACCGGCGAGAAGACGGAGAAGGCGGCCAAGGAAGAGGAGGACGTCAACAAAGTCATCATCGACCTGATGAACAAGAAGGCGAAAATCATCCCCTCCTCCTCCATCAAGCCGCTCATTGCCTATTTCGCCATGGAGGCCGGCGGCATCAAGATGGAGGACAACTTTGCCGACCGGCCGCTGGAATACAAATACCTGGCGGATGAAGGGCGGCAGGTGTGGATGCCCCGCAACTGGTATGATTATGACGGCGCCCACCCCATGGGCCGCATGTACAACCTGATGGAGGCGCAAGTCATCTCCATCAACACCATCTTCGCGCGGCTTTACACAGACCGGCCGCTCCGCAACGCGATGCTCGCCGCCTTCGACGAGATCCACCTCGACTATAACCGGGAGGATGCCAAATACTGGCCCTTCGGCATCGGCGCCTTCAGCATCCCGGTGCAGCAGTGGCTCGGCGTCTACAACGCCTTCCTGGACGGCAACTATCGGGATCCCTCATTCGTCAAGCGCATCGTCGTCAACGGCAAGGTGATCTACCAGCGCGAAAACGACCAGGCCAACCTGCCCAAATCCTTCCTCGACGCAAAGAAGGTCCGCGACGAGGAGATGCAGGCGCTCTACGAGGTCTGCAATCGGGGCACCGCCTCCAGCATGAAGACGGAGTTCGCCTTCCACAAGAACCTTGTCTCCGGCAAGACCGGTACCGCGCCCAACGAGAAGTCGGCCCTCTTCATCAGCCATTTCAACCCCTACCGCGACCGCAGCCGCTATCCGGACCACACCATCACCATGCTGGTGACGGTCACCACCAACACCGGCGGCAACAAGAGCGTGGGCGCCTCGGGGCTGGCGCCGGCCAAGATCGCCGGCATGGTCTACAACCATCTCTTCCAGAAGGAACTCCAGCAGATGATGGACCAGAAGATCGAAGGGGCCAAGCACACCGACACCCACTTCCGCAACAACCACGTCTACTGGGCCAATGTGAATCGCTACATGGACACCCTGATGCAGGACAAGTGCGGCAACGGCTTCATCCACGAAAACGTCCTCGGGGTGGACGGCTACGCCGAGGCGATGGACCAGATTCTGAACAGTACCAACCAGATCTACACCGGCCGCGACAACATCTTCCAGCAGCTGGTCCAGTACTACTGCGACCAGGCCAAGGTGGTGAAGATGGGGGCGGGAGGCAGCCGCTGACGCGGCTATTTCCCCATTTACAAAGGGGAAGAGTCATGGCATAGTGGCAGCCGATTTACCGCAACGACACGATGGGGGAACCATGGCACGAATCGGCAGAAACGACCCCTGCCCCTGCGGCAGCGGCAAGAAGTTCAAGAAGTGCTGCATCGACAAGCGGCAGGCAATGGCCGCGCCCAGCGCCCCGCCCTCGCTGAACCGCGAGGTGGAGCTGCTCCAGCAGGCCGCGGCCGAAAAACGCGATACCCTGAAAACCCTGGGGGTCTTCGTCCTCTTCTCCACCGCCGCCGGCGATGCCTGGCTGCTCGAAGTGACCGAGATGGACGCCATCCAGGTGGCCCGGGCCGGGGACAAGCTGGCGGTGGAGATCGTCGAGAACCTCGAGACCATCGAAATCAACTGGACCCACAAGTTCGCGCTGCGGCACAAAAACTTCGTGCTCACCGCCTACGCGGACAAATCCGAACAGACCATGACCGACTACCCCACCCAGCGCATCAGCGCGGCCGTCAAGAAGATCATGAAACGCATCCCGCCGGAGCTGCTGGAACGGCTCCACGTGGCCGAGGAAGCAACGGCCACGGCGTAACAGCCCGCTTCCCGAAAACCAAAGCCCATGCAGCCACAGTTCTGGCGGCATGGGCTTTTTTTATCGGTCACGCGGTCGGCGCCCCCACGGTCTTATTTTTTCCCTGGACAATCATTAAGCAAATGCTTAAGTATTAGTTCAACACCCGCATTATCGGAGGATATGCCATGCCGATCTATGAATTTCGCTGCCAGGAGTGCAAGACCCTCTTCGAGACGCTGGTCTCCTCCTGCGACGGCGTCAAGGATGTCACCTGCAAAAAGTGCGGCAGTGCCAGGGTGGAGAAGACCATCTCCGCCAGCAGCTTCCGTATCGCCTCGTCCGGTAGTTCGATCCCGGCCGGCGCGCTCTCCGGCTGCTCGTCCAGATCGGGCTTTTCCTGAGCCTAAGCATGCAGACAGCCCGTGCGGCTGTCCATGATTACGGCAGGATCCCGCGGTAGTTGAAGGTGCTCAGGCGCTGGCGCGGCGGCTTGGCGAGAGTACGCAGCAACTGCGCCGCGTCGCGCAGGGTAAGCGCCATGAGTGAGAGATCGACCACCCCGTAGCCGATGCCCAGGGCAGCCAATTCCGCCTGGAACGCCAGCAGGGAAAAGGGTTGCTGGGCCACGGCCACGGTCTGGCCAAAGGATTTTTTCAGTTCGAAGACCTCGTTCTTGGGGCTCACAAACGGTTGGTCGTAGCGGAAGAAGCGCGGCATAAGCCGGGCGGTGAAGAGCGGCGGCCGGCCATAGACCGTGAGTCCCAATGCCCCGGCCCTGGCGCCGGCCAAGGCGACCAGCGATTCGCGGTCGATCTCCACCGCGGCCTCTACCGTGGCCAACCCCATCCCGGTCAACACCCGCTGACTCAGGGAATTGAGCACATTGAGCCGGTAGTCGCCGTGCAGGCCGGCCGATGCCACGCCGCCGTGCCCACTGCGGCCCGGCGGCCGACGCGGTCCCTTCCCAGCAAAGAACCTCACCTGGCTCACATGACTGAGCTGCCATGCCGCAAAGCCACTGTCGCGCAGGGATGTCACGGCCTTGGCGTAAAAAGGCAGCTCCGCCTCCAGAATCACCGGCGGCAATGCCCAGATCAGCTTCTGCTTGAGCGGCGCCAGCGCCCGCCCGAGTTTCTGGTATTGGGCATGGGTCTCCGGCGTAAGCTGGGCCACCACCGCAGCCACCTCGGCGGGCAACCGCTGGTTGAGCAGCCGCAGGTCATCCACCTTGAGCCAGAGCGGCAAGGCGGCCTCGGCTGATGCTCGCCTCTTCGTGCCCGCCGGCTTGGCCGGCGCCTTGGCCCGGTTGATCCTCAGGCGGCCGAGGATCGCCGCCACCTCTTTGGGTTCGGCCAGCCGTGCCGCCACCTTGGCAAAGGGGCGCGGGTCAATGGCGTGCCGTCCGGCAGCCAAGGCCCGGCGCTCCGAGACATCAACCTTGTAGAGGCTGTCGCCGGGTTGCGCAGGGCCGCTGACCATGAGTTCCACCCGCGTGCCGGCCGCCGCCTCGCTCACGGGCTTCCCCTGCACCCGCAGTTCCTTCAGGGTGAAACCTTGGCGCTCGCCGCTGCCCTCGCCGTGGAGGCGCAGGCGGTCGGCGCTCCGCACCGCATCCCGCAGCAGGAGCACGGCCCGGCTGCCTTTGACCCGTTCGACCTTGCCTAAAAAAATGCCGATGTTGCCGGAGTGCTGGGGGGTGACGATCCCGTCCGGCTGCGAGGTGCGGAAGTAGCCGACCGTAGCCTTGCGGCCCATGGCCTGCCCCAGCATCGCCTCGGCCTCGGTGAGCGCCGCCTCGTCACCCCGGTGGTCGAGGGCCAGCCGGTAGGCCGCCACCACCTGCGTCACGTACCGGGCGCTGCGCATGCGCCCCTCGATCTTGAGCGATCCCACTCCGGCGGCCTTGAGTTCGGACAACAGACGCAACGCCGAGAGATCGTTCATGGAAAAGAGATAGCCGCCCTCTTTCTTTGTTCCCTGCCAGGTATAGCGCCGGCGGCAGGGCTGGACACAGCGGCCGCGCAGCCCGCTCTTGCCCCCAAGATAGGAGCTGAAGAGACAGAGGCCGGAATAGCTGAAGCACATGGCGCCCTGGACAAAGACCTCCAGTTCCACCGGGCTCTGCCGCCGGAAGTGGCGAATCTCCTCCAGGGTCACCTCGCGGGCCAGCACCACCCGCTGAAAGCCCATGCCGGCGAAATGCTGCACTGCCATGGAGTTGTGGGCACCCATCAGGGTACTGGCATGAAGGCGCAACCGCGGAAAATGCTCGCGGGCCAGGCCATAGATGCCGAGGTCCTGGATGATCACCGCATCCACGGCCAGCGCATCGAGCGCGGCCAGCAGTTTCACCGCCTCGGCGATCTCCGTTTCCTTCATCAGGCTGTTCATGGCCGCATAGACCTTGACCCCACGGCCATGGGCATGGTCGATCATCGCCGCGACCTCGGCCAGGGAGAACTGCTTGGCCAGCGCCCGGGCATTGAGGGCCGGCGCGCCGATGTAGACCGCATCCGCCCCGGCCGCCACCGCCGCGCTGAAAGCCTCCAGGCTGCCCGCCGGCGCCAGCAGTTCCATGGACGATCTCTCCTGCGGCATGCGGCTCATGCCTTGCCCTCGCCGGCAAAAAAGCGCCAGCGCCGGAAGTTGCGGACAAAGAAACGCACCAGCACTATGCCGCCGACAAAGCCGCCGATATGCGCCCACCAGGCCACGCCGCCCTCGCCGGCGCCACCGGTGGCAATCTGCTGCATGGTGCCCTGCAGAAACTGGAGGAAAAACCAGAAGCCGATGAAAAAAATTGCCGGCACCTCAAGAAGATAAAAGAAGATGAAAATCGGCACGAAGGTAAGGATGCGGGCACCGGGGAAGAGCAGAAAATAGGCGCCGAGCACGCCGGCAATGGCGCCGCTCGCGCCGATCATCGGCACCGTGGCCCGCGGCGCCGACCAGGTCTGGACCACCACCGCCGCCACCCCGCAGAGGAGGTAGAAAAGCAGATACCGGCCGTGGCCCATGCGGTCCTCGACGTTGTCGCCAAAGACCCACAGCATCCACATATTGGCCAGGATATGAAGCAGGTTGCCGTGCAGAAACATGGAGGTCACGACCGGCAGCAGCGGCGGGCCTTCGCCGTCGAAAAATCGGGCCGGGATGAAGCCGTAGTCGTAAAAGAAGGCCTCCATCCCGTCGCGTCCCAGGGTGAGCTGATAGAGAAAGACCAGCGCATTGATGCCGATGAGCAGGAGATTCACCGCCGGAAAACGATCGGCAGGCACATCGTCTTTTAATGGAAACATGGCACCTAGCCCTGCCGGGCCGTGTCATCACCGGCGCCTTCCGGCAGCGGCAGGATGAAGTAGAAGTTGTTGCCCTCCTCGGTCGGTTCGTAGCCCACCATGCCGCCGTGAATCTCCACCACGTGCTTGACAAAGGCGAGGCCATGGCCGGTGCCGGGCTCCTCCTTGCCGCGTTCACCGCGGAAGCCTTCCTTGTAAATGGAGCCGGCCTCCTCCGGGCTCAAATGGCGGCCGGTGGTGAAGACATTGAACTTGATGGCGTCCTTGCCGGGGCCGAAAAAATCGTGCATAAATTCACGGCCATAGGCCATGGCCCGCTTTCGGTTGCCCCGGCGATCGGCGACCTCGTCGGTATACTTCACCGCGTTGGAAAAGAGGTTGGCATAGACCTGGGAAAGGAGCCCCACGTCGACCTGGAGCGGAATCTCCTCATCGATCATGTCGCGGGGCTGCTCGATGCGGATACCACGATGCGCCAGCCTACTGAGGTAATGTTCGAGCTGGGGGATGATGATCTCCTTTTCAATGGAACAGCTCTTGGGCCGCAACACCAGGTGCCCTTTGCGGAAATGGTCACGCCGGAACAGACTTTCGAGAAAAAGGCTGTAGTGGGCGTGGTGCTCCTGAAGTTCATGGTGATTGGCCGAGAGATCGTCGTAGAGGGTGGTCAACCGCTGGCTGAGGTCGTCGCAGGCCGCCCCCTCCGGTTTCGCCGCGGCCTTGAATTCTTCGAAACGCGCCTTCACCTCCTCCAGTTCCTTGATCCGCTTGCGGAGCTGGTTGAAGAGATGCTTGAAATACATGTTGGGGGTGATGACGTTGTGCTCGATGTCCATCACCAGGTTGTTGATGAATTTGAGGTGGCGGATGTTCTGCTGGGCGATGAAGCGGTTGTGGAGGTTGTAACCGATACGGTTCGAGTATTTGCGCAGGAAGAAACGGTCGGCAGTGCTGAGCCGCGAGGCCGGATAGACCTCCAACATGCCGAGGACCATATCGGTCAGCTCCCGCCGGCCCTCGCCGTCCTGGGCAGCGGAAGGCTTGCGGTGAATCGGCACGAAACAGGAGGCGCCGACTTCGTAGGTGGCGCAGGTCAAACGCAGCGAGGGAGGGGCATCCTGGGGTGGCTTGAGAAGATCGGTTTTGCTGTCGCACACCAGTTGCAGATGCTGGCGGGCCTGGTCGAGCACGTAGAGACGGCTCTCGACACCGAGGAACTCCCGGAGCGCGACCACGCAGACCCGGTAGAAATCCTCCATGCCATCGTATTCCTGCGCCAGATCGAAAAAGGTGCGGAGCAGGGCATGCTGCTGTTCGGAAAAACCGTAGCGCCGGTAGCTCTCGCTCTTTTCGCGAATACGCTGCCGGATACGCTCCAGGGCCGCGCTGTCTTCCCCTCTCGGCTCCATCCTTCCGCCTCGTTCGGGTTCTACCGCTGCACCAACAGCACCTCGTCGCTGCCATCATGCTCCCGTAGCAGCACATTGACATGCTCGTTGTCGCCCACCTGGATGTCCGCCCCCGTGTAATCGGGCTGGATCGGCAGTTCACGGCCGCCACGGTCGACGAGAACAGCGAGCTGGATGCAGCGCGGCCGCCCCAGATCCATGATGGCGTCGAGGGCCGCGCGGATGGTGCGGCCGGTATAGATGACATCGTCCACCAGCACCACCACCCGTTCCCCCAGGGGAAAATCGATATCGGTCTTTTTCAGCACCGGATTCTGGGTAGCGAGGCTCCAGTCGTCACGGTAGAGAGTAATGTCGAGGCTGCCGGTGGGCAGGGCGATTTTCTCCCGCTCCAGCACGATCCGCTGAAGGCGCTGGGCCAGATAGACGCCGCCGGTGTGGATGCCGATCAGGGCGAGGTTCTCCACGCCGTGGTTGCTCTCGGCAATTTGCATGGCCATGCGGTTCAAGGACCGTTCGATGTCCTCCGCGCTCATCACCCGCGTCTTGCTTTCCATCGCCGCACCTCGTTCAGCCGTGGTCGGAAGGCCGATGCCATCCCGTACTGATTCAGCTTACCCCACCGAACCCGCTCCACTCAAGGGAATTATAGCGAGGGCCAGAAGGAATCCACCCCGCGCGCGGCCACCAGATTGACGGCCTCCGGGTACGCCTCGCACTCGGCGGCAAAGACCTTGGCGGCAATGGCGCCGGGGGCGTCGCCTTCGGCCAAGGCCACGCACTTCTGCACCACGATCGGCCCCTCGTCGTAAATCTCGTTGGCGAAATGGACGGTGCAGCCGCTCACCTTCACCCCGCGGGCATGCACCGCCCGGTGCACCTTCATGCCGTACATGCCGGCCCCGCAGAAGGAGGGGATCAGCGAGGGATGGATGTTGAGCACCGCGCGTTTCAAGCGGGCCGGCGGCTCGTAGAGCTTGAGGAAGCCGGCAAGCAGCACCAGATCGACTTTATATTCGTCGATCAGGGCGTTGATCGCGTCATTGCCCTTGGCAACAAAGGCGGGATAGCCGTAGTTCTTCGCCTTGGTGAGCCCCAGGGCGTCGGCGGTGTTCGAGATCACCACCACGATCTCGCCGGCCATGGTGCCGGCCTTGATGCGCTCGTGGAAATTGTCCAGGGTCCGGCCGGAGCCGGAAAGCAGTACGCCCAGGCGCATGGCTCACTCCGCGAAATAGGGGTTGGTCTCCACGTTCACCGTCTTGAGCCACTTGGTAATGGCGGTGTCGTAGGTGGAGGTCAGCTCGAAGACCTTGACCGCCAAACGGAAACGGGTCTTGAGCGTGGTGTTGCCGTGTTCCTTCAACTCTTTCAGGACCTGCGGATAGTCGGCCGGATCGACGATGACGGTGACGTCGTGAAAATTCTTGGCCGAGGAACGCAGCATGGTGGGGCCGCCGATGTCGATGTTCTCGATGGCATCGGCCAGGGTGCAGGCGGGATTGGCCACGGTCTTTTCAAAGGCATAGAGGTTGACCGCCACAATGTCGATCGATTGCAGGCCATGCTGCTGCATCTGTTTGACGTGATCCGGATTGGTCTTCTGGGCGAGGATGCCGCCATGCACCTTGGGGTGCAGGGTCTTCACCCGGCCGTCGAGCATCTCGGGGAAACCGGTGAACTCGGCCACGTCCTTCACCTTGATGCCGCTCTCCCGCATCTTCTTGGCGGTGCCGCCGGTGGAGAGGATCTCGATCCCCAATTTCGTAAGCTCCCTGGCAAAATCCTCGATACCAGACTTGTCGGTCAGACTGATCAACGCGCGCTCTGCCTTTCTCATTCCCCTGCTCCTTTGCTGTTATGTCTGCCAACCGCAGGCTCCACGTCCCAGCGCCGTGGAGAATCGTCAATCCTTGCGGATGAATTTCTTGATCAGCCGCCGGTCGCGCTTGCCGGGGCGGGTGGGCGGCGGAATGATGCCGGCCTCCCGGCGCAGGCGCCGTTCCTCGCGCATTGCCTCCCGTTGACGCGCACTCGCTTCGGTATCGCTGTAGAGCTGTTGGGCCTCGGGCGCCGACAGGCGCCGGGAAGACAGCCCCAGCACCGTCACCACGAACTCGCAGGGTCCTTTCCGGACCCGGACCTCCTCGCCCACGCCAATGGCGCGGGCGGGCTTGACGCGGTCGCCGGCCACACGCACCTTGCCGCCGGCCACGGCCTCGGCCGCCTGGGAGCGGGTCTTGAAAAAACGGGCCGCCCAGAGCCACTTGTCGATGCGGATCTTCTCGTCTGCGTTCATCCCAAGCCCGTCACCTTGCCGGAACAGCATCAAAACCTACCATACTTCACGTCGTTCGGCTACGCTCTTCTCGGACCGCAGCCCCGCGGACAACCAATCGTTTTTACGGTGGAAAAACACCTTTGACTTTAAGAAGCGGAGAAAACCGGGTATAAGAGCTCACCATGGAACTCAAAAGCGTCGGCATCAAGGACATCCGCTACCCCATCACCGTGCGGGAAAAATCCGGCGGCTTGCAGCAGACCGTGGCCACCATCGACCTCCAGGTCAACCTGCCCCGCGAATACCGCGACAGCTGTGTTTCCGCCTTCATCGAGGTGCTGAACAAGCATCAGGACGAGATGAGCAACCGCATCTTCCGCCGCCTGCTGGTTGAGGTCAAGGAACGACTACGGTCCGAATCCGCCCACGTCGAGATGACCTTCCCCTATTTCATTGAAAAAAAAGCGCCGGTCAGCGGCACGCCGAGCCTGATGGAATACACCTGCCGTTTCACCGGCGGCGTCGGCCAGGACGAGGATTTCATGCTCTCGGTCTGGGTGCCGATCACCACGCTCTGCCCCTGCTCCAAGGAAATCAGCGAGATGGGGGCCCACAATCAGCGCGGCGAGGTGAACCTGAACGTCAAGTACACCGACTTCATCTGGCTGGAGGAGCTCATCGCCATGGCCGAGTCCGGCGCCTCCTGCGAGGTTTTTGCCTTGCTCAAGCGGCCGGACGAAAAATTTGTCACCGAGCGGGCCTACGACAACCCGATGTTCGTCGAGGATGTGGTGCGCAAGGTGGCGGAAACCGCCCTGGCTCACCCGCACATTGACTGGTTTTCGGTGGGCGTCGAGAGCTTCGAATCGATTCACAAGCACAGCGCTTACGCCTACGTGGACAGCGACGAACTCCGCTGATTGCGTTGGCGATCAATTCCGGCCACCCCGAAAAAGAGAGACGCCGGTCGGCGGCCCGCTCTCCTTGACCGGGTTGAACGGAAGATTACGCCGCAGGAGGGGACGTCCGGTAGAGCCCATGAAGCCTGATGTAGGCAGCTACCGGTGCCGGCACCAGATCCGCAATGGCTTCGCCATGGGCAATCCGTTGCCTGATCCGCGAGGAGGAGACCACGATACTCGCCATGGCCAGGGCATGGATGCGGCCGCGGCCTTCTTCCTGCACCCAGCAGCCCTCCCCCTCCTGTCGGAAAAAAGGCAGCTCGATGGCGATGAAATCGGCCAGCCCGACCCCGCCACCATCCGGCCGTTCGACCACCAGAAACTCGGCGTAACGGAAGAGTCCGGCATATTCCTTCCAGGAGGTGATCTCGCGGAAGGCATCCATGCCGATGCAGAAGAAGAGGCGCACCCCTTCCCCCAGCTGCTGGCGCAGCTCTTTCAGGGTATCGATGCTGTAGGAGGGGCCGGGCCGGTCCCGCTCCATCTCCGAGATGGCAAAGCCTGCCTGGCCGGCCAGAGCAAGGCGGAGCATGGCAACCCGGTCGCCGAAAGGGGCCAGAGGCGAACGGAGCTTGTGAGGTGGCGAGGCTGCGGGGATGAAGAGCACGGTGTCGAGGGCGAAGCGCTCACGCGCCGCCGCGGCAATGGCGAGATGGCCCATGTGCACCGGATCGAAGGTCCCCCCCAGGATGCCGACGCGACTGCCCAGCGAGGCGGGATGGTCCATGATCGGCCTAGCCGCGTACCTGGCCGTTGCCGTAGACGATGAACTTCTTCGTGGTCAATTCTTTCAATCCCATGGGGCCGTAAGCGTGGAGCTTGGTGGTGCTGATGCCGATCTCGGCGCCGAGGCCGAACTGGCCGCCGTCGTTGAAGCGGGTCGAGGCATTGACCATCACCGCCGAGGCATCGACCTCCCGCAGGAAACGCTGGGCATGGCTGTAGTTGTCGGTGACGATGACCTCGGTGTGGAGCGAGCCGTACCGGACGATATGGTCCATGGCCGCGTCGAGGTCGTCCACCACCTTCACCGCCAGGATGAGATCGAGGAACTCCATGCCCCAGTCGGTGGGCCGGGCCGGGGTGACGGCCGGGACGATGGCGCGGGTGCGTTCGCAGCCACGGATCTCCACCTTGGCCGCGGCGAGCTTTTCGCAGATCATGGGCAGAAAGGCCGGGGCCGCTTTTTCATGCACCAGCAGGGTCTCCAGGGCGTTGCAGACACCGGGGCGCTGGGTCTTGCCGTTGATGATGATATTGACCGCCATGGCGAAATCGGCGCTTGCATCGACAAAGACGTGACAGACGCCCTTGTAGTGCTTGAGCACCGGAATCCGCGAATTCTCGGAAACGAAACGGATCAATCCCTCGCCGCCGCGCGGGATCACAAGGTCGATCTGCTCTTCAAGCTGGAGCATGGCGGTGATCGCCGCGCGGTCGGGGCTGGGGATCACCTGGACCGCCGCCAGGTTGACCCCTTCGGCCGTGAGCACCTCCTGCAATACCTTGGCCAAAGCGAGATTGGAATGGATCGCTTCGGAGCCGCCCCGCAGCACCACCGCGTTGCCTGCCTTGAGGCAGAGGGCCGCCGCATCGACGGTAACGTTGGGCCGCGATTCGTAGATCATGGCGATGACGCCGAGCGGCACCCGCATCCGGCCCACGGTGATGCCGCTGGGCTGCTGCACCATCTCGGAGACCTCGCCCACCGGATCGGGCAGGGCCGCCACCTCCTTGAGGCCCGCAACCATGCTGTCGATGGTCTTGTCGGTCAAGGCCAGGCGGTCGAGCATGGCGGCAGAGAGCCCCTTGGCCCGGCCGGCAGCCAGGTCCTTCCCGTTTTCCGCCTGGATCACCGCCTTTTGGGCCACGAGCGCCTCGGCCATCTGGAGCAGCACCCGGTTCTTGCTGGTGGCGGACAGGCTCGCCACCTGCCGCGCCGCCTTCTTGGCTTCGATGGCCAGCTTCTTGATAGTTTCCTCGATGGACATAATGCGTTCTCCGCAATTGAGGAGACGGGAAACAGCATCCGGTGGAAACCTCCGCTTCTGTCTCCTGACTCCTGACTTCTACAAAATCACCAGGTTATCCCGGTGGACAACTTCATCACTATCCTTGTAGCCCAGCGCCTCTTCGATCTGCCCGGTCTTGAGCCCCTGGATCTTGCGCACTGCCTCGGCGTCGTAGTTCACCAGTCCAGCCGCCAGGGCGCGGCCATCCGCGTCGAGGCAGTGGACCGGGTCGCCGATGCCGAACTTGCCGCGCACCTCGACCACCCCCGAGGGCAAGAGACTCTTGCCGCCGCTGACAATGGCGCGGCAGGCGCCGGCATCGAGCACCAGATAGCCCTTGGGCCGCAGGGTGTAGGCGATCCAGTGCTTGCGGCCAGCGAGCTTGGTCTCCTGCCCCGGAAACAAGGTCCCCAGCGCTTCACCGCTCATGAGGCGGGTGAGCACCCCAGGCTCACGGCCCGGCGCCACCACCGAGCAGCCGCCACGGGCCGCCACCATCCTGGCGGCATTGATCTTGCTCCGCATGCCGCCGGTGCCGATACCGCTCACCACCAGGCCGGCCATCTCCTCCACCTCGCGGCCGACCTTGGTCACCACATAGATCTGCCTGGCGTCCGGATCAAGCGACGGATTGCCGGTGAAGAGTCCTGCCACATCGGTGAGGCAGACAAGCAAGTCCGCCTCGATGAGGTTGGTCACCATGGCGCCCAGGGTGTCGTTGTCGCCAAAGCGCAGCTCCTCCACCGAGACCGTGTCGTTCTCGTTGATGATCGGCACCAGCCCCCACTCCAGCAGGGTGAGCAGGGTGTTGCGGACGTTCAAATAGCGATCCCGGTGGGAAAGGGCGTCGTGGGTGAGCAGTACCTGGGCCACCTTGTGGCCGAGCTGCTCGAAGATCTTCTCGTAGGCACGCATCAGGCTGCTTTGTCCCACCGCGGCCGCGGCCTGCTTTTCCCGCAGGCTGATGGCCCGGCTGCCGAGGCCCAGCTTGCGCCGGCCGGCCGCCACCGCGCCGGAGCTGACCAGGATCACCTCGCGGCCTTGCTCGCGCAGGGCCGAAATCTGCGCGGCCAGGGCATCGAGCACCGGGTAGTTGAGCCCTTCGGCCGTGGTCAGCACGGCGCTGCCCACCTTGACCACCACCCGTTTCGCCTTGCCGAGCAAACGCTGCCGCAATTCGCGGCCCTGTTCCTTGTCCACCTGATAGCTTGTCATGCAGTCTCGTCCAGCAACTCCCCAATGGCTTCCTTCAATTCCTCGATCCCCTCGCCGGTAAGGGCGGAGATCGAGAGCGTCCGCATCCCTTCCTTGGCGAAGCGTCCGGCAAGTTCGGCCAGACGGGCACGGTCTTCAATCTGGTCGATCTTGTTCAGCAGCACCAGCCGGTGGCGGCCGAGCAGGGCCTCGTTGTACTCCGCCAGTTCGTGCTCCAGGGTCCGGTACTGCTGCCACGGCTCGTCGTCCGGGGCGGACCCATCAATAACGTGCAACAAAATCCGGGTTCTTTCAACATGTTTGAGAAATTTATGGCCCAGCCCGGCGCCCTCGTGCGCCCCCTCGATGAGGCCGGGGATGTCGGCCACCACGCAGGAAGGCTGTTGGGGAAAATGGAGCACCCCGAGTTGCGGCGAGATGGTGGTGAAGGGATAGTCGGCCACCTTGGGGGTGGCGGCGGAGAGCCTGGAGAGCAGGGTGGATTTGCCGGCATTGGGCAGGCCGATGAGGCCGACGTCGGCAAGCAGTTTCAGTTCGATCCGGTACCAGCGCTCCTCGCCGGGTTTGCCCTTGGTGGCGATGCGCGGTGCCCGGTTCTGCGAGGAGGCGAAATGGACATTGCCGCGGCCGCCCATGCCCCCGCGGGCCGCGACAAACCGGTCGCCGTCGGCCAGCAGTTCGGCCAGCACCTCGCCGGTCTCCACGTCCCTAATCAGCGAACCGGGCGGCACCTGGAGGATGCAGTCCCGGCCGTTACGGCCGTGCATGCGTTTGCCCTGGCCATGGCCGCCGTTGTCCGCCAGGAAGTGGGATCGGTACTTGAAGTCGAGGAGCGATGAGAGGCGGCCGGCAGCCTGGATGATGACAGACCCGCCATCACCGCCGTCGCCGCCGTCCGGGCCGCCCTTGGGGACGAACTTTTCCCGCCGGAAGCTGACGCAGCCGTTGCCGCCGTCGCCAGCCTTGACGAAAAATTTTGCCTCATCGATAAACGCCATCGCATTTTGCCTATGCGCTCGCCCCCGCTCTCACGGGGGCGCCGATGAAGCCGGGGACAAAAAAGGAGAGTTATTCGGCGCCGGCTACCGGGTAGACGCTGACGCGCTTGCGGTCCTGGCCAAACTCCTCGAAGGCCACCACGCCGTCAACCTTGGCGAACAGGGTATAATCACGGCCCAGACCGACGTTCTTGCCGGGATGGATCTTGGTGCCGAGCTGGCGCACCAGGATGCTGCCGGCGCGCACTTCCTGCCCGCCGAACCGCTTCACCCCGCGGCGCTGCCCGTTACTGTCACGCCCGTTTCTGGAACTGCCACCTGCTTTTTTATGAGCCACAGCAACACCTCATGTGGTTGATAGTCGAAATTATGCGGAAATCTGCTGCACTTCGAGACCGGTGAAGGCCTGGCGGTGCCCCTGCATGCGCCGATAGCCCTTGCGGCGCTTCTTCTTGAAGACCAGGATCTTCTTGTCCCGGTCCTGCTCGACGATGCGGGCGGTAACCTTGGCGCCGGCCACGACCGGCTGACCTATCGTCACGTTATCGCCGTCGGCCACCAGCAGCACGTCGTTCAGCTCCACCGTCTCGCCGATCTCGCCGGCCAGCTTCTCCACGCGAACACGCGCGCCCGGAGCCACCTGATACTGCTTCCCGCCGGTGCGGATAATTGCGTACATATCTTCCTCCGATACCGTATCATTCCTGCCGCCGCCACAGCCGGCAACGGCCTTAACAACATCACGAAATCACTCTATAAACTTGCGACCGAAGCCGAATAACGCCCGACGCGAGAAACAGTCATAGATACCACAAACCACGCATTTGTCAAGGGCAATTGTCGGCCGGCACCAGGCGCTGCACGGATCAGGCCCAGCGATTACCGCTCCCAGATGATATCGTACTTCTCGATGTGCAGCTCCTTCACCGGCGCGATGTTCAACTGCATGCCGGTGCGGTGCTGGAGATAGTCGATGGTAGCGGCCTCCTCCTTCAGCATGAGCGCCGCCACCCTGGGATGCACCTGGATGGTGGCGTTCGACGCCGCGGGCTTCTTCGCCTCGCGCTCGATCCGGCGGAAAATCTCGTAGCAGATGGTGCGGGCCGACTTGAGCATCCCCTCGCCGTGGCAGTAAAGGCAGGGTTCACACATTGTGTGGCGTAAATCCTCACGGTTGCGCTTGCGGGTCATCTGCACCAGGCCGAATTCCGAGACCTTGAGGATATTGACCCGGCTCTTGTCCTTGCGCACCGCTTCCTTCAAGGCATTACCGAGCTCCTCGCGGTGACACTCCTCCTCCATGTCGATGAAATCGACGATGATGATGCCGCCGATGTTGCGCAGCCGCAACTGATAGGCGATCTCTTTCACCGCCTCCATGTTGGTCTTGAAGATCGTCTCCTCGAGGCCGCTCTTACCCACGTAACGGCCGGTGTTCACGTCGATGACCGTGAGCGCCTCGGTGGTCTCGATGATGATGTAGCCGCCGCAGCGCAGCCAGATCTTCTTGTCCAGCGCCCGGTTCACCTCCATCTCGATGCCGTAGGCGTCGAACAGCGGGGCGTCGTGCTCCGCGAGAAAAACCCGGCCCTTCAGGCGCGGGGCAAAGGTCTCGACGAAACGCAACACCCGCTCGTAGGTCTTCCGGCCATCCACCACCACCCGGTCCACCTCGGGCGAGAAGACGTCGCGCACCACCCGCAGGGTGATGTCGAGATCCTCGTAGACCAGGCTCGGCACCGGCGCCCTGACCGCCAGATCCTGCACCTCGCCCCAGGCGTGGAGCAGGAACTCCATATCCGCCTCCAGGTCCTCGTTGGTGACGTTTTCGGCCACGGTGCGCACGATGAAGCCGGTACCGGCCGGCCGCAGGTTTTCAATGTCCTTGCGGAGCTGCTGGCGCACCTCCTCGTTCTCGATCTTCCGCGAGATGCCGATGTGATCGGTCATCGGCATGAAGACCAGATTGCGGCACGGCAGGGTGATGTGGCAGGTGAGCCGGGCGCCCTTGGTGCCGATGGGCTCCTTGCAGACCTGCACCAGCAGGTCCTGCCCCTCGCGGAGCAGATCCTCGATATTCAACCCTGGCGTACGGCGGCAGAGGGATTCAGGCACCTCGCCGCAACAACCGTTGGTGCGGCCATCGTCGTGGCGATCGCACTTGGCCAGTTGCCTTTCGAATTCAGCGGTGTTGATGTAGACGTCGTCCACGTAGAGGAAACCGGTGCGTTCCAGCCCGATATCGACAAAGGCGGCCTGCATGCCCGGCAGTACCCGCACCACCTTGCCCCGGTAGATGTTGCCGATCATCCCCTTTTCCGCCGGATGTTCGAGATAGAATTCCACCAGATTGCCATGCTCGACAAGGGCGATGCGAATCTCGTAGGGTGTAGCGCTGATCAGCAATTCGGTCGACATGACTCCCCCTGTCGGAATGTTGCCAAAACCTTCCATGACTTCCGCGACCCACGGAACCGCGCCAATGAACTCCGCGACTCCTCACACTTCCGGTATGGTATCACGTGCCGAAACGAGCGAGCCATCCCTGAATCGCCCGCAGGCTGCCGGAAAACAAGTTCGCACCGCCTGCTGTTCCTCTTCACGGCTCCAGACCTTGACGATCCGGGCGCCATATACCTCCTGCGGCGGCAAGGCCAGCACCTCCCGCAGCAGTTCCATGGGCTTGACCGCGGCCCGGCCGGTTTCGCTCCACATCGCCAGCTCCACCACCCCGCCGGCGCGGACGGCGAGATGATGCAGCTGGGGCCGCACATCGATCTCCCGGCTTTGGCCCTTGCGCAGCACAGTGATAACAAATTGTTCGCTGTTGAGCAACCGCTCAAACGCCGCCGCTTCCGGCGGGCGGGGCAGGGTGATCTCATAGCCCTGGAGCAGCCGTTGCGGCTGATCGCCGCTGGCCAGGGCGACCCCTTCCACCGTGAGTCCGGCCGGCAGCTCCTGATTGAGCCGCGCCTGCCACATCGCAAGATTCCCGAGCGGCTCGGTCAGTTCGACGTAGAGATATTCCGCCAGGCTCGCGGTGCCCAGCGGCAAGGCCGGGCCAAAGGAGACCTTGGGCGTCGGGTTGAACCCCTGGGAGTAATGGAGCGGCAGATGCGCCCGCCGGAAGGCCCGGAAGATCACCTGAATCAGTTCCAGATGGCTGAGCAGCCGCGCCTCGTCCTGGCGGGCGTAATCAAGGCGATAGACGAACTTCTCCGGTTGGCCGTTGCCCTCGCCGGTCCGGGGGGATGGCACGGCGACAGCCGGCGCCATCGCGGCCGCGTCCGCCTCACGGTAGACCACCGGCTTGACCGTCTTGAAGTCGCAGAGGCCGCAGCCCTGGCAGCCGTGCACCCGGCAGTCCGGGGTGTATTCGCCCTTATGCGCCTTGGCGAGTTCCTCGGCAAGAAATTCCGGCCGCACCCCGGCATCCAGATGATCCCACGGCAGGGGCTCCCCGGGTTCACGCCGTGCCAGATAGCGGTCCAGATCGATGCCGGCGCCCAAGGCCGCCTGCCGCCAGAGGTCCAGATTGAAGAAATCGGACCAGGCATCGAGCCGCGCCCCGCCCTGCCAGGCCGCCTCCAGCACCGCGGACAGACGGCGGTCGCCGCGGCAGAGCACGCCCTCCAGATAACTCTGGCGCGGATCGTGCCACTTGAAAGAAAAGGAACGGCCCTTGAGCCTGTCGCGCATGAGATGGAGCCGCCGCAGCCCTTCCTCGATGCCGAGCTGCGGTTCGCGCTCGAAAACGGTGTGGGGCTTGGGCACAAAGACCGCAGCGCTCACCGTCACCTGGCGGCCGCCGCCGGGGCTGGTGCGCAGCACCTTCCAGGCCAGCTCCGGGATGGCGGCAAGATCCTCCTCGGTCTCGGTGGGCAGGCCGCACATGAAATAGAGCTTGATCAGTTTCCACCCCAGCCGGAAGGCCGCGGTGGTGGCGGCCAGCAGGTCCTCTTCGGTGATGCCCTTGTTGATCACCTGGCGCAGCCGGTCGGTGCCGGCCTCGGGCGCCAGGGTGAAGCCGGTCTTGCGCACCCGCCGGATCTGTTCCATGATCGCCGGGGTGAGGGTGCCCACCCGCAGGGAAGGCATGGAGACCGAAACCCGTTCCGGCACCAGCAGGTCCATGAGGCGGACCAGCAGGTCGCCGAGGCAGGCGTAATCGCCGGTGGAAAGCGAGAGCAGCGCCATCTCCTCGAAGCCGGTGGCCTCGATACCCCGTTGTGCCAGCTCCAGCACCTGCTCCGGCGAACGCTCGCGGACCGGCCGGTAGATGATGCCGGCCTGGCAGAAACGGCAGCCGCGGGTACAGCCCCGCGCGATCTCGATGCCCAGCCGGTCGTGGACGATTCGGGTGGTCGGCACCAGCGGCGCCTCGGCCACCGGCACCTCGCCCAGACTCGGCAGGACCCGGCGCCGGACCCTGGTGTAACCCGGCCGCAACGGCGCTACCCCGGCGAAGGCGCCAGCACCATCGTAGCGGGGCTCAAAAAACCGGGGCACGTAGATGCCGGCAATTGTCGCCAGCCGGTGGAGCAGTTCCTCCCGGCCGAGCCCCTCGGCCTTGGCCGTGGCCACGCAGTCGGCGATCTCGACAATCGCCTCCTCGCCGTCGCCGAGCAGGATGGCGTCGAAAAAATCGGCCACCGGTTCCGGATGGAAGGCGCACGGCCCGCCGCCGAGAACCAGCGGGAAGCGCTCGTCGCGCGCCGTGGCCTTAAACGGCATGCCGGCAAGATCGAGGATGGTCAGGATATTGGTGTAGCACAGCTCGTAGGGCAGGGTGATGCCGAGGATGTCGAACTCGGCCAGCGGCCGCCGCGATTCCAGGGAAAAGAGCGGCAGCCCTTGCGCGCGCAGCAGCTCTTCGAGGTCGCGGTCCGGGGCATAGACCCGTTCGGCCAGCCACCCCGGTTGCCGATTCACCAAGTGGTAGAGAATCTGGAGCCCCTGGTGGGACATGCCGATCTCGTAGAGATCGGGAAAGGCGAGCACCATCCGCAGCGCTGCCGTATCCCACTCTTTTTTGATGACATTGAACTCGTTGCCACAGTAACGGCTCGGCTTCGTAACCTGCGCCAGCACCCTGTCGAAATTCACTCCACCCTCTCCGTTGCAAAGCCGGGCGGTACCGTGACGGCGAAATCCGCGTCGTTGCAGGTTGTGCCCAAAAGCCAGTTGCTGAAATGCGCGGTCAAGGCCGCGCCGTTATGCTGCCTGCCGGAGATGATGACCCTGCCGGGCAATCGGCAGCCAGCCACCCCACCCAAGGCGGTCACCTCCTGATGCGCCTCGTAGCGCACCTCCAGCAGTGGTTCCTCGTCTGGCCCCAGCAGCACGGCCCGGGTGATCACGCCCCGAGCGGGGTCGAAGAGCACGCGATGGCGGCCCGCCGCGCCGTTCGCCAGCGTGAGCCAATAGCCGCCGGTCTCGTCGCGGCTGACCCCGATGATTCGGCTGTCATGGGGCAACCGGCCGATGAGCCAATAAAAGGAGGCCTGCGGGTCAAGGCTGGAGGGTGCGTATTTGCGAAAGGCAGCGGCGGTGGTGGCGCCTTCGTAGGCAATGGCCTCAGCCACCGAAATGAAGCGGAACCAGACGCCATCGGTGGTCAGCAGCAGAAGCGGCTGGCCGATGGGGGAAAGGCCGACGAATTTGAGCGCCCCTGGCGCCCGGGCCAGCAGATATCCTTCCACCGTGCCGGACTGCCACAGGGACTGCACCACGACCCGCGCCTCGACATCGAGACAGCCGCCACAGGCGTTTACCGGCACCAGGAGGGACGCAGCCTGTTCCCGCACCCGCCGCTCTTCATCGGCAGCGAGAGGCTGCACGGCCGGACGCGTCGCCGCGCAGCCGGCCAGCGCAACAAAAAAGCCGCCCACCAGCAGGGCGGCCGATAATCGATAAAAAAAGCACCTCATTGCACCGGCAACGCCCCGCGCTTGCGGCGAACCGCTTCCTTTTTCGGCTGCTCTTCGTAAAGATCCGCAGCCCGGTCGTACGCCCCGGCCGCCTCGGCATAACGCCGGAGCTTGGCATAGGCATCGCCCAGGTGCTCATAGATGGTGGCATCCTCGTCGTTGGCCAGCTCCACCGCTTTTTTCAGCTCCTGCACCGCCCGGTCGTAATCACCAAGCTGGTAATAAACCCAGCCGAGACTGTCGCGGATAAAGCCATCCTCCGGCCGCAGGCTCACTGCCTCCTCGATATAGGCCTTGGCCTCCTCGAGCCGCTCACCGCGGTCGGCCCAACTATAGCCTACATAGTTCAGGGCATAGGGATTGTGGGGGTCAAGGGCCAGCACCTCGTGCATCTTGGCCAGGGCCGCCCCGGTGTTCCCGGCGCGTTCCAGGAACAGACCGTATTCAAACCGCAATTTGGGGTCGGCTGGCAACTCCTGCTGCGCCTCGTCAAACACCGCATAGGCCTTGGTCAGTTCGCCTTGTTCGCGATGCAGGGCGGCCAAGGCCACATAAAAAACAACCTTGCGTTCGCCGACCGCCTCGGCAATCGCCTGCCGCAACACCTTCTCGGCCCCGGCCCGGTCTTTTTCGTCATGGAGCAGCCGGGCCAGCATCAACACGGACTCGTCGTAACCGGCCATCCCCGGCCGCACCTCGGCCAGCATCTTTCTGGCCTTGGCCTTGTCCCCCTTCTGGTAGTACGTCAGCACCAGGAGGGAACGGATAGTGACCTGGCTCGGATCCTCGGCCAGCACCTTGGAGAGGTGGGCAATAGCCGCGCCGTAACGCTTGGCTTGCAGCAAAATGCGGCCGATGGAAAGGTCCACCCGCACCGTCTCGCTGGTGGTGTGCCGCAACTCCCGCAACTCCGCCAGCGCCGCATCGATCTTGTTCCGCTGGAGATAGCTGTTGGCCAGCGACCCGCGGGCCCGCTCATCCCCAGGGTCTTCCTCAAGGATGCGGCGGTAGAGTTTGGCGCTCTCCGCATAACGCGACAGCGATTCGTAAAAATCAGCGGCCTCGTAGGCCAGAGTCAAAGACCAGTTCAGAGCCAGGGCCTTGGCATAGGAGGCGGCCGCCTTCGGGCCGAGACGCATCTCCCGGTACAACTTGGCCAGATAATAGTGGCCGGCATAGGATTCAGGCGCCAGCCGCACCAGCTCTTCCAGTTGCGCCTGGGCCTTGTCGTACTGGCGGTTGCTCGCATAGAGCGAGCCGAGCATCAGCATGACGTTTTGGTTCTTGGGGTCCCGGGCCAGGATCGCCCGGTAGGCCGCCTCGGCCTGGGCAGTCTCGCCGATGGAGACGTAGAGATTGGCCAGCAGCGACTGGGCACCGATATCATCGGGCTTCGCCGCCAGGATCTTGTTGATCCAGCCAATGGCCTGCTGCCGCTTGTCGGTGCGGATAAGGGCCATGGCCAGATTGCGCATCACGTATTCGGCCGCCGGATCGCACCCCAGAGCCTGCTCGTAATGGGAAATGGCCTCTTCCGGCCGTTTATCCGCTTCGGCAGCCTTGCCCCAGAGGAATTGGGCATAGGCGCAACTCTGATCGTCCACCGCGCCCTGCCCGCTTTGACGAGCGGTCGATACCCTTTCCGCCTGCTCGGCCAATGGCGCGCAGGCAACCACTCCCAGCAGCAGGGCCAGGGCGAACAGCGTTTTTTGCAGCATCAGCATTCCTCGTTGTTCTTGGCCATCGCTCCGGCCTTCTCCCGCAACAGCGGGAAAATCGCGTCCCATACGCCGGCAGCCACCGCTTCCACCGACTGATCCGCGGCAATGCGGCGGATGAACGGCTGCTCAAAGTGGTCGAAAATGGCCGCCACCCGCGCCAACCCCTGCTCCTGCTCAAAATCGTTCAGCGTCTCCTGCCGGAACTTCCGCACCCGATGGACCCCCACCGCCGGGGCGGCGGTGAGCAGCAATACCAGGTCCGGCACCGGCGCAAAGGTCTCGTTGGCCGCGATGATCGCCTGCGGATCATGGCCGGCAGCGCCCTGATAGGCGGCGGTGGAGAAATAGTAGCGGTCGGTCAGCACTATTGTACCACGACCGAGGGCCGGCGCAATGACCTGATCGACATGTTCCCGGCGGTCGGCGATAAAAAGGGCCAGTTCCTCCTCCGGGGTAACGCTGGCCCGATTGGTGAAGAGTTCGCGGATTCGCCGGCCATACTGGCCATCGGTGGGCTCGCGGGTGGCGATTACCGGCAGCCCCTCACTGCGCAAGCGCTCGGCCAGAAGACGGATCTGGGTGCTCTTGCCGGTGCCGTCGATCCCCTCAAAGGCGATGAGCAGGCCGCGTCGATCCGGCGTTGCCGCAGTCTGCCCGCTCATGCCCCACCTCTCGTTTCCGCCAGTCGGCGACGATTGGCAACAATGGTCGCGGCCAGGTCAAAGGCGGCGGCCAGGCTGGCCGGATCGGCGATACCCGTGCCGGCGATATCATAGGCCGTGCCGTGGTCCACCGAGGTGCGCACAATGGGCAGTCCCAGGGTGACGTTGACCCCGTCCCGGAAATGCAACAGCTTGAAGGGGATCAACCCCTGGTCATGGTACATGGCCACCACCGCGTCGAATTGCCCCTGGCTCGCCCGGTAGAAGACGGTATCCGGCGGGACCGGACCGCTCACCTGCCAGCCCCGCGCCGCTGCGGCCTGGACCGCCGGGGCGATGACCTCTTCCTCCTCGCGGCCGAAAAGCCCGCCCTCACCGGCATGGGGATTGAGCCCGGCCACGGCGATGCGCGGCGCCGCCAGGCCGAAATCCTCCTGCAGAGCCCGGTGGGTGATGGCGATGAGCCGCTCCACCGCGGTCTGATTCAGACTCGCCGCCGCCTGGACCAGGGCCTGATGGATGGTGACCAGCGTCACCCGCAGGGTGCCGCCGGCCATCATCATGGCATATTCCTCGGCTCCGCTCAAGGCGGCCAGCATCTCGGTATGGCCCGGATAGGCGTAGCCTGCCATCTTGAGCGCGCTCTTGGTGATCGGGCAGGTGACCATGGCGGCCAGGTCGCCGGCCTGGATCAGGCGCACCGCCTCCTCGATATACCGGGCCATGGCGCGGCCGGTCTCGGCGTCGGGCTGGCCCCAGCGCAATCCGGGGCCGAGGTCGGAGAGGGAATAGACATTGATTACCCCCGGCAGTACCGGCGCACCGGGCTGCCAGGCCACCACCGGCGCGGTCACCCCGAGCAGTTGTGCCGTGCGGCGCAGTACCCCAAGATCGCCCAGCACTACCGGGGTGAAGGCACGGTCCTGGCCAGTCGCCGGGAAACGCAGGGCAATCTCCGGGCCAACCCCCACCGGGCAGCCCATGGTAATGCCGATGATCCGTGATGATGTTTTGGTGCGCTGCATCTCAACCCTCATCGAGTGCAAAGGCGTTTTGCATGAGTTCAATACGCGGCTCGTTGCCGACCAGGGTAACGGCCACCACGTCGAACCGGGCGGCCCGCTCGCTCTGGCCATGACGAACCAGATACTCCATGGCCACCTTGGCCATCTGGCGGCGCTTGGCCCTGGTCACCGCCTCGAACGGCCCCACCGCGGCGCCATCCCGCCGGGTCTTTACCTCGATAAAGACCACGCTGCCATTTTCTTCCGCAATGAGATCGAGTTCGCCCAGCCGCAACCGGTAGTTGCGGGCCACGATCCGATAGCCGATCCGTTCCAGGTAGGCCGCAGCCAACGCCTCGCCCTGCTTGCCGAGTTCCTTGTCCGGGTCGCTCACGGCTCCCCTTTCTCCAATGCCTCCCGCACCGGCCGGAAGCTGCGGCGGTGCAACGGGCAGGGGCCATGGAGCTGCAGCAGCCGGCAATGCTCGGCTGTGCCATAGCCCTTATGACGATGGAAATTGTATTGGGGATATTCATGGTGCATGGCCTCCATCAGGGCATCGCGGGCAACCTTGGCGATGATGGAGGCCGCGGCGATGGAGGCGCTGCGGCTGTCGCCCTTGACCAGCGCCTGCTGGGGAATGGCCAAGGGCACGGGGTGCCGGCCGTCCACCAGCAGGAAATCCGGGGCGACCGGCATTTTTTCCACTGCCAGCTGCATGGCGCGCAACGAGGCCTGGAGGATGTTGAGCCGGTCGATCTCAACGGCAGCAACGATGCCGACACCGATCAGGGCACCGCTCGCCTTCAGTTCCTCGGCCAGCACCACCCGCTGTTCGTGGGTGAGCTGTTTCGAATCCCGATAGCGCTGCGGATCGCACTCCGGCGGTAAAATGACACAGGCCGCCACCACTGGCCCAGCCAGTGGTCCGCGGCCCACCTCATCCGTGCCGGCGATCCGAGCGTAGCCCCGCTCCCGCAGCGACCGTTCATAAACAAAACGGTCCGGGTCCGGTGCGGAGGGCTCAGGCCACAGTCGTTTCGGGCGCGGCAAATGGCTCACCCCACGGCAAGGCAACGAGCCGCGAAACGGCCGCCCCCTTGCCGGAAGAACACCTACCGGCAGGCTGTTGAAAAACTTGTTTTTCGGCAGCCTGCGTATGATCCAAGGATGGATTATCAATTCCGGCATGCGGCACCATGCCGGAATTGTAAGGAATCGCGGAATTCAGTTCGGCGATTCCGCGGGTTGAAAAAGACATGGACGTCTTTTTCAACATGCTGTTATTTGATGTCCTTGTCTTTGATGCGTGCTGCCTTACCGCGCAGATCGCGCAGGTAATAGAGCTTGGAGCGCCGCACCCGGCCACGGGTAACCAGCTCGATCTTCTCAAGACGCGGGTTGTGGATGCAGAAGGTCTTCTCCACGCCGACGCCATGGGAGATCTTGCGCACGGTGATCGAGGCGCCCATGGTACCGCGGTGCTGGCTGATAACCACGCCTTCGTACACCTGTACCCGCTCCTTGTTGCCCTCGATGATGCGGATATGCACCTTCACCGTGTCGCCGGGGCGGAAATCGGGCACGTCGTGCCGCATGCTCTCCTGCTCAATCATCTCAATAACGTTCATGGTCTTCCTCATTCGTTCCTAGGCTTGCTTCGCGAGAAACCAGACGGGATCGCTCCCGAACCCGTTCATCTATTCCCCAACAATCTGTCGAGCACGATGGACGCCGCCGACCGTACCGACAGGTGATTATACTCCGTTGCCCCGCTAATCGGCGGCAGGGTCGCATCCACCGTGGCCAGCACCCCCGGGGTCAACCCCCAGGCCGTGCCGAACAGCAGCAGGAACCGCTCGCCCGTCGCCAGTCGCTGCCGCACCGCTTCGTAGCTCACGGTGTTCGGCTGCGGCCGGGCGCAGGTGGCAAGTACCGTGGGGCGCCCGCCCCCCTCTGCCTCGGCCCGGGCATACAGCGCCTCCAGGCTCTCGCAAAGCCGCACCAGGGAAAGGGCGGCCTTGCGGTTCTCGTTATAGACACTCCCCCGGCCGGTCAGCCAGTGATCGAGGATCTCGGACACCAACTGCTGCTGGTCCTCATGGGGGGTGACGATATAATATCGCGCAATCCCGAAGGTGCGTCCCGCCCTGGCGATATCGTGGATATCCAGGTTGGTGACCGCCGAGCCGATGGTCTCGCCGTTCTTGTTGGCCACCGGATAGTGCACCAGGGCCAGCTCCACCTGCCCGCCCAACACGGCATTCTGGGGCGCCATCGGCATCATTCGCTGCGTGCGCCTCTCTGCCGCTCGCGGACGGCGTCGAGCAGACCGTGTTTCTTGAGCAGCTTCTCTTCCTGCGAGTTGAACGCCATGGTTGCCAGCAGTTCCGGCCGCCGATTCAAAGTCTGCCGCACCGCCGCGAGCAACCGCCATTCGCTTACCGCGGCATGGTCGCCGGAACAGAGCACCTCCGGCACCTCGTCCCCTTCAAAAACCCGCGGCCGCGTGTACTGCGGATATTTGAGGCCGCCGCGGCTGAAGGTGTCGTTGGCCGCCGAATCGGCGCAGCCAAGCACCCCCGGCAGCAGCCGGATGATGGAATCCACCAGCACCAGTGCCGCCAATTCTCCGCCGGTGAGGATATAATCACCGATGGAGACTTCGAGATCCACGTAGTGGTCCCGGAATCGTTCGTCCACCCCTTCATACCGGCCGCAGACCAGGATAAGGCGCGGCTCGCTCGCCAGCTCCTGGGCCAGCGCCTGATCGTAGGTACGGCCCTGGGGGGAGAGCAGCACCACCTTGCCGCCCGGTACCTGCTCGCGCACATGCTGCACCGTGGCGGCCAGCGGCTCGGGCTTCATGACCATGCCCTCGCCGCCGCCAAAGGGGCGGTCGTCGGTCATGGCATGTTTATCCGCGGCAAAATCACGGATGTTGTGGATGGCGATCTCCACTTTGCCATCCTGAATCGCCCGCCGGATAATGCCCTCGGTGAGGGGCGAAGCCAGCAGGTCCGGAAAGATGGTGAGGATATCGAAACGCATGCTGGCGAGTCCCGCGGCACCTTTGCGCGGCAAGCGCTATGTACTTTCGTTCATCTCAAGCAACCCCGGCGGCGGGGTGACCACCAAGGCGCCATCCGCCTCGCGGTGGGAGATGAACTCCTCGACCACCGGGATCAGGTACTCCCGTCCGTAGTCGCCTTGCACCACCAGCACCTCCTGGGCGCCGTTGTGCATGAGTTCCTGCGCTTTCCCGAGGGTACGACCCTCGCCGGTCTTCACCACGGCGCCTTCCAGCTCATGCCAGTAAGCGGCATTCGCATCGAGAGGCGGGATTGCCGCCCGCGCCACCCGGACCTCCCAGCCGCGCGACCTCTCGGCGGCATCGCGGTCAACAAGGCCCTGCAGGCATAAAATCAGCAGCCGCTCGTGGCTGCCGCTTTTCTCTAGCACCACCTGCCGGGTGCTGCCGCTCGTCGGATCGACCAGCGTCGCCTCCCGGAATCGTGGCAGCGCATCGAACCGGCCGGCGGGAAGCACCTTGATCTCCCCGCGGATGCCGTGGGGTTTGACCACCGTACCGACCATCACCTGATCGGCGCCGCGTCCGGGGCCGAGGTTGACGATGCGCAACAACTACTCCAGAATCTCGAGCCGGGCCTTCTTGTTCTGCTTGCCCGCCGCGGCAGTGAGCAGCGCCCGCATCGCCCTCGCGGTGCGGCCCTGCTTGCCGATGACCTTGCCGAGATCCTCTTTCGCCACCCGCAATTCAAGCACAATGGTGTCGTCCTGCTCGATCTCGTTCACCGAAACCGCATCAGGGCTCTCCACCAGCTGGGTAGCGACCGCCGCAATGAGTTCCTTCATCGCCGGTTATTCCGCGCCGGTTGCGCCCTTCAACAGGCTCCGCACGGTGTCGCTCGGCTTGGCGCCCCGGGCGAGCCAATTCCGCACGCGATCCTGCTTGATGTTGACCGCAGCCGGATTCTGGTTCGGGTCGTAAGTGCCGACTACTTCCAGAAAACGGCCGTCGCGCTTGGCCTCGGAATCGGCAACCACGATGCGGTAAAACGGCTTCTTCTTCTTGCCCAGACGGGTCAAACGGATACGTACCGCCATTCTGCAACTCCTCCTCACAACGAATGGATGTTGGCTCGGCGTCCAACGCGCGGCCAACGGTTATCACACAAAAACAGATGCTCTATCGAAACAGCCCTTTGGGCCGCTTGCGTTTCTTTTTGGCGCCGGCCATGTTGCCCAGGCCGGCCTTGCCGCCGAATTTCCTCATGAGCTTGAGCATCTCGGTGTAACTCTTGATCACCTTGTTGACGTCCTGCACGTCGGTGCCGCTGCCCCGGGCGATGCGCTGCCGCCGGCTGGCATTGAGCAACTCGTGGTTGCGCCGCTCCTTGGCGGTCATCGAGTTGATGATGGCCTCCACCTTCACCAGCTCCCGTTCATCGGGCTTGGGCAGGTTCTGCATCTGCTTGAGCCTGTTCATGCCCGGGATCATGCCCATGATCTGTTCCAGGCTGCCCAGCTTCCTCACCTGCTGCAACTGGTCGCGGAAGTCTTCGAGGTCGAAACCCTCCTTCTTGATCTTACTGGCCAGTTGCTCGGCCTTGTCCTGATCGACCGCGGCCTGGGCCTTTTCGATCAGGGTGAGGACATCGCCCATGCCCAGAATGCGCGAGGCCATGCGATCCGGGTGGAACGGCTCCAGGGCATCGAGCCCTTCGCCCATGCCCACGAACTTGATGGGCCTCCCCGTGACCTTCTTGATCGACAGGGCCGCGCCGCCGCGGGCATCGCCATCGAGCTTGGTCAGGATCACGCCGCTGACGGCCAAGTCCTGATTGAACTTGTCCGCCACGGTCACCGCGTCCTGGCCGGTCATGGCATCGGCCACGAAGAGGATCTCGGCCGGCTGCACCGCCTCTTTAATGCGGCGCAGTTCCTCCATGAGCGGTTCGTCCACATGGAGGCGGCCGGCGGTGTCGATGAGCACCGTATCGCAGCCGTTCTGCTGGGCGGCATAGAACGCCTGCTGGCAGATGGCCACCGGGTCCTGATCCGCCCGCGAGGGGTGGACCGGCACTGCCAGCTTCTCGCCAAGCACCCGCAACTGCTCGATCGCCGCCGGGCGATAAACGTCGGCCGGCACCAGGTAAGGCTTGCGCCCCTTAGCCTTGAGCATGTGGGCGAGCTTGCCGGACGAGGTGGTCTTACCGGAGCCCTGGAGGCCGACCATCATGACCACCACCGGCTGGCGGCCGGTCAGGGTGAGACCAACGCTCTCGCCACCGAACAGTGCCACGAGCTGCTCGTGCACCACCTTGATGACCTGCTGCCCCGGCGCCAGGCTCTTCAGCACCTCCTGGCCCACCGCCTTTTCGGCGACCGCGGCGACGAACTCCTTGACGACCTTGAAGTTGACGTCCGCCTCCAGCAGGGCCAGCCGCACCTCGCGGAGCGCCTCCTGGATATTCTCCTCGCTCAGCGTGCCGTGGCCGCGGAGCTTCTTGAAGACGTCCTGTAAGCGGTCGGAAAGGGTATCAAACATGCCAAAGACCGTGTAATTACAAACTTTTTATCGAATCACCCCCACCAGGGGGGAGTCCATGCGTACCACCGTCCAGGCCTTCCTGGCCGGAAAACGGACAAAGATACTTGGTAGGCCAGTACTTGTCAAGCCCCAAAGTCGCCGCTCCGGACGCCCGGGAATGGACCCCGGTCGCCACGCAGGTGTGAAAGGTGGTTGCCTGCCCCTTGCCGGGAAAAATCGCGAAAACATCGCCGCGGCCACCGCCGGGCAGCCGCCTGATCGTACGGCTCCAGGCCAGAAGCCGGCCCGGCCATGCACGGCAAGACGCCAAGAGAGAAAAGTAGCCGGTTGGTTTGGCTCGCCATGCCCTACCCGCGCAGTTCAAAGCGTACCGGCACCCTGACCCGCATGGCGACTGGCCGGCCATTGCGCAGGCCCGGCGCGAACCGCCAGCCGCGCACCGTTTCAAGCGCCGCCTCGTCAAGAATTCCGTGACCGCTGCCGGTGGCCACCCTTACCTCTTCCACCCTTCCCGAGGCGGAGACAAAGACCTCAAGCAGCACGACCCCTTGCTTGCCCAGCCGGATGGCAAGCCGGGGATATGAGGGCGGCGGATTCACCCCGTACAGGGGACTGGCCAGCACCTCGGCCGCAACGCCCTGTTTAGTGCCTTCCGCTGTCGCGCTTCCCGGCCCGGGGGCCGCCTGCGACAAAAGGGAGCCCCCGCCGGCCGCGGGCTGTTCCAAACGATTTCCCGCCGGAGCGCCCCCGCCACTTTCCTGCGAAAGATTTTCCTCGCTGACTCCCCTCCCCGCCACGACCGCCGCGGAAACCCTGTTCCGCCCGGCAGCGGTTGCCGGAAGCAGGGCAGACTTTCCAGGCAGGACCTGGTTCCGTTTTCCGGCTTCTTCTCCCGATGGCCAGTGCTCCAGGCTCACGGAGATCAACCGGGGCAGGTTCCGCGCCCGGGTTACACCCATTGCGCCGCCCAGCCAGAAACCCGGAAGCAGAAGCGCCGCGTGGAGTAGTATCGCCAGAGCTGCTGCCCTGCCGTGCACCAGAATCCCGATCACGTAATCCCTGGAACCGACCGCCTTCCGTTGCCCCGGAGCCACGTCGCCTTCCCGGCGGAAATCCATGACCGCATCCGAAAGATGGTCCAGCCGATGACCGGCGTGGACACCATGGGCAGACGGAACAGGAGCGGATACCTGACCGGGCTCGCCGCCTTGAACCGTGAGCCGGGGGGGCATTTTTTCCATTCGCCCCTGTTTTCCAGCACCACATCCAGGGCCGCGGCGATGTGGTCGGCCAGGATGTCGCTTATTGCCGGCAGCATGCCGATACCCTGGTCAACGGCCGCGACTTCGATGCCGGCTGCCGCAAAGCGCGATTTCCAGGAGTCATCATCCTCACCCATCAGGTCTTCCCTGAAGTGAACTCCCGCCACCAGCATAAAGGGAATGAGACACACCTTGTCAAACCCTGCGGCGGCAACACGGGCGACAACCTCATCGGCCTCCGGATATTCTTCCACACAGCCGACAAAGAGCCGTTCCCCAAACCGTTCCCGCAACAGATGTTGCAGGGCCAGATAACTTGCCCAACTGGGATGATCCGTGCCATGCCCCACCAGCACCATGGCCTCGTCCGGCAAACGGGAGGCGATCAGGGGGGCCAGGGCCGTACCGACCCGCTGGTAGTCGGCAACCGAACTCAACAGCGGCAAGCCGATAGCCGTACGAATTTTCTCCCCCCGGGCCTCCTCGATAAGCCGGTAAAACTCGTGACCGGCCAGAAAATGCACCGACTGCACCACGGCCCATTCATGTTTCTGTGCTTGCAGGCGGCGCAGGGCTTCGTGGGGGTGGATCATGTCGATATTCTTGTGTTTCTTGATCCGGTCCCTGACCATCCGGGAGGAGCAGGTCCAAACAATTTCATGATCCGGGAAACGCTGCCTGATCCGCGTGTCAATACAGGCGTAGGTGGCCAGGGCTCCGGTGGTCGTGCCAAAGGCGGCCATTACAATGGGGGGATTCATTTCTATCGTCTCCCTGAATCCGTGACGGCTTCGCGCTTGATTAGGTGATATCCGGCTGTTGCCGCTGTTCAATGTCAAGGCCACCGCTTTGTCCGGGTTCACCCCGCCGCCCTGCGGGGCGACCGATAAC
>JAJZRJ010000026.1 GCA_021802775.1 Deltaproteobacteria bacterium
CTGATGCGCGGTCTGCTGCGCCACCTGCTCGCGCTTCTTCTCGTCGTACGAATAGAATTCCAGCGGCACCAGGATGAATTCCTTCCAGGAATCGTCCACGTCCTTGACCTTGCGGCTCTGGACCATGGAGAAATAGGGTTCCACTCCGGTGCAGGCGACCCGCAGCAGCTGGGAGATCGAGCCGGTGGGCGCCTGGGAGGTAGTCACCGAGTTGTAGAGGCCGCCGAGTTTTTTCACCGTGGCAAAGAGGTTCTTCGCCTGCCTGGTCCACACCTTTTTTGCCGGCATGCCGGTCTGGATAAAAGAGAGCGCCTCGCTCTCGATCATCTCTACATACTCCCGGTTCCACTCGCGTGGTTTCAGCTTCTCGCCACCCGCGGCCTTGACGAACTCGGCGTAATCGAGGCTGCCCTGCATGGAGCCGAGCATCACGGCAAGCTGCGTGGCCTTGGCAAAGAGCGGGGCCTGGTGCTCGTCGGCGTAGGAGACCTCGAAGTGGTTCATCGCGTGGTGCAGGCCGGTGAAGCCGATGCCGATGGGCCGGAACCTGAGGGTATTTTTCCTGATCCGCTCGATGGGCGGGAAACCGCCGAGGTCGAGCACCTCGTTGCCGGCGATGGCCGCCAGCCGCGCCATCTCAAAGACATCGACCAGATACTCTTCCTGTTTCTTGGCCAGACACTTGGGCAGCGAGATGGTGAGCAGGTTGCAGGCGGTGTCCTTGGTGGAAAGATATTCACCGCAGGGGTTGGAGAAAATCGGGTGGAACCGGACCGGCACCGGGGTGTTGGCCAGGCTCTTGTCGGTGAAGAGCAGCCCCGGATCACCGGATTTCCAGATGTACCGGGCAATGAGCTTGAGCAGCTCCTCCTGCTCCCAGAACTGCTCGTTGGTCACATTGATCGAGACATTGCAGCCGCTGTACTTGCCCGGATCATCCCCCTTGAAGGTGATGAACTCCCTGATATCCTTGATGTCCCAATCCGCCTGGATCATCAAGGCCCCGCGCCGCTTGCCGCCCTGGCTGACCCGGGCGGACAGCTGAGAAAACCCCTTGGCAAAGGAAACCGGACCAGAGGCGACCCCCTGGCCGTTGTCCACCATGGCGCCCTTGGGCCGGATCTTCGAGACATCGATGCCGCCGCCGCCCGCGTGCTGGAAAATGGTGACCAGATCGCGCTCCATGCTGAAGATGGCGTCGGTGGAATCCTCCACATCGCCCAAGGGATAGCAGGAATAGTAGCCCCGGCGGGTGGTGTAAGGGTTGCCGCCGTTCATCAGAAAGGGAGTGGCGGTGATAAAGCGGTGCTGCAACAGCGCCTTGACCACCTGCGGGTGACGGAACTGCTTGCTCACCCGCAAGAATACCTGGGCCAGGTCTTTTTCGAGCGGCGCGCCATCCTTGGGGTCGCGCACCGAGTAACGCGCCTGCACCAGATACTGTTCAAAACGTTCCCACTCGGTGATGGCCTCTTCCAGCGAAATGGGCAGCTCCATACATAACTCCTCCGGCGAAAACAGAGACGCAACCATAGAGGCCCCACTGGAGCCTCTATCATTATGACAGAAGAGTCGCGCACCGCAAAGGGATTTACCGCTTTTTTCTCGCGGCGTTCGGCTTACTCGCCGTACTGCTTGCGCTGGCGTTCCCGCAGGAGGATCTTGAGCGGGATTTTGTCGAGTCCGAGCTGCTCCCGGAACTGGTTGATCAGGAAGCGATAGTAAGAGGAATGGACCCCCTTGGGGTAGTTGACAAACATCACAAAGGTGGGCGGCCGGGTGGCCACCTGGGTGACGTAATAGAACTTGAGGCGCCGGCCCTGGTGCATGGGCGGGGTATGGGCGGCCAGGGCCGCGGCCAGCACCTTGTTGAGCTGGGCCGTACTGAACTCCTGACCGTACTGGCGATAGACCTGGTCGATCAAGGGAAAAAGTTTGCTCACCCCGGTGCCAGCCAGGGCCGAAACCCGGTGCACCGGCGCAAAGCCGATGAAGTGGGTGGCGCGCTCCACCTCTTCCTGCAACTGCTTCTGCCGTTTGGTGTCGTTCGCGATCAGGTCCCATTTGTTGACGAGCAGCAGACAGGCGCGGCCGCGTTCCATGCAATAACCGATGACCTTGGTGTCCTGTTCGGTGATCCCCTCGTCGGCGTCGATGAGGATGAAGGCAAGGTCGCACCGTTCCAGGGCGCGCAGAGCCCGCATGACGCTGAATTTCTCGATCTTCTCCTGCACCTTGCCCTTGCGGCGGATACCGGCGGTGTCGATGAGCAGGTAATGCCTCCCCTTGCGTTCGAGCAACGTGTCCACCGAATCGCGGGTGGTGCCGGGCACGCTGGAGACCACCATGCGCTCCTCGCCCACCAGCCGGTTGACGAGGCTCGACTTGCCGACATTGGGCCGGCCCAGGAAGGCGATGCGGATCGTCTCCGGCGGCAGCTCTTCCTCCGGGGCAGCGGCCAGCCCCTCGACCAGATGAGTGAAAAAATCGCTCACCCCTAAGCCATGGGCCGCGGAGAACGGCCAAAGGCGTTCGATGCCCAGCTCGTAAAACGGCAACAACAGCCGCTGCTCCTGGCTGGGGTCGTCGATCTTGTTCACCAGGTAGTGAACCTCCTTGCCGGAACGGCGCAGGAGGTCCACCACTTTGAGGTCGTCGGGCATCACTCCCTCGCGGCCGTCGAGCAGCAGGAGGATGACATCCGCCTCCTCGATGGCCAGCCGGGTCTGCTCCTGGATCAGGCGGTTCATCTGGTCCTGCTGGTCGGCGGACTCGATGCCGCCGGTATCGACCAGCATGAAGGACCTGTCGTCCCAGGTCACCTTGTCGTAGTGGCGGTCCCGGGTGACGCCCGGCGTCGGGTCCACGATCGCCTTCTGCGACTTGGCCAGCCGGTTGAAGAGGCTCGATTTGCCCACGTTGGGCCGGCCGACCAGGGCGATGAGGGGCAGTCTGTCACGGGGCATGGGGCACCTCTTTCCTGTTGGTCAATGCCGCGGCCACCTGCCGGGCGAGTTGGGCCAGCTGCGGGAACTCCTTCCCGGCCGGCATGGCCAGATGGCTGACCAGGTGTTCCGCGGCCGGCCGGAGATAGGCGGCAAAAAAGGGCTTGCCCCGGTGCCGCGACAAAAAGGCAAAGGCGCCCAGCATCTGGAGATTGCGCTGGAGCGCCAGATAATAATAACCTTCGCGAAAGGCCTGGCAGTCAAAGGGGATATATTCTGCCGCCACCACGCAGTAGTGATCGAACAATTCGGCGCGCAGGGCCTCGGGCAAATTTACGTAAGGGTCGATGAGCAGGGCCGCCAGGTCGTAGCCCAAAGGTCCGAGCCGGGCGCCCTGAAAGTCGATGATCCGCACCTGGCCCGCATGGAGCATCAGGTTGCGCGACTGGAAGTCCCGGTGCAGCACAAACCCCGCCGGTTCCCGGCTGGCGCGCTCGGCAAGGGCGTCGAACTCCGCCTCAAGCTCCGCCGGCATCGGCCCCAGGCCAAGCAGATCACGGCAGAGGGCCTGATAAAAATAACCCGACTCCCGGCCAATCATCAGGGCTTTGTCATAAGCCGGGGTGTCCCAGCAGCATTCCTGCGGGAATCCTGGCGCCCCCTTCACCTGCAAGACCACCAGCGCCTCAAGGGCCTGCCGGTACCAACGGCCCGCCTCGGCCGGCTGACGCCGCACCCGGTGATAAAGCAACTCGTCGCCCAGATCCTCCATGAGCAGGATGCCGGAGTCCGCGTCAAAAGAGAGCATCTCCGGCACCGCGACCCCGGCGCCGAAAAGATGGCGACCAATTTCAAAAGCCGCCCGGGCCTCGGCCATGCCCTTGGCATTAAGCCGGCTCGGCAAAGCAGCCAGCAGCTTGCGGCCGTCCGCTGCGGCACAACGGACAAAAAGGCGGTCGGAGCCGTCGCCAGCCAAGCATTCCGGCTCCTCGCTGCTGGCCGCAATACCGCTTCGTGCCAGCAAGGATCGAAGGGCAGCTTGTAGAACCGCGGGAATATCGCATACCATGGCAGGTTCCAGTCTCCCGGGCTCAGGTCAGAATCGTATCGCTGGCCACGGTGCCGGCAGCCACCGCGGCACCGTCCCACACCACCACCCGGGACAAATGCGCATTGTCGCCGATCACGGCATTGCTGCCGATGGCGACCCAGTCGTCGAAGCGGACGTTCTTCCCCAGCCGCACCCCCTTGCCTTGGTAAACGGGGCGGGACATCGAAGCAACAACGGGGAGCGACCGCGAGCCTTCACCCGTGAGCAACTGGCGATGGAGATCAAGATAATCGGCCGGGGTGCCCATGTCGGTCCAGAAGTGGTCCCGCACCACCAAGGCCCCGATGCGGCCGCCTGCGGTAATCAGATCGCGGTAGCGATCAATGATGTTGTAGAAGTTACCCTCGGGAATCGGCGCCAGCACCGCCGGATCCACCACATGGATGCCGGTGAAGGCGAGCAGCCGTTCCCCGGCCTTCGCTGGCGCAGCACCGGCTGCGGCAAAACCGGGGATGCGGCCGTCCGTCGCCACCCGCACCGTGTTGAAACGGGGATGGTCGTGCATCACCATGGTCACCTGGTTGCCCGACCGCAGATGCTCCTCGTAAATCCGGGCGAGATCCAGGTTATGCACCACGTCGCCGTTGACGATCAGCACCGGGGCGTCATCAAAATTCGGCAAGGCGAGCCGGAGGCCGCCGCCGGTGCCCATTTCCTTGCTTTCCACCTGAAGGATCACCTCGGACTCATTCCGGAAGGCGGCGACGATCTGCTCGGCCAGGTGGAAGGCATTAACCACCACCGGCCCAAAACCTGCCGCCCGTATCTGGCGGAGAATGGCCGCCAGCAGCGGGGTATCGAGCACCGGGAAAAGCGGTTTAGGCCGGATGAGAGTATAGGGCCGCAGCCGGGTCCCGAGGCCGGCGGCCAAGATCATCGCTTTCTTCGCCATGGGGTCTCGGCTCCGGTCCGCTCAGAAGGAAAGAGTCCCGTCCGGCCCTTCCGCAACCCCGACCACGACGATGCCCGCCTTGTTGGCCTGGCGCACCACCTCATCGCAATCGAAGAGCAGGGCCTGCCCTGCCTCCACTGCCAATACCGCCGCCTTGGCCGCCAGCATGGTCTCGATGGTGCGCAGCCCGATGGCCGGCAGATCGAAACGGAAATCCTGGTGGGGCTTCTTGAGCTTCACCACCACCGCCTGCTCGCGTCCCAATTCGCCGCCGCGGCGGATGGTGGCATCGGTGCCCTCGATGGCCTCCACCGCCAGCACCGTGCGGTCCCGCACCACCACGCACTGGCCGATGTCCAGCGCCCCGATGGCCCGCGCCGTCTGCCAGCCGAAGCGGATGTCCTCCCGCTGCTCGGCGGAGGGCCGCTTCTTGGTGAGCACCCCCCTGGGGAAAAGGAGGTGCGGCAGATAGAGGGTGGAGGGCAGCACGCAGATGCCCTCCTCTTCGAGCACCGAGGCCACGGCTCGCAGGATGGCGTCGTCCTGGCGGACGTCGATCTTGTTCCAGAGGCTCAACCCCTTGAGGTCGGGCCAGACATCCTTAAAGATTCGGGTCTTGGTGATGGCGCCGGCAAAGACCGTTTCCGTCACCCCTTCGTCTTGGAAAAACTTGATGATCCGGCCGAGCTGGCCGAGCTTCACCCAGCAGACCCGATCGGCGGCCCGGTCGATCTCCGGCCAGGTTTCACCCTTATGGGCCGCAGCCATCACCTGCCGGCCTTTGGCCTTGGCGGCCTCGGCAAAGAGCAGCGGAAACTGCCCGCCGCCGGCGATGATCCCGATCTTATTCGTCGTCATCGCCCGCGGTTCTCAACACGCTCCGCTTGGTGGTCCGGAAAAACCGCACCAGATATTGGACCTCGGCGCAGTCGGGTGCCTCGGCCAGGGCCTGCTCGAGGGCCTCCTGCAGCAGGAGTTCCGGCCGGCGGAAGATGATCTTGAAGGCCTGCACCAGGCCGCTGATCGACTCGGCGCTGAAGCCGGCCCGCTTCAACCCCACCCGGTTGATGCCGGTGACCCGCATCTGGCCGCGGATACCGGACATGATCACGTAGGGCGGCACATCCTTGCTCACCCCGGACATGCCGCCGATGTAGCAGTAGGTGCCGATGCGGGTGAACTGCTGTACCGCGGTCAAGCCGCCGATGATGGCGCGGTCCTCGATCTCGACATGCCCGGCCAGGGTCGCGGCATTGGCCATGATGACGTGGCTGCCGAGGATGCAGTCATGGGCGACGTGCACCGAACCCATGAGCAGGTTGTGGTCACCGATTTTGGTGTAACTGATGCCGGTCGGGGTGCCGCGATGGAGAGAGACGTATTCGCGGATCACGTTGTGGTCGCCGATGATGAGTTCGGTGGGTTCGCCGTGGTATTTCAGATCCTGCGGCGGCGCGCCGACCGTGGCAAAGGGACCGATCTTGTTATTAACCCCGATCCGGGTCGGGCCGGTGATGACGGTGTGCGACGCGATCTCGCAGTCGGCGCCGATGCTGACATCCGGGCCGATAATGGCATAGGGACCGACGCTCACCGTCTCGTGGAGCGTGGCTGCCGGATCGATAATCGCAGTGGGATGAATGGGCATGAAGTCTCTCGCGGATACGTAGGGGTTCGTGGTGCGGAAAAAAAATCAGGCAAAGGTGGCCATCAGCTCGGCCTCTGCCACCAGCTTGCCGTCCACCAGGGCCTTGCCGGCCATGACCCAGAACTTGGACTTGCGCTTCAGCACCGTCAGTTCGTAAAGCAACTGGTCGCCCGGCACCACCTTCTGCCGGAACTTGACCTTGTCGAGGCCGGCGAAATAAACGAGTTTGGTGCCGGCCATCTCGCGGTCGGTGAGGTAGGCAAGCAAGGCGCCGACCTGGGCCATGCCCTCCAGCATGAGCACGCCGGGCATCACCGGCTCGCCGGGGAAATGCCCCTGGAAAAAATTCTCGTTCATGCTGACGTTCTTGATGCCCCTGATGGCGACACCAAGCTCCATGTCCACGATGCGGTCCACCATGATAAACGGGTAACGATGGGGCAGCAGGCTCAGTATCTCCTTGATGTCAATGCGTTTCGGGTCCACGCTCATCTTTTCTCCTCCTCAAAAAAACACGCCACAGGGGCGTCTATTCCTTGCCGCCAGGCAGCAGGGACGCCATCTGCCGTTTCAGTTCGCGCAGTTCCTTGACCAACTCCGGCAGTTTGGCCACGGCGGCACTGGCGCGCAGCCATTTCTTGTGGGAAATCGCCGGAATGCCGGCGATGATCGCGCCATCGGGCTGATCGTCATGCACCCCGGATTTGGCCGCGATCATCACCCCGTTGCCGATGGCCAGATGGCCAGCCAGCCCCACCTGCCCGCCCATCACCACATGATGGCCGGTCTTGGTGCTGCCGGCGATCCCCACCTGGGCCACCAGGAAGGAATGTTCGCCAATCACCACGTTGTGACCGAGCTGCACCAGATTGTCGATCTTGGCTCCGGTCTTGATCCAGGTCCTGCCGAAGGTGCCGCGGTCGATAGCGGCATTGGCACCGATCTCCACATCGTCGTCGATCTGGACGATGCCGACATGCGGCCGCTTCACATGGCGGCCGGCCTCGTCGGTGGCATAGCCGAAACCGTCGCTGCCGATCACCGCGCCGGGATGGATGATAACCCGGTTGCCCAGCACACAGCGGGCGACCACGGTCACATTGGGGTGCAGGAGGGCATCGTCGCCGATGGTTACCTCATCGCCGATCACCACGCCGGGCCCGATGGTCACCCGCTCGCCGAGTTGCACCCCATTGCCCAGCACTGCATGGGGGCCAATGGTCACCGCCGCCGGAATCCGGCAGCCGTTGCCGACCACCGCCGTGGGATGCACCCCGCCGGCCACGAACGGCCGGGCCAGAAAATGGTTGTGGATGATCGCCGCAGCGAGATAGGGATTGCGCACCCGGATGGCCGGACGATCACCTTGGGCGACGGCCATCGGCAGGATCACCGCCGAGGCGCGGCAGGCGGCCAAATCCTCCCGGCGGCGGGCGTCGGCGATAAAGGTGATCTCCCCTTCGCCGGCCAGCGCCAAGTCGTTCAGACCGGAGATAACCAGTTCCGACGGGCCGGCCAATTCGCCGCCCACCAAGGTCGCCAGTTCCGCCAATGTTCTCGTCATCTGTTCCGCAGCCGCCACGGCATGACTCCTCAAAAAAAAGCGGGCCGTTCCCGCCTCACACGGAAACGCCCCGCCTGCAACGCTTTTCTCTGATGGGGGCAACCGGCGCCGGCAACACCAGCATGCCGTATTATTTGCCGTTGTTGATCCGGTTCCGCAGGATGCCGGAGGGCTTGAAGGTTACCACCTTGCGGGCCGTCAGGATCAGCTCGCTGCCGGTCTGGGGATTCCGCCCGCGCCGGGCACTCTTCTGTTTGACGTTGAATTTGCCAAAGCCGCTGATCAGCAAGTCCTCCCCGCTCTGGAGACAGTTCTTGGTGATTCGCAGAAAGGCCTCCACCGTATCGGCGGCCTGCGCCTTGGTCAGCCCGTGGCTCTGATATACCTTCTGGACCAGATCTGCCTTGGTCAGGGTCATGATACCCCCTCCTTGCGTAATTGCCTCATTCGTTCATAACAAATCAAAATGACTACACTTGTCAAGAAATATGTTTGAGTGCAGTGCGGCCGGCAAAGCGGGCCGCGTTCTCCAACTCGTCTTCAATCCGGAGCAGCTGGTTGTACTTGGCCACCCGGTCGGTGCGCGACGGCGCCCCGGTCTTGATCTGGCCGGTATTGAGCGCCACCGCCAGGTCGGCGATGGTGGTGTCCTCGGTCTCGCCGGAGCGATGGGAGATGACCGCAGTATAGCCGGCCCGGTGGGCCATGTCCACCGCATCGATGGTCTCGGTGACCGTACCGATCTGATTCAGCTTGACCAGGATGGAATTGGCCACCCCCTGGCCGATCCCCTTCTGGAGGATGGCGGTATTGGTGACGAAGATATCGTCGCCCACCAGCTGGATCTTGTCGCCCAGGCTCTTGGTCAGCTTCTTCCAGCCGGCCCAGTCGCCCTCGGCCAGACCGTCCTCGATGGAGACCAGGGGATACTTCTTGACCCACCCCTCGTAAAACTTGATCAGCTCCTCGCTGCTCTTGTCGGACTTTTTCTCCGCGGCAAGCACATAGCATTTCTTCTTGGCATCGTAGAGCTCGCTGGCCGCCACGTCGAGGGCGATGCAGAGATCCTGGCCCGGCTTGTAGCCTGCCTTGACAATGGCCTCCAACAGCGACTCCATGGCCTCTTCGTTGGAACGCAGGTTGGGAGCGAAGCCGCCTTCGTCGCCCACCGCGGTCTGGTGGCCCGCCTTCTTCAGCACCGCCTTGAGGCTGTGGAAGGTCTCGACCCCCATGCGCAATGCCTCGGCAAAAGAGGAGGCGCCAACGGGCATGACCATGAACTCCTGGACATCGACGTTGTTGTCGGCATGGGCTCCGCCGTTCAGCACGTTCATCATCGGCACCGGCAGGGTCTTGGCGTTGACCCCGCCAAGATACGAGTAGAGCGGCAGCCCTACCTCCTCGGCCGAGGCACGCGCCACCGCCATGGAAACTCCGAGAATGGCGTTGGCCCCGAGTTTCTTCTTGTTCTCGGTGCCGTCCAGATTGAGCAGGGCCAGGTCCACCGTCACCTGCTGGGTGGATTCGAGGCCAATGAGGGCCGGCCCGATCACGTCGTTGACGTTGCCGACCGCGGTCTGCACCCCCTTGCCCAGATAGCGCTTCTGCTTGGTGTCCCGCAGTTCCAGCGCCTCGCGGGTGCCGGTGGAGGCACCGGACGGCACCAGGGCGCGGCCGTAAACACCGGAATCAAGATAGACTTCCACCTCGACAGTGGGGTTGCCACGGGAATCCAGCACCTCGCGGCCCAATACGCCAATAATCTCTCCCATTGTTCCTCCTCAATGACACGCGACAAATTAAGGTTATCACACAATACGGTACTGAACGGTACTGACAATTCCCGCAACTTACGATTCTGTCTCTCTCATCCGCCGATGGCGCCAGCCATGCTGAAGATCGGCAGATACATGGCGACCACCAGGCCGCCGATCATGCCGCCCAAAAAGACCATCATCAGGGGCTCGATGGCCGCGGTGAGGTTCTCCACCGCCTGATCGACCTCCTCGTCGTAAAAATCGGCGATCTTGGTCAGCATGACATCCAGGGCGCCGGTTGCCTCGCCGACATTGATCATCTGCACCACCATGCCGGGAAACACCCCGGTTTCCGCCAACGGCTCGGCAATGGCCCGGCCCTCGCTGATGCTGTCCGTGACGCGGAAGACCGCCTTTTCCACCACCTTGTTGCCGGCGGTGCGCGCCACGACGTTCAGGGAGTCGAGGATCGGCACCCCGCTCTGGAGCATGGTACCGAGGGTCCGGGTGAACTTGGCCACCGCCACCCGCCGCAGAAGCAGACCGACGATAGGCATCTTTAACAGAAGTTCATCAATCCTTTCACGTCCTTTTTCGGTCTTGTACACTTTTTTGATGGCAAAGACGAGGACGACGACAGCGCCGATCATGAAATGAAAGTTGCCCTTGGCGAACTCGCTCAGATCCACCACCATCTGGGTGGGGGCCGGCAGGGCGGAGCCGAAATCGGCAAACATCTTCTGGAAGACCGGCACCACGAAGATGAGCATGACCGCAAGCACCACGAAGGAAATGCAGATACAGATGATCGGGTAGGTCATGGCACCCTTCACCTTTTTCTTGAGCGCCATGTTCTTTTCCATAAAGGCGGCCAGGCGGTTCAGGATGGTGTCGAGGATACCGCCCAGTTCGCCGGCCTCCACCATGTTGCAGTAGAGGTTGTCGAACACGGTGGGGTGCTTCTTCATGGCATCGGCAAAGGTGGTGCCGGTCTCGACGTCGGTGCGGATATCGCGCAGGATCTTCTTGAAGGTGGCGTTCTCCTGCTGTTCGCTCAGGATCTCGAGACTCTGCACCAACGGCAGGCCCGCGTCGATCATGGTGGAGAGCTGGCGGGTGAAGATCACCACATCCTTGCCCGTCACCTTGGGCTTCATAAAGGCGAATTTCGCGAAGAGGTCCGCCGGTGCCTCCTTGATCAACGACGGCGTGATGCGCATTTTTTTGAGGTGCGACTGGACCATGGCCTCATTGGCCAGCTCCACCTTACCGCTGCGCTTCTCGCCGTAGGAATTGACCCCCTTCCACATATAGATTGGCATGACGTGTCTCCTTCAGTTGGATGCCGGTACTCCAGGTTTTGTTATAGCGGAAGGAAATGCCAAAAACAAGAGCGGGCCGCCCGATCGCCGCCCGCCAAAACCGGACCGGATCAGCCCCTGCTTTTCATTTGACAGCACGAGCGGAATCATTTATATAACCACTTTCTCGAAACTACGGCAGGAAACCCATCTGCATTGGAATGAGGCGCCTCGCGGGACTCAACGAGGGCCAGGAGGTCAATATGGCAAAGGCAGCTCAAAGCAAGGGAACGGAAAAATACGCAAGCGGCGTGTTTCAGCCGGTGATCGACAAATGCGCAGGCTGCGGCCACATCGTGGAGGCGAATGCCCAGCAGTTCTGCGAGACATATATCGTCCCGTCGGCCAAGTGGCGCCTCGGCATCTGCAACTTCGCCACCCACGCCAAACCCGAGATCGTGACCGCCAAGACCCGCGTCAACCCGCTGAAGGCATCCAAGCGCGCCGCGGCCGGCAAGAAGTAAGCACCACCCCTTTCTGGTATTCCAAGGGCTCCGCGTTCCGGAGCCCTTTTTATTGTGGCACTCGCATCGCTTTCCCTTACAAAAGCTCCCGTTCACCAGCCACCCTGGCCTTGGGATAAAGGGTGCTGAGCAGCTTTTCATCCTCCATAATCTCCAAGAAACGCGCATACGCTTCTTCGAAATGGCCCGGCGCGCCTCCCTTGCGGACCACCGTCGCCGCCTCGGCAAGAAGAATCGGTGATTTTTCATGCACCGCCTGGAAAATCCGGTTCAGCAGCGGTCCGGGATTCTTCTCGTAGGGCGGCACAGCCTTGCTGATGGCGATGACCGCCTGGGCTACCGTGGGGGTAGCCAGCAGGGCAAAAAACTTCGGGGTATCATGCACGTCCGCAGCGGCGAGCAGCCGATCCACCGTGGCCGGCGTCAGTCCGTTCACCAGTTCCGCCAGCCGCGCCCTGGCCTCCTCCTCTTCGGCGGCGAGCAGCAACCGGAGGTAGGGAGTGACCTCGGGCAGAGTGAGCGAATTCTTGCGCACCACCTGCTCCAGCCACTCCACCTGCATCTCCGGACTCTTCGCCACAAAAGGCAGGTACTTCTCATACCACTTGGTCTGCCGCCGCCCTGTTGCCATAGCCATCCTCGCCCTGATCCTTCCCGTTCGCCGCGCTGCCCAGCCGCGCCCTTTATCCCCGCTGTTCCAAGGCAAAAAGGGGCTCCTCCACAAAGGTGCCCTGACAGATGGGGCAACTGCCCGGCTTGGTCAGCCGGTCCCGCTTTTTGAAAACAAAGCCGCAGTCGCGGCAGATGGCTGGTTTCACCACCAGCACGCCGCCGAAGCGCGCCACACTCTTTTCGATATGCCGGAGATGACCGTACACTTCTTTCTCGCCAATGTGGAGCAGAGCGGACAACTCCTTGGCCGAAGCCCAGCCGGTTGCCAGCCGCGCCATCATGCGCTGCCGGATCGTACCTGTCGCCGCCTCCAACGCCCTGCCCCGCCCCATGCCTCCACCTATGGCACATTCCAGCGGCAGCAGCAAATAAAATTTGCCCATCCCAGGGGTCGGTATTACCATTTGCACCAGGAGGGAGGATGCCATGGAGTATGCCGAACAGAAAATCGAGGAGCACCGGATCACCAGCCAGCCCTTCTATCTGCCTCAGGGCGATGAAGTGGTCATTGCCCGGGCCGCCTACCGGAATCGCCTGCCCCTGCTGCTCAAAGGGCCGACCGGCTGTGGCAAGAGCCGTTTCATGCAGTATCTTGCCTGGGAACTTGCGCGGCCGCTGATCACGGTTTCCTGCCATGACGATCTCTCCACCGGCGACCTGGTCGGCCGTTTTCTCATCAAGGGCGGCGAGGCGGTCTGGGTGGACGGCCCGCTGACCCTGGCGGTCAAGGCCGGGGCGATCTGCTATCTCGACGAGGTTGTCGAGGCGCGTAAGGACACCACGGTGGTAATCCACCCCCTGGCCGATGATCGGCGCGAGCTGCCCATCGAAAAGTTGGGCGAACTTCTTCTCGCCCCGCCGGAATTCATGCTGGCCGTCTCCTACAACCCCGGCTATCAGAGTGTACTGAAAGACCTCAAGCAATCGACCCGCCAGCGCTTCGTGGCCCTGGAGTTCCGTTACCCGGCAGCCGCGGTCGAGGAGGAGATCGTGCAGACCGAGGCCGGGGTGGACCGGGAACTGGCCCACACACTGGTGAAACTGGCGGCCATGACCCGAAATCTCAAGGATGCGGGGCTGACCGAGGGCGCCAGCACCCGGCTGCTCATCCACGCCGGTCGGTTGATGACCGACGGCATACCGCCGCGCCAGGCATGCCAGGTGGCAATCACCGAACCCCTCACCGACGACCACGAGATGCTCGCCGCCCTCGACGAGATGGTGCGGTCGCTCTTCTAAAAAGTCCATGGACGCCGATGCCATCAGCGAGCGCCTGCGGAGGATCACCGCCCCGGACGTGCTCAACGAATGGGAACTGGAGGAGCAGGCCGCCACTGTCGCCGCGTTGCCCGAGCCCCTCCAGGACGAGGTGTTGCGCCACTACCAGGCGATCTGGCCGGTGAGCCACGGCCTGGCCGCCCTCTTTCTGCACCATCTGCCCCAGGCCCTGACCTGCCTTGCCCCGGAGCAGCTCGGCGACTGGACCAAGGCCGCTCTTGCCGCCTACGAACAGCACGGGCTGCGCGGCGCCGATCTCTTCCTGGCCGAGACGGAAAAGAACTTTCTCTGCCGGTTGCGCGGAGAATCGGCCCTTCCCTTCGCGGCGGCGCTGCCGCGGCTCCGGCCCTATGTGCACGCCTTGGCCGGACCACTCCACGACCTTGACCTGGCCCCGGCCACCAGCGCGGCCACCGACACCGCCACCCTCTTCCTGCCCCGGGAGATCGGCCTCTTCAAGGAAGAGCGACAGAATTTCCTGCTCTACAAGCTGCTCGCCTCGCTGCTCTGGGCCCAGGTCGCCTCCGGCACCTACCGCTGGGCACCCGCACCCACGGCTGACCTTATCCAGGAGGTGGCCGCCCGCTACGGCAGCCGCCCCGACGAAGGGCTGCCGGCGCTCATCGCCTATTTCCGCCTCTTCCCCCAACCCGCTCTGGCTGAGGAACTTTTCGTGCTGACCGAGACCGTCCGCCTCCTCGCCTTGTTGCAACGGGAGCTGCCAGGGCTGATGCGCGATGCCGCGGCCCTCTTCCCGCTCCTCCTCGCCCAGCGGCCTCCGTTCCCCGAGGCGTCTGATCAGGCCAGCGTGATGGAACAACTCAAGCGCCACCTGATCGGCGAAACCAAGGTGGGGGACGCCAATAATCCGGCACCGCCCGCCCTGGCCGCTGCCGGCGAACTCCTCCTCCCCCTTGCCCGAGCGGGCACCACCCCGGCCGACACCGCCCATGCCGCTGCCCGGCTTTACGAAATCATCGCCGCCCTCCCCGGCCCGTATCAGGCCACCCCGCCGCTGCCCTGCGCAATTTCTTTCCGGCCCGCCGAGGCGCTGGCGGTCCGGACTCGCCGGCAGCACGAGGAAAAAACGCGGTTCATCACCGCCCTGGCCGCCCTGCTGCCATCAGCCGCCTCCCCCGAAACCGGAGAAACCGGGGAGGACCGGCCGCCCCCGGCCGCTCGTCATCAGGAGGCCGATACCGCCCTGCTCCTTCCCGGCTTGGCGGAAACGGAAATACCCCGCCCCACCGTCCTTCTCGGCCAGGGCCTCGAAACAGTGACCATCGACAATCAGTCCCTCGCCCTGCCGCCCGAGCTGCAACGGCTCGGTCAACGCATCGCGGCGGACCTCGGCCAGGTGCCGCCGGAGTATGTTGCCGCCGCGGCCGGCTTGGCCGGCAGCAGCTACCATCCCCACGCCAGCAGCCCCATCACCGAGGAGATCGTTATCCCGCCCACACCGCTCACCTATGACGAGTGGGACTTCCGCCGCAACGGCTTCCGCAAGGACTGGTGCCTTCTGCACGAAAAGGAAATCCTGCCCACCAAAGGCACCTTCATCGAAACGGTGAGCCGGAAACACCGGGGGCTGCTGCTCCGGCTGCGCCGGCAGTTCGAGATGATGCGGCCCGGCGAACGCTTTGTCCGGCGGCAACGCGACGGCAACGATCTCGATCTCGATGCCATCATCGAGGCGCTGGCCGATACCCAGGCCGGCCAGGCGCCGTCCGATCGCCTCTTCGTCCGCCTGCGCCGGGATCAGCGCCAGATCGCGGTGGTCTTCCTGGTGGACATGTCCTCCTCCACCGAGGGGTGGGTGAGCACCGCCATCAAGGAATCCCTCTTCCTCATGTGCGAATCCCTCGCAGTGCTGGGCGACACCTATGCCGTCTACGGCTTCTCGGGCATGCGCCGCCTGCGCTCCGAGCTCTACCACGTCAAGCATCTCGACGAGCCCTACAACGATTTGGTCAAGGCCAAGATCGCCGCCATTGCCCCGCAGGAATACACCCGCATGGGGCCGCCGCTCCGCCACATCACCCGGCTGCTCACGGCCAGCGATGCCAAGGCGCGGCTCATCGTCACCCTCTCCGACGGCAAACCGGAGGATTACGACGACTACAAGGGAGAGTATGCCATCGAGGATACCCGCCATGCCCTGATCGAGGCCAAGAATCTCGGCATCCACCCCTTCTGCATCACCATCGATCAGCAGGCCCACGACTACATCGCCCACATGTACGGCGAGGTGAACTACATCGTCATCGACGACGTGCGCAGCCTGCCCAACCGCATGCCGGAGATCTACCGCACCCTCACCGGCTAAATTGCGCGCCATACCCATAACAATTTGTAATAACTGGGCAAAAGCAGAATTTCATTTGACCTCGGCGCGGTTCCACGCTAGAGTGACGGAACAGCTGTCAGCGGATGCCGCCCCTCTCGGGGCACGACCAATATCCCGGCGCGGCGCCCCCCGGCTGCTGTCCATTACCTGCCGGACCCGGCACCACCAAACCACTGCGCGGAGACGCCCCATGGCCCCCCCGGAAAAACGGACGATCCATCGCCCGACCCACCGTCCCCTGGTCTACCTCCTGCTGCTCGCCCTGGCCGTGGCGATCGGGGTTGCCGCCTGGTGGCTCCTGCTGCGTCCCCCGGTTTCACCACCCTTGCCGGTCGAATCCGTCGTCCCGGCTCCGGCCGTCCCGACCCCTGCCCCGGAACCAGGAAGCGCGATGCCGGAAGCGGCCGCCCCCCTGCCTGGAGCATCACCGGCGCAGCCAGCCGCTCCGGCGATCACCGGGGAGTGCCAGCAACTCGGTAACGAGATCAAGGCCTTCTTCACTCGGCTCGATCGGGAAGACTATATTGCGCCGCGCAACCTGAATGGCGGCACCCAGGTGTATGTCGGCCAGTTGCTGGACAAGCTCTTTGCCAATCCGCCAGTGGTGGTCGGCGAGACCAACTCCTTCTTCACCATCCTCAGCAACACCGCCCACTTCTATCGCATCCTCAAAAAGGACGACGTGCTGCTGGTCAAAGACATCCTCTTAAACGAGAGCGAGAACCTCGAACCGCTCATGGCGCTCTTCTATCGCTGGTCGCTCAAGGCGCCGGAGTGCGGCAACAAGACCGACCTGAACCTCGCCATGCCGTTGCCCGGCCTCTACGAGTATGCCGGCTTTTTCCTCAACACCCTCGGGGGCCGCTCCTACCTTTTTCGCCGCGAATCGCGGCTGCGGCTGCTGGTCAAATATTATTCGGTGCTGGTGCTGGACCAGGCCAACGGTCAGCGGCTCAACAGCCACGGCATCGATATCCGCCCATCGCTTGATTCCCTGAGCGAGGAGATGCGCACCGCCAAAAAGCTGAAGGACCAGACGGCATACCTGACCACTCTAACGAAACTACAGAGGAAATACCAAGCAGGTTCCGGCATGCCCAAGACCGCTGCTGCTATCCGCTGACGCCACCCCGGCAAAGGACAACAAAAAACCGGCCTCGGGATTCCGGGACCGGTTTTTTCACATCACATTCCACGCGCCTCGATCAGCCAAGCAGCCTCACAATCGCGAGGTTGCAATCGCTGCCCTTGGGCGGTGGCTTATCGGAAACGCCATCCTTGTCGACGCTGCACCCGCCGGCAGCCAGCAGCAGCAACAACCAAACAGCCACTACTCCCACCGCGCGCGCTCCATACCCTTTCCGTGCCATATCCGCCTCCAGTTGCCTCGTGAAAAAACAAAGGGATGAGGCGACACTACCCCACCCCCTGCCATTGGCATCGATACGCTTCCCGCGGTTAGCGGCGGTCGCCGAGGAAACGGAGCAGCATAAGGAAAAGGTTGACGAAATCAAGGTAAAGGGTCAAGGCGCCGAGGATCGCGCCTTTGCGCAGCCCGGCCTCGCCGTCGCCCATCATTGCCCCGGCGCCCAGAGAGCGGATCTTCTGGACATCATAGGCGGTAAGACCGGTAAAGACGATGACGCCGATGCCGGACATCACCCAGGAGACCATCGGACTCTGGAGGAAGATATTCACCAAACCGGCGATCACCACGCCGATAAGGCCCATGAAGAGGAAGGAACCCCAGCTGCTCAGGTCCTTTTTGGTGACTGCGCCGTAGATCGCCATGGCACCAAACATGCCGGCGGTGACAAAGAAGGTCGCCGCGATGGAGGTGCCGGTGTAGAGCAGGAGAATCGAGGAAAGCGTCACCCCGTTCAGCACGGCATAGAGCAGGAAGAGAGTGGTGGCGGTCGTCGCCGCCATCTTGGCCACCCGGGCGGAAAGATAGACCACCAGCCCGAGTTCGACGACGAGCAGTCCATAAAAGACAAAGCGATTGCCGAAGATGAACTGGAGCGCCGCAGGCGACCGGACCACGGCCAGGGCGGTGATGCCGGTCAACGCAAGACCGGCGGCCATCCGGTTGAAGACCTTGGCCAGAAAGGCGCTGGCGGCCTGGGCCCGGGCCTGGGTCACATCCAAAGAGTAATCATCACCGTGATACATGCCGCATTTCCTCCTAAAACAGACTTGACGATCAATTTCCCCTGCGCATGCCAGGAACTGGCCGGGACCTCCCCAGCCAGCTCCTACCATAATCAACGCGCCGCGAAAAGCAAGCCCCTCTCTACTTGAGCCCTTTGCTGGTGAGAAAAGGCGCGTACTTCTTGTCGGTACCGAGGATGTGCTTGTCAAGCCAGTCCTTCAGGAATTGGGAGACCTCGATGCCCAGCGAAATCTTGCCGGCCTGCCAGTCCTTCCGCAGGGCAAGCACCTTGGCGGTCATCTTTTCGTGCTTTTCCTTGTGCTCCGCGAATTCCGGGTAGCCATTGCCCTGCATCAACCGCTCCTCGTTGGCGAAATGGGTGGCTGTATAGCTGACCAACTTCGAAAGAACATTGCCCAGCACCTCCTTGGCCTTTTTCTGGATCATGGCCTCGTGCAGTTCGTTGATCATGTCCACCAGCTTCTTATGCTGATCGTCGATCTCCTTGATATTCACACTGTATTCGTCTTTCCAGTTCAGCAGGGCCATACGCTATCTCCTTTCGGGGTGGGTTGAAAGTTACCAAACGGATTTTGTTTGGTATTGATTATTATTACTAGATTAACCCGGAAAGCACTCCGTGACAACCATAAAAAGACCCAAAGAAACCATGCGCAAGAATACGGCATGGCGGAATCATTCGTGTATGCAGTATAATAAATGTTGAGCTGCGATGTTGCGCCACCCGGCCAGAATCCGATAGCCACCTAAATCTCCCGTTTCGCTGGAGAGGAGACGATGCACTCACTTATTGCCCAATGCCCCGCCTGCGGCGCCAAGAACAACATCCCGCTCGCCAAACAGCATCTTTCCCCCAGGTGCGGCCGTTGCAAACTTCCACTGGCCCTTCACGGCCAGGCCCTGCCCGTACCGTTAAGCGACAGTAATTTCGCCCCCTTCATCGGTGGTGCTCCACTGCCGCTCGTTGTGGATTTTTATTCGCCTTCCTGCGGCCCCTGTCGAATGCTGGCGCCGGTGCTCGATCGGCTTGCCGGCCGCTTCTGGGGCCGGGCGATCATCGCCAAGCTCGACACCTCGCGCAATCCGGCCAGCGCCGGCCGCCACCAAATCCGCGGGGTGCCGACCCTGCTTTTTTTCAAAAACAGCCAACCGGTCGACCAAATCGTCGGCGCCATCCCCGAGCCGCAACTGATCCAACGGGTCGAGGCCCTCTGCGGCTGACCATCTATGTTGCCAGTATCGCAAAAACCAGCCGCCGAGTCAATCGTGTCCGAGACGCCACCGGCGTTCGCGCCCGAACTCAAACGGATTACCAATCAGTTATATCAGGCCATGCGGGAAAAGGACGTGGAGGCCTTCCACGCCGGACTGCTTGCCTATTTTAATCTGCCGGAACCACCTGCCCCGAATCCGGTGGTGACCATCTGCACCACCCCTTTCGATCCCGGGTGGTTCGGCGCCCTGCCGCCGCAAATGCAGGTCTATGCCGTGAGCGAAATCTGGAAGGAACACCTGCTCACACTCAAGCCGCTCGCCCCGCTCCGCGACTACCTCTGCCAACCCACGCTGCTGAAGCGGATGCCAGCCGAGGCCCGCCCCTCCTTCCTCTATTTCCGCCTCGCCACCCTGCTGATCGATGGCGACCTGGACGGGGCCGAGAAAGAGATCGCCAGGGCCGGCAGCAGCCTTGATTCCCTTGGTATCCGGGGCTGGCATGCCCTGGCGAAGGGCGACTTGACCGCGGCGCTGCGTGCCTTTGACAACGATCTCGCCCAACTCCGGCACCTCAACAACAATCCCCACGCCTATTTTACCGGTCCCGAGGGCCTCCTCTCACTGCTGGCCCTGTTGCAGGAGGACAACTTTGCGCATTTGCAGCGGATCGCCGCCATCATCGGCGACATGGAGACGATCCAGCCGCACAATCGTTTCCTGCCCGCCTACCGGGTGTTGGCCTCGGTGGTGGCCCTGCTGGAAAACCGGCTGCACGATGCCCGCCAGATGCTCCAGGGATTGGACCCCGCCCGTCTCGATGCCATCACCGCGCTGCTCTTCGGCCTGGCTCGCTTCTGGCTCCATGGCTCGCTGCCGCAGGCCCTGCACAAACAGCTGGCCACCCTGGCGCAACGCGCCACTGCTCATCACGGCCTGCGCTGGCTCGCTACGCAATATGCCGCACTCCTCGCCGCCGCCGAGGATACGCCGCCTTCTCGCAACCAAACCGCACCGTGGCTGCTGGTCGGAGTGGTCCGACCCCAGGAACCATGGCAGCGCGCCCTGAAGGCCCTGGAAAAAAGCTCCACCGTCCTCACCGCAACCGAACCCGGCACCAGGCTCGGCTGGTGGCTAAGGTACGACGACGAAACCGGACACCTGGATCTTCTCCCCAAGGCCCAACAGCAGAATAGCCGCCACGGCTGGTCCAAGGGGCGCCCGCTGTCGCTGGCCAAACTCCGCGATCCCGGCCGCTTCCCTTTTCTCACCGAGCAGGACGCCGCACTCTGCCAGGCCATCGTCACCGAGGAGCAAAGCGGCGGCAAACGCTTCTTCGTCGAGACCACCCAGGCCCTGCCGGCGCTCATCGGCCATCCCCATATCTTCCTGGCCGAAGACCCCGGGCTCCGGGTCACCATTGAGGCCGGAGAGCCCGAGCTGACCGTGGAAGAGCACGACAGCGCCATCACCGTCCGTTTCGTACCCTTCCCCACCGAGTCGGGTGTCGCCCTGCTCCGCCAGGCGCCTACCCGCTACAAGGTCGTGCAATTCACCAGCGAACACCGCCGGGTGGCGGCGATCATCGGCCCGCAAGGTCTCAGAATTCCGCACGATGCCCGTGAAGAACTGCTGGCCACCCTGGGCGGCATGGCCTCCTTCATGGCAGTCCACTCCTCCCTTGCCGGTGCCCCGGCCGGAGTCGAGACGTTGTCGCCGGACCAGCGCATCAGGGTTCACCTGCTGCCCTCGGGCAACGGACTCAGGGCCGGCCTCTACGTGAGGCCGTTAGGCAGTGCCGGTCCGTATTTCAAGCCGGGTGAAGGGCCAACCACGGTGGCCGGCAGCATCGGCGGCCAACGGGTCCAAACCCGGCGCGACCTGGTGCTGGAGGCGGAAAATGCCGATCTGGTCGAGGCCGTCTGCCCGAGCCTCGCTGGCCGCGAGAGCGTGGACCGCGAATGGTTCATCGAGGAACCGGCGATGTGCCTGGAACTCCTGGAAGAGTTGCGCGCCCTCACCGACACCGCGCTGGTGGAGTGGCCCGAGGGGGAACGCTTTTCCATCAGTCCGCCGGCCGGACTGGAGCAGCTTTCCGTGACCCTGCACAAGAAACAGGACTGGTTCGAACTGGGCGGCCAGCTCACCCTCGACGGCACGCTGGTCCTCGACATGCGCAAGTTGCTGGAACTGACCCAGGTGGCAGCCAGCCGCTTCATTCCGCTGGGCCAGGGCCACTTTCTCACGCTGAGCAACGAATTGCGCAAACGGCTCGACGAGATCCGCACCTATGCCGAACTGCGCCGCGGCTCGGTCCGGCTTCACCCGCTTGCCACCCTGACCCTGGAAGAACTTGCCACCTCCCCCGGCCAGTTCAAGGCCGACCGCGCCTGGCAGCAACTGGTGCGCCGCGTCCGGGAAAGCGAACGATTGGAGCCAGCGGTGCCCTCCACCCTTCAGGCCGAACTGCGTGACTACCAGCTCGAAGGCTACCGCTGGCTCGCCCGCCTTGCCCACATGGGGGTCGGCGCCTGCCTAGCCGACGACATGGGGCTCGGCAAGACCATCCAGGCCCTGGCCATCATCGTTGCCCGCGCCCAGGGCGGCCCCACCCTGGTGGTGACCCCCACCTCGGTCTGTCTCAACTGGCAGCAGGAGGCCAACCGCTTCGCGCCCACCCTCAAGGTGATCCAGTTCAGCGGCCGGCGGCGCAAGGAGCTGCTCACCAACCTCAAACGCTTCACGGTGGTGGTGGTGAGCTACGGCCTGTTGCAGCAGGATGCCGAGGCCTTTGCCGCCATCGACTGGCAGACCATTGTGCTCGACGAGGCGCAGGCAATCAAAAATTTCCTCACCAAACGCTCGCGGGCCGCCATGGAACTCCAGGGCCGCTTCAAGTTCCTCACTACCGGCACCCCCATCGAGAACCACTTGATCGAGCTGTGGAATCTCTTCCAGTTCATCAACCCCGGCCTGCTGGGCTCCCTCGAGCAGTTCAGCAAACGCTTCATCGTGCCCATCGAACGGGAGGAAAACCCCGAGGCCAGGCGCCGGCTCAAAAAACTGGTACAGCCCTTCATCCTGCGCCGCCTCAAACCCCAGGTGCTGGAAGAGCTGCCCCCGCGCACCGAGATCACCCTGCAGGTCACGATGAACCGGCAGGAGGCAGCCCTCTACGAGGCGCTGCGCCAAAAGGCGGTGGCGCGGTTGCGCAGCGGGCAGGGAACCGGGCGTAACCGCCACCTCAAAATCCTCACCGAAATCATGAAGCTGCGCCGCGCCTGCTGCCATCCGCGTCTGGTGCTGCCCGGCACCGAGATTGCCGGTTCCAAGCTCGAACTTTTCGGCAAGGTGGTGGCGGAGCTGCTGGAAAACCGGCATAAGGCCCTGGTCTTCAGCCAGTTCGTCGATCACCTGACCATCCTCCGCGAGCACCTTGACCGGCACGGCATCCGCTACCAATACCTCGACGGCAAGACTCCGGCGGTAGCCAGGCAGAAGCGGGTCACCGCCTTCCAGGCCGGCGAGGGCGACCTCTTCCTCATCAGTCTCAAGGCGGGCGGCATGGGTCTCAATCTCACCGCCGCCGACTACGTCATCCACATGGACCCCTGGTGGAATCCGGCCGTGGAGGATCAGGCCTCGGATCGCGCCCACCGCATCGGCCAGCAGCATCCGGTCACCATCTACCGGCTCATCACCGCCGGCTCCATCGAAGAAAAGATCTGCGCCCTGCATGCCCGGAAACGCGAACTGGCCGAAAGCCTGCTGGCCGGCACCGAGAGCGGACGGGCGGTCTCGGCCGAGGAACTCTTCGCCCTGCTGGCCGACGAACCGGAGACCGGATGACCCTCTGGCTCGGCCTCACCCTGGTCACTGCCGTGACCTTCGGCGTGCGTGACGTCTCGATCAAGCTCTACAAAAACCTCGGGCCGTACGAGATCGCCGCCATCGAACTCGCCTGGTCCCTGCCTTTTCTCGCGGCCGGCCTCGCCATTATCCCGACGCCGCGGCTCGATAACGCCTTCTGGTGGACCATCATCATCGCCATGCCGGTGGAACTGGCTGCCTATTTCCTTTATCTCCACGCCATCAAGCTCTCGCCGCTGTCGCTTACCGCACCATTTCTCGCCTTTACCCCCTTCTTTATGGTGATTACCGGCCTCATTATCCTTGGCGAACACATCACCCTCTGGGGCGGGCTCGGCATGACGCTTATCGTGGGCGGCAGCTATCTCCTCAATTTCTCCCGGACCGAGGCCGGACTGCTGCACCCGTGGCGGGCGCTCATGCGCGAAAAAGGTTCCCGCCTCATGCTGCTGGTGGCCCTGCTCTACGCCTTTGCCGCGGTAATCGGCAAGAAGGCGATCCTGCTCTCCTCGCCGCTTTTTTTCGGCTACGCCTTCACCCTGGTCTTCGGGATCACCGTGCTCGCCATGTTAATCCTCACCGGCAAAGTTCGCTGGCGGGAACTCCCGCGCCACCCCGGCAAAGGACTGTGGCTCACCGTGCTCATGCTCGTCCAGATCAGTTTTCACTGTCTCGCCATCTCCCAAATCACCGCCGCCTATATGATCGCGGCCAAACGAAGCAGCATCCTGGTAAGCGTTTTCCTGGGCTGGCTCATTCTCAAGGAGGGCAACATCCTCGGCCGCGGACTCGCCACCCTGTTCATGTTCGGCGGCCTCCTGCTCATCGCCCTGCTGGGCTGACCTTTTCATGACCGGCACCAAATTCCGGCCGACGCTCCTCGCCCGGTTTAGCGGCTACAGCCGCGACCTGCCCTGGCGCCGCAGCTATGCGCCCTACCCGGTGGTGGGCGCCAATGTCGAACGCCTTTTTGCCGTCTCGACGACATCGACCCGCCGATCAAGGAGGCCCAACCAGCGCTTTCTCCGGCAACGGGTGCGAGAGCTGATCCCTGCCGGCCATCGGCCGCCTATCGAGGCGGAACTCGCGCAACTCATTCGCCGGGCTGCGGCGCAGCGTCGCTGACCACGCCGCGAAAAGCCGATTGTTCAGCGCCCTGCTTTGCGGTAGAGTAAAAAAAAGCCCTGCTGCTCCCGGAACTGGCAACAACGGTGAGGTCCATGCGCAACCCCGGCATCCAACTCAGTATCTATGTGCTGGCCGTCCTGCTCATGGCCAACCTGAACGCCGCTACCGACGCCTTCCTCCATCCGGAACTCGCCTATTTCGACAAGGAACACCTCCTGGTCGGCAGTATTTCCGGCCTCTTCACCGCCCTGCTGGGCGGTTTTCTCCTCCTCTACATCAGAAAAACCAACGCGGCGCTCACCAAATTGAACCGGCTCAATGCCCGCCTGCGGGACCAGACCATCCGCGACGGCCTGACCGGGCTTTACAACCATCGACACTTCCAGGAGATGCTGCACCACGAATTCCTGCTCGCCCGCCGTCACAACAGCGATCTTGCCTGCCTGATGCTCGATCTCGACCGCTTCAAGGAGGTCAACGATACCTACGGCCACCCCTTTGGCGACCATGTGCTGGCCGGCACCGCCACCCTGATCCTGAACGAGACCCGCATCACCGATACGGTGGCCCGCTACGGCGGCGAGGAATTCGCCATCCTGCTGCCGAACACCGATGAGCAGGGAGCGCTGGCCATTGCCGAGCGCATCCGCACCAAGGCGGAAAATTACCTGCATCGCCAGCGGGAGATCGCCCGCATCGTCACCATCAGCATCGGCCTGGCCACCCTCACGACCAATCAGCCCGAACGGCCGGAACAACTCCTCACCCTGGCCGATCAGGCACTCTATGAGGCCAAGACCGCCGGCCGCAATCGGGTGATCGCGAGCCTTGCCGCCCCTGCGCAGGCCGCCTGATTCAAGGCCCCTGCTCCTCGCGCCATTTTCCCAGAAACAATCCCCCACCGACTCGCTTTTGCGTCGCCATCGCTTTTCCGCTATAGGGGAGGGAACGTCATGGAACTGCCATGCCCCGCCCAATCACAACCGTCACTCCCGCGGGTCCGCAACGGCGAGTACCACGGCATGCTCTGCACCGTGGAGGATGTCGCCGGCCGTAAAACTGCGTGGGCCGCCCTGGACGCCGAGGAGCAGTTACGCCAGGCGCAGAAAATGGAGGCGATCGGCACCCTGGCCGATCTCACCCAGATGCATCAGGTGGCGATCAATCTCTGTGCCAATGCGGCAGACGCCATGGGGGGCAAGGGAGGTGGGCGCACCCTGACGGTCAAACTCAAAGCCGTGCGGGGGAACCGCTGCACGGGACAAGGCCGATGGTGACCACCGTGCCCTCACCCTCCCGGCTTTCGAGGACAAAGGTGCCGCCGGGGTGTTCGTCGATGATCCGCTTCGAGATGCAGAGGCCGAGGCCGGTCCCCTGCTCCTTGGTGGTAAAGAAAGGGGAGAAGACATGCTTCCGGACCTCTTCCGGGATGCCTTCGCCGCCGTCGGCCACCAGCACCTCGATCCGGCCGGCTTCATGCCGCGTGCTGATGGTGATGGCGCCGCCACCGGGCAGGGCTTCCAGGCTGTTCTTGATCAGATTCAGGAAGACCTGTTTGAGCTTCTCCCGATCCGCCCGCGCCAAGGTTGCCTCCGGCGCCAGTTCGACCTGGATCGCCACCCCCTGGCGGTTGGCTTCGTCCTCCACCAGGGCCACGACCTCGGCCAGCAACAAGGCGAGATCGACATCTTCGACAAAGAGCTGCTGTGGCCGGTAAAGGTCGCGGAGACCCACCAGCAGGCGCTCCAGCCGCGCCACCTCCTCGGCGATGATCCGCAGCTTGGCGCGGTCCTTGTCGTCTTTGAGCTTGCCGAGGAGTTGCCGGGCAAAGCCGCCGATCATGATAAGGGGGTTCTTGATCTCGTGGGAGATCTCCGCCATGGCCTGCCCCAGGGCGGCCAGTCGCTCCGACTGGAGAACCTGGCGCTCCAAGGCCTTGTGTTCGGTCAGATCGCGGACAATGCCGGTGAAAAAAAGCTGGCCGTCGATCTCGGCCACGGAAAAGGAGATAGAGGCGGGAAAGGTCTGGCCGTCTTTGCGGATAACCTTCAGTTCCGTTTCATGGCCGATCAGAGTGGGACGCCGGGTCGCGACATACCGATCCACCGCCTGCCGGTGGCCACCTTCGCACATGGGGGAGAGCAGCATGCCGAAGTCTTCGCCCAGCACCTCCTCGCGCCGATAGCCGAAAACCCGCTCCGCCGCCCGGTTGAAGAGCACCACCCGGGAATCCTGATCGATGGTGACAAAGGCCTCGTTGGTGTTCTCCACTGCGCCGCGGAGCACCTCGAAGTGCTTGTCCTGACTGTCGAACACCGCACCGTGCTTCATGGCCCCCCGCCGCGAACCCGGAATCAGGCATTGTTACAGGATAACAGATCTCTCAAAAAGGCGGACACCCAGCCTTGCGGAGAAAAGGAAGCGTGCATCCCCTTCGCAGAAGATGCCCTACCCTTTTCATAGTCATCCAACCGGAGCGCTGTCAATCCTTTCTTTCGCAAAGCAGGAGGCGTAACAAAAAGGCGGCCATCCGGCACCGCACCCCGTGCTGCATCGCGGAGAGGGCAGGCGGCCGCCGATAATGACCAGCGACACCAGCGGGGCCAGGCTCCACGGCAAGAGCCGGCTGCGGTCATGCCTCCTGAACCGGGATGCCGCGCCCCTTGAGCTGCTGCACGATCTTTTTCATCTGCTGGGCGTTGCAGTCGTCAATGGCATAGACGTTCTTCGTGCCGTCGTTGAAGTGGAGGGTCAGGCGGCCCTTGCCGTCCAGCACCGCATCATGGACATGGTCGCGGTCCAGCCAGGGTTGCAATTCGATCATGAAGTCTTGCAGGTTGCAGGTTTTCACGGCATTCCCCCTTGCGGCAAATGAGTTTGGCTTTCCTGTATTGTACCGGGGCCGATCGCCTTTTGGCAAGGGCTCCTGCTAACAGGACTCCGGTAGACAGGGCTCCGTGACCCACGGCGCGGCAGGCGGGACAAAGAAACGAAGACGCAGGGCGTTGGTCACCACCGAGACCGAGCTCATGGCCATGGCCCCACCGGCGATCATGGGGTTGAGGGTCGGGCCGCCAAAGAGATGGAGCACCCCTGCGGCCACCGGGATGCCGATGATGTTGTAGATAAAAGCCCAGAAAAGATTCTGTTTGATGTTACGCATGGTGGCGCGACTGAGCGCCAGGGCGGCGAGCAGTCCCGAGAGGTGGCCCTTCATCAGCACGATGTCGCCCGACTCGATGGCCACGTCGATACCGGTGCCCATGGCAATGCCGACATCGGCCTTGGCCAGGGCCGGCGCGTCGTTGATGCCGTCGCCCACCATGGCGACCCGCAGCCCTTGGGCCTGCAAGGAGGCGACCTTTTCGGCCTTGTGCTCGGGCAACACCTGGGCAATGACCTCGCTGATTCCAGCCTGGCTGGCGATGGCCCGGGCCGTCACCGCGTGGTCGCCGGTGAGCATGAAGACCTTGATCCCCATCCGTTCCAGGGCCTTGACCGTGGCCGGCACCTCGGGTTTGAGCCGGTCGGCGATGGCGAGTAACGCCATCAGCTTCCCATCGGCAGCGCAATAAAGCGCGGTCTTGCCGGAGGCGGCAAATCCGGCGGCAATGGCATCGGCTGCCGCATCGAGCCCTGCCACGCCGGACTCCGCCATGAACTCCCGGTTGCCGGTCAGCACCATCCTGCCGTCCACCGTGGCCCGGATGCCCCGGCCGGTCACGGCCTCGAACCCGGTCGCTTCCGGCAACATCAACCCTTTTTCGCGGGCCGCGTTGACCACCGCCTCGGCCAGCGGATGCTCGGATGCCCTTTCCGCCGTCGCCACCAGGGCCAGCACCTGCTGCTCATTCATCCCGCTTGCAACCAGCCGCAGATCGGTCAGTTCGGGCCGGCCGTAGGTGAGGGTGCCGGTCTTGTCGAAGACCACCGCATTCACCTTCTGCGCCATCTCCAGGGCCTCGCCGCTCTTGACCAGCACCCCGAGCTGGGCGCCGCGGCCGGTGCCGACCATGATCGAGGTCGGGGTGGCCAGCCCCATGGCGCATGGGCAGGCGATGACCAGTACCGCGATGAAGATGCGCAGGGCAAAGGTAAACCCGGCCTGGCCGATGAAATACCAGGCCAGCCCCGCCACAATGGCCAGCACAATGACCGTGGGCACGAAGTACAGGCTGATGCGGTCCGCCAGGTTGGCAATCGGCGCCTTGGAGCCCTGGGCCTCGCGCACCAGCCGGATGATGCGGGCAAGCATGGTATCCTGCCCCACCTTTTCCGCCCGCACCTGCAACACGCCGTTCTTGTTCAGGGTGGCGCCCACCACCCGGTCGCCCTCCTTTTTCGAGACGGGCAGGGACTCGCCGGTGAGCATCGATTCATCCACGCTGGAATGGCCCTTGACCACGGTGCCGTCCACCGGCACCCGCTCGCCGGGCCTTACCAGCAGCAGGTCGCCCGGCTCGATCTCCTCCACCGGAATGGCCACCTGCTCGCCGTTGCGCAGCAAGGTCGCCTCATCCGGCGAGAGCTCCATCAACTGGCGGATGGCATCGGAGGTGCGCACCCTGGAACGGCTTTCCAGGTACTTGCCCAGGGAGACCAGGGCGATGAGCACGCCGGCCGACTCGAAATAAAGGTCCATGACCCGCGCCATGGCGTCGAGGCCAAGACCGATTTCGATGAGATTCCAGGTGCTGTAGACAAAGGCGGCACCGGTGCCGATGGCGATGAGGGAGTCCATGTTGGGCGCGCGGCGGAAGAGGGCCGGGAAACCGATGAGGTAAAAGTTCCGGCCCGACCACATGATCGGCAGCACCAGCAGAAACTGGGTAAGGGCAAAGGTGAAGGGCGCATGGTGCGGGGCAAGCCAACCAGGCAACGGCATGCCCAGCATCTCGCCCATGGAGAGAATGAGCAGCAGCATGGCGAAGGCAAAGGCCGGGATCAGCCGCTTTTTCATGGCAGCGAGCCGCGCCATGGCCTCTGCCTGCTGGCGCTCCATCTCCGAACGGCCGGCCACCGCCACCGTCGCCTTGAAACCGATGCGTTCGATGGCCTCGCGGACGGCTCGCTGGGTCACAACCTCCGGGTCAAAAACCACGGTGCCCGACTCGGTGGCGAGATTCACCTGCATGGACCGCACGCCAGGCAATGCGCCCACCACCTTCTCGATCCGGGCCGCGCACGAGGCGCAGGTCATGCCGCCCAAGGCCAGGGTCAGGGTCAACTCGTTCGCCGGCTTGACCAATTCAAAGCCCATGCCCTTGACAATGGCGGTAATGTCGTCCAGGGTAAGGCGGTCCGCTTCCCACTCCACCTCCATGGATTCGGTCGCCAGATTGACCGCGGCATGGCGGATGCCCCCGGTGGCGGAGAGCACCTTTTCGATGCGGGTGGAACAGGCCGCGCAGTGCATGCCCCTGATGGCCACGTGTTCCTTCCGGGTTGCTCCGCTCATGGGAAACCTCTTCGGTTTTCTGCCGTGCCGGCGTTTGCGTTTCGCACGGAAAAATGATTTACGAACCAAGCACAACGTGCTATTTTAGCTTTTACTAAAATTTCAAAATCGCTGCAACCCAAACCACCAGGGAGACTCATCATGGCAACGGTAAAAATTCAGGGCATGCGCTGCGGCCACTGCGCCAGCTCGGTCACCAAGGCACTGAGCGCCATCGGCGGGATCACCAACGTGCAGATCGACCTGGCCAAAGGCGAGGCCACCTACACCCCGACCAAGGACGTCCCGCTGGAGACCATCAAGAAGGCCATTGCCGCCATCGGCTTCGAGGTGATCGGGTAGGTCTCGCCGCCCTTGATTCTGGCGGGCGGGGCGCACCCCGCGCACCCCCCGCGGAATCGACCACCGTTTACAGCACCATGACCACCGCCGCGTGCCTCTTGAAGGCCACGTAAAAGGCGTTGCGCTCTGCCTCGTCCCGTACGACCACCTCGATATCGAGACTCTGGTACTTGCCGCTCCGGCTCGTGCGGGACGGGGTCACCAGGTGTTCCCGCCCGCCCAAGACTTCCCCGATGGCAAGGCGGAGCTGCTCACCGTCCGCCCCGATCACCTTGTACACCCAAGGGCAGGGGTAGTCCAATATCAGCCTGCCCTTCGTCTCATCCGTCATCACATTCTTCCCCCGCCTTTTCCGGTCGTCTCCGGCATCATCCCCGCGATCATCCAACATCCGCGGTGTCCGAATTTACCAGAGCCACGGATCCACGCCAAGCCTCCTGTGCTGCTGCCGATTTCAAACGGAGGAACAGTTGCACAAAAAGATACCCTCTGTCCCTGTTTCCTTGTATTATAATTATTATAATTGGGTGAAAATTGTGCAAAATTATATAGATGACCGATATTTCAGGAACAAATCATGATCCGACACCGAGCCTTTCTCCTCTTGATCCCCCTTCTTTTTGTCTTTCTTTCCGGCCCGGTTCTGGCAGCTCCCGCCGATACCCCGTTTGCTCTCGGCAAACATTACTTCGACCAGGGACGCTTCGACGAGGCATACAAGGAACTCTACAAGGCCTTCAAGCAGGACCCGGCCAACCTGGAGGTCAACTTCTACCTCGGCCGGGCGGCCTTTGAGACCGGCCGGTCCGAAGAGGCGGTCATGGCCTTTGACCGCATCCTCATCGCCGACCCTGATGCAACCCGCGTCAAACTGGAACTGGCCCGCGCCCACCTCCGTCTCGGCTCCCGTGAACTGGCCAAGCAATATTTCAAAGAGGTCCAGGCCACCAACCCGCCGGAACAGGTCTGGAAGAACATCCAGCAATTTCTCGACGCCATCGACGCTTCGGAAAAACGCCACTTCATCAACGGCACCTTCACCTTGGGCCATGCCTGGGATGACAACGCCCGCTCCGCGCCGGTCAGCGACAAAATCTCCCTGGGCATCTTCGAGTTCACCCTCACCGGCCAGAGCGCCAAACCGCAAAACGACCAGATCAACAACGCCACCCTGGTGCTCAACCATATCTATAAAAACGAGGACTATCCCTTTGCCTGGAAAACCTCGGCCACCTCCTACAACGCGCTCTATGGGAGCCTTTACGACCTCGACACCAACTACCTCGGCCTCACCTCCGGCCCGGTTTTCCAGGGGGAAAAAACGATCTGGGACATCCAGGCCATGGCCACCAATATCGATGTCGAACATGAGCGTTACCAAAGCTCGTTTGGCGCAGCCTCCTCCTTTACCGCCATCTTCATGGAAAATCTCCTGGCGACCTTCGGAATCAAAGTGGAGGAGAAGAACAATTATATCGATCCGGAACGCGACGCCACCAATCTCATGTATTCGGCCGGGCCGGTGCTGCTGGATGGCCCCAATCGCCTCAGCCTCACCTTTACCAAGGAAGTGGAAATCGCCTACAATGAAGTCAACAGCTACGACCGCTTCGGCTGGAAACTCCGCTATGACCGCGACCTGCCGCTCGACTTTGCCCTGTTCGCCGGGCTCGGCTACACCACGACCGATTACGATGAAGAGCACCCCTTCTTCGGGGTCTTCCGCGCCGACGACGTGCAGGAACTGACCGCCGGCCTCTCCCGCACCCTGTGGCAGGATCAGGCCAAACGCCAAGCCTTGATCGCGCAGCTTGGCCACACCTACACCAATTCCACCTCCAATATCGACCTCTATACCTACCGGAAAAACGTGACCGAACTCAGCCTCACCGTGAGCTTTTAGGCAGCGAGGACCGTGTGACATGAAGAGTGCTTTCCTTTCCCTGATCGTCGTCCTTTCCGTTACGCTGGCATCTGTTGCACCGCACGTCGCCAACGCCGCATCACCGGAAACAGTGGCCACCGTGGTGGCTATTCGCGGCACCGTGGTAGCCAAAAACGCCAAAGGTATTGAACGTCCCCTCGCCCTGAAAAGCCCGATCCTTGAAAAGGATACCCTGAAAACCGGCACCAACGGCCGCCTGCAACTCCTCTTCACCGACAACAGCATTATCAGCCTTGGCGGTGCCAGCGAAATGAAGGTCGCGGAATATCGCTGGCAGCCGGAACAGAACGACGGCGCCCTCAAGACCCATATCAAGGAGGGTACCTTCCGGGTGATGGGCGGGGCCATCACCAAGAGTGCCCCGCAGAACTTCAAAACCGAGACCCCCACCGCCACCATCGGCATCCGCGGCTCCATGTATGCCGGCACCGTCACCCCGACCACCCTTTCCGTGGTCTTCCAGGGCGGCAAGGGCATCGAGATCACCAACCCCTTCGGCACGGTCGCCATCACCAAGCCCGGTTTCGGCACCCACGTCACCCTCAATGCCGCCCCGTTACCGCCGGTTAAATTCACTGAAAAGGAATTGGGCGACCTGAACAAGCAGCTCAATGGCAACGGCGGCGAGAAGGGGGTGGGTCCGGCAGAAGAAAAGGGCGGCAGCCAGGACAAGGGTAAGAGCGAGACCACCTCCGGCGAGGGGACACAGGAAGGGACGACCTCAAACGGGGATCAGGCTTCGGGCACCTCATCATCTACCGAGGGATCTCAAACCACCACGCAAACAGCGCCGGCCCCTACCAACGAAAATGGCACAACCGCGGCAACCGAACCGCTCCCTGCACCAGAGCCCCTGCCTGTGCCGACGTCCCTGACGACAACCACTGCCATTAAACCGATCGCCATTGACCTGCCGCCGACCAACGAACTAGCCAGCGCGCCAACTTTCACCACCCCGGCCGGTCCGCCGAGCAACGGCATCTATTATTTCCTGGGAGGCCTGGGCGGGAGTTCCGTGCACAGCGGCACCACCGAGACCATCACCGGCGATGTCTTCATGGCTGTCAACTGGCACAACAACACGATCTTCGGCGCGGTCTTCGATCCGGTCAGTTCCACCTCCTCCACGGACAAGGACAGCCCGGTCTTCTTCTTTGGCCACACCAGCGGCAGCAGCGTGAACAACATCCAGATCTTCGGCTTCGGGGACGGCTACAATAACGACATTACCGCCATCGAGGGCAGCGGCTCCGGCCTCTTCTCCGGCAGCACCTATGATTTCTTCAGCTTCAACGCCACCGGCGCCTCCTATCTCGTCGCCGGAAATCCCCAGAGCACCGTTGACTCCTGGACCGTGCAAGGCGGAACCCAGCAGGCTCTCGAAGAAAAACTGCCGACCTCCCCCACCGGCACGGCAACCTGGCAGGGCTTCGTGGTCGGGGTAAGCGAGGACATGAATGCCCCGAACACCAACCGCCGCCTCTTCCGAAACGATTCGCCAACCGACTTCACCCTGGCCGTCAACAAGGACAGCGGCACCTTGAGCGGCGCCATCACCACCGGTCCGGATCTCAACGGCGGAGAATATTCCATCAGCAACCTCACGGTCGGCGGCTCCTACGGCTCGGCCTATATCCGCGACGACCTGCTGGCCGCGATTCTGGGCTGCCCGTCGGACGCCTGCGTGGGCAGCGCCGGCCTGAAACCCCATGGCAACTACATGGTGATCGAGGACCCGGAAAAACAATGGTCCAGCTATTTTACCTGGGGGTACTGGGAGATCGCCTACGTCGATCCGAACGACTCGACCCAGCGCCACATCCATGTGCCGGGTTCCATGTGGCTGGCTGGTGTACCTTCCACCAACTCGGTAATCAAGAACGGCTTCACCGGCTCTTACAGCGGCAGTGCCCGGGGCTCCCGCATCGATGCCGGCGGTGTCCTCGATCTGAACGGCACCGTCAGCCTGAACGCAAACTTCACTGCCCAGACCATCAACGGCAGCATCAGCTTCCCGAACGTTGCCACCCTGACCATCGGCAGCCCCGCCAGCATCACCTCCACCGCCTCCTCCAACTCCTTCGTTGCCGATCTGAGCGGCGACAGCACCTCGGGCAACGTCAAGGGCGCCTTCTTCGGCCCCAATGCCAATGCAATGGGCGGCAACTTCTATAGCAGCGGCGGGGGCAAACAGTACCTCGGCATCTTCGGCGGCAACAAACAATAGCCGCAGGCAAGAGAGGTGCCGATGAAGCCAACACGGCTCAAAGCATTCTTCACTCTCTCGCCCTTCAAGGTGGGTTGTCTGGTAGTGCTGGCCGCGGTGGCGTACTTCTATTCCTTTGGCCAGCAGAAACCCCCGCTGCTCACCGCCCTGGACAACCGCGTCACCGACGCCATGTTCCGCTGGCGTGGCCCCATGCCCACCGCCGGCCAGGTGGTAATCATCGACCTCGACGAAAAAAGCCTGCGCCAGGTGGGGCAATGGCCGTGGCCACGCCATACCGTGGCCCGGCTGGTCCGCCAGGTCGGTTCCGCCCAGCCCAAGGCCATTGGCCTCGACATCGTCTTTGCCGAAGCGGACCGCACCTCGCCGAAAAACTTTCTCGACGAACTCCAGCGCTACCTGCCCGGCACCGTCACCGCGGATCAGCTCCAGACCCTGAAAAGCCAGGAATCCCTGGACCACGACGTCGCTCTGGGCAAGGCCTTTGCCGAGACCCCCTCGGTGCTTGGTTATGTCTTTCAGACTATGAATGACAACCTGAAAACCGAGACGGAAAAGCCCTTCCCCACCGCCATCGTCCGCCTTGACCCGAGCCACTTCAAGTACCACGACCTGGCCCTTATCCCGGCCTACCGCGCCATCGTCAACACCGAAAAGATCGCCCAAGGGCAGAGCGAAGGGTTCTTCAACGTCTTTCCCGACCCCTCCGGCACCGTGCGCAAGGTGCCGCTCTTCATGGAACTCGACGGCATCCCCTATCCCTCCCTCGCCCTGGAGATGCTGCGGGTCGGCCTCGGTGAGCAGACCGTTACCATCCACGTCTCGCAGCAGATGACCGGCGGGGAAAAGGGTATTCTCGGCGTTTCCTTTGCCAACCGCTTTCTTCCCACCGACGAGGCCGGCCAGGTCACGATCAACTTTCGCGGCCCGGCCCATACCTTCCCCTATCTCTCGGCGGTGGATGTACTCGAAGGCCGCCGCCTCGACGAGCTGCGCGGCAAGTACGTGCTGATCGGCACCTCGGCCGCCGGGCTCCTCGATCTCCGCGCCACGCCTTTTTCCAACATCTATCCCGGCGTCGAGGTGCATGCCAACATCATCGACAACGTGCTCAAGGGCGACCCCTTTTCCCACGACTTCTACACGGAAATCGGCCTCACCTACACCATCATCATCGTAGGCGGCCTCTTCCTCTCCGCGCTCCTTTCCCACACCAGCGCCCTGGCCGGAGGCTTGGGCGGCATCCTGCTCATCGAGGCCACGGTGACGGGCAACTACTACCTCTTCTTCAAGCAGAACGAACTGGTGGGCGTGGTTTATCCACTGGCCACGGTCATTTTGATCTTCATGGTCGTCACCCTCTTCAACTACTTCTACGAAGGCCGGGAGCGGCGCTTTATCAGCAAGGCCTTCGGCCATTACGTCTCGCCCCAGATTGTCGAGCAGCTCTCGAAAAATCCGGAAAAACTCTCGCTTAAAGGCGAGCAGAAGGTACTCACGGTGCTTTTCTCCGACATTCGCGGCTTCACCTCCATCTCCGAGAAGATGGATTCCGAAGGGCTCGGCAAGTTCATGAACGAATATCTCACCGCCATGAGCAACATCGTCATGGCCAACAAAGGCACGGTGGACAAATATATGGGCGATGCGGTCATGGCCATCTGGGGCGCGCCGCTGGATGACGAGGAACATGCGGCCAACTGCGTGCGCACCGCCTTCGGCATGATGGCAAAACTGAACGAGCTGCGGCCCCAGTGGGAGGCGCGTGGACTGCCCGCCATCGCCATCGGCATCGGCATCAATACCGGGCTGATGAGCGTAGGCAACTTCGGCAGCGAACAGCGCTTCGACTACACGGTAATGGGCGACAACGTCAATCTCGCCTCGCGGCTGGAGGGGTCGAACAAGATCTACGGCACCAATATCATCATCTCGGAATATACACGGGAGATGCTGGGCGAACGCTTCTTCTGCCGGTTCGTGGACATGGTGCGGGTAAAAGGCAAGGCCTTGCCGGTAAAAATCTACGAGCCGGTCTGCGAGGGCGAACCAGACCCGCAGACCAGGAAAAGCGTGGAGGAATTCGAACAGGCCATGGTCTATTACCGCATCCGGCGCTTCGACGATGCGGAAGATATCCTTGCCGCGCTCCAGGCGGCAAAACCTGCCAAGATTTACGAACTCTACCTGGAGCGCATCGCCCACTTCCGCGACAACCCGCCGTGCGCAGATTGGGACGGCGCCTTTACCTTCACCACCAAGTAGGCAAAATCGCTGCTGTCCCCTCGGACGGCTGCCCCATGCACTTTCTCACCATGCGCGGAACTTTTCCCGCCCGGAAAGGCCGTTATACCAAACACAACCGCGCCGATGCGCTCCACTCCTCCCTTAACAGTCCGTTAAAAAAACCATCCCTGGCTTTTTCAACTGTCGGTTGGCCAAAGGCGCTTTGGCCAACCTCGCGAATTTCTTGGCCCTTTCGGGCCGGCAAAATTCGGCGCCACCTCCCGGTGGTGCCGGCAGCCCGTTTTTCAACGGGCTGCTAACGGAGGTCCGTTCCGCTGCGGCACCTGCCCCACCAAGGTGCTGGCGCATATCAAACGGATCGACGGTATCGCCCTCGCTACCCCCAGCCATTAACCAACGGCAGGACTTGCACCCGCAAGAGTGCGCCCGTGCCGGGCGCACAAAAAAAAGCCCGCAGG
>JAJZRJ010000027.1 GCA_021802775.1 Deltaproteobacteria bacterium
CCCTATTTCCATGTTGTCGGGGGCAATGGATCAGCTGACATTCAAGACGGGGACGATCTGCGGTGCTTTGAGCATGCGTTGTACCTCCGGGTGTATTCCAAAACAGATACCATCGGTGGTCAGGAAGGACAACTAAAAAAATGTGGAGGAACAGCCAGATGCCTCTCCTGCCCGCCCACAGCCGAGGTTAGCGAATCGCCGCACCTTTTCGTTGACACCCGGTTCGCTGCGCGATACAATTCTTAAAAAAGAGATACATTGTTCTATTCCTGCTTGATATTGTGAGGAAAATTTATGCCATTGAGCCTGAGAATCCCGCCCCAGAAAGATGCATTGCTCCGCCAGTTGGCCCGTAAAACCGGCAAGACGAAAACCGCGATCATCATGGAGGCCGTGGATGAAAAACTCGGCCTGCATCATGACCGGCGCCAATTGATTCGCGATCTGGCTGGCTGGATGTCGCCGGAAGAGGCCGATGATCTCCGGCAATCCCTGCACGTCTTTGAGCAGATCAACGAAGGCGACTGGGAATGAAGCTGGTTCTGGACACCAATATCTACTGCGATTTTGCCGAGGGAATCCCTGCCGTTGTCGATGCCCTGGCCGATTACGGCAGCCAGCTTTATCTGCCAGCGGTGGTGGTGGCCGAGTTGGATTTCGGCTTTATGAAAGGGACCAAAAGCAGAGAAAACCAGGAGCGGTTTCAGCGCATCATCGAGCAACTGAATATCGAAATCATCAACATCGACCGCGATGTCGCCAGAAAATACGCCGTCATCTACCTGAATCTGGTCAAGGCCGGCCGGAAGATTCCCATCAATGACGTGTGGGTAGCGGCGTGCTGCATGCATGCAGGCGGCACGCTTTTCACCCGGGACCGGCATTTCGAGGCCATTGCCGGCCTTGATCTTCTCGCCATCAACCACTTTTGACAGCAGCCGGTCAGATCAGCAGCGCGGTCAATTCCTCACGCTGCGCCTCGGTGCGGATCGGCGTCAGCGGAACCGGCAGCGCCTTCTGAAAGGAACGCCACGCCGGCGCGATGGTGGCCGGATCGATGGAAAGCCCTACGGGGAAATTAGGGCCAGTTCCCGTCTTGTTGGTGATTTCGGCTTTGATCATCCCCGCCTCATTCCGGATTATCCGGCAATTGCGCGCTGTGCCATACCGCCACGATCCACACCACGTTTCCTTTGATCCTGTAGAAGAAGCGAAATGGCGGAACAACCACCTCACGGTAAGGGATGTCGGGAAATTCCGGCAGAACGCGACCGGACTCCGGGTGGTTCTGGAGCCGCGAGAGCGCCTTTTCCGCCTTGTGACGAAACGCCACTGCCGCAGAGGGCTTGTCGCGATGGATGTAGGCAAGAGCGCGCAAGAACTGGTCACGCGCCGAGGGGGTAAAAACGATCTTCACGACCGTTCTGCCAGCAGGGCATCCGCTTCGGCCAGCACGGCTTTGAGGTCGAATCCCTTACCTGCCTCGATTTCCTTCTCGCCACGGGCGAGCAACCGCAGAATCTCCAACTCGTGCTGGGTGTGTTCGTACTCCTTCATGCTGACCACCACGGCGGTGGCGCGGCCACGCTGGGTGATGAACAGAGGGGCACGGGAAGCGGCCATGCGCTTGAGGATGCCGCTGGCGTCCTGGCGAAGGTCGGAGATGGGAACGATCTGGGGTGCTTTGGGCATATATTGTACCTCCAAGTGTACTTCAAAAAATACCACCAACGGCCAGGGAGGACAACATAAAGACTATCCTCCCTCCCCCTCACTTCCAATTCCGGATGAGGGTCAGCAGTGTCCGCACGCCGATGCCGCTTGGCCCCTTGGGCACGTAGGATTTCTCGGTGAAGTTCCAGGCCGTGCCGGCGATGTCGAGGTGGGCCCACGGCGTCTTGCCGACGAACTCCTGCAAGAAGGCGGCGCCGAGGATGGTGCCGCCGTCGCGCTTGTCCACGTTCTTCAAATCCGCCACCGTGGATTTGAGCTGCTTGCGGTATTCCGGCGCCAGCGGCAGCCGCCAGAGCGGTTCACCCGCTGCCTCGCCCGCTGCCAGCACCTTGTCGCAGAGCTTGTCGTCGTTGGCCAAGAGGCCGGTGCGATGATGGCCCAGGCCGATAATCACCGCGCCGGTGAGGGTCGCGATGTCGATCACCGCCGCGGGCTTGTACTTCTCGATCCCGTAGGCCAGGGCATCGGCCAGGATGAGCCGGCCCTCGGCATCGGTATTCACCACCTCGACACTCTTGCCGCCATAGTGGGTGATCACGTCGCCGGGCTTGAGCGCAGTCGGGCCGGGCAGGTTCTCGCTGGCCGGGATCAGGGCGACCACGTTGAGCTTTGCCGGTTTCTCCCGGCCCACGGCCTGCATGGCGGCCAGCACCGCGGCGCCGCCGCTCATGTCGTACTTCATCTCCTCCATGCCGGCGCTGGGTTTCAACGAGATGCCGCCGGAGTCGAAGGTCAGCCCCTTGCCCACCAGCAGCAGGGTCGGCGCCTTTTTGGCCACGCGGTATTCGAGGATGGTCAGCGTCGGCGGCTGGGCCGACCCCTGGCTCACCCCGAGAATGCCGCCCATGCCGAGCTTCTGCATCTCGGGTTTGCCCAGCACCGAGACCTTGAGCCCGACGCCGTGGGCGATCTTCTTTGCCTCCCTGGCAAAATGGGTGGGGGTCCAGTGGTTGCCCGGCTCGTTGATCATGTCGCGGGCAAGGGTGACCGCCTCGGCGGCATTGACCCCGCGTGCCATGGCCGCCTGCACCGCCTTGGTGGCCGGCGCGGCCAGCGCCACCGTGGCGAGCTGCGGGCCGTTCTCCTCCGGATCTTTGACGGTCTGGTATTTGCGGAAACGGTAGCTGCCGAGGATCAGCCCCTCGGCGAGCCGCTCCACCAGCTCAGGCGCGGCAAGCCCGCTTTTTTCCGGCAGCCGCACTACTGCCTCCTTGGCCCTGGTCCTGCCGATCTGGGTCACGGCCACGCCGGCAGCCTTGCGGATCGCCTCCGCCGTAAGCTTCTCCTTGCCAAGGCCCACCACCAGCACCCGCTGCTGGCCCGCCCTTTTGCCGGTCACGGCAGCAGGATAAAAGAGCACGCTCTGCCCTTCCTTGGCCGTAAAGTCCCCGCTCATGGCTGCCCTGGCGATCAGTTCGTTCACCAGCGGCTCCGGGCAGGAGGGTTTGCCTTTGGCCGGCTGCCCGACAAAATAGACCGTCATCTCGCCGGCCGCGGCCTTTTCCGTGATACGCACCTTCAGCATATACTGTCCTCGTTTTCGTCCTGGGGAATCGCCATTAACCGCACCGCCGGCAGCCGGGTGCCCGACCGGGCCGGGCCGCCTCGCCGGTGCTCCATCATATGTCCGGTATACCTGTTCGGAAACCACATTGCAATTTCCATCCTGCGTAAAGACGCCCGCCCCCTATCATCCCGCCCCGGCACCTGTCTCTCCCGGCAGATTGCACTGGTTTCGCCACCGGAAACCCGGTTATAATGAAACCGATCCGCTCCCAATCAACCACCCGCACCAGGAGGCCATGTGCTGACCAATCTAATCATCGCTGTCGGCTGCGCCATGATCATTTCCGCCATGTGCAGCCTGTTCGAGGCCGCGCTCTATTCGGTGCCCTTGAGCCACGTGGAGGTGATGGCCCAGGGCAACAAGCTCTCCGGCCGGCTGCTCAAACGGCTCAAGCAGGAGATCCACAAGCCCATTGCCGCCATCCTCACCCTGAACACCATCGCCAACACCGCGGGCGCGGCAGTGGCGGGCGCCATGGCCGCCGCGGTCTTCGGCGAGGCGAATCTGGTCTGGTTTTCCGTTGCCTTTACCGCCGGCATCCTGCTCTTCTCCGAAATCCTGCCCAAGACCGTGGGCGTAGCCCACAGCAAGGCGCTCGCCCCCTGGATCGCCCTGCCGATTCAGGGCATGGTGACCCTGCTCTCCCCGGCCCTCTGGCTCATCCACATGGTCACCAGGATGGTCGGCGCACGGGAACAGGAACTGCTCGTCTCGGCCGAGGAGGTGCAGGCCATTGCCCGCCTGAGCCGCAAGGCCGGCGAGATCGATACCCAGGAGGAACGGGTCATCACCAACGTGCTGGAACTGCGCCACAAACAGGTGCGCCAGGCCATGACTCCCCGTACCGTCACCTTCTCTTTGGGCGCCCATCTGACCGTGGCCGAGGCCAAGGAATTCGAGAAGAAGTGGAATTTCCACAGCCGCGTGCCGGTTTACGACAAGAACCCGGACGACATCGTGGGCATCGTGCTGCGCAAGGACGTGCTGCTCTGCGCCGCGGCGGACAAGGAAGAAACCACCCTGGCCCAGCTCATGCAGCCGGTCCACTTCGTGCCGGAGGTCGCCCGCCTCACCCCGGTGCTGCTCTCTTTCCTCGAAAAGCGCAGCCACCTTTTCGTGGTGGTGGACGAGTACGGCAGTTTTACCGGGGTAATCAGCCTGGAGGATGTGATCGAGGAACTGGTGGGCCGGGAGATCATCGATGAGAGCGATCAGACCCAGGACATGCGCGAGTTGGCGCGGAAGAAGCGCGAAACCCTGCTCCAGCAGCCCGTTGAGCTAGAAGATTACCATGAGGTAGGAGATCAACAGGGCACTAATCAGTAGGTTGATGCCGAGGAAATTCTTGAACGGCACCAACCCTTCGAAGTCGCGCAGGCAGAACTGCCAGAGGATGTAGCAGCCGGCCAGGGCGCCATTAAGCAGGAAGAAGGCCGAGAGCACCTGCACCGGAAAGCTCGGGATGGCGAAGGCCAGCCGTTCGAGCAGGCTCACTCCGGACTGCCGCCCCACGGTAGGCAGAAAATCCCCCACCCCCCGCGCGAAATACCCCATGCGGTAGACCAGCTCGCCGGAAAAGGCCATGGGGATGAGGATCGGTACCAGCGGCGCGAAGCGGCCGAAGGTCGGGTCCTCGGTAATGCCGAAGAGCCGCGAGCCGGAACGGATGATGGCAAGGATGAAGACAAAGCCGACCACCAGCAGGATGCTGAAAAGCACGGCATCGTTCAAGCCGAAAAACTGTTGGAGTTCGCTGTAGCCTGGGTGCAGCCGCAGGAAGCGGGCGAGCTGCGAGCCGATCAGAAAGGGCACGATGTAGGTGCAGGTGATGTAGCTCCCCTTGTTGCGGATCAGCTCCGAATAGGGGTTGCGCAGGAGCAGCCGGGGCGAATCGCGGTCGCAGAAAGGCAGGCAGTGGCCGCAGATCAGACAGTGCAGGTTGTTCCGCACGTTATAGGCCCCGAGATAGACCGGACAGCCGCGCTTGCCGGCAAGGCCGTTCTTGCAGGCAAAGGATTCGCAGCCGCGGCAGCGTTCGTGATCGGGCCGGAACTCGGTGATGGAGAGGGTGGCCGCCGCGCCGCTGATCTGACCCAGGGGGCAGAGGTGCCGACACCACGCCTGTCCCGGATAAAGGATCGACAGGATCGCCGCGCCGAGCACGATGGAGAGCACGAAGAGCGAGGTGCCGACCGGCGATTTATCGAGACCGGCCACGACCTCGGTCCAGATGATGACAGCCAACAGGAAGACCGAGACATACACCCCGTATTTCCGCAGGAAACTGGGCACCTCCCGGTTGAGGGTGAAGCCCTTGCGCTGCAAAAAGACCCCCAGCCCCGGAAACGGGCAGATGCCGCACCACATGCGGCCCACAAAGAACCAGCTCAGCACGATGGTGGGCCAGATCACGCCCCAGCTCAAGAACACCGCGACGTTGCGCTGCGGCTCCGAGGGCCCGAAGAGGCCGGAAATCACCACCACGACAAACAGGGCATCGCCGGCGGTGCGCATGTAGGCGTAGTGGTGACGGGCAGCGAGAAAGCGGCGGATACCCGGGAAGAGCTGGAAGAGGTCGAGCCGATCCTTTTCCTCGGCGGAGATGAGACTCCGCAATGCCTTGGTCCACCACATCATCGGCCGCCACCCCGCCTTGACGTCACGCCTAATCAACTTCCTCAAGCACCGTCCGCACCGGCACCTCCCGGCCATCGCGCAGCACGGTCAGCGTCACCTCTTCGCCCACCCGGTATTGCTCTATTTCGTTGCGCAGGTCGTCGAAGGTGTGGACCCGCCGGCCGTTGACCGCCACGATGATGTCGCCCAGCACCACCTCGCCCTGGCTGCGACTGGTGCCGCGCAGACCGCTTTTGGCCGCCTTGCTGCCCGGTTCAAGGTTGATGACCAGCACACCGTCGATGCCAAGACGCTGGGCCAACTTGTCATGGGCCACCGAGATACCGAGGCCCGGCTTGATCAGCCGGCCGTGGCGGATGATCTCCGGCACCACGCGGTTGACCACGTCCACCGGCACGGCAAAGCCGATACCGGCGCTGCCGCCCGAGGGACTGTAGATGGCGGTGTTCACTCCGATGAGCCGGCCGGCGCTGTCCAGCAGCGGTCCGCCGGAGTTGCCGGGATTGATCGCCGCGTCGGTCTGGATCACCCCCTGGATGGTGCGGCCGGTCACGGCCTGAATCTCACGGCCCAGGGCCGAGACGATGCCGGAGGTCATGGTCTGGTCAAGGCCAAAGGGGTTGCCGATGGCAAAGACCTTCTGGCCGACCAGAAGATTATGCGATTCACCGATGGGCAGGGTCCGCAGCTTATCCGCCGGCGCCGAGATGCGCAGCACGGCAAGATCCTTGTCCGGCGCCACCCCGACGATCACGCCCTTCCACGCCGACTGGTCGGCCAGGGTCACCTCCACCCGATTGGCCTCCTCGATGACGTGATAGTTGGTGACGATGCGGCCCTCACGATCCCAGATGAAGCCGGAACCGGTGCCTTGGGGGATCTCGTAGACATTGAGGTTGAAAAGGTTGCGGCGCAGCTCGATAGTGGTGATATAGACCACGGCCGGCGAACTGTTGCGGAAGATCTCCACCGCGGTCTTTTCCTCGCTGGCGAGGTCGCCCCGCGCCACGACGGCCTGCGGCCCGGCATCGGGATGGGTCACCGTCTTCTGGCCCGATCTGAAAAGGAACCACCAGCCGGCAAGAATGAGCACCAGCACCACCAGCGAAGAAACCCGCCGCTTCTTGAATGACGTCTGGCGATCTCCCGGCTGCGGCTGCATGGGCTAAAAACTCAAGAAGAATTTTGCGATGAGAAAGTAGGCCGAAACCCCGAGGATGTCGATGGCGGTGGTGACAAAGGGGCCGGTGGCGACCGCGGTGTCGATGTTGAGGCGCCGCAGCACGAGCGGCACACCGGTACCAACGGTGGCGGCCAGGGTCATGGAGAAAAGGATGGAGCTGCCCAAGACGAAACCCAGTTCCGGCGGGTGGGCATAGCCGAAATAGGCCAGTAACCCCAACACCAGGCCGTAGAGGGCGCCAAGCAGCAGCCCGACCTTCATTTCTTTAAAGACCACGCGGGAGAGCTCATTCATGTTGATGCGGCCGGTGGCGATACCGCGCACCACAATGGTGCTCGACTGGGTGGCGATGTTGCCGCCCATGCCGGCCACCACCGGAATGAACGAGGCCAGGGCCAGCACCTTCTGGAGTTCGTTCTGGAAAAAGGAGATGATGAAGGCCGCGGTAATACCGCCGATCAGGGTGGCAAAGAGCCAGGGTGCCCGGGTGCGGGCATTCTCGACCGTGGACTTGAGCAGGATTTCCTGGTCCTTGCCGGCACCGGCCATCTGCAGGAACTCCTCGGTGGCCTCCTCGCGGATAACGTCGATGACGTCGTCCACGGTGACGATACCGACCAGCTTGTAGGAGGAATCCACAACCGGGATCGCCAGAAAGTTGTACTGCGAGACGATGTGCGCCACCTCGCTCTGCTTGGTGTCGGCGCTGACCGCGATCACCTTGGCGTTCATGATGTTCTTGAGCTGGCGGTACGGCGGATGGAGCAGCAGCTCGCGCAGGGAGAGCACCCCGGAGAGCATCTGCTCCTCGCCATGGGTGATGTAAAGGTAAAAGGACATCTCCTTTTCCTCGCTGCGCTCCTGGATATTCTTGACCGCGTCACCGACGCTCATCTCCTCATCGAGCGCCATGTATTCAGGCGACATCAGGCCGCCGGCGGTGTCCGGCCCGTACTGGAGCAGCTGATCGACCTCCTCGCGGTCGGTCTTCTCCATGAGTTTGCGGATCTCGTTGGCGAGTTCCCCGGGGAGCGCTTCGAGCAGGTCGGCAGCGTCGTCGAGGTCCATCTCGTTGATGATGGCCACGAGATACTGGGGGGTGAGGTCGCTCACCAGTTCGAGCGTGAGCGACTGATCGAGTTCGCTTAGGAATTCGCCGACCAGGTCGGTCTGGGCGATGACATTGAAGACGCTGCGGCGCTCGGCCGGCGTCAGATGGCGGAAGACCCAGGCGGTATCGGCCGGGTGGGTCTTCTTGAGAAGCTTCAGGAGATTGTCCACCGCGTTGCGCCGGTTGAGGCGCCGCACAGTATCGAGGATCACCATCCCCTCGTTGCCGATGAGTTCTCGTTTTGCTCCCCGCTTCATTCCCTGTACCACGACGCCTGGTATTCCGCGCTGCCACAACTGCCCCAAAGCTCTCTTCTTATAGCCCGGCGCGAGAGAACTCGTCAACCACTAACCCATAACCTCGGGCCGGCGGAAGGACCCCGCCCGAGGTTGTTTACGCCCGCCGGCCGGCTACCCGATCCAGCGGGTCAGCACCTCGACGATCTTGCGGGCCTGGTCAGGGCTGGAGATGTTGAACTTGGACTGCTGCATGTACTCGCCGTTCACCTTGCGGTAGCGGCGGATGGCATACTGATCCGCGCCGTAGGCCTCCTTCTTCGCGTCCCACTGCTGGTAACGAAAAAGGATGGTGGTCCAGGCGCCCTTGGAAAGAATCTCCTTGTCCAGCTCCTTGACGAGTTGGACGCCATCTTCTTCGTAGTTGATCGTGATGTCCTCTACCTTTGCTGCCATCGCACCTCCCTCCTGCGAACTCTCGGCCGTTTCCTGTTCCTGCGGCCAGCCCGCGTCATCCGTTAAAAAACCGCCACCTGATCCTGATGCCGAAGTCGAATAGCATCAAATTCCTCATGAATCCGCAGGAAGGCGGCAACCACTGCCGGACAGAAATGACTCCCCGCCCCGGCCTCGATCCGGGCCACCGCCTCGGCGTGGGAGGCTCCGGTTTTGTAGGGCCGCGCGGTGGTGATCACATCATAGACATCAGCCACCGCGAAGATCCGCGCCGCAAGAGGAATCGCCTCGCCCTGCAACCCTGTCGGGTACCCACTGCCGTCGTACTTTTCATGATGATAGAACGCGATTTCCCAGGCCATTTTCAGGTACCCACGACTGAGCTTATGGGTACCGATAATCTGCTCAATCGCCTCCGCGCCGATCACGGTATGAAGCTTGACGGTTTCAAACTCTTCCGGGGTAAGCGCCCCCTCCTTCAAAAGAATCGCATCACGGATTCCGGTCTTGCCGATATCATGCAAGGGGCCCACCCGATACATCAACCGGGCGAAATCCCCTTCCGGGTGCATCTCCTTGGCAAGCAGGGTCGCGTATTCCCTGGTCCGTTCCAGGTGATACCCGGTGCCGTAATCCCGTATGGCGGCAAGCTTGGTGAGGGCAAAAACCGTATTGTCATGGATCTCGAAAAAGGCCTGGGCAACAATGGCGATGGTCTTGTGGTGCAGCCGGTCGATGACGCTCAGGCAGCCGCAGACGTCCTTCCCCTCCCCGGTGGCGGAGAGGATATCCATATAGCTGTCCTCGAAGAGGTGAAAGGCCTCGATGAAGTGCTCATAGGAGATGTCGTTGTAACTGATCTGGCAAGCGATTTCCCGGTTGCCCCGGTAATACGCCTCCAGATCGCCCTGGCCCAGGTGGGTAATGAAATCGTTCAGGAGTTTTTCAAAGCCGTGCCTGAAGTATTCCAGCTCGCGGTTGTCCTGAAACAGCCCCTCCCGATGCATGATGGCGATCCAGTTCCGCAGGATGGCATCCTTGTGCTCCCTGAAGAGCAGCGCGATACGGCGGATTGTTGCTATTTCCCGACTGGTCATCGCCGCCACCGCCTCCGCGGCAAAACAGACGAATTGCCCCGGCAGAACGAGAAAAGGGGTTAGGCTTGTTCACCTAACCCCTTGGTCTTCCTTGGTAGCGGGGGCAGGATTTGAACCTGCGGCCTTCGGGTTATGAGCCCGACGAGCTACCGGACTGCTCCACCCCGCGTCACGAGTCACCTACTTTACCCTGTTCCCCGGAAATGTCAAGGTGTCAGCTGGAGATTTTCTTGTTTTTCCGTAAGCTGCCGCAGCCGCGCGAGCAAGCCCGCCGGCAATTTCGTGAGTTTCCCGGCCCGGTCCACTGCGGCATGGGTGGTGTAGCCAAGGATCAGGGTCTTGCCATCCTCCCGGCTGATGCGGTAGGCGAAGCGGCAGGAAAGCGGCTTCACCTCGGCGAGCGAGGTCTCCACCACCAGCAGGTCGTCGTAGCGGGCCGAGGCCTTGTAGCGGGCGTGGCATTCCACCACCGGCAGGATGAAGCCCTGCTCCTCCAATTCACGGTAGGAGGCGACCAGTTCCCGCATGTATTCGGTGCGACCTGCCTCGAAATAGCGCAGGTAGTTGGCGTAATAGACCACCCCGCCGGAGTCGGTGTCGCCGTAGAGCACCCGGCAGGTATACCGGTGGATCGGCTGGTACAGTTCGAGATCGATCCCGGCCATGCCTAGCGCTCCAGCAGCAGATTGATGAAATCGCGGCCCGTGGCCAGGAGCGACGCGGCGGCGGCGTTGCGCTCGCAATAGGGCGCCCCGGTCGCCGGCTGCCGGGAATCGTAGACAAAGAGCGGTACCGGCGACTCGGAGTGGGTGCGGATACGGAGCGGCGTGAAGTGGTCCATGGTCACGGCCAGGCGGAAAGAAACCCCGCGCGCCTCAAGCCCCTCGACAATGGGCTTGACGATCTTCTGGTCAAAGTCCTCGATGGCCTGGAGCTTCAATTGCAGTTCGCCTTGGTGGGAGGCCTCGTCCGGCGCCTCGACATGGACAAAGACCAGATCGTGGCGGGAGAGCGCGTCGATGGCCGCTTCGGCCTTGCCGCTATAGTTGGTGTCGAGATACCCGGTGGCGCCGGGCACCCGGATGATCTCCATGCCGGCGCAGACCCCGATGCCCCGGAGCAGATCCACCGCCGAGATGAGCGCGCCGGTGACTCCGAACTGGTCATGGAGGGTGCGCATGGAGGGAGACTCGCCCTCACCCCAGAGCCAGATGCCGTTGGCCGGATTCTTGCCCGCAGCCCGGCGCTCGGTATTGACCGGGTGGTCGGCCAACAGTGCGCTGGCCTGCTCCATCAACTCCATCAGCGCCGGATAGGCGCGGTAGCGCTGCCAGTATTCGCTGACCATCTGGCCGGTGTGGTCGTGGGGCGGCACTGTTTGCAACCCCTCGCGGTTGCCGCGGAAGACCAGGAGATGGCGGTAGCTGACGCCGGGGTAGAGATGGCAGAGGTCGTTGCCCAGTTTCTGCTGGAGAAAGGCGATCAACTTGCCGGCCTCCTCGCTGGTGATGTGGCCGGCGCTGTAATCGATCATCCGCACCGCTTCGCCCTGGCGCTCCAGGGTCACGAAGTTGCAGCGGAAGGCCACGGCCCCATCGGGCAGAGAAACCCCCATGCTGGCCGCCTCCAGGGGCGCCCGGCCGGAATAGCACTCCTCCGGCAGATAGCCGAGCAATGAAAGGTTCGCCACGTCGCTGCCCGGCGGAAAGCCCGGCGGCACCGTGCGCAGCCGGAAAAGTTGCCCATGGCTGGCCAGGCCATCCATGACCGGGGTCCTGGCGGCCTCCAGCGGCGTCTTGCCATCGAGCGCGGCAATAGGCTCGTCGCCCATGCCGTCGCCGACCAGGATCACATATTTCAGACCATTATCCTTCATTGTCCATGATCCGGATCTTCACGGTCCTGGCGGCGCAGACCTCCAAAGCGTCGATCTCGGCCAGCGCCTTGCGCACTGCCGACTCCTCGGCTTCGTAGGTGCGGATGACGATGGGTACCGTGCCCTTCTTCTCGCGGCTTTTCTGGATCACCGATTCGATGCTGATGCCGTGGTTGCCCAGGATGCCGGAAATTTTCGACAGCACGCCGGGTTTGTCCTGGGCGGTGATGCGGAAGTAATAGGGCCCGCGGATGCGCTCCATCGGGGTGATCGCCACCTCCTGGAATTTCTCCGGCAGCCAGGAAAGGGCCGGCACCCGGTTCACCGCGCTATTGACGATGTTGCGGGCGATATCGACGATATCGGCCACCACCGCGCTGCCGGTGGGCATCTTGCCGGCGCCGAGGCCGTAGAGCAGGACGTCGCCGACCATGTCGCCGACGAACTGGATACCGTTGAAGGCGCCGCCGATGTTGGCGAGCATGTGCTTTTCCGGCACCATGGTGGCATGGACCCGGGCCTCGACGCTGTCGCCGTGGTTCTTGCTGATGGCGAGCAGTTTGATGCGGTAGCCGAACTCCCTGGCAAACTCGATGTCGATGGGGTCGATCTGCGAGATGCCCTCGATGGAGACGTCGCTCAGCCTGACGTGGGAGCCGTAGGCCATGGTCATCAGGATCACCAGCTTGTGGGCGGTGTCGATGCCCTCCACGTCGTAGGTGGGGTCGGCCTCGGCAAAACCCTTGGCCTGGGCATCCTTCAGCACCTCGTCAAAGGCCATGCCGTGGTCGGTCATGTTGTTCAGGATGTAGTTGGCGGTGCCGTTCATGATGCCGAGGATGGCGTCGATGCGGTTGGCCACCAACCCTTCCTTGAGCGCCTTGATTACCGGGATGCCGCCGCCGACGCTGGCCTCGAAGCCGACCTCCACGTTTTTCCGGGCCGCGGCCTCGAAGATTTCGCGGCCGTGCTGGGAGATGAGCGCCTTGTTGGCAGTGACCACATGCTTGCCATGGGCAATGGCCTTGAGGATGAAGGACTTGGCCGGCTCGATGCCGCCGATCAATTCCACCACGATGTCGATGTCGTCCGCAATGAGCACCCGGTCGGCATCCCTGGTCAACTCCACCCCGGCCAGGTGCGGCGGCAGCGCCGCCAGGCGGAGATCCGCCACCCGCACCAGCCGGATGGCGGCGCCGGTTTTGGCGGCCAGCCTTTGTGCCTGAAGATGGAGCACCTCGGCGGTGCCGCTGCCGACTGTGCCGAACCCGATCAATCCAACCCGAATTTCTCGCATACCTTAGCCTCACACCTCGGGGTTTTTATTCAATAAATGGTACACACCATTACCTCCTTTACCCCGGAATGTCAAAGCATAATGCGGCCGCCGACACCCCGGTCCGGCATCGCTAAATCCCGATCTCACGGGGGCTCGAAACCATGCAGAGCGCCATTGACTTTATGGACAAAAGTATTTACAACTAGATCAATTTGTCATCCGGACGTGGCCGGCCGGCACCCCGGCGGAACTCAATGACTGGCCCGGCCCGATCCTAACAGCGTTCCGTATTAGCGCCCTATGGTTGTTCACCTTTACCTGCAAGGAAGATAGCCCCGTGGAACATCTCAACGTCTTGGCATTGTTCTGGAACGCCGACCTGGTGGTCAAGTGCGTCATGCTTCTTTTGCTCGGCTTCTCGGTTTACTGCTGGTATATCGTCTTCCAGAAGTTCAGCCTCTTCCGCAAGGCCCGTCAGGAGTCGGAGGAGTTCGTGGCCACCTTCTGGGAATGCCGCGACCTCGCCGATGCCCACAAGGCGGCGAAAAGGACCGCGGTCTGCCCGGAGGCCGCGATCTTCCTCACCGGCTACCACGAGTTGCAGAAGCTCAGCAAATCCCAGACCGCCAGCGGCCCGGAGACCCTGGAACGGCGGCTGGCCGGTATGGAACCGCTGAAAAGGGCGGTGCACAAGACGGAGATCCTCGAACTCTCCCGGCTCGGCCTCTCCCTCCCCTTTCTCGCCACCACCGGCAGCACCGCGCCCTTTATCGGCCTCTTCGGTACGGTCTGGGGCATCATGACCTCGTTTCGCGAGATCGGCCTCAGGGGCTCCGCCTCGCTGGCGGTCGTGGCGCCCGGTGTCTCCGAGGCGCTGATCGTCACTGCCGCGGGCCTGGTGGTCGCCATCCCGGCGGTCGTTTTCTACAACTACTATTCGAACCTGCTTACCGGGATCGAAAGCCGCATGCACAGCTTTTCCACCGACTTTCTCAACCTGATCGAGCGCGACTTCATCGCCCGCCACAACAGCTGACAAGGACCCCGCCCCATGGCCTTTTCACAGAACAACGGCAAACACGGCCTGGTCTCGGACATCAACGTCACCCCGCTGGTGGACGTCATGCTGGTGCTGCTCATCATCTTCATGATCACCGCGCCGATGATGACCCAGGGCGTGGACGTGAACCTGCCGCAAACCACCGCCCGGCCCCTCCGGCAGGATGAGGCGCCGGTGATTGTCACCGTCACCAGGAAAGGCGAAATCTTCGTGGACCGCACGCGGGGCGATCAGGCCATGCTGCGCGAGCAGCTTGGCGCACTCGCCCGGCGGGGCGGCACCAACCGCACCATTCTGCTCAAGGCAGACAAAAACGTGTCCTACGGCCTGGTGGTGGCGGTGATGGCCGACATTAAGGGTGCCGGCTTCGACAAGCTCGGCATGGTTACCGAACCTCGCAGCGAAGGGCGGTGATGCACGCTCTCCCAACCCCAAACCACGGTCAGGAGCCGCTGCCGTTCCATCCTCTGCTTCAGGAACCGCCCAGGGGCGTGCCCTTCGCCCTGGCGGTCGGCGTGCACCTGCTCGTCTTTCTGGTGGCCTTTTTCTCCCCCTACCTCTTCCATCAGCGCCGTAAGATTCCGGAGGTTTACACGGTCAACCTTTACACCGTGCAGGACATCGGTGCCGCACGCCTGACCGCGCCACCACAGGCCAAGGTGACCGCCGCGCCACCCGAGGTGAAAAAGGCCGAGGTGAAGAAGGCCGAGGTAAAAACGCCGCCACTCAAGGCGGAACCGGCCCCGCCGTCTCCCCCCCCGGCCGCCGCGCCGCCCAAGGCCATCTCCACCCAGCCCTTGCCGGTCAAATCGAAGGCTGATCTGGAACGGCTCAAAAAGCTGAAGGAATCCCTCAACTCGGAAGAACGGGCCAAGGAAGCGGAAAAGGTCGCCCAGGATCGGACCAGGGAGGCGGTGAACGCCCTCAAGAAGTCCATCCAGGCCCAAGGTGCCGCCAAGGCTACCACCAGCGCCCCGCAGGCCGCGGTCGGCACAGCGCGGAAAGGCAGCGCCACCGGCGCCGCCACCGGACCGAGCGGCAGCGTCATGGTGGACGAAATCCTCCGCCGTTACCTGCTGGCAGTGAACAGCCAGGTGCAGGAACACTGGAAGCTGCCGGAATCGCAGACCTGGAAAAACAACCTGGAGGCGATCATCGTTATCAAGGTCCGCCAGGACGGCAAAGTGATCGATACCTTCTTCGAACACCGTTCGGAGAGCCTCACCTTTAACCAGTACGTCGAGCGGGCAATCAAGGAAGCCTCGCCGCTGCCGCCGTTTCCGGCCGGCTTCGACCAGAAGGATCTGGAAATCGGTCTCCGCTTCCGGCCCGGCCGGGTCTTTTAGGCGTTCCCTCAAACTTATGCACCATAGGCAACACCCATGAAATCACCCGTCTCCCCCTCCTCCCGCCTGGGCCGCGCCGCCCTCACCTGCTGCTGCCTGCTGTTTTGGGTTCTGGGCTTGGCCTCGGCCAGCCAGGCCCGGGTCTATCTCGACATCACCTCGCCGGAACTCCGCAAGGTCTCGGTGGCAATCCCGTATTTCATTGAAAAAACCAACCCGAACGAAACCCTGGCCAGCGGCCGGCAGATGGCCGGGCTTCTGGCGCGCGGTCTGACCTTCCACGGCTTCATCAACGTGATCGAGCCGTCACGCTACGGCGGCAAGCAGGATGTCGACTGGGCCGGGCTCGGCGCCGAATTCGCGGTGCTTGCCCGGTACGAAACCGATTTTTCCACGGTCAGCATCGAACTGCGACTCATCGACGTCCAGCAGGGGCAGATGATCTACGGCCGCCGCTACCGCGGCCCCTGGGCCAAACATGACCAACTCGTGCTCAAATTCTGCGACGACGTCATCGAGCAGCTCACCGGTGAACGCGGGGTAAGCCTCACCCGCATCGCCTTTATCAACGACAAGAGCGGCCACAAGGAGGTGCACCTGGCCGATGCCTTGGGCACCAACATCACCCAGGTCACCAGGCACCGTTATCTCGCGGTCTCTCCCCGCTTTTCACCGGACGGCAATTTCCTTTCCTACACCTCCTACCACCGCGGCAACCCCAACCTCTATGTCACCGACGTCCGGGTACTCAAGACCACCCGCCCCATCTCGCGGCGTCCCGGCTTGAACATGGCGCCGGCCTGGTCCCGGGACGGCCGGACCATGGTGGCAACCCTCAGTAAGGATGGCAACCCGGACCTCTACCTGCTGGGCACCAACGGCGAGGTCTTGCAGCGCCTCACCAGCGGCCAGGGGGCCAATGTCTCCCCCTCGTGGTCGCCGGATGGCAGAAAGCTCGCCTTTGTCTCCGACCGCGGCGGCAATCCACAGATCTATGTCATGGACATGCAGACCAAGGCGGTGCAGCGCATCACCACCAGCGGCAACGAAAACACCACGCCCGCCTGGTCACCCAAGGGTGACTGGATCGCCTACACCGGGCGGGCGGACAGCACCCACCACATCTTTCTGATCAAACCCACGGGCGGTACGCCAATCCAGCTTACCCAATTCTGGGGCGACCATGAATCGCCCTCCTGGTCGCCGGACGGCCGCCAGCTCGTTTTTTCCAGAAAACGCCAGGGTCGCAGCCAGCTCTGCGTCATATTCAAAAACGGCAACGGCCTGCGGGTGCTCTACGAAGGTGAGCCTGGCAACCAGTCCACCCCGCAGTGGTCGCCGCGGCTGGATGTTCAATAATCGGGAGGCAGCTATGAAAAAGAAATTCCTTACCCATGCCCTGCTGATCGGGCTATCTCCTCTGCTGGTCCAGTGCGTGGCGCAACAGCGAGAGGTCTCCGGCCTGGATCTCAGGATGCGCACCATGGATGCCCGCCTCATTGAAATGGAGCGCTTCGCGAAAAATCAGGACGAGGTGGCCAATACCATCGACAAGCTGAACAACCGCATCCTGCGCCTGGAAAGCCGCCTCGACGAACGGGTGCAGAGCGGCAAACGCAGCGAGGCGGCGGAAAAGGAACGGGAAACCGCGGTCAGCACCAGACTTGACACGATGGATGCCCAGATCAAGGAGATCAATACCAAGCTGACCCAGCTTTCCGAGCAGGTAGCCCACGACATGCAGGCCCTCAAGACCGCCCAGGCCGAATCCGCGGTCAAGGAGGCCGAGAAGGCCCGGAACAAAGCGGAAAAGGCAGCGAGTGCCGCCAAGCAAGGCGCGGCGGACAAGGGAAAAAAGAAGACCGCCGCCAAGGAAGAAAAGCCTGAAAAGGCCGCCAGCGCCGGCAAGGAGGCGGCCGACGATACCAAGGCGGACGACAAGCCCACCGGCAGCGGCAAGGACATCTACGAAAAAGGGGTAAAACTCTTCAAGGCCAAAAAATACAAGGACGCCTACAATGCCTTTTCCAATTATCTGACCAAGCACCCCAAGGGCGACATGGCGGCCAATGCCCGCTTCTGGCTGGGGGACTGCCTCTACCAGCAGAAGGAATACGAGTTGTCCATTCTCGAATACCAGAAGGTGATCGCCGATTACGCCAATTCACCGAAGGCGCCGGCGGCGCTGCTCAAGCAGGCCATGGCCTTCGAGGCCCTGAAGGAGCCTGATACCGCCCGCATTGTCTACCAGAAGGTGCTGGAGGATTACCCGAAGAGCGACCAGGCAGCCACGGCGGAAAAACGATTGAAGGCCATCAAGAAGAAGTAACGAACCACCTGAACACCAGCAAAAAAGGGGCGGGACCGATCGGTCCCGCCCCTTTTTGCGTTTTGCACGAAGCGCTTACGCTCAGGCCTTGATGCCCAACTCCTTCTCCTTGGCCGCCACGGCCAGCCGGGTCTTGACCGCGGTGTCGGGGATGAGGCTCATGGAGTCGATGCCGCACTCGACCAGGAAGGTGGCGAACTCGGGGAAGTCCGAGGGCCCCTGACCGCAGATGCCGATCTTGCGCTTGCGGCGTTTGGCGGTGGCGATGACCATCTTGATCATCTCCTTGACCGCAGCATGGCGCTCGTCGGCGATTCCGGTCAACAGGCCGGAGTCGCGGTCCAGGCCGTAGGTAAGCTGGGTCAGGTCGTTGGACCCGATGGAGAAGCCGTCGAAGATATCGGCGAAGGCGTCGGCCAGGATGACGTTCGAGGGAATCTCGCACATCACGTAGAGTTCCAGGCCGTTCTCACCCTGAACCAGGCCGCACTCCCTCATGACCTCGATGACCCGCTTGCCCTCCTCCGGGGTGCGGCAGAAGGGCACCATCAGCTTGATGTTGGTCAGCCCCATCTCGTTGCGGGCCTTGAGCAGGCCTTTGCACTCCAGCTCGAAGGCCGGCCGGTATTTGGGATCGTAATACCGGGAGGCGCCACGCCAGCCGATCATCGGGTTTTCCTCGTCCGGCTCGTAGAAGGTGCCGCCGGTGAGGTTGGCGTACTCGTTACTCTTGAAATCGGAGAGGCGGACGATAACATCCTTGGGGTAGAACCCGGCGGCAATCCGGCCTACGCCCTCGGCCACCTTGTCGATGAAGAACTGCTTTTTGTCGGCATAGGCGCCGGTCTTCTCGTCGATGATCTTGACCACCGCCTGCTTCTCCGGATCGGAGGACTTCTTCAGCTCCTCGTAATTGTAGAGCGCCAGCGGGTGGATACCGATGTGGGAGTTGATGACGAACTCCTCGCGGGCCAGACCCACGCCATCGTTGGGGATCTGGCACTCGGAGAAGGCCTTCTCCGGAATGGCCAGGTTCATCATGATCTTGGTCTTGGTCTTGGGCAGGTCGCCGAGGTCGAGCCGCTCGATCTCGAACTTCAAGAGTCCTTCATACACATGACCCTTCTCGCCCTCGGCCGAGGAAACAGTGATATCCTGGCCTTTCGTGACCTTCTCGGTGCCGTTGCCGGTGCCGATGACGCAGGGAATGCCGAGTTCGCGGGAGATGATCGCGGCATGGCAGGTGCGGCCGCCGCGGTTGGTGACGATGGCCGAGGCGATCTTCATGATCGGTTCCCAGTCGGGGTCGGTCATGTCGGTGACCAGTACCTCGCCCTTCTTGAAGCTGTGGATGTCGGACACGCTGGCAATGACGTTGGCCTTGCCCTGGCCGATCTTGGTGCCGACCGCCAGCCCCTCGACGAGCACCGTGCCCTTCTCCTTGAGCTTGTAGGTCTCCATCACCTTCTTGTTGTCCTGGGAGTGAACGGTTTCGGGCCGGGCCTGAACGATGAAGAGCTCGCCGGTGCCCGCCGTCTTGCCGTCGCCGTCCTTGGCCCACTCGATGTCCATGGCCTTGCCGTAATGGTCCTCGATGATGCAGGCCCACTTGGCAAGCTGCAAAATCTCGTCGTCACTGACCACGTAGTGGTTCCGTTCCTCAGGGGTGGTCTTGACGTTCTTCACCGGCTCTTCGGCGTTCTTGTCGGTATTGTAGATCATCTTGATCTCTTTGCTGCCGACGCGCTTGCTGACCACCGGACGTTTGCCCTCTTTCAGGGTCGGCTTGAAGACGTAGAACTCGTCCGGATTGACCGCGCCCTGCACCACGTTTTCACCGAGGCCCCAGGCGCCGGTGATGAAAACCGCGTCCTTGAAGCCGCTCTCGGTGTCGATGGAGAACATGACGCCCGAAGAGGCGGAGTCGCTGCGCACCATCTTCTGCACCACGATGGAAAGATAGACGTCGAACTGGCCAAAGCCCTTGTCGTGGCGGTAGGAAATGGCGCGGTCGGTGAAGAGGCTGGCGAAGCACTTCTTGCAATTGTCGATCAGGGCGTCAACGCCGCGGATGTTCAGATAGGTTTCCTGCTGGCCGGCAAAGGAGGCGTCCGGAAGATCCTCGGCGGTGGCGGAGGAGCGCACCGCCACATCGACGTCCTTGCCGTACTCGGCTTCCATCTTCCGGTACGATTCGATGATGGCCTGCCGCAGGTCGTCCGGGAATTCGGCGTTGCGGATGATCTCGCGGGCCTTTTTGCCGCGCTCCTGCAGGTTGTGCAGATCGTGGGTGTCGAGCCCTTCCAGCGCCTTCTCGATCGCCTTCTCGATGCCGGCGGTCTTGAGCAGGTGGCGATAGGCATAGGCGGTAATGGCAAAACCGTTGGGAACGCTCACCCCTTTCGAGGCCAGTTTCTGATGCATCTCGCCCAGGGAAGCGTTTTTGCCACCCACCATCGGCACGTCCTCGATCAAAATGTCATCGAACCAAAGAATGAGAGCCGTGTCATGCTTACCCATCTTATTCCTCTCCTGCACAGGGGTTAATTATTTGGAGGACAACCGTACCGTTGTCGCGACCTGATTTCAAAAGCGATTCAAACGGTTGCGCCCACACTCTATAGCCAATCTTGGCCAGGGAAGCAACCGAAACATGAAGTGATTCGGAAAAATGCACGCATGGCGCGGGAAAAACATGACCACCCCGTTCCGCCGCGGCGTCCCTCAAAAAAATATGCGTTAAAAGATGGAGAATCAAACAGATGCCATGGTATGGTTATAGCACAGATCACCATGAAAAATCCGCACCATTTTTATCAGCCGTACCAAGGATCCCATCCATGACCCACCAGGACAATGCCCCTACCCTGCGCCAACGGTTTCTTGCCCCCAACAATCATGACCAGAGCGATTATTTCGGCCTGCTTCGGGAGCTGGTGGCCCGCCGCAACGCATATTCGGCCGGCACGGCCGAATATGCGGCCTGGCAGCGGGAAATCGACGGGACGTATCTGTTGTTGCATGATGAAATTGCCACCCGACAGACCCAGCCGCGCACGCCGGTCAGCTTTGGCACCTCGGGCTGGCGCGGCACCTTGGGCAAGGATTTTTTCGGCCGTTCGGTCCGCCAAGTAACCCTCGCCATTGTCACCATGTACCAGGAACTGGCCACCAGCAACGATCCGGCCGCCGGACTTGGGGTTGCTTCGCTTGCCGAGGCGCGGGAACGCGGAGCAGTGCTCGGCTTCGACAACCGCTTCGACGGCGAATATTTTGCCCAGCAGGCCATGGCAGTGCTGACCAGCCATGGCTTTCGCGTCTGCTATGCCGGCGAGGCCAGCACCGGCGTGCTTTCCGCCGCGGTGCTGATCAAAAACGCCGCCTTTTCCATCAACCTGACCCCCAGTCACAACCCGCTGGAATATGCGGGATTTAAATACAACGCCGCCGATGCGGGACCTGCGGCCAGCGCCATCACCAGCCGCATCACCGCGCTGGCCCGCCAGATCATGGCCGAAGGCCGGGACAGCAGCGAACCGGCCAACTCCAAGCTGATCGCCCCTCTCGATGCCCTGGCCTGCTGGTTTACCTTGTTGCAGCGCGGGGAAAGCCGGCACGGCCTGAAATACGAAGCGATCATAGGCGGCCTGCGGGAGCGCGACGACTACGTGCTGGCCGTGGATTGCGTGCACGGCGCCAGCCGCGTCCACATCCACCGCCTGCTCCAGGGTATCCCGCCGGAACGCCTGCTCATCCTCCGCGACAACGCCGACCCCACCTTCGGCGGGGTGGCGCCGGAACCATCCACCGCCAACCTGGCCGCCATCACCACGGCCCTCAGGAGCCGGCCGGAACCGCTCAAGCTCGGCGCGATCATCGACCCGGACGCCGACCGCATCCGCTTTACCGACGGCACTACCGAGATCGACATGAACAAATTCGGCGCCATGGCCTACCACTTCCTCCACGAACACAAAGGCAAAAGGGGGCTGGCAGCCAAGACCGTGGCCACCAGCAACTTTGCCAATGCCATTGCCCACGCCTTGGGCGAAGAGGTCTTCGAGCCGCGAGTGGGCTTCAAGGAGTTCAAGCCGGTGATCGACAAGGCTCTGGTCTGCTTCGAGGAATCGGACGGCATCTCGGTTGCGGGCCACACCCCGGAAAAAGACGCCTACATCGGCCTCATGCTTGCCCTTGACATGCTCATCACCCGCAACCAGAACCTGGGCGGCTATCTGGCCCGACTCCAGGCGGAATACGGGGCCTTTTATCCCGGCCGCGGCGAGGTGACGGTCAACCAGCAAGGCGAGGCGTTGACCAGCACCCTAAGCCGTCTCGAACGCTACGGCGAGGGGGTACGGCTTCGCATCGGCGACCAGGAACGGACGATTCGCACGGTGATCGCCATCGACGGTCGCAAGATGATCCTGGACGACGGCAGCTGGCTGATGATCCGGCCTTCGGGCACCGAACCCAAGGTGCGCTTTTATGTCGAGGCGCGGTCCGAATCCGAAAAGGCCACCCTGCTTGCCGTGGCACAGAGGATGCTTGCCGAGACCGGCCTGCTGTAAACACCTTTCCTAACCTTTCTATCTATCAAAAAATATGGGCATTTCCTTGACAACCCAACCGGCTTGACGTACTTGATTAGGGAGAAAGCGGTCTCTATCCAGCTTAAGGGGAGGGGGGCGCGACCGCATCAACCGCACCAGACGCAAGGAACACGCCATGGCATCGACGCAGGGGGCCGAGGCACGCCTCAAGATCGTTGAGCAGGAGTTGGCCAATTGCCTTCAAGAGAAAAAAAACGCCGAGGCAGAGTGCCACTATTACCGGGAACTCTTCGACAAGGCGCCCTTTGCCTACCAGTCACTGGACAACAACGGCGTATTCCGCGAGGTGAACCGCGCCTGGCTCGAACTGCTCGGCTACACGGAAAAAAGTGAGGTGATCGGCAAACCATTCAGCGCCTTTGTCCACCCCAAGTGGCGCGACCGGGTCAAGGAGAATTTCCCCAAATTCAAACAACAGGGCACCATCAACGGCACGGAATACAAACTGGTCCGCAAGGACGGCATGTTCGTCGATGTCTCGGCCTGCGGCCGGATCAGCTACGACGAGAACGGTTCGGTCGTCCGAACCCACTGCCTGCTCCAGGATGTGACCGACACCAAACACGCCGAGCAAGAACGCAAAAAAATCGAAGAGCAGATGCGCCATGTGCAGAAGCTCGAAAGCCTGGGCGTCTTGGCCGGCGGCATTGCCCACGACTTCAACAACCTGCTCATGGTCATCCTCGGCAACGCCGATCTGGCTCTTTCCAGCCTGTCGCCGGTCTCCCCGGCCCGCGAGAACATCCTGGCCATCGAAACCGCGGCGCGCCGTTCCGCCGAACTGTGCAAGCAGATGCTTGCCTACGCCGGCAAGGGCCGCTTTGTGGTGCAGGCCATCAACCTCTCCGAGATCGTCGAGGCGATGCCCCAGATGCTGGAGGTCACCGTCTCCAAAAAAAACGTGCTCAAATACAACCTCACGTCCAACCTGCCGCCGGTGGAGGCGGACATCTCCCAAATCCGGCAGGTCATCATGAACCTGGTGATCAACGCGGCCGAGGCCATCGGCGACCGCAGCGGCGTCATCTCCATCACCACCGGCGCCATGGAATGCGACACCGCGTATCTCGCCAACACCTATGTCTACGAGCATCATTTGCCGGAAGGGGTCTATTGCTACGTCGAGGTGGCAGACACCGGCTGCGGCATGGACGACGAGATCAAGGCCCGGCTCTGCGACCCCTTCTTCACCACCAAATTCACCGGCCGGGGCCTGGGGATGTCGGCAGTACTGGGCATCGCCCGCAGCCATCGCGGGGCCCTCAAGGTCTATACCGAAAACGGCCGCGGCTCCACCATCAAGGTACTCTTCCCGGCCCTCCGGGCCGGCCAAGTCCAGCCCGACACCGTTCCCAGCTACGCCGAACCCTGCTTTGCCGGCAAGACCGTGCTGCTGGTCGACGACGAGGAAACAGTCCGCACCGTCGGCCGCCGGATGCTTGAACGCATGGGCTTTACCGTGATCGCGGCCAAGGACGGCCGCGAGGCGGTGGACATCTTCCGGCAGCAGCACGACACCATCGACTGCGTGGTCATGGACCTGACCATGCCGCACATGGACGGCGAAGAGGCCTTCCGCGAGATGCGCCGCATCACGGGCGATGTGCAGGTAGTGCTCTCCAGCGGCTACCATGAGCAGGAGGTGACCCAACGTTTCACCGGCAAAGGGTTGGCAGGCTTCATCCAGAAGCCCTACACCATGTCGCCGCTGCGCGACGCACTGAAAACAGTCTTCAAAAAGCGGTAAGCCGCCTACTCGCCGGCCGTCAACCGCTGCCGCAATCCGGAATCGCGCACCACCCGCCGCGCCACCGCCTGGCGCAGAATCTCCGGCGCGCCGAACAACGTGACCGCCTTCCTGGCCCGGGAAACCGCGGTATAGAGCAACTCCCGCGTCAACACCGGCGAAGGCTCGTCCGGCAGCACCACCGCCACCCGCTCGAACTCCGACCCTTGGCTCTTGTGCACGGTCATGGCAAAGGCGGTTTCATGGGCCGGCAGCCGACCGGCGGGCAAGGCGCGCAACCGGCCACCGGCCTGATCGCTGAACCAGGCGCGCAGCGTCCCATCCGCCGGGTCCGGCCAGACCACACCGAGGTCGCCATTGAAGAGTTGCAAGGAGTAATTATTGGCCGTGATCATCAGCGGCCGCCCCTGGTACCATTCCTCTTGCGGTTGCAGCCAGCCGGCCTCGGCCAGCACCCGCACACAGAATTCATTCACGGCCCGGACCCCGGCCGGCCCACGGCGATGGGCGCAGAGGACCCGAAAGCCGTTCAGCCGGGCCAGGGCCTCGTCCGCATTGGCAGCCGCCAGATACGCTCGATATCCTTCCACGACCGCTTTGCGCAACCGGTCATTGCCGGCCAGGGGCAACGTGGCGGGATGAAGCACCACCTCGGGATGTGAGCCGTCGAGCTGGGCCAGCATCGCCTCACTGTCGCCGGCCTTGATCTGCCGCACCAAGGCACCAATGCCCTGGCCGGCGGCGAAACGAAAACTCTCGTCAAGCTGCACCACCGAACCTGCCAGCACGGCAGCGGCGGCAGCCTCCGCGGTGGCCTCGATACCGGCGGCCAGGCAGAGGTCGCCCATGAGGGAACCCGCTTCCACCGAGGCGAGTTGGTCTTTATCGCCCAGGAGCACCAGTCGGGCCTCAGACGCCACCGCGCTAAAGAGTTTGCTCATCAGGGCAAGATCGACCATGGAGGCCTCATCCACGATCACCACCTCGGCGGGCAACGGATTGTCCAAGCCGTGGCGGAAGGTAGTGGGCGTCCGGCGCTGATACCCCAAGGCCCGGTGGATGGTGGCCGCCTCGCGGGGCAAGGCGGCACGGACCGCCTCATCCACCGGCAGGAGAGCCAGCCGCTCCTGCATCGACTGGGCCAGCCGGGCCGCGGCCTTGCCCGTGGGAGCCAGCAGCAGGATTCGCGCAAAGTCGCGGCCGCTTGCCTTGGCCAGTTCCTGTATGAGCGCCAGCAGGTAGAGGACGATGGTGGTCTTGCCGGTGCCGGGACCGCCGGAGATCACGGCCAGGCGACGGGTCGCGGCCATGATGACGGCCCGGCGCTGGGCGGGACTTGCCGTGATGTGGCTGCCGGCCAACAACCGCTCCAACACGGCGGCTGCCTCCTCGGCGGGCAGGGCCGTACCGGCCCGCAACCGAATCGCTGCAGCCAGTCGCGCCTCATAGTGCCAATAGCGGAAAAGATAGAGACGGCTGCCTGCCAGCACCAGCGGCGTCGGCGTTGAGCCGTCACCCACCAGAGAACTGGCAGCCAATGCTGCCAGCACCGGAATCGGCTCGCTTGGCCAGAATGGCACCGTGGCTAAAGCGGCGGCCATCCCCTGGTCGAGGCGGAGAAGATCGAGGCAGACATGGCCGTGGTCAATAGCCCGCCGCGCCAAGGCGGCAGCCAGCAGCACCGCCGGCGCGGCCTGCGGGTCGAGGCGCGCCAGGCTCTGGGCAAAATAGCGGTCAACCGGGGCGAGATGCTCCGCGGCAATCAATTCGTGCAAAGCGGCAGAGAGGAGGGTGTCCATTATTCCCTCCCGGCGAAGAGTTCGGTAAGGGCGGTGAGCCGGATCGCGGGCGGCCGGTCGTAAAAGACGCCGCTGCCGGGCGAATCCTGACGCATTCCCTTGAGGAAAAGATAGAAAACCCCGCCGAAGTGCTCGTCATGGCGATAATTCGCCAGCCGCAGGCGGAGATAGCGTTCCAGAGCCAGAGTGTAGAGATGGTACTGAAGATAATAGTGGTGGTCGGCCATGGCGCGGCGGAGCGCCGGCTGATCGTAATCCTGGTAGCGGTCGCCGAGATGGTTGCTCTTGTAATCGACGATGTACCACCGGCCCTGATGCTCGAAAACCAGATCGACAAAGCCCTTCAGATAGCCGGCCAGCGGCACGAAGGCCAGGGTTCCCAGGCGAGCGGCGTAGTCGGCCAGCGCACCCTCCGCCTCGACGGCCATGGCCTGCGCCAGTTCCTGATGACCCACCGCGCCGCGACCGGTGGCCGAGCAGACCGGGAAGAGAAAGGGCAGCTCGTGCAGCCGCCGCTCCGGGGTAATGTCGCGCAGGGCAAAGGCATCCGGAGTCAACGGGGTGGCGAACATCTGTTGCATTGCCAGACAGACCGGTTCCTGCCACCGCTCCGCTGCAAACCCAAAGGCGCGGAGCTGCTCGGCCACCAAGGGCACGAGTTCAGGCGCAGCGCCTTGAAAATTCGCCAGTTCCAGCACCCGGTGGAAGAAATTACCCGCGGTGGCACCCTTGGGAAACTCGGCCAGCGCCACCTCGCTGGCCAGGGTATCCTCTGGCGCGAGAACAGCCGCGGCCTCGTCGTAGTCACGCTCCTCCTCCGGCCTGGTCGCCGTGGCGCTGGCCGTAAGCCCCGAGAAGCTGCCGATCCGCCAGAAGCGATCCGCCGGGACCGCCGGCACCGGGCAAGGGGACAGCGCCGTGGTCCCAATGGTCACAGCCAGAGGCCGCACCCGCGCCCCGGGATCAATCACCCGCAGACTCCAGCCTTGTTCCTCGGCAACCCGCCGGGCGAGCTGGCCGAAGAGTTCGGCATGGGAAAAGCCCTTCATCCGGCTGAACCAGTCGCCAAGATCAGGGGGCGGCGCGGTGCCCCGATGGAGCAGATAGGCCAGGGCCGACGAGGAATAGGAGGAAGCGCCGGCCCACGGGATGAGGCAGCAGTGTTTGGCGCGGGTAATCGCCACATAGAGGAGCCGCAGGTTCTCGGCAAACTCCTCCCGCTCGTGCAGTGCCAACTGGTGCGCAGCGGGAAAAAGCGCGAGCCTGCCGCCCCAGTCGGCGGCCGGCTCGTGATAGGTCAGGAATTTGGGGGTCGGCCGCCGGTGGTTCATGCCCTTCCACAGATAGGGGCAGTAGACCACGGGATATTGCAATCCCTTGCTGCGGTGGATGGTGACGAGCTGCACGGCCTCGGCATCGCTCTCCAGGCGCAATTCCGCCTCCTCGGCGCCCCCCTGGTCGCGGCATTGCTCGGCCAGCCAGGCGCACAGGGCCAGGGGGCGGCAGTGGGTTCGCTGCTCGTGGGCATGGATGAGTTCGCTCAAATGGCGCAGGTTGGTGAGCCGCCGCAGGCCGTCGGCGTAGCGGACAAGCCGCGCGGTCACTCCGGCCTCCTCGCGGCACTGCCCCATGAACCGCATAAAACCGTGGTCGCGCCACAGTTGATGCCAACGGCCAAAGCGGCCGATCCATGCCTGCAGGGCCTGCTCGTCGCTGTCGAGCTGCAACAGCTCCGCGGCGGTAAGCCCGAGATAATCGGTGACCAGGGCGGAACGCAGCCGCACCGATTCGGCCGGTTCCGCGGCAGCCCACAGCAGCAGGAGCAATTCCCGCGCCTCGTGGCTATCGAAGACGCTCGCCCGGCTCTGCAGCACCGCGGCCACGCCATGGCGATGGAGCGCCTGCTGTACCTCGGCGGCCTGGTCGTTGGCCCGGACCAGCACCGCGATGTCGGCCGGCCGCACTGCCCGCCCCTCGATCCGCGTACCGCTTGCCAGCAGCCGGACGATGTCGCGGGCCACCAACTCCGGCATCAACTCACCAAGGGCGGTGGCGGAAATCCGGTTGCCACGGGGGATGGGATACTCCGCCGGCAGGGCGAGAAACTGGAGCGGCGCCTGCCACGCCCCCTGCCCCTGCCACCGCTCCTCGGTGTGGGCGCCGGAGACCGGCGAAAAGACGATGCGTCCATCGAGGAACGGGCTAACGCCGCCGCCAAAGAGGCGATTCACCGCGCCCACCAGGGCGTTGTCCGCCCGCCAGTTGGTGGTCATGGTATGGCAGTCGCCGGCATCGCCCGCGGCCTTGAGGTAGGCGAAGATATCGGCCCCGCGGAAGGCGTAGATCGCCTGTTTGGGATCGCCGATCAGGAAAAGTCCCGTCTGCTCTGGCTCCTTGCCATAGATCGTCTGGAAGATCCGGTACTGGACCGGGTCGGTGTCCTGGAACTCGTCGATGAGCGCCACCGGATAGTTGCCGCGGATGAGCGCGGCCAGCGCCGGGCCGCCGGGGCCGGCCAGCGCCCGGTCGAGACCGTGGAGCAGATCGTCGAAGGACTGCGCCTGGTCGCGGTAAAGACGGCGGGGCAACTCGGTCCGCGCGAAGGCAGCCAGCCGCGCCAGGGTCGCAGCCAGAAATCCCTGCCGCAACTCGGCCACCGCCGCGACATAACGCTGCCACCCCGCGAAGAAGGGGTGATTCGGGATCTCGCCTTTTTTGATCGCCGTGGCCGTGCAGATCTTCTTGCGGCCGGTACCGGTGAAAGCGTCGGGAGTCAGCAACTCGCTCCCTGCGGGCAGGATGAAGGAACAAGGCGCAGTGGCATCGAGATAGACCGCCAGCCGGTCAAGCAGGCCCGAGGCCATTTTGACCCGGAACTCCTTGGTAAATCCGGCGGTTTCGCAAGTGGCGCGGATCGCCGCACTCTCCTGCTGCCACACCGCCCGGGCCTCGCCAAAGGTCGTCAACGCGTGACGCAGCAGCTGCTCGCGGTCAACGACCAGCGGGCCGGTGACCGGAAATTCACGGTGCCGCACCGCCTCCCGGGCCAGCGCCAGCAACTCGGGTTCGGCCAGGGTTTCGTGGAAAAGGGCAACCAGGCGCGGTTCCTCGGCGTGGCTCAGGGTGGCGAGAAAGTCGTGCAGCACCTCCCGCACCAGCGGCGCAACCTGCCCCACCAGTTCCAGGTCGAAAGGCATGCCGCTTTCAAAAGCGCCCCGTTGCAACATGCGGTGGCAAAAGCCGTGGATGGTGGTGATCGCCGCCTCGTCGATGCTGCCCAGCGCCTTTTGCAGCAGGGCCAGGTCGGTAGCGCGATCACGGCGTGTTGCCAGCAGATCGATCAAAAATTGATCCTTACCGGCCTCGCCGCTCTCCAGGGCATGGATGGCGGCCTGCAACCGGCTGCGCACCCGTTCGTGCAGTTCCGCTGTGGCCGCCTCGGTGAAGGTGACCACCAGAATCTGTTCCACCCCCAGTCGTCGCGTGAGCAGCAGCCGGATATAAAGGGAGGCGATGGAATAGGTCTTGCCGGTGCCGGCGCTGGCCTCGATAAGCCGCACGCCGGCAAGCGGCAGGGTCATGGGCGCAAAGGGCGTGCTCATGCCGGGTGCTCCAGGTGGTCGAGGAGCGGTCCGAAAACCTGCACCGCCAGGATGGCAAACTCCGCAGCCAGGACACGGTCGGAGAAGAAGTCACGGCCAAAGACCTTCTGCACGTAGGGGTCCATTCCCTCGGCCGGTGCGCCGCTGCCATATGCACTGGGGGTAAAGGCGCGCCACGCCGCACGGCGTGCCTCTTCTTCCCCCTTGCCGGCAGCCACGGCCTCGGCATAGGCTTGGGCCGCGACCGGGAAAAAGGGCAGCGGCCGTCCCTCCCCCTCGCGGTGCAATCTTGCCAGTTCAGCGAGCAACGATGCTGCTCCGGCGACCGGTCGATAGAACGCGATTTCCACCTCCTCCTTCTCGCCCCGGCCGACCAGCACGGTTTGCACGGCGCGTTCAGGCGAGATGGCGCAGGCCGTGAGATGATCGAGCCAGCAGGAAAGATGGAAAAACGGGTTCAGCTTACCCGGCCGCAAACGCAACAGACCCCAGTCGTACCGGTCGTGCAGGGCGCCGGCCAAGTGGAGATCACCCCCCAGGGGCAAATCGACCGTGACGGTGCTCGGGGTGGCGCCGCGCTGCTGCCGCGCCTGTTCCGCCCTGATCGGCGTGATCTGCCGCCACAAATCCTGCAGCACTGCCGGCCCCGCGCCGCCGGAGGGCAGCACCCCTTTGGCCTGCAACAAGACGGTCAATTCCTCCAGGGCCGCCTCATTCGGCTGATCCAGCAGCAGGTTGCCGAATGCGTACCGTTCCAAGGCGTTGAGAGTAAGAGGTTCCCGATCGGGAATGGTTTCCTCACCATCGTGCAGCAACAGGTCGAGCCGCTGGCGGCAGAAAAAACGGGCGGGATTGCGGAAAAATTGCCGCAGGTCGGCAAGCGCCACCATCCCGCCAGCTGTATCCAGCAGGGGCAGGTTGCCGGCAAAGGAGGGCGGCGCCACCGGCGGCGCCAGCCCGGCCTGGGCCGCGCGATGATACTCCGGGGCGAAGCTGATCAGCCCTGGTTCCTCACCCGTGAAATAACGCGGATTGAAAGGCTGCAACGGATGCTCCACCACCAGCCGCGCCACCACCCTTTTGCGGCGCTCTTCGGCCGAGCTGCCCGCTTGTTCATCCGGCAACGCGCACGCTTCGGCCAGACAATCGAGCAGTTCATCCACCACCACCGACGGCGGCAGCGCCGCATTGTCCCGGCTGCTGCGACCGACGTAACTGAGGTACAACCGCTGCCGTGCCGCCAGCAACGCCTCCAGAAAAAGATAACGGTCGTCGTTGCGGCGGGAGCGGTCGCCCCGCAGGGGATTGCGGGCAACCAGGTCGAAACTTACCGCGTGATGCAGGCGCGGAAAGGCGCCGTCGTTGAGCCCCAGCAGGCAGATGACCGCAAAGGGAATGGTGCGCATGGGCAGCATGGCGCAGAAGGTGACCCCGCCCTGAAGAAACCCGTGACTGCCGTAATCGCTTTCAAGCCGTGCCCGGAGCAGTCGGGCATAGGCCGGCAACGTCATGGCCCGGGTATTACCGACCCGCGCGGTATCATCGGCCAGGGCAGCGGCCGCATCGAGGATCTGCCGGTGCTGCCACCCTTCTTCGGGCCCATTGCGGAAGAGGGCGGCCAGCAGCGCCGCCATTGCCTCCTGCCACTCCGCGAGGGTGCGCGCCTCGCCGCTCCGGGCAGCCCAGGTCAGCAGGGTATCGCCATAGGTGAGGAAGCGACCCAGCAGCTCGGCGTCCTGGCCCTCCAGTTCGTCATAGGCCAGCACCCCCTGCCAGCAGAAACGCTCGCCAGCCGGCATGGCATAACCGAGCAGCAGGCGGTCGAAGCCGAAGCCCCAGGTATTCTGGCGTTCCGCCGGCTGGCCGTGGCGGGCGCGGTCGGCCTCGTCAATGCCCCAGCGGATGCCGCTCTCAATGGTCCAGCGCTCCAGGGTCGGCAGCTCTTCTACCGCGATACCGAAACGTTCCCGCACCGGCACACAGGCAAGGAGGTCAAGGACCCGCGGGGCGGTAAGCCGGCCGGGCAACAAGGCAAGCAGCGAAAAGAACGCCTCAATGAGTGGCGCCTCACGGCCCACGGAACGGTCGGCGATGCGAAACGGAATGTAGCGCGGGTCGGCCGGATCGCGGCCGAAGACCGCTTCGACAAAGGGCGCATAGGTCTCGATGTCCGGCACCATCACCGCGATATCGCGCGGCTGCACCCCTTCCCGGCCAAGCATGGCGAGCAACTGATCCTGCAACACCTCCACCTCCCGCAAGGGGCTGTGGCAGCAATGGATGACCAGGGAATCATCTGCCGCGGCCAAGAGAACCGGCTGGCACGCCGCTTCGACGGCACGGTGGTGGCGATGGCGGAGCCGCAGGATATCGTTCTGCAGATGGTGCAGCACGGAACGCGGTGCCTCATGGGCAACAAAAAAGGCATGGTCGGCCATCGCGCTTGCCACCCGCTCTTCGAGCAACACCTGAAAATCGCGGCCCAGGGTGCCGAGGGAGGCGAGCAGCGGATGGCCGGCATCGAGATGGAGATCGTCTGGCGCCGCTCCGCCCTGGCCCTGGCGCAGCAGCCGAGCGACCGCCGCAGATGATGCGGTCTCGCCCCAGTATTCCTCGGCCGGCGAAAAGAGCAGCAGATGCACCGGCAGGTGGTTGGCGAGCTCCGCCAGCAGGCTCAGATAAACCGGCGGCAGGGTGGTGATGCCGAAGAGAAAAAGCCGGTCCGGCAACACCGTTCGGTTGCAAAAACGGCCGGCCTGCAGTTCCCGGTACGCCTCGCGGTAGAGGGTGGCCGGCGAAACGAGCCGATTGGCCACCACCCGCCACAACAGCGGCTGCCAGCCCTCCCCCGCCTCGGGCACACTATTGCCGCCCGCCTCCCATTCCAGCACCATCTCCGGCCGGAACACCGCATACTGGTCAAAGACCCGGGCGATCCGCTCGGCCAGCTGCAACCACTTCATATCATCGCCGCCACCGGCAAAATAGCGCGCGATCGGCGCGAACTCCGGCTTATCGAGCTGAACCGGCAACTCTTCCAGAATGGCCAGACAGAGGCGATCGCGGTTCCAGTCGGCGGCCAGGGCGGCGCGTTCGCCCAAGGTGGCGACCAGCAACCGCTCGATCAGCTGGCGCGGGTGGGGAAAATCCGGATTGGCCCAAACCCCGAAGCAATCCGCCAGTTGCATGGCAAGCCAGGTGGCCATACCCTTGCTCTGCACCACGATGCACTCGCGGCTGAAGGGAGAGGCGAGCGGCTCGGCGCACAGCTCGGCCAGGCAGGCGGCCAGGGTCTCGACCCGGTTGCTGCGGTAAAGGTGCATGTCAGGGCAAATGGCTGAACAGATGAGGGTGGTTCATGCCACAGTAGTTCCCGGAAGCGGGAAAAGAGTCAAAGTCTTTTTCAGGTCGTTGTTCGGATTGCGCAAACGGCCGCTGGCTCAACCCTGCTGCTTGACCAGACACTGCTGGAGGCGACTCACCAGCTCCCCCAGCTCCGGCTTGGAGATCTGGTCGTCAGCGCCCACCGACTCGCCCTTGTGGCGGGTGGTGTCATTGACCAGCGAAGAAAAGAGCATGACCGGAATCCTCTCGTATTCCGGGTTCCCTTTGATACGGAGGCAGAGATGATGGCCATCCATGCGCGGCATCTCGATATCGGCAATCACTGCCAGCACCTTGCGGTCGAGGTCGCCGGCCTGCCGGGTCTCCTCCAGGTAATCCCAGGCGGCCTGGCCATCGTGATGGGCAATCACCTGATACCCCCCCTTTTCCAGGGTGCGGGTGATCTGCTCGCGAATTACCGAGGAGTCGTCGGCAATCACCACCGACTTGGCGGCCTGGGCCGCGGTGGCCTGTTGGATGATGGCATGGGCCTCGGCATCGATGGCCATGGCGGGATCGATGTCGGCGCAGATCTTCTCGAAATCCACCATCTGGATAATCTGGCCATCCACCAGACAGACGCCGGTGAGACTGCTATGGTAGGCGATCATATCGGGCGGTGGCAGGATCCGGTCCCACGAAACGCGATAGACCTTGTCCACGCCGTGGGTGATGAAGCTGAAGAGCTTGCCGTTGATCTCGGTAACCACCACCACCCATTTGGCCTGCGCCTCGGGCGAGAGGTCCGGCTCGTACTGGAACCAGTGGCAGAGGTCAATGAGGGGGATGGTGCGGTTACGGAGCAGGAAGACCCCCCGCATGGAGGAATGGCTTTCCGGCATCCCGGTGAGGTTGGTCGGCATGGCCACCAGTTCGCGGATCTTGGCGGCGTTGATGCCGTAGGCGGTGCGATTCACCGCCTTGGTCACCGGATCAAGCCATTGCAGGTAGAGGGTGATGATCTCCAGCTCGTTGGTGCCTGATTCCAGCAGAATTCCGGTCTGATAGCCGTGCGCATGGGCCATGATGGCTCCCCCTCGATTGGTTGCCGGGCAACGCCGCCCGCGATTTCCTGGTATTCTACTTTTCCTGGGGCAATTGGAAAAGAAAAAGTAAACAGACTGGCACCTGTTGTCGGCCAAGGCCGCAAAATGCGCGGTTCCAGCACCAGGCAGCTTTCATTCTGGCTGAACGCCGGCCTGCTTGTCAAGCAAAGTCCGCTGCGGGCAACGGTTGCCGGAACAGAAACGCTGTGCTACAGTTGGCAAACGAGACGACGTAACCGATTCCTTCATCAAGGAGTTTCCGATGCGCGACAAGGTGCAGGCGGCACTGGAAAAGGTGCGGCCCACATTACAGCAGGACGGCGGCGACGTGGTACTGGTCGATGTCACTGCCGAAGGGATCGTGAAGGTCCAACTCACCGGCGTATGCAAGGGCTGCCCCATGTCCGACGCCACGGTCAAAAACGGCATCGAACGCTTCCTCAAGAGCGAGGTGCCGGAGGTGAAGTCGGTGGAGTCGGTGTAGCGGGAGAAACGGATCAACCTTCCGCCTTCTGATGAACCTGTAACCCCAAAATTCATTTAATTCGTTGCAGATTCTTTCCGTTCAGGTTCTTTTTTTACCAGCATTATCGAACAGGGCATCTTTCTGACCAATTCGTCGTTGCTGCGATTAAAAAAAAGATCTTCCAGGTAGCCCTCTTCGTGGGCAAGCATAACCAGAAGGTCAATTTTTTCTTCTTCTATGGTTTTCAGAATCTCCTCGGTGGGTTCTCCTTCCCGGACCAGTTCCCGTATGGACATGCCTTTTGTTTTCTCGGATTCGACAAGTTCGGACAGCATGCGTCTGGCATCCAGCAGAATATTCTCATACTCTTTTTCAAGGGACAAAGTCCCCATGCTCCATCCCCTCAAACCGAAGGGATTGTAAATAGAATGGATCACATAAAGTTCCGCCCCATATGCTCGGGCCAGTGAAACACCGTATTGAATGGCTTTTCTGGATGACTGGATCATTCTGCTAACAACCAGAATGCGTTTATATTCGTTCATGACAAGCCTCCTTGGTTTACCGGTAGAGCCCCAGCGCTCGCCACCACGGTCAGCAGAGCGCCTAACCAATTTATCCACTATCCCGCAAGGGGCTACCCGCGACGCCGCCCTTGAATAAGGTTGAGCAACACAACGATAATGGCAATCACCAGGAGTAGATGAATGAATCCTCCCATTGTGTGGCTGCTGATCAAGCCAAGCACCCAGAGAATTATCATGATTACAGCAATCGTCCACAACATCTGCTGCTCCTCCTTGTGTTGGTTGGTGAAACCGGAAATTACGGAGCGGAACATCGCTCGCCCAATGCCTCCCCCATTTCTGGAGCCTCCTTCTGTCTCAAGTAGAGGCCACGGAACATCGGCTTGTCATATGTACCATCTTGGCTCCCCGGAGCAGCAATTCTCCGGGGAGTACCCCGAAAGATGGCGCCAAACCAGACGATTTACTGCCTCCCCTTTAATCGCATGGCATTCTTGACCGATGTCACCCCCCGGACGCCACGCGCAACGTCGACCGCTCTGTCAATGTCGGCCTGAGAATTAACAAAGCCGCTCAACTGAACCACGCCCTTGAAAGTTTCGACGTTGATCTCGCTCGATTTCAGCGAAGCATCGTTGAAAATTGCCGCCTTCACTTTGGTGGTAATAACGGAATCGTCAAAATACTCTCCGGTTCCCTCTTGTCTTGCCGTCGATGCACAACCCAGAAAAGAACCCAGCAGCATAACGAGAAAAAGCGTAACAAACAGATGGGACATTTTCATTTGGCTCCTCCGTGTGGGTGCGTTTCTTTTGATGTTCGTTCCGCCAGAAAGCTGCTTCCGGCCCTGCAAGACCATGAATAAGCCGCTCAACACTCCATTAATGCGACAGGCAAGTTCGGGGACTTACCCTTTACTAATATACCATAAGTTAGCCGACTCGGGCCGAATCAATTCTTGGCGGAAAAACAGGACCCGGCATCAGTCTGTCTCAATCGTCGGCCTCAACCAAGCGCCCACTGCCCACTGATTGCAGCAGCCCCTTTTCTTATGTGGCCATCTGTCAATACCGTTTATCAAAAGACCTTCTCTTAACTCTTAAGCACCTTGTGAAAGGTTGCCTTTTCTTATTCGCGCCTTGCTGCGCCGAGTACCGATCCGGTACCAGAA